>JARGGH010000002.1 GCA_029210945.1 Anaerolineales bacterium
CCGCATCGAGGTCCTGGGCTTTATCCTGCTCGTCTCGCTTCTTACCTGGAGCCTCATGGAGCACGTGATGCGCGCCTATCTGGCAAGGACTGATAGCGACATCATCGGTTGGGACAAGAAGCTTACCCGCAGGCCCACCACCTTCATGATGACCACCAAGTTCAGGGGACTGCTGGTGGCTAGGATTGGAGAGGAGTGGTTCCTGACCGCCCCACTCACAAAAGAACAACAGCAGTTCGTCCAGGCCCTGGGGTTGAGCGAGGGTTCCCTGCTCAGGAAGGGCAAGACATGAGCTTAGAAATTACGTGGAAATGGGCTGACAAGGGTGGGGAATATGAGCTGAGGGAGCCGGCCCCCCAATAAATCGCGAACAGGGCCATTTGACTTACGAAAAAACCGGGCTGCCTGAACAAGGCAGCCCGGTGGCTATAATTTTCGGTCGAGCAGGGTTAATGATGGATCGGCTCTATCGCCCTAGCGATCTTCTTCGAGCGAAGTTTGCATTTGCTTCAGTTCCGCGCGGGCCTGATCCAGACGGGTCAGGATGCCGTCGACTTTTTCCTTTTCGCTGATCACAAAACGCCGGTAGGGAGCCAGCGACTCACGCAGCCGCGAAAGTGAATTCCCGAGTTCGCGCTCAAAATCCTTGCGCAGGGTCCGTTCCAGATCCGTTTGCAGCGTGGTGAGTTTTTCGCGCAGCTGTTTCTTAGCGGCGCTGCGGCGGTAGGGGATCACCGCAAACCCGAGCACCCCCAGGATCCCGGCGGCGAGAATACCGGTCGCATCGGCGACGGCCGTGGTCAGCAGCGCCTTGAGGATCAGGCCCAGACTGATCGCGCTGACTTCCACGAGCCCGACAAGGGCGACCGATTCCTGCACCAACGACGTCAGGCGTTGAGATTCGGCGCTCTCATCATAGCTGCTGACGACGCGCTCCGCCTTGGCGCCCAGGCTTTCGAGCAGTTCACGCCGGCTGTAAGCGAAGCCCTCGGAGGCTTTCCTGGCCGCAGATTTGAGCGAGTCCGTTTCGGTGCGCTTGCCGAGCTCCTCAGCCATCAAGCGCCACTGGCGGAGCTCCCGTTCCACGAGCCAGTCAATAATCTCCTGGATCTCGCGGCCGATCTGGTCGGGGGTATCGGCGATGACGATCTCTTGAAAATCACGCTGCAGCTGCTCGCCGCGCAGCATGCCGCGGATTTTGAGCAGGCGCAGACGGTCATCGAGGAACTCCTCGCCGCGCAAACGCATCTCGAGCAGTTCGTTGTCGAGCTTGGCGAGATGGCGGTCGAATTCTTGTGTGGTGTCGCTCTCGTATAAAGCGAGTTGATGTTCGACCCGTTCGAGCGTCATTACATCTTCGTTAAGCACATCCCCGCGCTCACGAGCCTTCTCGATGTTTTCGTCGGTAATCTTGAGAGCGACGCCTAACGGGCTGAGCAGCTTGAGGCGGATTAATTCCTCCTGGGTGAGCGTGGAAGTAAGGTAGGTTTGGAACGCTTTCAAACCATGTTGAGTTCCCGATGGAACCGAGGGGCTCCCTCCGGAGCTGGACTCCTTGGCTGAAAGCGTAAACAACTCGGGGGGGAATCCCAGCAATTCTTGAACCTTATCCTCTACAAAATCGCGCACTTCCCGGTAGGCAGCTTCGTCAGGGAGAATGTCGACCTTGTTGATGATCACGATGACTTTCTTGCCCCACTGCCGGATGACCTCCAGGAAATTCCGTTCGCTTTCAGTGAACGGCCGGTCAGCGGAAGTGACGAAGATCACCATGTCGCTGCGCGGGACGAAATCGCGGGCGATTGCTTCATGCTTGCGGAGCACGGCATTTGTGCCGGGGGTGTCCACGATGTGGATCTCACGCAGCATCTCGGCCGGGAAGTGCAAGACGCGCACATCCTCACTCACATAGTCGGGTTCGCCGGGTTCGCCGTATTTCAGGATGTGGATGCGATCGGTTGTCGGCGTGACGCCCTCTTTGAGATACGTCTTGCCCAGGAGAGCGTTGATCAATGCGCTCTTGCCGCTGTTAAATTCGCCCACAAACACAAGCAGAAACAGCTCATTGAGTTGGCTGAGCGCTCGGCGCAGGTGCTCAAGGTCAGCGTCGCGTGTCTCCCAGCCCTGCAGCGTTTCAAGCAAATTCTGAATAGTTCTCTTCTCAGATTCCCAGAATCGCTGCTGTTCGTCATTTAGCAAGGATGGGATGCTCATCGAAAGCTCGCTTCGGGTTCAAATGATATGTTCATAAGTCTATTGTACATGGTTCGCTGGATAAGTGATCAGGGATTGTAAATTGTGTGCGCGGGGTCTCCTCTGCGGCAGCCAGAGCTCCTGATCTTCGTGCGAGAGCAATCGCCAGCAATCCAGACGCTTGCCGGTTTAGATTCAGGATCGGGCGATAAGGCGTTCGACGCTGCTTTGTTATCCAGGTTGGCAGGTCAGTGCGAGCATTGCTTACTCGGCGCTTGCCAGATCTTCCACGCCATCGGGCCAGTAGCAACAGCTGGATTCCAAACGCGGCCCCAGCGTTAACTCGAGGTAACGGCAGTCGACTTCGTAGTGCTGTGCATTCGCGTCTTCTGGACGGACGGGAAACGCATATTTTGCCTCTTTCGAAAGGTTTGAAGAGCGGTCTTGCGAACTAAGATGGCACATATTTAATCGACAGTACAGTGTTTGAATTTATCCTGGTTCGGGATCTGCAAAAAAAGAGATCCTGAATGCTCCAGAGGTAGAACACAAGCACGCAGGCCACGATCACCGCTATGACCTGCGGGATTAAAATCGCGATGAACTCTCCCGTCGAGGCGGCGCCGTGCTGACAGAGGTCGACGAAGATCTCCACCGAAGCGTAGACGTAAAAACCGGCCACGAATTGCGAGACGACATACCCCAACCGTTGCATGCGCCATAAGCCAAACGCCGCGATGAACGAGGCCGGTGCGTTGATGAATATATCTGCAATCGGGAAAGCCAGATCGACGCCCTCCGGTGGATTGAAAATGACTCCCTGGCCCCACAAGAAAATCGATCCAAAGAGAGCGAGCAGGCCGAAGAGCGCCAACGTGACCGCGAGGGCGCGTACCGGGAGAGGAGCAGCAGTGGTGAAAGACATTCTATTACCCCTTCGATTATCGATCGCTCATGAGGGGCTACCGTCGATTTTTCTAAGCAGGCTCTGAAGCGCTTCAAACTGCGCACCCGTGATAGGCAACCGTTCCATGACTTCCGCGTCGCTCGCCAGGATGCGATGCCCCAGACGTGAGTGGCGCCACATCTTAAGATCCTCTTCGATCGGCAGACCGATGATGTCCTCGCGCACAATTTTGCCGTCACCCATCACGATGACCCGGTTCGTCTGCCTGGCGACGGCCGGATCGTGGGTGACCACAAGGAAGGTCGTGCCTTGCTCGCGGTTAAGCCGCCTGATGAGCTCCATCAACGCTTTACCCGCCGTACTGTCAAGGTTGCCGGTCGGCTCGTCGGCCAGGATCAGTGGCGGGTTGTTAGCGAGGGCGCGGGCGACAGCCACGCGCTGGCGCTGACCGCCCGAAAGCTGGCCGGGCAGGTGATCCATGCGCTCAGCCAGATCGACGAGCTCGAGCAGATATTCGGCCCGGTTGCGCCGTTCGCTCCCGCTGGTGCGACCCTGCATCGGAACCTCAACGTTTTCGCGCGCCGTGAGAGTGGGCAGCAGATTGTGCAGCTGGAAAACGAAACCGACCGTCGTTGCCCTGAATTCATCAAGGTTCTTGATTTCGGCCAGGTCCTGACCGGAGACAAAAACCTTCCCTTCAGTGGGCTGGTCCAGTGCCCCGATCAGGTTGAGCAGCGTGCTCTTACCGCTGCCGCTTGGCCCCATGACGCTGAGTAGCTCACCCTCGCACACTTTGAGATTGACGTCATCTAGGGCACGGATCTGGTCGCCGTCCCCATAGATGCGCGTCAAGTTTATCGTCTCGAGCAGGTATTTTTCTTCAGTCATGGTCTGTGCCCTGTCGCATCATTCTTGAAGTTCAATGTCCACAAAGGCAGTCATACCCCAACGCACGGCCTCTGAAAGTTGTTCGTCGAGGCGGAGTTCCACGGGATAGTTCACGCCGGTGCCCTCGCTCGCCTTGGTGGCAATATAGGTCACGGTGCCCTGGATGTTCACATCCGGCAGCGCGTCAAACGTGATGGTGGCGGGGCTCCCCACGGTGATCTGCGCGACATCGATCTCGTTGAGATCTGTTGTTTCGACGATCAGGTTGTCCAGATCGGCGAGCACCAGGATGGGCTGACCCGGAGCGACAAACTCGCCCTCGCGGATATACACATCGCTGATGGTACCGGCGAACGTGGCGCGTAATTCCATGTCTGAGAGGGCTTTTTCGGCGGCGCGCACACCAGCCTCTGCGTTGGCTAACCTGGCCTGACTCACTTCGACCGCCTCAGGATCAGGACCCTCTTTTACGGCTTCGTATTCGCGTTCGGCCGCAGCCACGCGGGCTTCTGCTTCGGCAACCTCGGCGTCGAGGATCGCCTGCTCGATGTCACTTGGATACCCTTTGTACCAGTTCAACCTCCGAATGATGGCATCGCGATGCTGCCTCGCCGCGGAGAGGTTGGAGAGCGCCAGCGCCCGTGCGGGGTCGTCCTCTGAACGGCCAGATAGCCGGTCATAGGCTGCCTTGGCGCGATCAACCTCATTCTCGGCGAGGATCAGGTTGGCTTCAGCCTCATCAATGGTCTCATCGCTGGCGCGGTAACCCTCCTGCTGAACACGCCATGTGTATTCAGCATCGTCGAGCAGGTCCCTTGCGTTGGCAAGCGCCAGGCGAGCCTGGGCAGTGTAGAGTTCGGCGTTTTCGTAAAGGTCATCGAGAGCCTGCCGGGCGTTGATGAGCTCTAACTCCGCGGCCGATAGCGCGGCGCGGGCTTGTTCCACATTTCCCAGTCGGGCGAGCGTTTCTCCTGCTTCGACCGCATCACCCCGTTGGATGAACAATTCTGTCACCTGCCCCCCGGCGGCGAAGCTCAACGTCACCCACCGTTCCGGCTTGACCACCCCGGTTGTGCTGACCACCGGCGAGAAATCCTCCGCCGGAGATAGCTCCACTGGTTCGGTCGGTGTCGATGCGCCCCCGGCACAGGCCGTCAGCAGCATCATGATCATCGGCACCAGGATAAGATAGCGGCTTGAGCGTGTTTCATTTTTCATTTTCTAACTCCAGACGTTATTCGTAGCGAAGCGCTTCAACCGGCTGCAATCGTGTCGCCCGGTAGGCTGGTAAGAGACCACCGAACAATCCCAGCAGGACCGCGATGGAGATGGCGCGAGCAAAGACACTCAGCGTCCATTCTGGCTGAATCGCTTCACCAAAGATCGGTATCAGTTGGATTGAGGTGGCGAGCAAAAAGGCAACGATGATGCTGGCGCCCCCTCCCAGCAACCCCAGCAGCAGCGCTTCGCGCAGGATCAAGCTGAGAACTGATCGCCGGCTCCAACCCAGCGCTCGCAGTACGCCTATCTCGCGGGTGCGCTCGAGGATCGACATCAACATCGTATTCAGCACGCCCAATCCTCCAACAATGATCGCCAGTACTGAAATGCCGTTCAGTATTCCGTCGGCGTTCTGCATATCCGGCATCTGCTCCACAAATTCGCCGCTCGCGGCAGCATGAACCTCGGGAAAGCGCGCGTTGATCTCTTCAACCAATGCAGACGTGTGGCGCGGATCCTTTACATCGACCATCAGCATCGTCACCTTGCGTGGGCGTCCGGCAAAGGCCTGGGCATCGCGGAGCGAGATCACACCGCTCACATCTTCCCAACCAACGCCGGTCGAGAATACGCCTACAATTTTGAAGCGCTGGCCAGAGATCTCCATGGTTTCACCGACGTCCTTGCCGGTCGCCTCAGCGATTGTAACCCCGATCATGATCTGGTGATTGCTGTTCAGGCGTTGCCCTTCAACGATGTTGAAGCGCTGGATCGCGAATTCATTGGGTGCATATCCCAGAAGCAGCATGAAGCTGCCCGATTCGGGAAGCATTACCGCGTTCATAACCATTCCGCTCGCACTACGGACCTCCGGCATCGCGGCGATCCGGTCCGCAATCCGCTCGTCGATCGCGCTGAGGCTCGTGTCGGCGATATCCGCTTGCCGGATGGCGATCTCCGCATCAGAACCCGAAATCATGCTTTCGAGCTCGGCTGAAGCTCCATTGACGATGCTCTCGAGGGTTAAAATTGATCCAACGGTCAGGGCGATCGCGAGCAGGGTCAAGAGTGTCCTGGTGCTACGCTGCCAGAGGCTCTGCACGGGCATACCGCCGAAAGGAAGCCGTCTGACGCTGCTTCCGCTGCTCCCCCCTTCGTACCTCAGAGCCTCAATCGGCTCGAGCTGCGCTGCGCGCCAGGCAGGGTAGATACCACCAGCAAGACCAAGCGTGAGCACGACGAGAGCAGCCTGGCCCAACAGGTCCGGCCCGATGGAGGTCGTGTTTGCGCCGAACATCTGGAAGACGTCTGAAAATGCGAAAAGCGCGAACCACCCGATGGCGATGCCAATCGCTCCACCGAGCAACCCGATGAAGATCGATTCGACCAGAATCATGCGCAGCACGCGAGCTTTGCTCCAACCGACGGCGCGCAGCACGCCGATCTCCCGCGTGCGCTCATAGACAGCCATCAGTTGGGCATTGGTCATGCCGACCCCGCCGATGATGATCGCCATCCCTGCGATCGCCCACACATAGCCCTGCATGACATCGGCGGTGATCTGGTTGTCGAGGAAGTCGCTTGTCGTGCTGATCGCCAGATCCGGCCAGCGGCGCTCAACGCGTGTGATCAAACGCTCGTCCAGGTCAGGGTCCTTGAGCAAGATGTAGAAAAGGCTGACTTGCCTGGGTTTGCCTAAGAGGATCTGGGCTTCTTCCAGAGCTAACACGCTTCCACTGTCTTCGAGGGGGTCACCCGTCTGGTAAATGCCGACTACTTTGTAAAGGCTGTCCCCGAGGCGCAGCGAATCTCCGACTTCTTTATTCAGGCTCTCTGCAGCGGCTGAGCCGATCCAGATGGCGCGATCGCTGGCCTTCAAACTGCGGGCATCGAACGGGCTCCCCTCAAGAATCTGAAAACGATCCAACAGGAAGCTGTCCAGCGGGTATCCAAAGACGAAAAAGAAAGGAGACCCTTCAACCTGTACGAAGCCTTCCAGCATGCCGCTGACCGTCTGTACTTCCGAGAGGGCAGCGAGTTCTTGCCCCACTTGCTCGTCGATCGCGCTTAAGCTGATATCGAGTGCATCCGGCTGACTGACGAGCAGGTCGGCCTTGCTGCCGGAGAGCATTGAGCTGTAGCCGGCTTCAAAACCCTTCGCCAGCGCGCCAAGGCCGATGATGGCGGCGACCCCAATGCTTATGCCCAGAACGGTGAGCAAGGTTCGGCCCTTGCGTCGAAAGATGTTTTTAAGAATCATGCTGCGGATGATTTCCGGGTTTCAGATTGATGGCCGTGCGATCATCAAAGCCCGGGCTTATTATCAACCTTTCTATGACAGATCGACTGGACGGCCAACTGACGTTCGTCTGACCTCTGTGTGACGGGTGGTATCTGTCCGGGATGGCCCGTATCTAATTAGGATTGCCTAATTATATAATAATAACATCCTAATTTCCGGAAGTCTCATTCATTTGTGAAAGGGTTCGAGATGTTTGACAGGCAGGATGGGAGCGAAACAGATCAGAAGCAGGCATCCCGGAATATCCTGAACCACAGTTCGACTTCGCGGAGGCGATCTTGAAGAACTTGCTGAGGTGAATTCCCCTTAGCTGGAAGAGGCAGCCGGACATAAATCAACGAATCGCCTCCGCCTTCAATTGCCGCGTATCTGGATTGGGATACGCTTGAGAAAGAAGCCCGATTGAAAAACGAAGCGACCCGGTCGCCATCTTCTCCGAAGAGCAGATAATTTTCACTGAAGTGCGGATCGCGCAGATCGACGGATTGGTCTCCCTGACGGTTCATGAGTTCCTGCAATGTTTTATCGACCTATTTCGCCAGAATGCCGTCCCGTGCGATCCTAAGGATTACCGTGAAACGGGGGAGCGACAACTTCGACGAGACTACCAGCAGGACATCTTCCTGTGGTGTGCTCGCCTCACCACCCGTATCAAAGAGATCCATCAGAAAAAGGGCATATTCATCCCGTTCAAGGGTCGTCAGACTGCGGATTTCGATCTGTTGGTTAGGGTGACGACTGTAAAGCCAGTTGATTCGTTCCAGAACCGAGGCAGGCACATGGGACAGGTCCTGGAAGCCCAGTTCCGCTTTGCGTCTCCGCTTTAAAGCGCGTGCGCGGCTTTCGCCACGGATCGCAAGCAAAAGTATGAGCACAAAGACAGCGATGACAGCCAGGACGATGAGGAGACTGTTTCGGTCCACAGGACTCCTGAGGAGTGCGGCTCGGGCTGCGGTCAGGAGGCTGGATTCAGGCCGCGCTTTCGATCCATCAGTTCCAATTTAGATTCGGCGATCGTTTCAAGATCCAGGCCTAGAAGATCCAATGCGATGCAGCCCATCATGATGGCGTCGAAAACCTCGGTCCCGATCTCCTCCGCCGTAGGCACCTGTTTCTTTGTGTTGCGGGTATAGCGTGCGGAGGTCCTCAAGCGCTTATCGATCGCCTCGGCGACCTCGGTGGCCATGAAATCCAGACAGTCGGTGAGGTCAGGATCCTGCCACTGGCCGATCCCGGCCCATTTATTCCTGTGTGTACGTATACGTTCCTGAAGGTTCATACCACTCCTCGAATCCGTTTTGGTTTGTCCTGCCCCGGTCTTCGCATTTAGAGGCTATGCTGTAATAAATGTGAGCAGCGCCGCGACTCCGAAGATCATGATGATTGTGCCGGAGCCCCACTGTATCCATTGATTGAGCTGGCCGCTGAGACGATATTTCAACGCTCCGGCGGAGACGCTCAGAATGATCCACCAGGCGCTCGATCCCAGAAACACACCCACAACCATCTCGATCGAAGACCAGGTCGTCAATTCGATGCCGGGCGGGATGATCGAGGCGAAGATCGCCATGAAGGACAGGATCGTTAGCGGGTTTGTCAGGGTCAGTACGAAGGTCGATGAATACGTGCCCAACAACCCGAATCGCCGCTCAGGAAACGATCCCTCCACCGGTCTGGTGAAGAAGGTCCTGGCCCCCAGGTAGATCAGAAAGAGGCCCCCGATCGCACGCAGCCAGGATTGTCCGGTGATCATGAAGTCGGATATGGTATTGAGTCCAAAGGCCGCCACGCTTCCGTAGAGCATATCCGCCGATGCGGCGCCCATACCTGAGATAAAACCGGCCAACCATCCGTCACGCAACGAACGGCGGATGCAGAGTACGCCGATCGGACCGACCGGTGCAGCGATCGAGAAGCCAATCACAAACCCACGAAGTAGAAGCATGGTGGGGCATTATCGGTGAAATTTCTGCGGAAGTCCATCGCTTTCTTTCAGACAGGGCATCGACGGTGTCGAGCAGATCCAATGAAGGATATCGTCGACCTGGCATCGTTTCTCGACGACCTTGCCGCGGAACATGGGGATGTGTACGGCGAGGCTGCGCAATCGTTTGCCTATTGACGAAAGCGAGCTTTCAGTCTTCACGTGTTTTCCCTGTCAGATGAGCCAATCATAAGGGGACCCACTGTCGATGGGAAGGGGAGTGCGGTTGTGGACGACGTCGACCAAGGCTCCGCGAACGAATGTGTCTCAAATCTATATTAGGGAAGATTAATTTTTGTCTATATTCATCTGTGCGCATAATTTTCGGCACAATTCTTCAATATCTAATTTGCTTCCTCGTGGTGCCCCCGGCCATTCATCAATATGTCCTCCCCAGAACTCGTGCGGCGTTCCGGGATAGCGGGGGATCAGGTGCATGTGGAAGTGAGCCATCCCTTCACCGACGACGAACGCATATACTTTCATGGCGTTAAGTTCTGCTTTGAGAACCCGTGCCAGCCGCCCAGCCAACATGCCCACGCGCTGTGCTTCAGCCTCGGTCAGCGAAGCGAGGTCGGGCACATGCCGGCGGGTCTCGAGCACGAGCCAACCGAGGTATTGATCCGTTTGGTCATCTGATATGTGGGCGTGGCAGGCGTAAACGAGATCATCCTCATAAACCGGTCCACCCCGGGGAGAAAAATCCCCGTGCTGCTTTCGGCAAATCATGCAGTCACAGTGATGAGCAGCGCCGTTGCTGTCGGGTTCGGCGGAGGCGTTCATAGCAACTGACCGGCGAGGATCGAGAGCAGGATCAAGATCGTTCCGGCGAGCCAGATCTGCGCGGTGAGGTCATACAAGGCAAGCAGGTCGAGGAATGTGTGCCGGGCGCGCTCCCTTAAATCGTCAGGCCCAGCAGAGGAGCCGTATTGATAAGAAAAGCTCTTTGTCGACCCCCAACCTCCAGCCAGCAAAATTAAGCCGAAAAGAATACTGATCGCACCTCCCAAGAAGAGGTAGTTGCTGAGTTCAAGCAGCGAATGTTCGCTGAAGAACCAGAATATTACGAATGTGCATGCGAAGAGAATTAAGCTGTTCCGAATCCCACGCCAGAGCAAGGAGAGCGCAGCCTTCCAAAGAGATTTGTTTCGCATGGATACGTCCCATTGAATGTCACATCCATAATAGCAGGAAACAGGAGTGCACAGTGATTACCTGTCTCCTTCCGTGAGGAACCGATCAGCGTTAAGGACGATGTCATGAAGAGCAGCCGACAGCGAAATCAGTTTTTGAATGGAGACAAGGTGAGGTTGGTCATCCGGCGTATGTGCGATTTCTGACCACAACGCGTCGAACTGGTCAGATGTGAAGGCTAACGCAGGGATGCCTTGCTGGATAAACAGGCTGTGATCTGATTGGTACCATTCCGGTCCCTCCACGAGATCAGGATATCCTGAAAATATCGTCTTCAATTGATGTGTGAGTTTGTCAGAACATCCATAAAGTGAATAGGCGGTACGTCCATCTTTATAGCCCGCGCCGTCGATGTTGATTGCTAACAATATGTCCCCGGGAGCGCCGAGCGAGGATTTCAGGTACTGAATTTCACCGGATGCTGCATAATAATCCTCGCCGTTGAGCGCAGCAATTTCGACGGCTTGTTCACCGGAATAATCTAGCAGTCGTTCGGCTAAAAGAAGGAGGGTGACAATCCCGGCGGCGTTATCGAGTGCGCCAGGGGTGCCCTCCTTGGCGTCAATATGGGCGCAAAAGACCAAGCGCAGTGTTTTATCATTGCCTTTCCGTGCGATCATGTTGAAGCCTGTAGAGGGTATGCGCGCGGCATCGATGTGGAGGGAAGCGATCCTGCCTTCCAGTGCCGCAAGACGCTCCCCTTCGACATCCGTGATATATACGGAAGGGATGTCAAAGTCGCCGTCTTCGAAGAGAGGAAAAGGATAGACGCCTCCAGCCATCTGGGGGTCTTTGCCCGTTGCCGCAATCAAAGCAGCCGGCTTTTTCTGTTCGAGCATGGCGATGATCTCCCGGTGATGCTCGGGGTTGTAGAATGGAAAATTCTTAGGCATCAATTGCTCTTTGACGAGCTCGCCGGCGAGCAGCGCGATCCTTCCATGCAGTTCGGAAGATGCCAGTTCTTCGAGCGATGCCAGCCGAATGATCGGAGCCTGCACATCGATCCCCGCCGAATAGGGGCTGACGTGGACCCTTGTGCGCTTCCCATCCACCTCGAGTGTGGCCCCTTCTGAATTCCAGTCAATACATGAAAATTGGGAGCGTTCAATACGGAAACCGAACTGCTCCACCGTCGCGGCAAAGAAATCCGTTGCCGCCCGATTCTCAGCGCTGCCTGTCCGCCTGTTTGGCAGTTCAGTGCAGAGATAGTGCAAGTAATCCTGCGCTTTCGCTTGATCGTGAGTCTCAGTGTTATATCTCATGCTCAATCTCGCACCC
Source organism: Anaerolineales bacterium (assembly GCA_029210945.1). Taxonomy (GTDB): domain Bacteria; phylum Chloroflexota; class Anaerolineae; order Anaerolineales; family E44-bin32; genus E44-bin32. The sequence goes on from JARGGH010000002.1 coordinate 11,968, forward strand.
GGTCTGGCGGGAAATACTTCCTGCCAGGCATTCGTCTTCAGCGAAGTTCAATGCTCTCAAGCACCTCCGACAATGGTTCAAGTGTCTGTGGATCGTGGATCTTCAGGCCGATGAGACGCCCATTATGCTCAAAGAAAGTCCAGGTGATTTCCAGAGGAACCCCACCATCGCCGATGACTGCTCGTCGCGCACTAACATTTCCTAGTTGGATATCGTTGACCGTGGCAGGAGGACATGGGCTGCATTGCCCCTGTATAAATTCCTCGACCGTCAACGTATCAGCATCAGCGATAGCGATGCTGCTGCCTCCAGGGCTCATGGATGTTGAAGGGTGCGGACCGAGGTTGTAGAGTGCAAATGAGATTCCTCCACCAGCAGCTGCTTCTACCGGGCCGAAGACCTGCCAGCCATCAGGCAGTCTGAGCGAAAACGCACCCTCTTTACTAATGTATCGGTCTTGACTCTCTTCTTCCGTCGGAACGAGAACTTCGTCCCGGCTTTGCGTGGATGCGGGTTCGGGCGTGCCAGCCTGCCTTGCGCATGCTGCTATGGACAGCAGCAGGAGAATCGTAAGCGGTTGGATTGTCAATCTATACATTGAATTCCTGAAACCTCTCCTGTGTGAATCCAATTACCTCGATACTGGTCCGGCCGCGGCGATCGATGGGTCCACCTCTGATTGAAATTGCCGGAAATTTTCGTAGAACATGTTGGCCAGTTCCCCGGCTTGTTGATCGTGAGCCTCTGGATGCCCCCAGGTTTCGCGTGGTGTGAGGATCTGGCTCGGAACGCCCTCAATGTGGACCGGGACATGCAGACCGAAGTGAGGTTCCGTCTCCAATTCCACCGCATCCAATTCGCCGCTGATCGCCGCCTCGACCATGCGGCGTGTGTGTGCGAGTTTCATGCGCTCCCCGACACCATATGGCCCTCCAGTCCAACCCGTATTGACCAACCAGACCTGCGCGCTGTGCTTCCTGACTTTTTCCCCGAGCAAGTCAGCGTATACACGGGGGTGGAGCGGCATGAAGGGGGCACCGAAGCATGCGCTGAAGTGGGGCTGCGGTTCGGTTACGCCGCGTTCGGTACCGGCCACCTTGGCAGTGTACCCGCTCAGGAAATGGTACATGGCCTGCTCGGTCGTGAGCTTGCTGATGGGAGGCAGCACGCCAAACGCATCGGCGGTGAGGAAGAGGATATGCCGGGGATGCCCGGCGATCCCCTCCAGGATTGCGTTGGGCATGTGCGAGATCGGGTAGCTGGCGCGGGTGTTCTCGGTCAGCCCTTCATCATCGAGATCGACGCGCCGTGTTTCACCATCAAACGCGACGTTCTCGAGGATCGTCCCAAAACGCCGGGTCGTCTCATAGATGAGCGGCTCCCCTTCCGGATCTAACCGGATCACTTTAGCATACGAGCCGCCCTCGAAGTTGAAGATTCCGTTGTCGCTCCATCCGTGTTCATCGTCGCCGACCAAGGTGCGGTCCGGGACGTTGCTCAACGTCGTCTTGCCGGTGGCACTCAACCCGAAGAAGAGTGCCACGTCGTCGGGATCTTCACCGTAGTTGGCGCTGCAGTGCATCGGGAGCACGCCCTGATTGGGCAATTTGTAGTTCATCGCTGTAAAGATGCTCTTCTTGATCTCGCCAGCGTACTCTGTGCGGGCGATCAAGACAAGACCCTTACCGAAGTGGACCAGGATTGCGGTCTGGCTGGCGGTGCAATCGATCTCCGGATCGGCGTGGAAGCCGGGCATGTCGATCACGGTGAACTCGGGGACATGCTTGCGGAGCTTCTCGGGGTCGAACTCGCGGATGAACATGTTGCGGGCAAAGAGGCTGTGCCATGCGTAATCGGTGATGATCCGCACGGGCATCTGGTATTCAGGGTCGGCGCCGGCATACCCGTCGAAAACGAAGACGTCACGATTCTGTATATAGGCGAGCATCCGACGGTGGACGTGATTAAAGCAATCCGCGGAGATCGGGCGATTCACTTTACCCCACCAGATCACATCCTTGCTGGAGGGCTCTTCAACGATGAATTTATCGTGTGGGGACCGCCCGGTGTGATCCCCGGTGCGGACAATGACAGGTCCAAGATGAGCGAGCGCCCCTTCATGGCGGCGGATGATGCGTTCGTAAAGCATCGGCGTGGTCAAATTCCAGTACACCGTACCGGCGTTGCGGATGCCGTGATTCTCAACGCCGTGCTCGCCGATCCAGGGGCCAAAGTTCTGGGACATAGTTTCCTCCAGTGGCGGGGATGGCTCCCGATATTCTGCATTGATGATAACACCGCCGGGGCGAAGAGTTTTCAGGAGGTGACAAAATTGCCCAGGGGGATGGCGGCGATGGAATTTTGCACCTTGCAGATCTCAAAATTGGCCAGCTAGGCGACGGTCTCTTTGACGCACCAGCAGCCACATAGGCCGGGCGTCTCCCATTCATCGTTGGCGATGCCTTCTAGCGATCTCTTCAGAGTCTGGTGACCATATTCGAGTATATCCAGAGTGTTCATCATTCGCCTCCCACCGGTCTGCTACGCTGTGCCGGAATCAGGCCCTGTTGAGCGATGAAGGCCTGAAGAAATGGTAACGCTTCGTCTTTCCAGGCGTCGATCCAGCGGTCAGCCTGTAACCGAAGCGTTGGTAGAAGGGTATGTTGCGGCGGTTTTCCGTATCCAACTCAACGCCAATCGACGTGGGGTGGCGCGCTGCTGTGCTGGATGCCTTCGTATGAAAGCTCGCTTAATTCACTGACCATTCTTCACTTGCTTCTCGGATTGTTCAACGAGTGGGTGGCACCAGATGGTCATACGATCCCTTGCCCAATCAGATCCATCATGGCTGTTGGCCGGATGGCTGCGGCTTATTCAGCACAGGTACGACCGCTTTGGGTTTGGCAGATGATGGAGCGGGCGCGCGGCACGATCATCCACTGTCTTTGCCGCTGCCCGGGTAGGCCCAATCGTCGCGTTTGGACATGATCTCACGGAGGTCATGACGCAGATCTTCCACGGTCGGGCGACCTACGTACCACCAGCCGTTGTAGATCTTATGGATCGTTCGATCTCGATCCAGAACGAATGTGTAGGGGATGTAGATCTGGCCATGGACATCATCAGTTGTATCGACCATCTGGAGCTCGTGCAATAGCTTGCGATCATGGTCACACAGGAATGGCCAATCGGCGGCAAGCGCCGTTCGGACTTCTTTTGATGTGAGCTGGTCGTCCACCGAGATAGTGATTAATTTGCAGTAGTTGACAGCCAATTCGGGCTGCAGATCACGGACATAGTTCGTCAACTGACGACGATCTTTTGGTCAATAATGGCCCCGCCCAAAAATCAGAACACCGGGAAAACCGCGTAACAACCCTCGCAGGTTTTGCATTTCGCCATCCTGATCCGGGAGCTCAAAGTTAGGGAAGGTCTTGCCAACGTCTAGATCCGGGTGCATCGGGAATTCGTTCGTCATGATTTCAGCCCTCCATAAAATGGGATAGACATCGGTATGATCACGGCTCGTTGTTGTGAGAATCTAGAGGGGGAAGGGGGAGATTGCTGATCTCTCTCCATTAAGAACCGATTCGACGGATCCATATCAGTTGAGCAGAAGGTTTAGGGAACAAAGCCCGGAATGCCCGGGCTTTGTGTCATGATGAAGCCGTTGGAGGATCCCCATCTGGATTTTCAGCCGCGGATGAAGCCCTGGATCAGAACCGCAATGCCGATCGCGATCAGCACTCCCGGCCCAATGATCGCCCATTTTCCGAGTGTAATGCCCAGCAGGATGCCGGCCCAGAACAGGTTTCCAACCACATTCCAGCGGTAGACCGGGACAATTGTGCGGACGAGGGCTTCAGCGAGAAGGATAACTGCCCATCCAAGAAAGAATGCCTGCCACACGCGTGGATCAACAAACGGCAGATTGACCGGGAACCACATCTCCGGGACGTTCAATTGGTCGAGCACAGACGTCAGCATCCGAATCTGTCCCAGATTGTTGAGCAGAAGCACGACGCCCGCCCAGATCAGGAACGCTGCACTGGAGATGGTGCCCAATGGATCCCTGCGGTTCTTCTCCTCTTTTTCTTGTTTCTCAGTGTACGTTCTGGATGGCTCCGGAACTCGTTCAGCTGTGGTTGGGATTTCAGGCGGTTGGGTTGATTGCTCTTCTTTCATTAGATGGCTCCCATCGTGGTTCACGCGTGATCGCGGTTGCTGCCCATATTCTATACAACTATACGCAGAAATTATTCTTACGGTTGCGCACACCCGAAGTTTTCCTCTTCGACGAAGATCGCATCCTACGCTACCATGGAGCCATTAATGCCAATACCGACAACCCGAAAATGCCGTCGAGAGCGCCTACCTGCGGGACGCGATCGAGGCAGTGCTTGCAGGGGATGAGCCTGACATCGAGACTACAAGCGCGGTGGGCTGCATGATTAAGTGGAAGTAATCGATCTCGGTCAAAATCGATCGGGACGAGCGCCGCATCCGTGCGGCACTTTTTCATTAGGCGCATGATGTCCGGGTGAAGAAGTTCTTCCCGCAGATCCAGACGGATGAAACTTTCCTGCGGTGTCTGCGTAAAGAATGGCAAACATGAGCACTGATGCGAGGTGGAGGCTTGAAATGTTACGAAGAACGCTGCTGATTATTGGGGCCCTTGCTTTGATGGCTGTCGGCTGCACGATTTCGGTGCGCTATGAAGATGGCTCGGGAATGGTGATCGAAGAAGAAAGGTCGCTGGCCGGGTTTACGCGTGTGTCGTTCGAAGGCATCGGTAAGCTCATCATCACGCAGGGTGATGCCGAGAGTCTGACAATTGAAGCGGAAGACAACATTGTTCCGCATATCGATACGGTGGTGCGCGGTCAAACGCTGCAGATCAGTTTCGATACTGAACGCTGGCAGAATATTATCCGCCCAACCGAGCCGATCCGTCTCTACCTCACGGTAACTGACCTGCAGGCGCTGTCCCTCTCCGGACTGGGGGATGTCGAGGTGCAAGATATCGATGGTGAGCGCATTGATGTAACCTTGAGCGGTGCCGGATCGATCTCACTTTCCGGCACTGTACAGGAGCAAGATGTGAACGTCAGCGGCGCTGGCACTTATGAAGCTGCTGACCTGATGAGCGGGGTTGCTGATATCAATTTGAGCGGTGCGGGCAGCGCGACGGTGTGGGTGACCGAGAACCTCGATGTGAACATCACCGGCCTGGGCAGTGTCAGTTACTATGGGGACCCTGTTATCGAGCAATCGATCTCCGGGCTGGGAAACGTAGAATCGCTGGGCGAGCGCTGATGCGCTGTGGATGGGGCCGGCTCTCGTGATCGAAAATCAGCACGAGCACATTTTCCTGGGGTGATTTGATTTAGTCAGATGCTCAATTGCAGCAGCGCTTCGAGCGTCAACAGATCAGGCCCATGACCCGGATACGTATGTGTGGGCTTCAGACTTTTTATCGCTGCAAGGCTGATGCTCAGCGCCTCCCAATCATGAGCGTAATAACGTTGGGCGTGTGCCGCTCCATTTGTCGAAACTAAATCCCCGGCAAACAGGTGGGTGTTCTCTATCACTATACTGGATGAACCCGTAGTGTGCCCGGGAGTGTGCATCGCCCGGATCTTCAGACGACTGCCGGGAAATGTGTAATCCTGATCAAAGACCACATCCGGCGCCATGGGTTCGACCGGGAACAGTCGTTCAATGAGCGGCAGCACTCGTGCGGTCAGGCGTCCACGACCGCGCACCTCACCGAGCAGCGTTTCGCCTGCCATCAACGCCGGAGCATCATCCTTCTGGATCAGGACTTTCGCGCCGGTCGCACGCTTCAATTGAGTGGCTGAGCCGAAGTGGTCAAAGTGAGCGTGGGTTAAGAAAATCCAATCCAGCCGTGGGTTGCCATGCTGCTTGATAGTTTCCAGGAGGCGGGCAGCCTCGCCGGGCATACCCGCATCGATGAGGATGCTGATATCATCGCCCCGGATCAAATAAGCGTTGGATAATCTTAGTGGGATACGGTCGATCTGGACCGAGATGGGTCCCGTCATTTGCGAAGCCCTCACTTCCTGGCGACGCCGTTGAACGCTTCGAAGACGTGGTGATCGTCATGCAATTCAACAGCGGCCCTGCGTTTGATGACGCCGGCTGCTGTGCTTTTTCCAGATGTTGGTCGCAGGTTAGCTGCTCTCTGACTACGATGCGTCGGTTTAATCTGGCATCTTGAATTCGCCGCTAACTCAACGGAGGATTTGCTGGTCGCTGGTTTTGTGTGAAGCATCAGCCAAAGCGAGATTTGATCACACGCTCGTATTCCGGAAAGTAGCGCTGGATGACCATCAAGTCGAACTCTCGAAGGATGCTGGTGTTTGGCTCCCGTTCGAGCAGGAACTCGAACGAGGCACGAATGAGCTGCTCAACGGGTTGATCGCCACCCGTCAGCCGTTGATAATCATCTGGTTTGACCGTGACCTGGTGAGTGGTCGTGCGGCCAGATTCTACGGTTACGAGGTATTCGTGCTCTCTGAGTGCTTCGATCGAAATCATTGTGGTTCCCGTTCATATTATGAATCTAATCTGAGCATACCATCATTTCAGTGAAGATCCTTCCATCCCGAACGGCATAGAAGATCCCGCGCGAAGCTTTTGCCGCGATGCCTGCGAGATCGAATCACTCCGCACCAACTTCATGCCAATCCGGAGGACGGTCGTGCAAGCGCGAGCAAATTCTTCGAGTGAGATCAGGATTGGCTTGAAGTCCTGTTCGTAGTTTTCAGCATAACGGGCGAGTACATCGGCGGGGGGAAGGCATCTACGAGGGTAGCGCCACCGGTGAATTCGCCGATGTGCCTTCCCTTGGCCGATGGTATCGAAGTTCAACGAAGCCCTGGAGTTGGCTTTTATTCCAACCTTCGTGCGCTCTCACGGCTTCGGCCAGGGCCGTCCAATGGCGAGCACCTCTGGCAGATTTCCGTCCAGATCCTGCCGGTAGGCCTCATCGGGATCGAGTCCGGCGGCATCGAGCGAGTGCCCGAAGAAGCAGCGTGCCGCAGCGGTCAGGACGACATCGAAAATCTCCTTGTCTTCCAGCCCGAATGTGCGCAGTTCCTGTATATCTTCGGCGGACACTTTATGGGCCGCGCGCACGACCTTCTGCGCCAAGGCCATGACTGCCACCTCTTCATCCGGCAAGCCTGATTGCGTGAAGTCATGGGCGATTGCTTTCAGCTCTTCTTCGGTGAAGAAGTTTTTACGGAGCACCGCTCCGTGCGCCATCGTTCAATAGGTGCAATTCATCTCTAACGCTGCGGCAAATGTGGCGAGCTCATAGCGCCGCAGGCGCATATTTCGGCGGATGGCACCCTGCAAGTTTCGCCAGGCGGTTAATACCTCCGGGCGTAAGCTGAACAGCCGCGTGTAATTGGAGATGTAGCCCTTTTTCTCAAGGTCAGCGGCGTAAAGCTGCCCCGCTTCTCCATCCGCTTCATCGGGTGGGATAGTCTCAAAAAACGACATTGGTGGTATGCCTCCTCGGGGTTGAGCGAACGAATCGCTGTAGTTGATCGTGGTCCGGCAGGTATCACCGCGCCAGGTAGTCGATCCGGTATTCAACTCCAGTAGCTTCGCCATCAATGGCCTGAAAAACTACTTCAAACCCATCGAACTCCCCCTCGGCTACCCCGATCAGCGTTCCAGGGGTTTCGGGTGTGATATCGATGCTGGTCAGATCACCGCCAGGCGACTCGATGGAGATGCGGAGCGTACCTTTTTCGACCGAGGCTTCAACGGTCACCTCGACTGAATCACCGCCGAAGATGAGGTCATCTTCGACATCTTTGTGGTAGGTTCCGTTGAGAGTTCGAAACCGTCCTTCACAGAATCCGACGCCACCATTGATGCGACAGCGCTCGCGTGCACCGACAATGCTTCCAGATGTGCTTCCTCCGCAGGCGGACAGCAGGACGAGGGCTGAGAGCAGAAAAACGATCCGGCTTAATTTCTGCATTGTCTGGCCTCCCAGCGGTTCATTCTTTCGAGATGCTCTGATTATCGGTAAGTTCTACCCGGGCGCAAGTTCCCATCCTGAAATCATAATCCTTCCATAGCCAGTCTCAAGACAGCACTCTGAATGTGGTTAGAAGTTTCATTGTGTGTATAGTTAATGGAACATTATCCCGGTCATAATCCGGGAGATGAGGGCGTAATTTGAAGGAGGGCCTAATGCCTGACGTCCATACGCAAAAACGTATCAATCAGACCCTGCTTGGTCCCTTCGAGAAGCCGCTGCTGCAGTGGTTCGCCCGGCAGACACCGAGCCAGATTGGGTCCGACACGATGACATTGATCGGGATCGTTGGCACCGCGGTCGTGTTTCTTGGCTACGGACTCAGCCATCTGGACCCCGCGTTTCTATGGTTGGCCAGCGCCGGTTTTGTCCTGAACTGGTTCGGTGACAGCATGGATGGAACCCTGGCCCGTTACCGCAAGGCGGAGCGGCCAAAATATGGGTTTTTCGTCGATCACCTCGTCGATGCAGGCAGCCAGGTGGTCATTTTCGTAGGAATGGGGATCTCCCCATTCGTCCAGCTGGATTACGCCTGTCTGGCTCTGGCCGGATACTTGCTGATGTCGATCTACGCCTATGTGACCGCGTTCGTAACCGGTGAATTCCGAATTTCATATATCAAGCTGGGCCCGACGGAGATGCGGTTGATCGCGATCTTGCTTAATACATCTGTCTTTTTATTCGGCAACCCGATCTTGCCGATCCCCGGCTCTCCTACGAGCGCATTCGACGCATTCGTTCTGCTTATCGCCGCGCTTCTGATCAGCGTGTTCACCGCCACCTCGATCCGCAAATCGCTCGAGCTTCGAGTTCAAGAGATGCGGGAATTGGGATGGACTTCCTCGAAAGAATGAAGAGAATGAAACGCCTCGATCTTAATTGGCTATCCGCTGAGATATGCGACCTTATCGCCTCGCTTGCGTATAGAATGCTGCGAGAGAATCGACAACCCCCGAATACGATCGCCTATGGATTGCGGCCGATCCCGCAGCGGGGGCATAGATCGGATAAGGAGCAAAAATCATGGGAAATAGCCGGACAAATCAGACCAACCTGATTTTTGGTGGGCAAAACGATCCTCATCTAAAGTCCCCGACACTTCTCTGGTGCCGGGGACTTGCTGTCATTGGGCTTGAGGTTCCGGAGCGCGATTACGGTTCGCCCGGATGAACTGCGTTGCCCTCCGGCTGTTAAATGATTCGAACTCTTGCAGTTGTCCCCATGACGTCATGACGACCGGGACATCGATGCTCTCCCATGGAAATGCGATCACCTTAAAGTTATCGGCGCGCTCCATCGTATCCTGAATCTCCCGGGTAAGGTCATCACAAGATTGCTGCTCTAATTCTGAGCAGTCGTACCAGAAAATGACATAGCCGTGCTCGAGGTTGTGGACCAGGTAGCCTTCCGGATAAGGCGGCAGTTCGGCAGCATCCTGCTCGGTGAAGAATCCTGCAGGCAGACTGGTTGCAAAGTGCTGACCGGAAGTCGGGGGATCAGAATTGTAAGGGCCGGGGTCCGCGCCTTCGGGAACATGGTCGGCCGATTCAACCGCGACGGATCGCCCGGCAGCGGGACGCACGGCATTCCAGATCATCAGGCCGATGATCAACAATGCGGCAGCTCCAAGCGCGCTCCATGTGATCTGGCTTTTGCGTCGTTCACGCTGCATGCGTGCCCGCCGCATTTCTGTTTGACTTTGTTTGCTCATCTGATGCCTCAATCCCTTTTGTATAACTAACTCGGATAAATTATATCGGGAATAGTCTCTTCGGGCGGGCTCTCATCGGAGTTACAGGTGCTGGACAGTGACGATATAATCAGCGCTATTGTGAAGGGATACTCCTCGTTCGATGAAGCTGAATTGACGCTGCTAGTCGCTGAAGGTGATCGGCAGGCATTCTTAACCCTGTATGACCGCTTCGCTTCGCGGGTATACGGCCTGGCGCTCAAGATGCTTGGCGACCCGATGCTGGCGGAAGAGGTCTCCCAGGAATCGTTCATGCGTCTTTGGCATCGAGCAGAAACTTACCGGCCTGATCGGGGAGCTTTTTCAACCTGGATCCTAACGATAACCCGCCGTGTCGTGATCGATCGACTGCGCAAGCAATCCCGGCAGCCGGAAATCGCCATGTCGATCGATGAGCACAGTTGGCACGAGCCGCCTGATCCGGACAGCACATCCGAGTCAAACCGTTGGCGAACATTGCGTTTCTTGCTTGACGAACTGCCCGAAGAGCAGCGCGAGGTCGTCGAGTTAGCCTATTTCCACGGACTCTCTCAACGTCAAATTGCGGAACACACGCGTGCGCCGCTGGGAACCGTAAAGACGAGGGCTCGACTGGGTCTTGAGAAGCTGCGTCAAGCCTGGTTTGAAGGCTCTCGCTCCGATGACGAGTAGATCCAATTTGAGTGGGGGCGTCGTATTAACTGGTGAAGAGGTAGTGGCTTGATGGACAGAAGCATTCACATCGATCAGGATACACTGGCAGTCTTCGCACTTGGCGCACTCGAACCTCGCGAGTCCAGGCGAGTGGGCATGCACTTGGATCAATGTGAGCGCTGCCGGGCGAACCTGAAGGGATTCAAAGCCGCAGCCGACGGTCTCCTGCACAGCGCTCCACCTGTGGAACCGCCGGCCCGGTTGCGCGCCAACATCATCGCGCAGATTTCGAAAGCGCAGCCAGCACGCCGGACTTCATGGTGGCAGCGATTGACAAACCTGCCTCTGGCACCGATCGCGCTGGGCTTGAGCGCTATCTTGTTGGCTTTGAACGTCGGTTTGTGGCTCCAGGTCCAGGAGGTCCAGCAGCTTGAGGCGCAGCTCCTGGCACAGGTTAATGAAGATCGCATCGCACAGGGCTTGTATGCCTATCCGGATGTACACAGGGTTCTCATCGAAGGAGAAAACGTGTATGGGTCAGCGATTTACGAGGAGTACCTGCGCTTTGCAGTGCTCTATGTATGGGGATTAGAACCTCTCCCGGAAGGTCAAATCTACCAGGTCTGGCTGATCGAGCCGGATGGAGACAGGGTAAGCGGCGGGTTGATTGACGTCGAGGCGGGCGAGGAGTTTATCCAGGCCGTCGTGCGCGCACCTGCGATGATCAAGGGTTTTGACGGAATCGGTGTCACGGTTGAGCCCGCTGGAGGCAGCGATCAGCCCACCGGCGTGAAAGTGCTCGGCGTCGATCTTTGACATTGACATTTAATACCAAAATCTTCTGAAACCGCTCCGCCTGGAGCGGTTTTTATTTTGACACGATAGATCCGAATTATGCCTCCCGCGCGTAGTTAACTATGTAATCGGGACTTGCGCCCTGTCCAATCGTTATTAATAAGGAGAAGAAAGATGAGGCATTTCTCACGTTCAATCCTGATCATGTTTCTGCTGAGCGGTCTGTTGATCGCAGCCTGCAGCGCACCGGAGGCCGCCACGGAACCTCCTCCAGAGCCGACTGAGGGTGTCGAGGCCGGGGCTGCGGCAGAGGAAACACAAGCGGAATCGGAGGAAGAATCGCCCGTGCAGTCGGTCGCGGTCAGCGACCAGGATGTCAGCACCGGAACCGTCACCATCGAGGAGGTCGTCTCCGCGGGTCCCGGATGGTTGGTGATTCACATCTCAGCGGATGGAGATCCGGGACCGATCATTGGGACCGCCAAAGTGGAAGCGGGCGTGACGCGTGATTTGGTTGTTGATATCGACGCCCAGCGCGCGACGGAACAGCTGTTTGCGATGCTGCATGTGGACGCCGGCGAAGCGGGTGAATTCGAGTTCCCCGAGGGGCCAGACGTCCCGGCTACTCGGGGTGACGCCATCGTTAACGTGCCGTTCAGCGTTGTCCTTCCGGAAACGATGGCTGGACCGATCGTTGAAACGAGCGACTCGCCATTCGGAGAAATCCTCGTCGATGCAGAAGGATTGACGTTGTATCTGTTCACAAATGACACGCCCGGTAAAAGCACTTGCTATGACGGCTGTGCCGCCAACTGGCCGGCGTTAATTGTCGATGGTGACTTCATAGGTGGCGAGGGCATCGATGCAGATTTGCTCGCCGCGACGACCCGTGACGATGGAAGCATGCAGGTCACTTACAACGGTTGGCCGCTGTACTACTACGTGCTGGATCAATCGCCCGGCGATGTGAGCGGTCAGGGCGTCGGGGGGGTGTGGTTTGTTGTTTCTCCCTCCGGTGCGGCCGTGACAGGCACAGGCGGTGATGATCTGCCCGACTATTGATTTTTGGTTAAACGGCCAACAGCCGAGGCGTACGATCTACCGGCTAGTAAAAGGGCAGGTGGGGCAGCCACCTGCCCTTGTCTGTACGAAGGTTACGTCGTAGGATCTATGCATGGCTGATTTTCCCTACCGAAAAGTGACCTGGCTCGTCGCGCTCGGCGATCTTGTGACCTATCTGGTGATCACGCTGGTCGGTTTCGGGTCGCATGATACGCTGGCCTGGGGATCGCTCCCGCGCATGCTGGCGACATTGATCCCCTTCTCGCTTAGCTGGTTCATCCTCGCACCCTGGCTGGGGGTCTACCGTGCTGAGGTTATCCGCAGCCGGTCCCATCTGCCGCGTGTCATCTTCGCTTCGCTTCTCGCCGCTCCGGTCGGCGCCTTTCTGCGCGGGCTGTGGTTGGCATCTCCGATCCTGCCGTTCTTCGTGATTGTCATGGCGGGATTCTCCGCGGCAGGCATGCTAGCCTGGCGCGCGATTCTCCAGATTATGTACGCTCGAAGAGCGGTTGCAGGCTGATTTCTTGCCACGCTCCTCGCAGCGGGTTATGATGGTCCCGCGATGGACGAGAATGCACTCATTCAGGAAGCAAAACACGGCGATTTAGATTCTTTCAACCGGCTGGTTCTCGCTTACGAACGCCTCGCCTATCACATCGCTTATCGCATCATGGGTGAGAAACAATCCGCCGAGGATGCCACCCAGGATGCCTTCATCTCCGCCTACCGCTCGTTGAAATCCTTCCGTGGGGGATCATTTCGTTCCTGGCTGCTGAGAATTGTCACCAATGCCTGCTACGATGAACTCCGCAAGCGCAAACGCCGGTTGGCTTCCTCGCTGGACGAACTGGATGAATCGGGGATCGGGTTTGACAGTGAAGCGTCAAGCGGACTCTTCACCGATCAGCAGCGTCCGGACAGAGAAGTCGAACAGGGTGAACTTCGCCAGGCGATCGAAGACTGCCTCGAGCTGCTGCCGGGTGAGTACCGAATTGTGGCCGTCCTCGTCGATGTGCAGGGGTTCGACTATATGGAAGCCTCCGAGGTCATCAAGAAGCCATTAGGCACGATTAAGAGCAGGCTGGCCCGTGCTCGCAGCCAGCTGCGTGACTGTTTGCAGGGCAGTCGGGAACTTTTGCCGGGTAAATACCGTCTTGAAGATGAGACGAGATGATGAAGACTGGAAGGAAGCTCCCGCAGCGAGATCTGGAATTACTCTCCGCGTACATCGACGGTCAGCTTGATGACCGGCAGATGCGGACCCTCGAAACGCGCCTGCGGCAGGAGCCTGAGCTGAAGCGTGAGCTCCAGGAACTTCGTGCCACGGTCCAGTCGCTGCGCGATCTCCCTGTCCCGCAGCTCACAAGGCACTTCACATTGACCCCCGAGATGGTCGGTCAAGGCGAGGTTCGACGGGGGTTCCCGGCCCTTCGCTTTGCCACCGCTCTGGCGGGTTTGGCGTTTATCACGCTTGTCGGTCTGGAGGGCTTGCTTTCGGTATCCGGTTCAGAGATGGCCGCCCGGGCTCCGGCGGTTATGCAGGAGGTTGAGCAGGTTCAGGATGTGATCGGTGCTGCTGAAGAACCGATGGTCGCCGCGTCCGCAGAGGAACCTGCGCCTGAACTGGAGATGATGCAGGTGCCGGCTGAAGAGCAGGCTGAGGTTGCCCCCGAAGCCTCGCGGATGGGTGAGCCGGAGCTGCCGGCGGAAGCGATGGAAGATGAAGAGCAATTCCAGAAACTCACCGAAACTCCGCAACCAACGGCCATGGTTGACCTGCTTGAAGGGGACGCGGAGGGGCAGCTCTCCGGGGGGATCGGGGAAGCAGATGCCGGTGAGCAGCAGCTCGAAGGGGCTGCGCTCGAGACGCCTGCCGGCGCTGACGCTCCAGCCGGGGGACCTGCAGAGACTGCCGGACTTTCGCCGCTGCGCTGGCTGCAGGCTATTACCGGAGCGCTTTTTATCGTGCTCAGCCTCCTGACGGTCACGATTCGCAAGCGGCGATCCTGAAGTTGGACGGATTGATAAAATTTTGCCCCGAGTGCGGGAAAGAGGTCGAGATCCTGCCCCGTTTTGGCCGGATGCGCGCCGTCTGTGCAGCCTGCGGCCGCATTCATTTTCAGGATCCCAAAGTCGCCGCCAGCGCGCTTGTTGAAGAGGGTGGCAAGATCCTGCTTGTCAAACGCGTGATGACGCCGATGCGGGGAACCTGGACACTTCCCGCTGGCTTCGTCGAAGCAGACGAAGATCCACGGGCGGCTGCCGCGCGGGAAGTTCTCGAGGAGACCGGCCTCCGGGTCGAGATCGGTGAGCTGTTCGATGTGATTTACGGTCGCGAGCACAAGCGCGGCGCCAGCATCGTAATCGTCTATCGTGCTGTCGTGGTGGGCGGCACCCTGCAAGCTCAGGACGACGCTGAAGAGGCGCATTTCTTTGCCCCCGATGAAATCCCCGAGTTGGGTTTTGAAGCTACCAAACGAGTGGTGGAGTGGTGGCTTAAGAATCGATGACCTGATTCTTCGTGCCCGGCAGCGTCGGCCCCGTCTGTCAGGCATTGCAGTGATTCCCACTTGTGCATCTCGATCCCCGCCGGTTTCAACGATATAATCAAAATCGGACGACGGCATTACTGACGCCCGGTCTGCCGGGTGATTAAGTGTTTGGAAAGGTTCTCCGCTTGAGATTTGACGTGTTCAGCGTACTACCGGAGGTCATGCAGGCCTACCTCACGGCCAGCATCCTGGGCAAGGCGCAGGAAGCCGGGCAGGTTCAGATCGATCTCCACAACCTGCGTGATTACACCATCGATCGCCACCGCACCACGGATGATGAACCCTACGGGGGCGGCGGCGGGATGATCATGAAACCAGAGCCGGTTTTCAAGGCGGTCGAGACGGTGCTGGGGGAGCGGTTAGGCAAGACTCCTGTCATCCTGCTGACCCCGCAGGGGCGCGTATTTAACCAGGTCATCGCCCGGGAATTATCACAGCTCGAGCATCTGGCGCTGATTTGCGGCCGCTACGAAGGTGTGGACGAGCGCATCCGGGCGCATCTGGTCAGAGATGAAATCTCAATCGGAGATTACGTAGTTACCGGGGGTGAACTGCCCGCAATGGTGGTCATCGATGCTGTCGTACGCCTGCTGCCCGGCGTGCTGGGCGATGAAAGGGCGACCGAGAAGGATTCGCACGCCCGGGGTGTCCTGGAACACCCCCACTACACACGGCCCGCCGTATTCCGCGGTTGGGAGGTTCCGGAGGTCCTGCGTTCCGGAGACCATGCCCGGGTCGAAGAATGGCGGCGGGTGATGTCGCTCCGTCGGACCTGGCAGCGTCGTCCGGATTTGCTGGAATCGTTCCCTTTGAGCGATGATGATCGCGCTCGGCTCGAGGAGAAAGAAGATTGAAGACAAGAAAGCACAATCAAAAGGGGGATATGGATATGTCAACCGTTCGTAAGCCGTTCTCGTTCATCGTCCTGGCGCTCGTTCTCGGCTTGCTGCTGACTGCCTGCCGGCCGCCCGATTCGGCGGATGTGCCTCTGACGTTTCAACCGACCGAGCCAGCGACCGAGACGCCGTTTGTGCCCACCCCGCTGCCTCCCGATCCGAAGACGCTGATTGTATGCCTGGCGGACGAGCCAGCCTCGCTCTTTATTTACCATCCTGACGTGCTCTATGGAGAAGCCAGCGCGGAAGCACATACAGTCCTTCAAGCAATCTATGATGGACCCGTCGACCTGCGTGGTTACGAGGTTCAACCTGTTCTGCTTGAAGACCTGCCCACGTTGGAAAATGGGGGGGTCACGCTGCAGCCGGTGACAATCGGCGAGAATGAAGTCTTCTTCAACCCGATCACGCTCCAACCTGAAAACCTTCGTATCGGGGATCGTTATCTGCCCCAGGGATGTCAGGCGCCGGACTGTCTTGCGACGTACACCGGCGGCGATGTGCAAATGGATCAGATGATCGTCGAGTTCACGATCCGGGAGGGCGTCGAGTGGTCCGATGGCCAACCACTCACTGCTTCTGACTCCTATTTCTCCTACAAACTCGATCGACATGGGGAGCTGCCGACAACCAAGTTTCTTGTCGACCGCACTGCCGACTACGATGTGATGGACGGGCGAAGGGTCCGCTGGGTGGGGATCCCCGGTTATATGGATAGCGATTACAAGACTAACTTCTGGTCTCCACTGCCCGAGCATATGTTCGATGGGATCCAGCCTGGCGAGCTTGTGGACGTTGAAACGATCAACCGCGCCCCGCTTGGTTGGGGACCGTATGTCATTGAAGCCTGGGAACCGGGTTCGATCCGATTGATCCCCAACGACCGCTATCAAAGTGACCGCGCCGGGGAGCCAGCTTTTGAGCGTCTCACGTTCAGGTTCCTCGATCAAGGCGGCGACGGCGCCCTACAGCAGATCCTGACCGATGAGTGCGATATTGTTGATGAGTCACTGCTCGGGCGAATAGATCTTCCATCCGCTCAAGATCTGGAGGCTGAAGGGAGAGTGAAGCTCTGGTCCGCGCCCGATTCAGAAATCGTGCGTTTGGATTTCAACCTTGCCCCGCTCGATCCATCGCACCCCGCGTTTTTCCAGGATCTCCGCACCCGCCAGGCGGTCTCCTACTGCATCGACCGTTCAAAGCTGCAATCGGCGGTGGGGTACACATCGGCAGGTCTGCCGACAACGTACATTAATAATGAACATCCCGACCACATCTCCGCTGATGTTCCGCTTCCGGCGTTCGATCCGGTGGCTGGAGAGGCGCTGCTGGAGCAAATCGGATGGGTGCTGGATGAGGACAATCCTGAATCACCAAGGGTGGCGTTCGGTGTGCCCGGGGTGCGTATGGCGACGCCTTTCGCCATCTCGCTGTTGGCTGCGGACACCGATGAAATTTTGGAGGCCGCCGCGCTGGTGGAAGCCGATCTTGAAGCCTGTGGGCTGGCGGTCGAGGTCAGGGGTGTTCCGACTGGCGAGCTGGGCGCTCCCTGGCCGGAAGGCCCGGTTTTTGGCAGGGCTTTTGATCTCGTGATTTGGTCCTGGCCTGAATGGGTTTCACCCCTGTGCGAGATGTTTGCGGGTTGGGAGATACCGGGCAGTGCGCAGCCTTACGGTGTCAACGCGACAGGGTACCGTTCCGATGCGTATGACGCGGCCTGCAAGCGGCTGTTTCTGACGGTTCCAGGCATGGTTGGCTACCAGGAGGCAGTCGCTGAGACCCAGCAGATCTTCAATCAGGACCTTCCCGCGCTGCCGCTTTTCCAGGGGGAGCGCTGGGTCGCAGCGGATCGCGAGGTCTGCGGCCTCGCACCGGACGGGCTTGTGACAAGCATGCTGTGGAACCTCGAAGTGCTTGACTCTGGGGATAGCTGTCCATAATATGGAGTTGGGCTGACCACGGCTCCTGATGAACCGTAAACGGCTCGGACCGGTAGTTAATTGATAGGGAACCAGTCACAAGGCGGTATTCTGTGTCAGAAGCGGTTGACCGAGAGTTGGTCCTGAGACTTCAAGAGGGGGACCTGGACTCTTTGGGTGATCTTTACGATCGCCATCGCCACCTTGTCTACCGCACGGCACTCGCCATCACCGGTGATCCGGAGATGGCCTCCGATCTGCTGCAAGAGGTATTTCTGCGCTTAAATCGTTTCGCGGGTCATATCGACCCGGAACGGCCGCTGCAGCCCTGGCTGTACCGCATGACGGCCAACCTCTCTTACACCTGGCTGAAGAAGCGCAATCGCTGGCTCCGGTTGGTGCGCGACATCACCGATCGGTTTGTCGTGGACAAACGCCCGTCGCCGCATGTCTTGGCCGAGCGGGATGAGACGTGGCAATGGATCCGCCAGGCGATCATGACGTTGCCGGTCCAACAGCGTCTGGTGGTTACCCTGTACTATATCAATGACTTATCGGTCCAGGAGATCTCCGAGATTCTGGAGGTCCCTGCCGGGACGGTCAAGTCAAGGTTGTATTACGCAAGGAAACAGTTGAAGAAACTTCTCGATGTGAACGAAGAGGCTTTGCTCAAGGTTTATTATGAAACGAGTTGATTTCTTACCACCCGATCCGATCGACGCGCATCTCAGCCGGTGGTTTAAAAATTGGGTTGCTGCGGTTCAACCGCCGCGCGCGGGCAGAGAAGCGCTCATGCTCCGGATCGCGCTGCGCCAGGAGCGGGCTTCGGTCTCAGACCGGATGCTTACATTCTTGCGGTGGTCCTTGGAAAACCTGCTTCTGAATCCTTTCGATCTGGTTTGCGAGCCTGTGCTATACTCATCTGAGATTGATAGGAATCCGGTTCGCTTCCATCAGGAGCATGGACCGACATTGGTCGTGCGTTCCATGTCTCAGATCAGCCTTCCATTCGGGATCGGGCTCTTCAATCTCGTACCATAGCGGCCGATCGCTTTGGTGGGATATTGAACCAGAGAAAATCGATATCTGCATCGGGCAAAAGGAAAAACGTCAATCGTGCGGCGCGAGAACGCAGCACTTCGAGCATCTTTGTTTGAACCCGGTAGAGCCGATTTGGGTATATAGTAATGGAGTTGGTAAGGTCGGCGGTGTTGAGCACATGATCAGGAACGACAAGATGAGCACCGGGCGGTTTGCATACCGATTGGATGCGATCAGACTTGTGGGGTTGAATGTATTTGCCGCCTGGACCGGCCGGTCCGATATTATCAAAGCGATTACGAATCCTGGTATTGTGCCCGAAAATTGGGCACACGTTGGTTAATACGATCTTGTAGGCTAACTGCTTAGCGTCTTCGACACCATTTGGAGGCGCACTGCAGCGCTGATTTGGGAAGAGGAGAAGAGCAAGAGGGCACACGTTCCAGCGCGTCTCGGCTGATTGACGAGGACCGGGTTTGGGGTATAATCGCCCCACTTTAGGGGCAGAGGAAAACATCCAGGCTGAATCAATGGTCCCGATCACATCGTCATCCGGACGTCTTTTCTGTGCCTTCTCTCAAGCAATATCTCTCCCAGCTGAATAGCACACAAGCAGGATTCGGAAGGTCCAGGATCCTTTAGTTCTCATAGGAGTAGATCATATTGGCGCCGAAAGTACTTGAAGTCACCGATCTAAAAACCCGTTTTCACACGCAGGAAGGGACTGTTTTTGCGGTGAACGGGGTTTCGTTCCATGTCGAAGAAGGTGAGACGCTCGGCATTGTCGGAGAGAGCGGCTGTGGCAAGAGCGTCACCGTGCTTTCGGTGATGCGGCTAATACCGCAGCCGCCGGGAGAAGTTTCGGCAGAGAGCGTCATCTTTGGCGATCGCAACCTCATAAAGCTTAAAGAGGATGAGATGCGCGAAATCCGCGGCAGCCAGATCGCCATGATCTTCCAGGATCCGATGACCTCCCTCAACCCGGTGCTCACAGTCGGGTTCCAGATCATGGAGCCGCTGCGGATTCATCTGGGCATGAGCGAGGAGGAAGCGCGTGAACGCGCCGCAGAATTATTGCACCTCGTCGGCATCCCGGAAGCGGGCAACCGCCTGGATGACTACCCCCACCAGTTCAGCGGCGGGATGCGCCAGCGTGCGATGATCGCCATGGCGCTGGCCTGCAATCCGGGATTGCTGATTGCGGACGAGCCGACCACCGCGCTCGACGTGACGATCCAGGCGCAGATTGTGGATCTGGTAAAACGGCTGCGGGATCAATTCGGCATGTCGCTGATCTGGATCACTCACGACCTGGGTGTTGTCGCCGGTCTGGCGGATCGGGTGATCGTGATGTACGCCGGCTATATCGTCGAAGAAGCGCCGATCGAACTGGTCTACTCGGACCCACGCATGCCCTACACATTCCAACTGCTGAAGAGCCTGCCGCGCATGGATGGCAGCCCCGGCGAAAAACTCATGTCGATCGAAGGCATGCCCCCGGAGCAGTATCAATTGCCCACGGGTTGTCCTTTTGCGCCGCGTTGCATCTTCGTTAAAGATAAGTGCTGGGAGGAGAATCCCCCGTTGGAGGAGGTCGAACCCGGGCACAGGATCGCCTGCTGGGTAGATATTCGAACAGGGGAACTTCGATGAGCGAGAACGGGACACTGATCAAGGTAGATAAGCTGACGAAGCATTTTCCGATCACGCGCGGCATCATCATCCAGCGTGAGGTCGGGGCAGTGCAGGCTGTGGACAAGGTATCTTTTGAAATCCGCAAAGGCGAAACGCTCGGCCTGGTCGGTGAGAGCGGCTGCGGCAAATCCACGACCGGGCGCACGATTTTACAGCTCTACCGCCCGACCTCCGGTAAGGTCTATTATGGTGATGCCGACCTGACCGAGTTGAAGGGTGAGGAGCTGCGGCGCATGCGCCGTAACATGCAGATGATCTTCCAGGATCCCTATGCCTCGTTGAACCCCCGGCTGACCGTCGGCAACATCGTCTCCGAGCCGCTCGAAGTTCACAGCATCGGCAACGCCAGGGAGCGTCGTGAGCGTGTGCAAGAACTGCTGCGCCTCGTCGGGCTCAGCCCACACATGATCAACCGCTACCCGCACGAGTTCAGCGGCGGGCAGCGGCAGCGCATCGGCGTCGCCCGGGCGCTGGCACTTCAGCCGGAATTCATCGTTTGTGACGAACCGATCTCGGCGCTGGACGTTTCGATCCAGGCGCAGGTCGTCAACCTGCTCGAAGAGCTGCAGGAGACCTTCGGCCTGACCTACTTGTTCATCGCCCACGACCTGAGCATGGTGCGCCACATCTCTGACCGCACGGCCGTGATGTACCTCGGTAAAGTGGTCGAGCTGGCGACGCGTAACGAGCTCTACACGCACCCATTGCATCCATACACTCAGGCGCTGCTCAGCGCAGTGCCGATCCCTGATCCTTCTAAAGAAGGTAAACGCCAGCGCATCATCCTCGAAGGGGACGTACCCAGCCCGGCGAATCCGCCCAAGGGCTGCCGTTTCCACCCCCGCTGTCCGCTGGCGATTGACATTTGTAGAGAGGTTGAACCGGAATGGCGGGAGGTTGCACCCGATCACTGGGTGGCCTGCCATCTAGTTTAATCCTGGGGGAAAGACGAACAAGCTGGCGATCCAGCAAGCCCGGGGTAGGCTCTGGATCGAATCGCAGACGAGAGGAGGTGGTGGCATAGGAGTGAGAGAAGGTTCTACCGCAAAAGTCGAACAATTTGTGCTTTAACCATCATGTTTGGAAGGAGAAGAGAGCACATGAAGTCCAAAGGTTTTTCAATTCTTGCGCTGATCATCATCGCAAGCATGGTCCTGGCAGCGTGCGCCCAGCAGGCTCCCGAGACGGTCGTCGTCACCAAGGAAGTTGAGGGCGAGAGGGTCGAGGTTGTCGTTACCGCGACGCCAGAGGCTGAAGCGGCCGAGCCGGTAACCTGGTATGCCTACAGCACGACGGACATCCCCACGCTCGATCCGCAAATCGGTGAGGACGTGGTCTCGATCAACCATATCGAGAACCTGTTCGTGCACCTGACGAACGTCGACCTGGCCACGAACGAGGTCGTCCCTGAAGCGGCAACATCCTGGGACATCAGCGACGATGGCCTGACCTACACGTTCACGCTGCGCACGGACATCCCCTGGGTGAAGTACAACCCGGTGACCGGTGAGACGACGCAGGAAGTCGACGAAGAGGGCAACCCGCGCTTCGTGACGGCCGCTGATTTCGAGTATGGCATCAAGCGCGCCTGCGATCCTGAAATCGGCTCCTACTACAGCACGGTTATCGCGCCCCAGGTCAAGGGCTGCTCCGACGCGCTGTTCGCCGATGAGCCTTCTCAGGAGCTGTTTGACGCGATCGGCGTGACCGCCGTTGCCGACGACACGCTCGTGATCGAGCTCGAGTTCCCCGCCAGCTTCTTCCTGACGATGACCCCGATGTGGACGCTCGCCGCGACCCCCTCGTGGGCGATTGAAGAGCATGGTGAGGACTGGGTCGAGGCTGGAACCATCGTCACCAACGGCCGCTACGTGCTGGCCGAGTGGGTGCACAATGTGCGCCGCACGATGCTGCGCAACCCGCTCATGCCCGCCGATATGTACGGCGACGGCAACGTTGAGCGCCTGATCACCAACGTCGTCCCTGACACCAGCACTGGCTACGCGCTGTGGCTGAACGGGGAGGTCGAGACCTCCGGCATTCCTTCGGAAGAGCTGGAAGCGCACCTCGCTCAATTCGCCGATGAGACCGAGCAGGTCGCCGACCTGGCCGTCTTCTACATCGCCTACCGTATGACGAAGGAACCGTTCGATAACGTGCACGTCCGCCGCGCCTTCGGCGCCGCCTTCGATCGTGAACTCTACATCGAGACGGTTCGCCAGGGCCAAGGCCTGCCCATGTCGCACTTCGCGCCTCCAGGTATCTTCGGCGCTCCGCCGATCGATGAGGTTGGCGTAGGTTTCGATCCTGAGTTCGCGCGTGCTGAGATGGAAGCAGCCGGCTACCCCAACTGTGAAGGCTTCCCGCAGGTGACACTGCTGGGCTACAGCGGCCAGTCGACCCTGAACTGGATCGAGTTCGCCGCCGCCCAGTGGGAAGAGAACCTCGGCTGTGATGCTTCCACGATCATCCTCGAGCAGCAGCCGTTCGCGGAACTGCTCGCGGCGACCGCGGCAGACACGCCCGACTCGGATGCCCCCCACATGTGGACGCTCGGCTGGGGCCCGGACTACGCCGATGAGAACAACTGGGTCGGCGATGTCCTCTGGTGCCAGACTGACAACCGCTCCAAGCGCGAATGCAACGAGATCGACGACATGATCGTCGAGGCGCGCGAAGAGACCGATCCGGCAGTCCGTGTTGAGCTCTATCGTGAGATCGAGGAAGCGTTCTTCGGGCCTGAGGGTGAATACCCCTTCTTCCCGATCTTCCTGCGCATCGAGTTTGTCGCACAGCACACATGGCTGACGGGCAACCGCGCGCTGTTCGGTGGTAGCCAGTGGTACAACTGGACCATCGACCAGGCAGCTCAGCTGGCTGCGCGTGGGTAGAAGCATCTTTAGATGCTAACTTTTTGGGGAGCAGCGTGAGCTGCTCCCCAGATCTGGACTTATCTTCAGAACACAGTAGTCATCATTTGACCCTTTTCATTAGTTCTGAGTCGAACGAACTTGTTTGCACGTGAGGGGGAGCAGGCCAACCCACTATTTCAATCTGCGTGGGTCCCTGAGGAGTAATCGATGACCAAATACATCATCCGCAGAATCCTCTTATCCATCCCGGTCTTGATCGCGATCAGCCTGGCGACCTTTTTAATGATCCAAGCGCTGCCCGGCGGGCCATTTGACGTGGTCGGAACGAAGGCGATGCCCGAGCAGATGCGCCAACTGCTTGAGCGAAGATACGGCCTGGACCGCCCTCTGTACGAGCAGTATTTCCTCTACATCGGAAATCTGCTGCAGGGTGAACTAGGCCCGATGTTGCGCTTTCGCGGGCAGGATGTGAACGATATCGTCGCGCAGAGCCTGCCGGTCTCGATGCAGCTTGGCATGCTGTCGATCAGCCTGGGGTTCTTGATCGGCATCCCGGCCGGGATCATCGCCGCGTTGAAGCACAACACGGCGATCGACCACGCGGCGACGTTCATCGCCGTGCTGGGTGTCTCGATCCCGAACCTGGTGCTTGGCCCGCTGTTGATCTTGATTTTCGGAGTGTACCTGGATTGGTTCCCGATTGCGTTCTGGGGGGCTGACCCACCTTTTATTCTGGGTATTTTCCCCAAGCCAACCGCACAGTTCTGGCTGCACGCCGTCATGCCCACATTCGCCTTGGGCACCGGCATCTCGGCGTCCGTCGCCCGGCTCACCCGGGCGGGTCTCCTGGATGTGCTCTCCGCGGATTACATTCGTACCGCCCGGGCGAAGGGTTTGCGCGAGCGCGTCGTCATCGTGGTGCATGCATTGAAGAACTCGCTGATCCCGGTCGCAACGATCCTCGGCCCACTGCTCGCTGCCCTCCTGACCGGGACCTTCGTTATCGAACAGATCTTCGCGCTGAACGGTCTGGGACGTTACTTTGTCAACAGCGTGAACCAGCGCGAATATTTCTTGCTCACCAGCATCACGCTTGTATACGGTTTGTTCCTTATCGTGGGAAATTTATTCGTCGACATCATGTATGCCTGGCTAGACCCCAGGATCAGATACGACTGAAGGATAAACAATGGCTGAATCGGTAGCACTCGACCAACCCCTGGACGAATCAACCGCTCGCAAGGGGCGCAGCCCCGGCCAGGACGCCTGGCGTGAATTCCGGCGCAACCGCATCGGGGTCGCCGGCTTGATTTTCATCATCTTTATCATCCTCGTGGCGATTTTTGCCCCTTTGATGTCACCTTATGGGTACGCCACGCAGAACAACTTGAACTCGCGCGCCAAGCCGATGACGGCCTACACGATCACGACGGATTATCTGCCCAACTGTCATTGGGCGGGCACCCCGTTGGAGTGGGGCTGCACGATCTTCTTCACCGGATCGGACGCGCTCGGCCGCGACCTGTGGAGCCGGACGGTCTACGGCACGCGTGTATCAATCTCGATCGCGTTGGTCGCCTCGACGGTCAGCCTGTTGATCGGATCGATCTATGGCACGGTCTCCGGGTATGCCGGCGGTCGAATCGATAACTTTATGATGCGCATCGTCGACTTCCTCTACGCGGTTCCGATCCTGCCGCTAATCATCCTGATGCAGGTTTATTTTAAGGCGCTTGCCCGGCAGGGGGTGAGAGAGGGGCTTACCGGAGCGATCATCGAACTGAACCAGCAGATGGGCGGCATGCTTTTCCTGTTCATTGCGCTCGGCGCGCTGAACTGGATCGGTATGTCGCGCATGGCACGCGGTCAGGTGCTCTCCTATAAAAACAAGGAATTTATCGAAGCGGCCCACATGATCGGCGCCAGCAACTCGCGTATCATCTTCCGTCATTTGATGCCCAACATTCTCGGACCCCTTCTCATCGCGGAGACTCTAGCGATCCCGGGCTATATCTTCACAGAGGCCGTGCTCAGTTTCATCGGGTTAGGCGTCAACCCGCCCACACCGAGCTGGGGCCAGATGATCAGCGAGGGATACCAGGGCTTGCGCTCGAACCCGCACCTTGTGCTCGTGCCGGGTGCAGCGCTGACGATCCTCACGCTGGCGTTCAATTTTATGGGCGATGGCCTGCGTGACGCGTTCGACCCGAAACTGCGCGGTAGAAAATAGGAGCAAGCGAAGCAGCGCTGCGATGTTCGAAGCGCGGCAGTTCTTGCCGGGACTTAATTGAAAAAGAGATGTTGAGAGGAACCCGCAATATGAAGTCATCTACAAGCATCGTGCTTGCAATCTCTGTCCTGATCCTCAGCACGCTGGCGTGCGAGCAGGCCGGCGAAATCCTCACTCCAGAGGAGGCCACGCAGCGGGCTCAAACGGCGATTGATGTTGTCGAAGCTGAAACGCCCAACCCGGAGCTTGATGACACCGAAATACAGATCGGAGAAACGGTCCGGTTTGTCACAAATGAATTCCTCGTGCTGCTCAAACGCGAACCCGGGGCGGCATTGATCGCGGTGCAGACGGATCGGGGAGCCACCGGTACGGTCATCGGCACGGCCCTTTATGAAGGCGAAGTCTGGTACGAGGTCGAAATCGGAAGCGGCTCGGGCTGGTTGCCAGCACCAAAAGTCGAGGCGGTTGGCGTTGTGGAAGCCGAATACGAGATCGGCGATATCGTTTACCTGCGGGGTCCTCAGGATGAAGTCAAGGTCCAGACCAATCCCGGCAGCGGCAATCCCTTCTCGCGCTCCGAACCGGTCGGCGCGGAGGTATCGATCGTCAAGAAGACTGTTGTTGAGGACAAGAACTGGTACCAGGTCGCAGCACCCGGTGGCCTTGGTTGGGTGACCGGCGAGTTTCTGACCAGCCAGAAACCCGAGGCAGAATAACTGCAGCTTTCACCTGACGACAGGCGGACATTGATCGCAGGTTTGAATCCCGATGCAGTATGACGTTTATTTGAGATGGAGGCAGGCACGACGTGCACTGGCCTCCATCTTCAGCGTAGAAGCGTAATCAGATGCCGATCACCGGACGACCGCGTAATCTCATTCACCCCGTTCGTTTACTCCAGCGAACACTGCTCTTGCTTGTGATCGCCCTGTCGCTCGGTGGATGTGCGAGCTGGGCGGAACGCACCTGGCTGAAAGCGCCCGGTTGGAGCCGGGGAGTGCTCGTCGGGGAAACGACCGCATTCGACCCGGTACCATTCGTCTTGCTGGAGACCGGCGAGACCGTCGTTTTGCTGGCCGACAAAGACCTTGACACTCCTGCGCTCATGCTGGTTTCGATCGGCCGTCGCGGTGAAATGCTCTGGTTAAAAACCTATCCGGTCGAAATCGGCGTGCCCGAAGAACCGGCACTGCTCTGGGATGGCGAGACATTCCACCTCTTCTGGATCGGATCTCAATCTGTTTTCTATCTGCCTGTCGATCGTGAAGGGGAGCCGCACGAGGCAGCGTCTATCGTCAGCGAAAATTACCAGGCATCCGAATTTGATGTCGAGCTCAGCCCTGAAGGCCGGATTGCACTCTGGTTTGCAGGACCACGTCATAACCCCGGAGTTTATGCCAAACCGGCCGGGAACCTCGAAGCGCGTTCCATTCCGATCGACGCTAAAGGCATGCGCCCGCAGCTGCAGTACACAGAGGACGGGACGCTGCACGCCTTCTGGATCCAGCACCCCTCCGGATATGAACGCGAAGCATTTCTCTACGGCGCATTTGAGTATGGCAAGATCCCACCCATCGACGTCCAGACGATCCACGAACTCGATGTGGCCATCGCAGAGGTGCTGCACGGGCCGGTTTTCACGCTCGACGAAGATTATGGATATCTGCTCTGGTCGGAGGAAACGCGCACCGGTCTGTCCGCCGGGGCGATCACTTCGTTCCTGCTCTCGTTCGATGCAGCCCGGCCCGAGGGTGATTGGAGCGAGGGTTTTCTGCGTGTGCCGGTGGAATACAATCTTCCCTTCGACGAATTCCCCGCCGGGAAATTGCCGGCAGGCGAGCGGGTCGATCTGGCCTCGGCGCAGCTTCCCACGACAGGCCGCATTCTCGACTACGCGATCGATGAAACGATAGGACGTGAATCGATCGCCGTCTTCAACGTTCAGGCGGACTTCCTGCGCCGGAAATCGGCATGGCAGATCGGCGCTTTGTTTGTAGAAGATGGCGCGTCGACCAGCTACCAACTGCTGAGCTTCACCACCCGGGAATCATCAAACCCGCTTGTGCGGCTCGATCCTGAAGAAAACATCTACCTGACCTGGCTTGAGCGTGGCGGCGGCGGCCGCTCGCGCGTCTACCTCGCGACCACCAACTCCGAATTCCGCAGTGCTGTGAACCAGATCCGGACCGCAGATGTCCTGCAAGGGGTCGCCGAAAGCCTGTTCGGCCTGGCCTCAGGTGTCGTGTTGCTGCCTTTTGTACTCGTGTGGATCCTGGCAGGCATCGTCGTGATCGCGCTGACGTGGTGGGCCCGTAAAGAGGATCAGCCGTTCTTAAAACCCGGCACCCTGTTCACGCTTGCTCTGGCGATCGGGACCTACTGGTTCGCCAAAACGTTCATGTTTCCGGACATCTTCCGGTATGTCCCTTTCTCGGCCTGGATCCCGATCATCCCGGAAAGCTGGGAGTTCGCGCTGCGGTTCGGGGTCCCGCTGCTGATCTCGTTGATTGGCTTCTATGTGGCGATGCGTTTTACCTACCTCGTACAACAGCGTTCCCCCATCTTCTTCATGTTGATCTTCGGGCTGGTGGATGGCGTCATGACGCTCGCCATCTACGGCGTGATCTTCTGGGGAGAAGTCTGACCCCGCCGTCCGTATTCCGGCTTACAGGACAAATCGCATCCGTCTGGTAAAAATCTCTCCAGTCGATGGACGAATGGGTGCCGTCGTTATGGTGAGCCTCATGCGTGGATTAAGACATTTATGGTTGATCGCGATGGCGACCGCCACGTTGACAGCGTGCGGTCTGACCGGCGTTGGCGTTCACGAACTACCTGAACCGCCGCCCGCCGCATCCGGTTCCAAGGATATCCTTCAAGGACCCCCTCGACGAAGGCTGATGCCCGGAGAGCTCGTTCTGGCTGCGACGCGCGAAGATTTCCCGACCGTCATCCTTGAACGGGGCAATTTTCTTTCCGCAAACCAGGCGGAAGCGGAGTGGAATGACGCCGAGGCCGTGATCGGGGTTGCGCTCGGAGGCGAGGCGAAGGCTTATCCGGTGCCTCTCTTGAGCCTGGTGGAGGTCGTAAACGACGTGGTTGGCAGGCAGGAGATCGCCGTCACCTGGTGCCCGCTCTGCTTCACGGCGATTGTGTTCGACCGCCGGGTGGATGGGCAGACGCTGACATTCGGTGTATCGGGTTACCTCTATAAAAACAACCTGGTGATGTTCGATCACCAGTCTGAGACGCTGTGGAGCCAGGCGATCGGGGAGGCGCTGAAAGGCGCCCACCGCGGAGCGCGGCTGTCAGCGGTCCCCTCCACCTTCACCAGCCTCGGCGAATGGAAGGCGCAGCACCCGCAGAGCCTTGTCCTGTCAGCAGAAGGGATCTTATCGGCAGGCGTCGAGGCGATCGATCCATACTCGGGCTACTATCTGAGCGGCGCGGCCGGAATCGCCGGCAGGGAGAATGAAGACAATCGCCTTCCGACCAAAACGCTGGTCGTCGGCCTGGTAGACGGTGAAGATGCGAGAGCTTATCCGGTCGCGGAGGTACGCGCCGCAGGCTGGGTCGAGGATACCCTGGGCGGTGTGCCGGTGATTCTGGTATACCGGCCGGAGACATCAAGCGTGGCAGCTTTTACCCGCAATTCGTCTGCCGGGAGATTGACGTTTAAGCAGGACGGAGCCGCCGGCTCCGTTGTGGATTTCGAAACGGGCTCACGATGGGATCTGAGCAGTGGAATCGCCGAGTCAGGCCCGCTAGCCGGGACAGAGCTGGCGGCGATCAACGCCCCGATGATCTTCTGGTTCGCCTGGGTGGATCTCTATCCGCACGCCGGAGTCTACCTGAGTCCGGCTGAAAGTTAATCACTGCGCGCTGGAAATTACCCTGTAGTGACATACCGCCTCACGTCGGCTGACCGTCCCAACCAACGGTCAGCGATCGAACGTAGTAAAATCTGACCCGTACGCTAAAGCCAACAGAGCTCGCAGGAGGGCAGAGATGTTCCGTTCACGATGGGTGCAAGCAGGGTTATTGATGATGGCGATGTTTCTGATTTCGGCTTGCGCCACGCCGGTTGAAGCCCCCGCGACCGTGGAAACCGGGCCCTCACCGACAGCGAACGTTGTAGTCGTCACGGCGACCCCGGAGGCGACCGCGACCGAGAAGCCGAAGAACCCGGTCCAGGCGACAATGGACGCGCTGACAGCCCGGATCACGCTCGTCCCACCGACGCGCGGCCCCGAACCGGATGACTACGTCGGGATGATCGAGCAAGCCTGGAATTTAATCAACGAAAAATATTTCAGCGACGAGTTCAACGGCGTCGATTGGGAGGCTGCTCTCGAGGAGTACCGCTTGCTCGCAGCCGATGTGGAGACCCAGGAGGAATTCTGGGTATTGATGGATGAATTCGTCGGAGAACTTGGCGACGATCACAGCAATTTTCGGACACCGGCGGAGGTTTCCGCCCGCTACGGCGGTGCAACGACAGGCGGTCGTCCCTGGACCGGCATCGATATGTGGCCACCACCGGGTCATCTGGAAGGGGATCTAACGGTCTGGTGCGCCAGCGGACCCGCTGAATCGGCGGGCATCGGAAAAGGGGATCACATCCTGGCCGTCAATGGCGAACCGGTGGATGTCGATGATGAGACGGATCTCGATGATGTCATTCTAACGGTCATGTTCGGCGAGGAGGGGATGGATCACGTCGACCTTACCGTGCAGCAAGGCCCGGATGAAGACCCGCGAGAAGTGCGCATCCCGCTCGGCGGTGCGCCGGGTTGCGACGGGTGGTCAGCGGAGATCCTCTCGAACTCACCTCGCATCGGGTACGTGCGCGTGGCGGACTTCGATTCCGGATCCGACACGTTCTTGCTCGATACGATCGAATCGCTTGAAGAGGACCAGCCGTTAGACGGCTTGATTCTGGATATCCGGCATAATCCGGGCGGCAATTCGGATGCGGATATTGCGCTATTTACGGAAGGAACTTTCGGAACGGTCGGGCCAAAACGGGAAGGGAAGATGCGTACGTTGTTCAAAATACGCGGCCCGGTAAAATGGAATGACACCACTCCGATCGTGCTGCTGACCGATGAAAGCAGTCATTCTGCCGCAGATTATTTCGCGGTCGCGATGAAGCTCTCGGGGCGGGCGACCCTGGTCGGCGCCGCGACTGCCGGGAACACCGACGGCTGGACTTCATTCTCGCTTCCCGATGGGTCTCTCATCGGTATTGCAGTCATGATCCTGGAGCTGCCGGATGGGACATCGATCGAAGGATTAGGGATCCAGCCTGATGTGATTGTGCCCAGCGATGATTGGGGTATGAAGGATGTACCCGATATCCAACTCCAGACCGGGATTGAAGTACTGTTGGATCAAATTCAGTAGAGTCAACGCGGGATGGAAGGCATATTAGTGGGCGGCAGGGGCACGGCATGCCGTGCCCCTGCCACGAATCAGCGAAGCACAATCCCATGAGCGATAAACCGCTTCTAGAAGTCAAGAATCTGAAGACCCATTTCTTCACCGAAGAAGGGGTCGCGCGCACGGTGGATGAGGTCTCGTTCACGATCGCGGCGGGGGAGGTTTTTGGCCTGGTCGGCGAATCGGGCTGTGGGAAGACGGTCACGGCGCACTCGATCATGGGCATCATTCGCCCTCCAGGCCAGCAGGTAGGCGGGGAAATTATCTTCAAAGGGATCGCGCTGGATCGGTTGGACGAGCGTCAATTCGCGGCTCTGCGCGGCGAGGAGCTGGCGATGATCTTTCAGGATCCGCAGGTGCGCCTGAATCCAGTTTTCAAAATCGGGGCTCAGATCGCCGAGCTGTTCGAGATTCAGAGAGGAATGAAGCGCAGCGAGGCATGGCCGCTCGCGGTGGAGCTCTTGGAGCGTGTCGGCCTGCCCGACCCTGAGGAGCGCGCCCACTCCTATGCACATGAACTCTCCGGCGGACAAGCCCAACGGGTGATGATCGCTCTGGCGATCGCGCTGGAACCTGAATTGCTGATTGCGGATGAACCCACCACGGCTTTGGACGCGACGATCCAGGCGCAGATCCTGGAATTGCTTGAGCGGCTTGCCGAGCGCCGCCAATCGGCGATGCTGCTCATCACGCATGATCTGGCTGTCGTCGCCCAGCGGGCAGACCGGGTAGCCGTGATGTATGCCGGGCATTTTCTTGAGCAGGCCGGTGTGCAGACCTTGTTTGACCGGCCGATGCATCCATATACACAGGGATTGTTAAACGCCATGCCGGATGTGCGCGCGTCAGGCGCGCTGGTATCCATCCCGGGAACCGTCCCTGAAGCGCATCATTGGCCTGCTGGCTGCCGTTTCGCACCCCGCTGTCCGGCACGCAAAAAATACAAACTGGAAATCTGCGAAATCGTCCAGCCAGATTTGATCGAAATCGCCCCCGATCACCTGGTCCGCTGTTGGCTCTACCAGGCCCACCCCGGTCATCAGCCGCCGCTGTCGACAGAAGAGCATACCTGGGTCTGGTGAAGCCGGGATCAGTGGAAACCTGCAGGCGGGTCAGACGCACCAAATTCTGACCTGTGCTCCGGCGATCAGTGTGCTAGAATGCCACGCATGGCGACACCCCGAATTTTGCTTGTCGACGATGACCGGAATGTCAGCCGCATGCTGCGCACAAGCCTCGAACTCTCCGGATGGGAGTGTGTGGTGATTGATGTGCCCACCGGCGAGGAAGCGCTGCACGAGCTGGGCCGTGGACCGGTGGACCTGCTCGTGGCAGATATTCGACTGCCCGGGATCTCCGGCTATGAGGTCGTCCGGGCGCATAGACGCATCAACCCGAATTCGAAAACAATCATCGTGACCGGCGACCCCTCGGAGGAAGCACGTCTGGAAGCCGAATCGGAAGATGTCGTTGTGATGCTCACCAAGCCAATCGGGACGAGCCTGTTCCTTGAGGCGGTCGCATCGGTCATCAAAGGGCTGGGCGAGCCCGGATTGCCGCGCCCGGTCCAACCCGAATCACGGCGCAGCTTGATGGACCGGCTCGGGGATCTGCGTGAAGAGCTGGATGTCTTCGCGGTGATCCTGATCGACGAATTTGGCCGCGTCGTCGCTGCCGATGGGGAACTGCCCGGGGTAGATCGGGAAGTCACATTTGCAGCGCTGGGGGCGGCTTCGAACGCTGGATTGAAGGTCAGTCAGCTAATTGGCGGCTTGCTGCCCGGAAATCTACAGTATTATGAGGGGGAGAACAGCAATCTCTTCCTCTACAATGTGGGCGCTTACTACAATCTGGTGATCGCATTCGAACGGGGCTCCGGCGGTCAGCGCTGGGCGATGATCGTTCTATCAGGTCGAAGGGCAGCTCATGAGCTGCTGGATGAACTGGCTTCCAGCGGCCTTGTGTCCGTCGATGCGGACGCGCAGCAGATTCTGGAGGAGCGTCGCCAGAAGGCAATCGAAGACTGGAGGGTTGTTATGGTTGACGGCGAAGAGAAAAATGGCGAGGATCTTCTTGAGGAAGTGAAAGGGATCAAACCTGAAGACGCCGAACAGTTCTGGGATAAGGCGGTTACTGAGGAACCGCGCGGCAAAGAGGTCGATGGCGATGTCCTCTCTTATGATGAAGCCCGGGATCAGGGCCTCGTCGATGAGGAATAGATCTTCGTTTGCGACCGCCGGGCGTCCGCTGGCAGCGTGTCCGCCGCAGGGGCTGGTATGTTACAATGGCCTTCGCCCTTCTCAGACTGAGATGATGGGGCGTGGTGTAACGGCAGCACACCGGACTTTGAATCCGTGGATCCAGGTTCGAATCCTGGCGCCCCAGCCTGATTTCGAAATTTGAAGACAATTTTGAGTTTATCCACCGAAGACGACCCTCCCAAATTTCGTGAGCACGCCCTCGATTTCAATCAGGTCGTGACTGGCTGCCCATTTGCTATCCGTCCAAAAAATACATACTGTTTGAGGGTCCGCAGATGAGAGCCAATGCGATCATCCTCGCTGCGGGCCTGGGCACGCGCATGAAATCCAGAATCCCCAAGGTGCTGCACGAATTGGGGGGCAAGCCGCTGGTGAGATGGTCAGTCGAAGCATGTACAAAAGCGGTTGGCGCGCCCCCGACGGTCATCGTCGGGCTGGATATGCCTGGCGTGCGCGCAGCGGCCGGGGAGGCTTGCTCGTTTGTCGAACAGCGGGAGCGCCTGGGAACAGGACATGCGGTTCTTCAAGCGCGCGCCGCACTTCAAGAACAGGGCGGGATCGTGGTTGTTGCCAACGCCGACCTGCCTTTCGTGCGCAGCGAGAGCTACCGTGCGCTGATCGCTCGCCAGGGAGAGAATCCTGGCCCGTTAACGCTGCTGACAGCGGAGGCGGATTATCCACGCGGATTTGGACGCGTAAAACGGGATGACCGGGGGCGCGTGGCGGCGATCATCGAGCACGCCCACGCGTCGGAAGAGGAATTAGCGATCCGGGAATTGAATGTCGGTGTGTATGCCTTCCGGTCGGACTGGCTCTGGTCTCATCTTGATGACCTGCCGGTCTCTCCGAAAGGTGAGTACTACTTAACGGACCTGATCGCGATGGCCGCTTCGGAGGGGGAGCCGATCGAGACGGTGACCGTCGCCGAAGAGGATGAGATCATCGGGATCAACACGCGGGTCCACCTGGCAGAGGCGGAAAAAGCCCTGCGTGAACGCATCAACCGCATGTGGATGGAAGCCGGCGTAACGATGATCGACCCGGCGACGACCTACATCGGCCCTGATGTGCAGATCGGACAGGATACGGTGCTCCTTCCGAACACACATTTGCTCGGTGAAGTGTTCATGGGCTCCGACTGCAAAATCGGTCCGAATACGACGATCCGCGACGCCTCCATCGGTGATGGCTGCACGATCGATGCGTCCGTTGTCGAGGGAGCCGTTCTGGAGCAGGATGTGGAGATTGGCCCTTACGGGCATCTGCGTGAGGGCGCCCACCTCGGCCGCGGTGTCCATATGGGGAATTATGGCGAGGTCAAGAACAGCCGTCTCGAGGCGGGGGTGAAGATAGGACACTTTTCGTACATCGGCGACGCGCATATCGGTGAGAATGTAAACATCGGGGCGGGGACGATTACCTGTAATTACGACGGTGAGAAGAAGCACCGCACCGAAATCGGTGCGGAGGCGTTCATCGGCAGCGATACCATGCTTGTGGCGCCGGTGAAAATTGGAAAAGGTGCGCGGACGGGGGCCGGGTCGGTTGTGACAAAAGATGTGCCTGATTATGGCCTGGCGGTCGGCATCCCGGCGCGCGTGATAAGAAAGTTAGATGAACGTGATTGATTTAACGATTGGGCTCACCGTGTTTCTTGTCGTCCTGCTCCTGGATGTCCTTCTTGCCGCTTCTCGCAGCGCGTTCGTTAACAGTCGTTTGGCGCACTTGAAAACGATGGATGAGACCGGTATCAAACGAGCCGGCATCGCGATCCGCGTGCTGACAGAGGCGCGTCGCCTGATCCTCTCACTGCGCATCGGTCAGACGACGATGCGTCTGGCGACGCTCGGGTTTGCACTGCTCATTTTCCTGCCGGCTGGCGGGTTCGAGCAAGAATCGGCCGGAATCCTTCGTATCGCTATCATCGTGAGCGGGACGGGATTGGCGATCGCCCTGTTGGAATTTGTGGCCGAGAACGCAGTCCTGCGCAGCCCCGAAAAGTGGGCTGTGCGGTTGGCTCCGGTGGTGAACGCTATCGTGCGTTTGTTGGAACCGGTCGGCTGGCTGCTCCTGCGGGTGGCGCGCTGGATTTCGAACCCGTCGGGAGATCGGGCGCACCCGCTGGTCACCGAAGAAGCGATCATGACCCTGGTTGATGCCGGTGAGGAGGAAGGGGTGATCGAAGAGGAAGAGAAAGCGATGATCTACTCGATCTTCCAGCTCGATAACACGCTGGCGCGGGAGGTTATGGTGCCGCGCATCGACATCCTTGCCTTTGAGGAACAAACAACGCTCGAGGAAGCGACCGAGACACTCCTGCGCACCGGGCACTCGCGTGCGCCCGTCTTTCGCGAGTCAATCGATAACATTGTCGGTCTGGTTTACATTAAAGACGTGCTGGCATCCTGGCGGGATGATGACCTGGACCACACGGTTGGCGATGTGATCCGGGAGGCTTATTTCGTTCCGGAAGCGAAGAAGGTCGATGACCTGCTGGCTGAGATGCAGGCCAAACGGGTGCACATGTCCGTCGTCGTGGATGAGTATGGCGGCACGGCCGGTGTCGTGACGATCGAGGACATCGTCGAAGAGATCGTGGGGGAGATCTTGGATGAATACGATTTCGCCGAGGAGATGCCCTATGAGCAGCTGCAGGAGGGCGAGTATATCTTCAGTGGGGGCATCGACGTCGATGATGTCAATCAAATCAGCGGCTCACGGATCCCCAAAGAGACGAGCGAAACATTGGGCGGTTATATCTACAGCCAACTTGGCAAGGTGCCGACCCCCGGTGAAACCGTGGAAGCAGGGGGGTTGCGATTGATCGTCGAGCAAGTCGTGGGCCGGCGGATCCGCAAGGTCCGCGCAATTCTCTTGCAGAATGAGAGCACGGAGGCGCAGCGTAATGGCAATGACATCGAATCTGAGGACTGAGCTTATCGAGCGGGCTCAGGGAGTGCGTTCGAACGCATATGCACCTTATTCGGAATATGCGGTCGGGGCAGCGCTGCTGACAAACACCGGGAAGATATTTACCGGTGTGAATGTGGAGAACGCTTCATACCCGTTGAGCATGTGCGCGGAGCGTAACTCGATCTTCAAAGCCGTCTCGGAGGGCGAGCGCCAGTTTGATATGATCGTCGTCGCTACGCATAACGGCGGCTCACCGTGCGGAGCCTGCCGGCAGGTGCTGGCCGAATTCGGGTTGGAGACCAGAGTGATGACCGTGGATGCGGATGGCGAAGTCGTATTGGATATGACCGTTAGAGAGCTGCTGCCGGAAGCATTCCGGCCAGAAGACCTGGGATAAATCGTACGCTTTGCGAATGAACTGTGATGCCGCTCATTGAGCGGCATTTATTCTGAATAATGCTGCGGGGCGACCGGCCGGTCGCCCCCACGATGTTTGAGGGGTTCTTTACACAATAATGTAGCCAGGGGCTTCAGCCCGTGCATGGGCGAAACAACAACCCGGCTATTCCAATGGTTGGTCTGGACCTGAGAACCATCCCCGCGCTGCAGCATTGTATTCCCGGGTGACTGGGTGCCGGGGTGACCGAGTGTCTAATCACTGATGCCGAGTCCCCGATCACTATCTTCCCTCCTCATAAACCTCCATCTCCCCGCTCTCCAGGTCGACGCGCATGCTTTGTCCCCCATGCCCGTGCTCCATATCGTGGCCCCGGACCAGGACGGTGCTGACACCCTCCGGGATCTCAATCGTGGCGGAGCGGGTGAAGGGCTGCGTGCCGTGACTGTGGGCGAGGACACGTTCACCGAGCAGATTGCCCTGCAAATCCCAGACCTGCCAACTGTCTGCGAAGGACGGAGCTTCGCCCTGATCGTCGTGCAGCAGGGTGACATCGAACCGGTAGCGCCCTTCTCCGAGGTCGTCATACTGCACATCGAGGACATTTGCCTCACGCAGGTCGAGATCTTCATGAGTCGAGACTGTCGGGGTAATATCGGGCTCCTCGGTTTCTGGCGCTGCGGCTATGGCAGTAGCTTCCGGGTCTGGCTGTGCTGGGGTTGGCGGGGGCTTCGGGGGCGGGCTGTCCGCAGAGCAGCCAGTCAGGGACAAAACGGCAGCGAGCATGAGTGTGCTCATTTTATTTTTAGGGAACTGAAAATACATTTATTGACCTCCACAGCAGACGCTCCATCAGAACCTATCATTAAAGCATTGTACCGAATGTGCGCACGGTCGTTGGACAACAACGCCGCTGGTATAATCGCTCCATGCAGGATCGAGAACGCCTCTATCGAACAGAGGGTGTTGTGCTGCGTCATATGAATCTCGGTGAGGCGGATCGTCTGCTCACGATTTACACGCGTGAGCATGGTAAGCTGCGCCAGATCGCTAAGGGCGTGCGCAGACCGCAATCGAAGAAAGCCGGCCACCTGGACCTCTTTGCACGCGTGAGCATCCTCGCTGCCCGGGGGAGAGAGCTGGATGTCATCACGCAGGCAGACGCGCTCGATTCCTACCCGGGACTGCGCAGCGATCTCGATCTTGTCGGTCGGGCGGCCTACGCGATCGAGCTGGTCGATCAATTCACCGTGGACGGTGAGGCGAACGCCGAGCTCTATGCGTTGCTGATACAAACGCTCGATCGGTTGAGCGCCGGAATACACCGTCAGAGTGTTCAGCGCCACTTTGAACTGCGCTTGCTAGACCAGGTCGGCTACCGGCCGGAACTCTTCCGCTGCAGTCGCTGCGCTGTTGAAATCCGCCCGCAGGATCAGTTCTTTTCTTTTGAAGCTGGCGGGGCTTTATGCCCGAAATGTGGTCCGGATGAAACGCAGAAACGGCCGGTCTCATTGGCGGCACTAAAAGTCCTGCGTCACTACCAGCGCAGCACATTTGATCACGCCGCGCAGGCGAGCATCAGGCCGGCGGTTCATAATGAGTTAGATCGGCTCATGGAAGGTTTCTTCAATTATCTGCTCGAGCGTCGGTTGAACAGCCCTGGATTTATCCGGCGGCTGCGGCAAATCGGGCGCCGGGAACCGTCAGGCGATGCGAATTTCGATTTCGAGGAGAAGGAATAACCCAGGTGGACGCTACTAAAACCTTGCAAGCTGTGATCCTTAAGTTGCAGAACTTCTGGGCCGATCAGGGTTGTGTGATCTGGCAGCCGTATCACACAGAGGTCGGCGCCGGGACGATGAACCCGGCGACGTTTCTGCGTGTGATTGGACCGGAGGATTGGTGGGTCGGCTATGTGGAGCCTTCCATCCGCCCGACGGACAGCCGCTACGGGAAAAACCCTAACCGCTGGGGACACTATTACCAGTATCAGGTCATCATGAAACCGGATCCGGGTAACCCGCAGGAACGCTACCTCGATTCGCTGCTCGCCCTGGGTATCGATCCAGCGAGACACGACATTCGCTTCGTGGAGGATAACTGGGAACAACCGGCGCTCGGCGCGTGGGGGCTGGGCTGGGAAGTGTGGCTGGATGGTCAGGAAATCACGCAGTTCACCTATTTCCAGCAAGCCGGCGGGAAGACCCTCGATCCGGTGTCGGTCGAGATCACCTACGGGATCGAGCGCATCGTGATGGCGCTCCAGGCTGTCGACAGCTTCGTCGATCTCGAATGGAACCAGCAGGTTACTTATGGCGAGGTGAGTCTGCAGGCCGAACGGGAGCACAGCCGCTACACATTCGAGGTCGCCGACGTTGAACGGCTGCGCCAGATGTTTGAGGAATATGAGGCTGAGGCGAACAGCTGTATCGATGCCGGATTGGTTTTCCCGGCACATGATTACGTCCTCAAATGTTCGCATACGTTCAATTTGTTAGATGGTCGCGGGGCGGTTGGCGTAACCGAGAGGGCGGCGATGTTCGGGCGTATGCGCGAGCTTGCCCGCCGGATCACCTCCACCTACCTGGATGCGCGCCAGGAGAAGGGGTTCCCCCTGAGAGGTCGCTGGCAGATCGCTTCGCCGGAAGTCACACCGGTGGAAGCCGGTGAGGCGCCGCAAGGACCAGCGGATTTTCTGCTCGAGGTAGGCACAGAGGAGCTGCCCCATGGCGATCTCACGGCAGCCATGGAACAGCTCGAAGCCGAATTTCCTGCACTGCTCGAGCAGGCTCGGCTTCCCTGTCGGGAGGTCGAAGTTTTCGGCACCCCGCGCAGGCTTGTTGTTCTGGTTCATGAGCTGGCCGCGCGGCAGGACGACAAGGTCGGTCTCGAGAAAGGCCCCCCGGTCGAACGCGCCTTTGATGAAAACGGAGAACCGACGAAGGCGGCGATCGGATTCGCCTCTGCGAAGGGTGTCGAGGTGAGCGACCTGCAGCAGAGGGAGATGGATGGCGGGCAGTATGTGGTCGCCGAGGTGCGCGAAACCGGCGAACCGGCCGATGCTGTATTGGAACGGCTGATCCCGGAAATGCTGGATGGGCTTCGCTTTGAGAAATCCATGCGCTGGAACGAGACCCAGGTTGCGTTTTCCAGGCCGGTACGATGGATCGTCGCGCTGCATGCCGGGCACATCGTCCCGGTGGAATTCGCGGGGGTGCCCTCCGGGCGCACGACACGCTTGCTGCGTTTTGACGACGCTCCCCTGGTCTCACTCGCTGACGCGGAGGCGTACCGGAAGGCTCTCGTCGAAAGCGGCATTCGGTTGGACCCCCAGGAGCGGCGTGCGGTCATCGAAAGACAAATTAACGCTCTGGCGGCAGAGGTCGGCGGGATCATCCCGCCGGATGCGTCGCTTCTGGACGAGGTCACGAATCTCGTTGAGAAACCAACCGCGATCCGCGGCGGCTTCGACGAGTCATTCCTGGAGCTGCCCCGACCCGTTCTGATCTCCGTCATGAAGAAGCACCAACGCTATTTCCCGGTTGAGAAGGATGGCGAACTGCTGCCATATTTCATCACGGTGAGGAACGGCGGCGAGGAGCATCTTGAAACTGTGGCGCGCGGCAATGAACACGTCATCCGGGCGCGCTTCGCGGATGCGAAGTATTTCATCGACCGGGACGTGCAGCAGCCTCTTGAAGCCTATCTTCCCCAGCTGGGCACATTGACGTTTGAATCGAAGCTCGGATCGATGCTTGATAAGGTCGCCCGGATCGAAGCACTCACACCCAAAGTCGCCCAACGGCTGCAGCTCAGCGAAGCTGAAACCAGCGTGGCGGAGAGGGCAGCCCACCTCTGCAAGGCAGACCTGGCGACGCTGATGGTGGTTGAGATGACCTCCCTCCAGGGTGAAATCGGGAGGGAATACGCGTTACGGGGCGGAGAGCCCGAAGCAGTCGCTGATGCGATCCTTGAGCATTACCTCCCCCGCTATGCGGATGACGATTTACCGCAATCGAACCCCGGTATCGCCGTCGGCGTTACCGACCGCCTGGACACGCTGATGGGGCTGTTTGCGGCGGGTCACCAACCGACGGGCGGCCGGGACCCGTTTGCGCTGCGCCGGGCTGCGATCGGTCTGATCCAGATCCTGACCGGTCATGAACTGTCCTTCAATTTGAAAGCCGCGCTGGAGCAGGCGGCGGCGTTGATGCCCTTCAAGGTCACGGATGAGACCCGTGCGGAGTGTCTGGCGTTCATCAGCGGACGCCAGCAGTCCTTGCTGCTGGCAGAGGGCTACCCCCATGATGCCGTCGAGGCGGTCTTAGACCAGCAAGGGCATAATCCCACGAACGCCCGTAAGGCGGTCCAGGATTTGAATACCTGGCGTGAGAAAGAGGGTTGGGATGAACTGCTGCATGCCTTCGCTAGATGTGCGCGCATCACGCGCAGCGAAGATCAACGGCACGACGTTGACGTGAATCGATTGGAGGCCGGTGTCGAGCGTGAGCTGTACGAGGCTGTCACCGCGCTGCACGATCGCAGCCGCCCGGAGGGATCTATGGATGCGCTCCTGTCTGACATCCAGAGCCTCGTCCCGCTGATCACGACCTACTTCGAAGAGGTGCTGGTCATGGCTGAGGACGAAAACGTACGGCGTTCACGGCTGGGGACAATTCAGCGGATCGTCGAGCTGGCCGATGGCGTCATGGATTTCTCACACTTAGAGGGTTTCTAATCCGCAGGCTTGGACGGATCCTGAGGGCTTACAATACCGGGGATGGTCCCGGTCGTTGGCTCTGTTTAATGAGTGCGGGATTGCATCGCAACCTTGCGGTGACTATAATCCCATTCATAGTCGTCGGCGCGGCCGGCTTGTCCAGGAACTTGTTGCTCGTCAGGAGCACACGGAGCGGGGCAGTAAGCCATGCTGTGTGCGGACCATGACCGGTAACAACTTCATTCACTTCACCAACCAATTTCATCAACGAGCGCAGCAGCTGCAGCCCAGGTATGGAACAGTAGGCATGCTTCGACTTTCGATGCAAACAAAAGCGGCAAACATGAACCGTGAGGAGTCTCAATGAGCGTCATCGACCAGGTCAAGGACCGCATCGATGCTGTCGAGATCATTGGAGAGACGGTCAAGCTGCGTAAATCGGGCAAGAACTATACAGGCTTTTGTCCGTTCCATCCGAACAAACGCACGCCGGCGTTCGCCGTGTTTCCTGATAGCGGAACCTGGCGGTGTTTCGGGGCCTGCAATGAGGGTGGCGACATTTTCAGTTTCTTGATGAAAAAAGAGGGCTGGGATTTCCCGGAGACCCTGCGTTATCTGGCCGAGCGGGCGGGGGTCGAACTGGAACCTTTGAGCCCGCATCAGGAAGAGCAGGAGGAGGAACGCGAACGGCTGCGTGAGGCGCTGGAGGCGGCCGTGACTTTCTTCCGCCACAATCTGCTCCAGACGCCGGCCGGGGAACCCGTGCTCGCCTATTTGCGCTCGCGTGGATTGAAGGACGAGACAATCGAGCTGTTTGAAATCGGCTACGCCCCGGATTCGTGGGAAGGGTTGTACTCCCACCTTGTCGAGCGTGGCTTTGACGAGGCTGACATCGTCGAGGCCGGCCTGCTTTCCGAGCGCGAGAGTGGCGGGTATTACGATCGTTTCCGGCACCGGGTCATGTTCCCGATCCGGGATGTGCGCGGGCGTGTGGCGGGTTTCGGCGCCCGGGCGGTCGATCCGGATGGTATCCCGAAATACCTCAACTCGCCGCAGACACCATTGTTCGACAAAGGTCGCCTTCTCTATGGGCTGGACAAAGCCCGGCGCGAGATCCGCAAGCTGGACCAGGCTGTGATCGTTGAAGGTTATATGGATGTGATCGGGCTGGCTCAGGCCGGTTTTCAGAACGCTGTCTCTCCCATG
Organism: Anaerolineales bacterium; assembly: GCA_029210945.1. GTDB lineage: Bacteria > Chloroflexota > Anaerolineae > Anaerolineales > E44-bin32 > E44-bin32. Next base: position 54,436 of record JARGGH010000002.1, read on the forward strand.
GGCACGGCGCTCACCGAACCGCACTTGCGTCTACTCAAGCGTTACAGCCGCCGCATCATCATGGCGATGGACGCTGACACGGCTGGCGTGCAGGCGACGCTGCGCGGCCTGGAGGTCGCCCGCGAATCTCTGGACCGGGAGGCCGATCCGGTTTTTGATGCCCGCGGCCTTGTCCGGCACGAAGGTCGTCTGGATGCCGACCTGCGCATCGTGACGCTGCCGGAGGGGATCGACCCGGATGAACTTGTGCTCGAGGACCCCACCGCCTGGACCGCGATGATCGACGCGGCCCAAACGATCGTCGATTATGTTCTCGACGTGCTGGCGGCTCAGTATGATCTGGATGATCCAAAGTCCAAAGCGCTCATCGCCAGGCAAGTCCTTCCGCTCATCGAAGATGTCGCCGACCCGGTGGAGAGGGAGACCTACCGCCAGCGTCTGGCACGCCGATTGCAAGTGGATGAGCGTGCGCTGCTAAATTGGCGCCCGGGCACAGGACCGAGCCGGAAGGCGCGCACGCCTGCTGATGAGGGAGCAACCGTTGAAGGGGCGAAAGCCCCGGTCTCGGTTGTGGAAAATTTCTGTCTGGCGGTGCTGTTGAAGGATCCCGAGCTGCTTTATCAGGTTGATCGCGCGTTTCAAAGCATGGATCTCGATCGACCCAGCGAGCGAGATTTTACGACCACAGAACACCGCCTGCTTTATGCCTGTATCCGTGCATCGCTGGAACAGGACCAGGAAGAGCCCGCGCTCTACTGCCGGGAACACATCGATGAGTCCTTAGATGAGATCGCCCGGCAGATGATGGCAGGATTTGAGACCGTTGAAGTTCGCGAACCAAGGGTTCTGGAGGAAGTGAACGCCAATTTCTTCCGTCTACGAAAAAGAAGGCTGGAGACAGAGCTCAACCACCTGCGCTTCAACCTTGAAGATTTGCAGGGAGGCGAGGATGGTGGTACAGATGAGATGCGCCAGCAAATGTGGCAGGTCACAAAAGAGGTCCAGGGGTTGACCAGCCAGAAGCAGCGGCTGGATCGTGCCCTGAAGGGCCGGTGGTCAAATTCAAATGTCATGGTTACAGGGGAGTAAAACCTCCGGATGAGCAGCAAGGGTGAACGGCCGCGCGAGGACGAACTCGAGATCGATGAGCAGGACGAAGCTCTGGAGGAGATCGAGCCAGACCCGGTCGACGTCGTAGAGGGTGAACAGATCGAGGTTGACCCGGATCTCGAGGAAGACCAGGAGGAGGCTCAGGATTCCGAGAGTGAAGTCGACGATCAAATCGTAAGCCGCTTATCAATCGCGCTCGAACTGAGTGACGATCCGGTCCGGCTTTATCTCAAGGAGATCGGTCGAGTCGAGCTGCTATCAACGGACCAGGAAATGTGGCTGGCGATCCGCATGGAGGCGCTCCGGAGGCTTGATGTGCTGCGCACTGGGCGGGGCGCCAATCGGGCCGATGACGATGCGTGGACGGCAGTGTTTGCCACGCTTTTTGACGACACCCGCACCGCATGGAAGCGGGTGCGTGAAGATGCGCAGCGGATGGGGCAGTCGGTCCCCGATTTAGATCTGATCCTGGTCGAATCCCGCCAGCTGCGTGAGACCTGGCAAAGCGAATCGATCTCTTACGTACGCGCCTGGCTCGATACGGATATGTGGGGATCGGATCCGGCCTGGGAGCAGGTCGCCCGCAACGCACTGGATGTCTTCATGGCATTCTACATTTTCCCTGAAGCGATCACCGAGAAGTTGATGGAGCGTTTTGCGGATGCCAAAGGTCTGCCGAGTAATGGGATGTTCAAGCGCTGGCTCCCTGAGCCCGGCGTGCTTGGCGGGGTCGTTGATCGGATTGTCTACCTCGCGGAGGAAGCACAATCGGCGCTGATCAGGGCAAACCTGAGATTGGTGGTGAGCGTCGCCAAGCGCTACATGGGCCGCGGGATCGCCTTCCTGGATCTGATCCAGGAAGGGAACATCGGTCTGCTGCGCGCCGTCGAGAAATTTGACGCTGCCAAGGGCTACAAGTTCAGCACCTATGCGACCTGGTGGATCCGGCAGGCGATCAGCAGGGCGATCGCCGACCAGGCCCGCACGATCAGGATCCCGGTGCACATGGTCGAGACGATTAACCGCTTGATCCGCATCCAACGTCGTCTGGTTCAAGACCTCGGCCGGGAAGCGACCTCTGAAGAGATCGCGCTCGAGATGGATTTGCTTGAGCCTGAAGAGGTCAGCCGTATCCGCGAAGCGATTGAGACCGAGAGGCCAGTCGATCCGGTGCTGGAGAGAAAATGGAAACGCGCCGCCAGCAAGGTGCGCCGGATCATCCGCATTGCCCAGGAGCCGATGTCGCTGGAAACGCCCGTGGGGGCGGAGGATTCGAGCCAGCTCGGCGATTTCATCGAAGATGAAACGATGCCGGAGCCAGTTGATGCCGCGGCACGCGAACTGCTCAAAGAGCAGGTTCAGAGCGCCCTCTCTGTTCTGACCGAGCGCGAGCGGCAGGTTCTGGAGATGCGCTTTGGACTGCGCGATGGCAAAGATTACACATTAGAAGAAGTCGGTAAACACTTTAAGGTCACCCGCGAACGCATCCGGCAAATCGAAGCCAAAGCTCTCCGCAAATTGCGCCATCCGACCCGCAGCCGGCATCTGAGAGACTATCTCTCCTGATCTTGACCGGCAGCGCTTTCCGGACAGAAAGCCTGCGTTCTACTCCCTGAGCCTCAGATCGCGGGTCCTCCTCGCAGCACGCAATCCCAAAAAATCACACATCGAATGGGTCATCTGACACTACAATAATTAGATCGCATATCCCATAATTCAATGGGTTCGGGAACTTCAGGGACCTATTTTGTGATGGCCGTACCGCTATGATAGAATGGGGCCGTTGGTCCCGGTACTGGATCGATTAGATCTTTCCCAGTTGAGATTTTAGCCACATCCATAAATGAGGTCCGGATGCCAAGTGACTTCTTGCCTATCGCTGTTCTACTGCTAATTTCAATCGGCATCGCTTTGATCGCGGTCACCCTGGGGCACCTGTTTGGACCCCGCCGCCCCAATTCAATCAAAGCCTCTCCCTACGAATCAGGGATGCGTCCCTATGGACCGGGCCGCCGCCGGACGCCGGTCCATTTCTACGTTGTCGCCGTCCTGTTTATCCTCTTCGATATTGAAATCATCTTCATGCTTCCCTGGGCCGTCGTGCTTAATGAGATTAAGCTGGTTGGCTTGATTGAGATGTTTTTGTTTGTCGGTGTGCTTTTCGTTGGTTTGATCTATGCCTGGAAAACGGGAGCCTTGGAATGGGATTAGAGCAGAAACTGGGCAGTTTCGGTGTCGTGACGACGAGCCTGGAGAAAGTTGTCAACTGGAGCCGCACGCGCGCCATGTGGCCGATGCTCTTCGGGCTGGCTTGCTGTGCGATTGAGATGATGGCGGCACAGTCTTCTGATTACGATATGAGCCGTTTCGGTATGGAGCTGATGCGTGCCAGCCCGAGGCAGAGCGACCTGATGATCGTCGCCGGACGGGTAAGCCGCAAGATGGCACCGGTGCTGCGGCGTTTGTACGATCAGATGCCGGATCCGAAATGGGTCGTTGCGATGGGTGACTGCTGTTCGTGCGGCGGGGTCTTTAATAACTACGCCATCGTTCCCGGCGTGGATGAGATTGTGCCGGTGGATGTGTATGTCGCGGGCTGTCCGCCGCGACCCGAAGCATTGATCCACGGGATCCTGACACTGCACGAAAAAGTCCGTGGCGAATCAATGAAGGACTGGGCTTAATCATCCGGTCCGGCGCGTTCGCCCCGACGTCCATGCAGGCATTCCCCCATGGGGTGATTGTAAAGGTTGGAGACCTATGAGTTTGCATGCGCAGATTGTCGAATCACTGAGGGAAGATTTCGGTGAGCAGATTCTGGAAGTCGTTGAATTTCGGGGCGACACGACGGTCTACGTGCCTCCCCGGGCGATCGTGCCGGTCTGCACTTTCCTGCGTGATCACAAAACCTACGCATTCAATCTGCTCGCTGCTCTCACCGCCGTCGATCACTGGCCCGAGGAGCCGCGTTTTGAGGTCGTGTACCAGCTTTATAGTATCTCGCAGAAGCTTTTCTTTGGCTTGAAGGTGCCCGTCCATGGCGACGCTGCGGAAGTGCCGACACTTGAGGGTGTCTACCCGAACGCGAACTGGCACGAGCGCGAGGTGTTCGACATGTTCGGGGTCAAGTTCAACGGGCACTCAGATTTGCGGCGAATCCTGATGCCTCAGGATTGGGAAGGTCATCCACTGCGCAAGGATTTCCCGTTGGGATATGAGGAGATTCAATTCTCGTTTAATTTCGACGAAATCGATAAGCGCAAGCCTTACGCGAAAGAATAATCATCAAGCCCCGGGTAGAGGCGGTAGAGGATGTTGGGAGAACATAACGAGATCACGGTCGACGAATTGAAAGGTCTGGTTTCGGACCGGGCGATTGAGGGCGAGACCATGCTGCTCAACATGGGCCCGCAGCACCCCAGTACGCACGGTGTCCTGCGCCTGCTGCTTGAGCTGGACGGCGAAGTAGTGGTCAGCTGTGTGCCCGATATCGGCTTCCTGCATACGGGCATCGAGAAGAATATGGAGGCCAAGTCCTACGAGAAGGCGCTCGTGATGACCGATCGTATGGACTACCTCAACAACCTTGGTAACAACCTGTGCTACTGTCTGGCGGTTGAAAAACTGGTCGATCTGGATGTCCCCGAGCGGGCGCAGGCGATCCGGGTGATCCTCACCGAGCTGCAGCGCATCGCTTCGCACCTGGTCTTCACAGCCAGCCACGCGCTCGACCTGGCGGCGATGTCGGTGTTCCTGTACTGCTTCCGCGAGCGTGAACATATCCTGGATATTTTCGAGCTGTGTTCTGGCGCGCGCATGATGACATCATATTTCCGTCCGGGCGGTCTTTGGCGCGATGTTCCGGACGAATTTGAGCCGGCGGTGCGCGATTTTCTGAAGATGATGCCTGACCGGATCGATCAGTACGAAGCGCTGCTCACGAACAACCCACTTTACCTGGATCGTGTGAAAAACATCGGGGTGATCGATTCGGCGGAGGCGCTGAGCTGGGGGTTGACGGGTCCAAGTCTGCGGGCGACCGGGCTTGCCTGGGATCTGCGCAAGGCCAACCCTTACAGCGGTTATGAAAAGTATGCCTTCGATGTTCCGGTCGGTGAGAAAGGTGACACGTTCGACCGTTATATCGTCCGGATTCGTGAGATGCGCGAATCGCTGAAGATCATCGAGCAGGCATTGGGCTCGCTCCCGGAAGGCCCGGTGCGCAGCGATAACCGCAAGTATGTCCCACCGCCGAGATCGGAGCTGGGCCACTCGATGGAGGCCGTGATCCACCACTTTAAGTTGTGGACCGAAGGCTTCCCGGCACCAAAGGGGAGCGTCTACAATGCCGTCGAGTCACCGCGCGGTGAACTGGGCTGCTACCTGGAAGGTAACGGCAGCGCCAAACCGCTGCGGGTGCACTTCCGAACGCCGAGTTTCGCAGCTCTTCAGGTGCTGCCGCGGCTCTCAGAGGGTCATCTCATCGCCGATCTTGTCGCAATTATCAGCAGTTTAGACCCGATTCTGGGGGATTCGGACCGGTGATGCCCGCAGGCTGCGCCGGCACCGCTGACCCACGAGTTGGATGAGGAGCGAATACGTTGCTCGCTGAGAAATATCAAGCAGAGATTGATCAAATATTGAAGAAGTTTCCACCGGAGGAGAAGCGGGCCGCCGTGCTTCCGCTGCTCTATCTGGCGCAGCGGGAAGGCGGTCACATCACCCAGACCGAAGTTGCTGAAATTGCCGCATTGCTGGATTTAGATGCGACGCAGGTCGGGGGGTTAATCGGCTTCTACACGCTGCTGCATGACAAACCTGAAGGGAAGATCCGCGTTCAGATCTGCACCGATCTTCCCTGCGCGCTGCGCGGCGCCGAGACCTTCGCGGAGGAGCTCTGCGAAAATCTGGGCATTAAGCTGGGAGAAACGACCGACGACGGGTTTGTGACTGTCGAAGAGGTGATGTGTCTGGCGGGCTGCGATCGGGCGCCTATGTTCCAGGTTCAGGAGCCGACCGGAATTCATTATCACGAACACCAGACGCTGGAAACGGCCTTGGAGATCATTGAGGAGTATCGGAAGAGGGAAAGCGATGCCTGAATATATCCTTCTGCGTCATCGTGATATCCCCGGCATTGACGACCTGGACACGTATCTTGAGAATGACGGGTTCAAAGCGTTTGAGAAGGTCGTCACCGATCAATCTCCGCAAGAGTTGATCGATTCTGTCAAACACTCCGGGTTGCGCGGGCGTGGCGGCGCTGGTTTCCCGACCGGTGTGAAATGGAGTTTCCTCACACCGGGAGTCTTCCCGCGCTACGTTGTCGCCAACGCCGACGAATCTGAGCCGGGTACGTTCAAAGATCGCGAGATCATGGAAAAAAACCCTTACCAGTTTCTGGAGGGGGTCGCGATTTGCTCCTATGCCGCCCAGGCGAACACGGCGTATGTCTATTTCCGCGGCGAATTCTGGGATCTGGCGCAAGAGATCGAGAAGAAAATCGACCTGCTGTATGAACGCAAGCTGCTCGGAGCAGGGTTGTTCGGCACGGACTACAGCCTTGATATTTACCTTCACGTCGGCGCCGGGGCATATATCTGCGGTGAGGAAACCGCTCTGCTGGAGTCGTTAGAAGGCAAACTCGGACAGCCCCGCCTGCGCCCACCGTTCCCGGCAGCAGAAGGTCTTTTTGCCAAGCCGACGGTTGTAAACAACGTCGAAACGCTGGCCAACCTTCCGCCGATCGTCAACCGCGGAGCGGACTGGTACCGCTCGATCGGCACGGAGAAGAGCACCGGCCCGAAAATATTCTGCCTGTCCGGAAATGTGGAGCGGCCCGGCAACTACGAACTCCCGATGGGCACCACGTTCAGGGAGTTAATCTACGAACATGGTGGTGGGATACCTGAAGGGCGCAAGATCAAAGCGATCATGCCCGCCGGGGCTTCATCGGCGATGATTCTGGGAACGGAAGAGGTTCTCGACACGCCGATGGATTACGAATCACTGCCGGAGATTGGCTCGCAGTTGGGTTCGGCATCCATCATCGTCCTTGACGAAACGGTGGATATCTCCTGGGTTACTTATAAGACAAGCAGATTCTTCAAGCACGAATCATGCGGTAAATGCACACCCTGCCGGGAAGGCACATACTGGATGTACAACGTCCTGAAGCGAGTTCAGGGGGGCGGAGGCGACCGCCATGATGTAGAACTTGCCGATCTCGTCGCCCATGGGATCGAGGGAAAAGCCCTCTGCGCGCTGGGTGAATTTGCGATCATGCCGGTGATGTCCGGTATCCGGCTCTTCAGAGACGACTTCGAAGCCCACATCGGGGATGAAAGATGAGTGAACCGTTGGTTACGCTAACCATTGATGGCAAAGAAGTCAGCGTACCAGCTGGAACGCTGGTGGTTGACGCGGCGAAAAAGGTCGGGATTGATATCCCGGTTTTCTGCTATCACCCGAAGATGGATCCGGTTGGCATGTGCCGGATGTGTCTTGTTGAAGTAGGCATGCCAAAGCGGGATCGACAGAGCGGCGAGGTCGTGACGGACGAAAATGGTGATGCGATCATCGAATTCCGTCCGAAGCTTGACACCTCCTGCACGCTGTCCGTCAGCGAGGGCATGGTCGTCAAGGCCTCAAGCGAGAAGGCGGTCGCCGGTCGCCGGGACATCGTGGAATTCCTGCTCACCTCCCACCCTCTCGATTGCCCGGTTTGCGATAAAGGGGGCGAGTGCTCGCTGCAGGAGCTGACCATGGAACATGGTCCCGGCAAGAGCCGTTTCCTGTACGAAAACAAGATGCACCTCGACAAGCACGTACCGTTGGGTGACCTCATCTACCTCGATCAAGAACGCTGCATCCAGTGTGCACGCTGCATCCGTTACCAGGAATTGATCGTTGATGACCCTGTGCTCGGATTCGAAGAGCGTGGCCGCAGGTTGCAGATTGTCACATACTCTGATCCTGAATTTGATTCCTACTTCTCCGGCAACACCACAGATATCTGTCCAGTCGGCGCGCTGACGACAACCGATTTCCGGTTCGGCGCGCGACCCTGGGAACTCAACGCGGCGCCATCGATCTGTCCGCACTGTCCCGTCGGCTGCAACTTGACGCTTAACACGCGGCGGGAGGCCGGCGCGGGTGGAACCAGCGTGGTCAAGCGCGTGATGCCGAGGCAGAATGAGGCGGTCAATGAGATCTGGATCTGTGATAAAGGCCGTTTTGCCCATCATTATGCCTCCAGCCCGGACCGGCTGACCCAGCCCCTGGTGCGCAAAGACGGAGAGCTGGTGGCTGCCACCTGGGATGAAGCCCTTCGAACCGCCTCTGAGGGTATCAAAGCTGCGGGTCAGAAAACGCTGGGGATCGCCGGCGCCCGCGCCGCGAACGAGGATCTTTTCGTGTTCAGACGGCTCCTGGAGGCAGTGGGAGGCGAAGCGGTCCTGCACGATACGATGGCCGGCGGCGACCATGTCGCCCAATTTGGCGTCGGGACCGGCACCAATCTCAAAGAGCTGGGGCAGGGGGATGCGATCCTTGTGATCGCCTCTGATCTGCACGAAGAAGCGCCGATCTGGTGGCAGCGGGTCTTCGCCGCCGCCGGGCGAGGCGCGTCACTTGTGGTCGCCAATGCGCGCCAAACCCGGCTGGATAAGTACGCCGCCCAATCCATCCGCTATGCATACGGCGATGCCGTCCAAATTGCATCGGGTTTGGTCGCAGCAGTTTCGGGCGTGAATGGGAACTCAGATTTTGCGGGTCTAGAAACCGTCAACTCCGCTGCAAAGCTGCTCTCTGAGGCCCGGAACCTGATCGTTTTCTTCGGCGGTGAGGGTCTGGATTATGAAGGCACGCAAGCCTTGGCGAATGCTTGTGCCCGGCTGCTGGTCGAGACCAAGCACGTTGGCAGGCCAAACAACGGCTTGATCGCGGTCGGATCGAAGGGCAACCTGCAGGGTGCCTGGGACGTCGGTCTGCGGGGCGATCCCCGGGGATTGCCGGCCGCGCTGGGTGCTGCCAAAGCGGTCGTGCTGCTGGCGGCGGACCTATTCGGAGACGATCCACACCTGGCGGATGACCTGGACGAGGGCGTGTTTGTTGTCGTGCAGGAGCTGTTTCTCACGGAATCTGCCCGGCGCGCAAACGTGGTTTTCCCAGCGCGGTCGTTCATTGAACGCAGCGGCACGTTCACGACGGGTGAGAGGCGCGTGCAGCGTTTCTATCAGGCGCTCCAGCCGCACGGGGAGACCCGTCCGGATTGGAGGATCCTCGTTGATCTGGCTGAACGGCTTGATTTCGAGATGGGTTTCGCTTCAGAGTTGGATGTTTTCGGGCAGATCGCCGAGTCTGTCGACGGTTATGAGGGGTTGACCTATGAAGACCTCTCAAGGGTTGATGCGCAATGGCCTCCGGTCGGCGCGCAGGACCTGTACTTCGGCGGGACAGCATCTAAGAACACCCATGGTCTTGGGGTCCAGATCGCTCCCGGAACCGAGCGGGGGGTCACCTTCAAGGCAGGAGCGCTGCAGCAAAGTGAGATCCCGCAATCCGAGTGGGTGCTCGTCCCGGTCACCGAACTCTACGATCACGGACGGACAGTGACCGAATCAGAAGTCTTGAAGCCGCGCCTCTCCGCGAAAATATTGCGCGTCAACCGGCAGGGTGTTGATAAGATCGGTGTGGAACCAGGTCAGGAGATCGAACTCCATTTGAATGGAGAGGTTTATATTCTACCGGTCGAAATCGAACCGTCGCTGTCTGATGGGATTGTGCTGGTCGCACGAAGCCAGGGCATCCCGGCGAGTACACCGGCGGCGGTTGAGCTTAGAGCCGTTAGTTAGCGAGGGAATGCATGAGCCTTGCGCTTTTGATTGAATGGGCGATCAAATCAGTTGTCATTATCTTGATCATTCTTGGTGGTTTCGCCTACCTCACGCTGCTTGAGCGGCGAACGCTGGCGCGCATCCAGGTGCGGATCGGGCCGAACCGGGCAGGTCCCTGGGGTTTGCTGCAGCCAATCGCAGATGCAATCAAGTTGATCTTTAAAGAAGAGCTGACCCCGCGCGATGCAGATAAAGTGCTGTTCTTCCTGGCACCGATCATCACTGTCATCCCTGCCTTGATCATCCTGGCGGTTATCCCGCTCGGGGGCGAGGCGACTCTCTTCGGAAACACATACCGTCTCGATCTGGCTTCGAACGTGAATGTCGGCGTGCTTTACATCCTGGCGATCGCCTCCATCGCAGTTTACGGGATCGTGATCGCTGGCTGGTCGTCCGGCAATAAGTATGCCCTCATGGGCGGTATCCGCTCATCGGCGCAGATGATCAGCTACGAGTTGGCGCTTGGTTTGTCGATCGTTGGTCCGATCCTACTGGCGCAGTCGATGAGCGTCGACCAGATCATCGATGGCCAGCGCGGGTTGTGGTATGTGGTTCTTCAACCGGTTGGCTTCCTGATATTCATGTTGGCGTCGATTGCCGAGGTGAACCGGGCACCATTCGATATGCCGGAGGCGGAGCAGGAGCTGACGGCTGGCTATCACACCGAGTATTCGGGCATGAAATTCGCGCTGTTCTTTATGGCCGAGTACGGCAAAATGATCGCGGTGAGCTTTATCGCGGCGACGTTATTCCTGGGCGGGTATCTGGGGCCTTATGTCGAGCGTTTCTGGTGGCTTGGCCCAATTTACCTTTTCATTAAGGTTCTCTTCGTGCTCTTGATCATAATCTGGCTGCGGGCGACGCTGCCGCGCTTCCGCTATGACCGCTTGATGGAGTTTGGTTGGAAGATCCTGCTTCCTTTGGCGTTGTTGAATGTGTTGGTAACCGGTGCGATCTACGTGTTGGTGGGAGGCGCTGTATGAATCCACTTGAAATTCTGCGTGGTCTCTGGACCACGTTCAAGAGCATGTTCGAATCGCCGGTGACCTACCAGTACCCGGAGGTCAAACGGCCTGTCCGGGAGCGCTTCAAAGGTCGGCATGAGTTGAAGCGATATGAGAACGGGCTGGAGAAATGCATCGGATGTGCGCTTTGTGCGGCCGCATGCCCGGCGGATGCGATCTTCGTCGAGGCTTCCGAAAACACGGACGAGGAGCGCTATTCCCCCGGTGAACGCTATGCCAGCACCTACGAAATCAACATGCTACGCTGCATTTTCTGCGGTTACTGCGAGGATGCCTGCCCGACCGAGGCGATTGTCCTCGAGCACAATTACGAATTGTCTTTCTACGACCGGCGCTCGGCAATTTATGACCGCGAGATGCTGCTGGTACCGGTGCCGCCGGGGGCGAGGCCGACTCCGCAGGTTGTGGAGCCCGGGGTGTTCACGCGATCGATCCCCGAGATGGAGAATCCGGTTTAACGCGGATGAGTTGAGGATGATGATTTCATGACGACTGACCTGGCGCTGTTCATTGGACTTGCACTCATCGCGATCGTGTCTGCGGTGAGCATGCTGGTGAGCCGGAACGCGGTGTACTCCGCGCTCTTTCTGGTGTTGAATTTCCTGACCGTTGCGATGTTCTACCTGCTGCTGCACGCGGCGTTCATCGCAATGGTTCAGATCACAGTGTATGCCGGCGCGATCATGGTGCTGTTCTTGTTTGTAATCATGCTGCTCGGGACCGAGCGGGAAGAGATCGGCGGCAGCATCCGCTGGCAGATGCCGGTCGCAATCGTGCTCGCGGTTGGCCTGGCTGCCGAACTCGTCATCGTGATCTTCCGGAGTGCGGCCGGTGTTCAGGGACAAATAGCCGCCCTTCCAGAAAGCTTTGGAAGCCCGGCTTCAATCGGCCGCCTGCTCTTCAGCGAGTATCTGGTGCCATTCGAGGCCGTTTCGATCCTGCTGTTAGTCGCGATGATCGGGACGATTGTATTGACTCTTAACAAAGGTAAGGAAAGCCGATGAACGTTCCCGCATCCTACGTGATCGCGTTATCCGGGGTGTTGTTCACCCTGGGAGTACTGGGAGTGTTGATTCGCCGGAACGCGATTGTGATCTTCATGTCGATTGAACTGATGCTTAACTCGGCAAATCTGGCGCTGGTCGGGTTTGCCCGCTCGATGGGCCCGGCAGCCGAGGCGCTGCGCGGGCAGGTCTTCGTCTTTTTCGTCATCGCGGTTGCGGCTGCGGAGGTCGCCGTCGGCTTGGCGCTGATCGTGGCGATTTTCCGATCGAAAGAAAGCATCGACATCGATCTTGTCAACAGCCTGCGGGGTTAAGGCTTGCGGAGGGTTTGAATGATTCTGAGTGAAGTGACGAGCGGTGGCGGGCTATTCACCTACGCGCCCTTGCTCATCGCGCTGCCGGTGATGGGGTTGCTCATCAACATCGTTTTCGGCAGGCGTTTTGGTGAGCGGTTCTCGGCCAGCGTAGCTTCAGGGGCGGTGGCGCTGGCATTTGTGGTCGCCATCCTGCAGTTCCTGGCCTTGCGCACGCATCCAGCCGGGGCAACTGTGCATCTCGCCGACTGGATCACGATCGGTGAGCTGTCCGTCCCCTGGTCGATCAAGGTCGACACATTATCGGCGACGATGATGTTGATGGTCACCGGTGTGAGCACGTTGATTCACATCTACGCCGCGGGTTATATGCATGAGGATGTTCGTTTCCAGGGAGACCCGGGCCGCTACACGCGCTTCTTCATCTTCTTCAACCTCTTTGTGGCCGCCATGATGGTTCTGGTGACCGCCGATAACTACTTGATGATGTTCGTCGGGTGGGAGGGTGTCGGCCTTTGCTCCTACCTGCTGATCGGCTTCTGGTACGAAAAGGGCGAAGATGGTATCGGGAACGCAGTCGCCGGTAAGAAAGCATTTGTGACCAACCGCATCGGCGACTTCGGTTTTCTGATCGCGATGTTCCTGATCTTCGGCGCGGCTGGAAGCCTGCAGTTCGATGAAGTGTTCCACTGGGTTGAATCGCACGGCCTGGCCAATATCGGCGTCGTCTCGGCGATAACGCTCTTCTTACTGTTGGGCGCGACCGGCAAGTCGGCGCAGCTGCCTTTATTCGTCTGGCTGCCGGACGCCATGGCGGGTCCGACACCCGTTTCGGCGCTCATTCATGCGGCGACGATGGTCACCGCCGGCATCTACATGATCGCGCGCAGCGGCCCGCTCTTCGACGTCGCTCACAGTTCGGCCAACCTGGTGGCTCTGATCGGCGCGGCGACGGCGTTCTTTGCGGCGACGATCGCCGTCGGGCAATTCGATATCAAACGCGTACTGGCCTATTCCACAATCAGTCAGCTTGGCTTCATGATGGCGGCGGTGGGTATCGGCGCATACGTGGCGGGCATGTTTCATCTTGTAACTCATGCATTCTTCAAGGCGCTGCTGTTTCTCTCCTCTGGATCGGTGATTCAGGGCGTCGAACACGGCCATCATCACCTTGAACACAGCGACGCTCACCACGACGAACCATTTGATCCACAGGACATGCGCAATATGGGTGGACTGCGTTCGCGCATGAAGATCACCTACTGGGTGTACTTGATCGGCGCCCTGGCCCTGGCCGGGCTGCCGCCCCTGGCCGGTTTCTTCTCGAAAGATGAGATCCTGGCGGATGCCAGCATGGAAAATACCGTGGTCTACGTGCTGCTGGCGGTCGCGGCGTTCTTCACCGCGTTCTATATGGGCCGCCAGATTTTGATGGTTTTCTTCGGGAAAGCACGCAGCGCGGCGGCTGAACATGCGGTCGAGAACCCGCCGGTCATGACGATCCCTCTGATCACCCTCGCCGGTCTTTCGATCATCGGCGGTGCGCTGAACCTTCCCGGTGTGCACGCGCTTACGGATTGGCTGGAGCACAGCGTTCACATACATGTCACCGAGTTCAATATCCAGGTGGCGGCGATCTCTGTCGGCCTGGCCCTGGTCGCGATCGCCATCTCATGGGTGCTTTATGGTCGTAAGCCAATCGAACAAGGTGAACCCGACCCGCTGCGTGGGATCCTCGGCCCGGTATTTGTGGGCATGGAGAACAAATGGTGGGTTGATGAGCTGTATGAACTGGTCTTCATCCGGCCGTATATCTGGCTGGCACATTTCTTCGCTGAAGTGATCGATTGGCGATTCTGGCACGATTGGTTCCACGACAGCGTGCTTGCGAGCGGTTTCCGGAATGGAACTCGCTGGCTTGCGATGGTCTTCGACCTGCGTGTGATCGATGGGATCGCGAACGGTCTCGGCATGGTTACACAAGGCGCGGCCGTTCGCCTGCGCGGCTTACAGACTGGATACGTCCGCAACTATGCACTTGCGGTTCTGGTCGGTAGTCTGCTGGTATTAACTTACTTTATCTTCGGATAATAAGGCTGAGGATGGATCTATGGACTTTTCGAACGCACTACTTACCTGGGTAACCTTCGCACCGCTGGTTGGTGTGCTGGTGATCCTGTTAATCCCCAATGGGCGTGAATCGGTCATCCGCTGGCTGGCGATGGCCGCTTCGCTGGCCGCATTTGCGATCTCGCTCTTTTTGCTGGCGCAATTTGACAGCACGAACCCGGCGCTGCAGATGGTCGAGCGGCGAGCCTGGTTCTCGCTGGCCGGCGTGGAGATCGAGTATTTCCTGGGCGTCGATGGCCTGAGCGTGCTGCTCGTGCTGCTCACGACCTTCCTGACACCGATTGCGATCCTCTCCACGTGGATGGCGGTGGAGGAGCGGGTCAAAGAGTTCATGGTCTTTTTCCTGTTGCTGGAGATCGGCATGGTCGGCGTTTTCCTGGCGCAGGACCTGTTCCTGTTCTATATCTTCTGGGAATTCACGCTGGTGCCGATGTACTTTTTGATCGGCATCTGGGGTGGACCACGGCGGGTCTACGCAGCGATCAAATTCTTCCTCTACACGATGGCCGGGTCGATCCTCATGCTCCTGGCGATCCTGTGGTTGGGGATCCAATTCGAATCATTTGCGGTCCCGGATCTGATCGCCACGGCGAACATTCCAGGAAATATTCAGACCTGGCTGTTCCTTGCATTCGCGGCCGCGTTTGCGATCAAGGTGCCGATGTGGCCGCTGCATTCGTGGCTGCCCGACGCACATGTTGAGGCGCCGACGGCCGGCTCGGTCATTCTGGCGGGTGTGCTGCTGAAGATGGGCACCTATGGTTTTGTGCGCTTCAATATCCCGCTCTTTCCACAGGCTGCGGTTCAGCTGGCACCTTACATGGCGCTGCTGGCGGTGATCGGCATCCTGTACGGCGCGGCGGTCTCCTACGCACAGAAGGACGTCAAGAAGCTGGTCGCGTATTCCTCGGTCAGTCACCTGGGCTTTGTCGTGCTGGGGCTTTTCGCGCTCAACCCCCAGGGCATCCAGGGCGGCATCCTGCAGATGGTCAACCACGGCCTGAGTACGGGGGCCTTGTTTATCATCGTCGGCATGATATACGAACGCCGGCATACGCGCGAGATGGACGCGTTCGGCGGTTTGTGGAAAGTCATGCCGATCTACGGGGCGATGACGTTGATCGTGACGCTCTCCTCGATGGGCCTGCCCGGTTTGAACGGTTTCGTGGGCGAATTCACGATCCTGCTTGGTTCATTTGGCTCCGAGGCGATCGGCTCGAGCATTTACGCTGGGTTGGCCGCTGCGGGCGTCATCCTGGCAGCGATCTACATGCTCTTTATGTTTCAGAAGCTCTTCCTTGGCCCTGTGGACAAGGAAGAGAACAAGAATCTTCAGGATCTCAACTTGCGTGAGATCGTCACGCTGGTTCCGCTGCTGGTATTTATCTTCTGGATTGGTCTCTATCCCAAACCGTTCTTCAGTTTGATGGCTCCTTCCGTTGAGAAGCTCGTGTCCGTACTCGGGACGGCGAGCATGGCGGTGCGATAAGCGATGCTTCTAGAAGATCTACTTTCGATCCTGCCGCTGGTCATCGTCGCAGGCTGGGCAACGATCCTGGTGATAATCGACCTGTTCATCCCTAAAGAGCGTAAAGGGATTACTGCCGCTCTGGCTGCTTTGGGTTTAGTCGCAGCGGCGGTTGCAGCCATCCTGCAGTTTGGCCAGTCGAAAACGTTGTTTGGCGGCATGCTGCTCCTGGACGGATTCGCTTCGTTCCTGCAAATCCTCTTCCTGGGGGCGGGCTTACTCGCGATTGCTCAGGCGTTCGATTATCTGCGCCGGCGGGAGATCGAACGGGGAGAGTACTACACGCTGTTGATGTTCAGTATCAGCGGCATGATGCTCATGTCTATGGCGGGGGATCTGATCGTTATCTTCATCGCCCTGGAGCTGCTCTCGATCCCGCTTTACATCCTGTCCGGATTTGCACGCCCGCAGCCGGTCTCAGAAGAGGCGGCGTTGAAATATTTCATCCTGGGAGCCTTCGCATCGGGCTTCATGGTCTACGGCATCGCGCTGATCTTTGGAACGACGGCGACGACATCTCTGGCCGGGATCCTGAACGCGTTTGCTGCGAGCCCAGGAGTGCCCGCCCTGGCGATGGTGGGAGGCGCGCTCGTGCTGGTCGGCCTGGGATTCAAGGTCGCGGCGGTTCCCTTCCATATGTGGACACCGGATGTGTACGTCGGGGCACCTACCTCGGTCACGGCGTTCATGTCGGTGGGCGCGAAGGCCGGCGGCTTTGCGGCGTTACTGCGCATGCTCATCGCGGCGTTTCCGGACGCAGCCGCCGCCTGGGGACCCGTCACGATGTGGATCGCGGCGCTGACGATGACGTGGGGTAACGTTGCGGCGATCGCTCAATCGAACATCAAGCGCATGTTGGCCTACTCGAGCATCGCTCATGCCGGCTATATTTTTATGGCATTGCCCTCCGCTGCAGTGGCGGGCGTCGCGCCGGAAGCGGTGCGGGGCGCACTCTTCTACCTGATGGCTTACGCAATCACCAATCTCGGCGCCTGGGGTGTCGTTCTGGCGATGGAGAAGGCCGAAGGCGCAGGGTTGGAGATTGATGATTACGCAGGGTTGGGGAAACGCAGACCGATCATGGCTTTGGCCATGGCGCTCTTCATGCTCTCATTTACTGGCGTCCCACCGACGGTCGGTTTTATCGGCAAGTTCTACCTTTTCCGGGCGGCGATCGACGCCAACTTGATCTGGCTGGCGCTGGTTGGCGTGATCACCTCGCTGATCTCGGCGTATTACTACCTGCGCGTTGTCGTCGTGATGTACATGCGACCGGGTGAACCAGAAACGCAGAACGAGCCGCTGCTCAACTCGACCGTGTGGCTTGCGGCGATCGGCACGTTCGTGTTCGGTGTTCTCCCCAGTCCGCTGCTGGCGCTGGCGCACATGGCGGAGTTGATCCGCCTGTAACTTCGAAGTAAGAATTGATCGACCGGCATCCCACAGCTCCTGTGTGGGATGCTTTCATTAAGGCTGCAGTGACGTGCATCGGCATCTATTAAATCGATTAGGACCATCTGCATACTAGAAATTCGCAAGGTGCATCCGCTATATTTAATACCGGGTCAGTTCACGAGGAGTTTACCTATGGAGCAGTTGAGAGCGCATGTACTCGTCATCGGACGCGTACAGGGCGTGAGTTTCCGCTACTATACTGTTCACGAGGCTGAAGCCGCCGGAGTTGGCGGCTGGGTTCGAAATCTCTGGGACGGCCGTGTGGAAGCGGTTTTCGAGGGAGATAAGGATTCCGTCGAGCGTATGGTCGCGTGGGTGAAACGTGGTCCGCCGAGTGCTCGGGTGGAGGAGGTCGAGGTTGAGTGGCAGGACGCCATAAGCGAATTCGACAATTTTCGCGTGCGCATGACGGCAAGCGCCCAGGGGTAACGCAATGCCTCCAGAGATCCAATCCTACCGGTTCGGGCTGATCCAAATCGATGGTGAACGCTACCGCAAAGACGTGATCATATTTCCTGAGCGAGTGCGCGTCAGGTGGTGGCGCGAGCGGGGTCACAATCTGGTCCCGGAGGATCTGGGAGAAGTATTTTCTGTGCAGGCGGACACACTGATCATCGGACAGGGCGCTTACGGGCGCATGAAGGTCCCCGAGGATACGCGTGAGCGCGTTAGAGATGAAGGGTTTGAGCTGCACGTCTTGAGCACGAAGGAAGCGGTCGAATTGTATAACCAGCGCCGTGATCAAGAACGGGTGATCGCGGCGCTGCACCTCACCTGCTGAAATCGATCCGGGCCAGGCAGACGAAAAACTGCAGAAAGAGATTCCTTTGAAGCGGACAGGCACAGATCCTGCGGTGCGCGGCGTGCTCTGGGATATGGACGGCGTGATCGCTGACACGAACGACCTGCATTTCGAGAGCTGGAGGAAGGTGCTGCCGGAATACGACCTCCAGATGACCGAGTATGATCACAAGAAGACATTTGGCATGAACAACAGGAAGATTCTGGCGATCTCGGTGGGCGAGGAACCCGGGACTGAGCTGCTGAGGGTAGAATTGCTCTTGACAAGAATTTTGTGTTCATCATGCGCTCCTCTCCTTGGCGTCGTTCCGCAGGATTTGAAGACATCCTGGCGGCAGCAGAAGGGCATGTCTGTCAAGTAAGCGACAGAGTCGAATCATTCAGTGAAATGGGGTGGTTGTTATGCAGAATTGGCTTGTGGCAGAGAAGACATTGCTTACCGAAGCAGATCCGATGATGTTGCTGAGTTTGGCGGCGCCTTCCGGGAAGTTTTTTTCAGGAGGGGCTAAAATCTATTGAAACCTATTTATGATCTTCGTCCTTCTCCTCTTCTTCATCTTCCTCAATCTGATCATCCTCGTCTTCTAAGCCGTCTTCATCCCCGGCCCCATCTTCATCACCTTCGCCATCTACATCATCATCAAGCTCCGCGCTGCTTTCCCCATCTTGAGGCTCCTGAGGCTCGTTTACGTCGTCATCACTTAGGCCGATATCCAGTGCCCAGAGGGTGCCGGCGCGTCGTTCAGCCTTAACCGTCACGCGGTCGCCAAGATTGATTCCTTCGTCGATGTCGGTGTCAGAGTCGATGCGCAGGGTCTGGTGGTCTACGACCCAGAGGGTCACACCAATCGCTTCAACCTGACCGTCAAATTCGATGCGCTCGGCCGCGTTGGCTTGATTGTCGTCTTCTGGGTCAGGTCTGGATTCCTCAAGGCGGCTGACACCCTTGAGCGTCAGGCTTCCATCGTCTGCAACTGCGATCACGGCGATCACAGCGTCACCGACCTTGATGCCATCCTCGATATCGCTCTCGCGAGTTAACGCCATCCATTGGCCATTGATTTGCCAGCGAGCAGAATCCATGCGGTCAACCGTCCCGAGCAGAGTGAACAGGCGTTTGTGCAGTTCGAACGCAAATACATGCCCTTCGGCACGTGTTTCGCCTTCGACCTCGATCACATCGCTGAGTCGAATATCTCCGATGATCCGGGTCTCATCGTCGAGCAAGACAAGGATCCCTTCGACAATCCAATCACTACCCTCCATTTGTTGTACGGCGCCTTCGAACGAGACGAATTCCTCACGACCCTCCTCCAACAAACGGAACACCTCGCCGGTGCGGAGCTCGGCGAATTGTTCTTCGAGCACCTCGCGCGCCTGTTTGTTCGCTGTGATTTCCAGCCGCAGGCTCTCTGCCGATCGCTTGATCGGATAGAGCAGATCGCCGGGAAGCGCCTGGGCAGAGGCTGAGAACAGCCCGTATCCACTGATGATCAGGACGAACGCGGCAGCCATCAACGCGAATGCGGAGCGGGGGAGCCAGGTCAAGAAACCGCCCGCCTTTTCAGGTTCACGCAGTTCAGCCGCCCGGGCGAGCATGCGCACGCGGCTGCGTTGAACCGCCTGCGGTCGCGGATCTGATGACTGGCGGCTGGATAGCTGCATCGCCACCCTCAGAAGCGGTTCAAGTTCCTGGTGCGCTTCAGGGTGGGCGGCCATGATTTCTGAGAGACTCTTCCCGGCCTCCAGCTCAGCAAGGCATTCCTCGAACAGATCGTGCAGTGGCGCACTCATTCTTTCACCTCGAGTACCTTGCGGAGTGAATGGATGGCCCGATACTGGAGAGCCTTCACAGCATTCGTACCTTTTCTTAAAATACTTGCGGTCTCTTCTATCGACATACCGCTTCCGAACCGCAGTGCGATGACGCGCTGCTGGTCCTCAGTGAGCTGGTCGAACGCATCGCGCAAGTAATCCTGCTGTTCGAACTGCGCAAGACTCCTGGTGCTTTCACCGTGTTTAAGATGGGAGAAGTCTTCTCTCAGCGACTCTTCTTCCCGGTATTGGCGGCGGAAGTAGTCGTTGATCAAATTCGATGCGGTGCCGAAGAGCCAACCACGGATGGAGTTGCTGGGGCCACGGTTGGAGTCCACGGCTTCCACCAGGCGCAGGAATGTTTCGCTGGCGATATCCTCGGCAAGCGTCTCGTTTCTCAGGCGGTAGCGCGCATAGCGGAAGATCGCCGGGAAATAGGCCTCATGAATTTCTGTGAGGACCTGCGGGTCAAGAGCCCGCAGGTCCTTCAATGTGGATGCTTTATGAGTCAACGGTGCTTTCGCCTGTCGTCTGCTTGTTTGAGCCCGGAGCGTGATCGGTAGGGCGGGCTTGGTGCCAGAGATGCGATCCCGCTTCTGAGCAGCGTAATCGGTTTGAAATCGACAGGCAATCGTACCATAGTCCAGCATAGGGCTACTTCGATCTAGTCGTCATCACCCTCATCATGGTCGTCATCATCGTCGTCATCATTATCATCATCGAAATCATCATCAAGATCGTCATCATCAGATTCATCGTCGAGGTCATCTAGCTCATCGAGTTCGTCATCCATATCCTCGAGTTCGATTTCGCGCACAACGTTGGTGCCGTCCTGGTCAAGGAAGTAAACCTCGACAGAATCGCCGACACTGATCTCATCCTCAAACTCGGTGAACTCGGCGAAGTAGAATGTGATGCCGCCGATGACGACGCTCTCTTCGTCAATGCTTTCCACGACACCCTCGAATTTGAGATCGCGATCGTCATCGAGATCATCCTCGTCGAGATCATCCGCATCTACAGGCTCAATTTCGCGGGCGACCAGCCCTTCACCCTCGACGAATACGGCGTGCACCTTCACGAGCATGCCGTCTGCGATTACGCCATTGACCTCGGTTTGAGCGACAACCTTGACCTCGCGGCCGGCGATCACCCAGGTCGGATCCGCGATACTCTCGACGACGCCGACAAACTCGATCTCGCTGCCGTTTGATTCCGGGTCTACCAGATCATCGTCCAACCCGCCATCCTCATCAGAATCGGGATCGTTATCTTCGGCGGGTTCGATCTCGCGGGCGAAGACTTCCCCGCTCTCACTGAGGAAAGCGTGCACCTTGGCGAGGTCACCGATCTCCAACGCGCCCTTGATCTCAGTCTGCGGCGTGATAAGGAAGGTCTGCCCGCCGATTGTCCAGGCGCTGTCAGACATCATGGATACGACGCCGGTAACCTCGATTTCATCGATTGCAGCTGAGCTGCCCTCACCGGAAACCTCAATTTCTATCGTCTCGATCCCCTCCAGGTTCTCGGAGAGGCCGGCAGGAAGTGTGCCCTCAGCGCATGCGCTCAGGGTCAGGCTCGCAGCGGCAATAAGTGAGATGAACAACAGTCGGTTCTTCATGTTGAATTTCGCTCCTTATCCTTCTGTATATGGACTGTTTGCATCTTGTAAGTCGGAGAAACGAGCGAGAAAGTTACGGGCAGTAGATGGATTAGGAGTTAAGTACCACTAAGGCTAGGGTCAGGTTTCAGGGAAAAGGAATATGGAGCAGGTAGGGATGACGGAGTGCAAATTGGACGATATGGAAACGGACGAGTGGTCAGGAGGTCAATTTTCAGAGCGCCGGATGATGTGGTGATCGAAGTCGCGGGCGACGCTGGTGCGGGGGAAGATCTCTTGTGCTTCGGCCAGGATCTCGCGCTCGCGGTAGCGGCGTGAGATGTGCGTAAGGAAGAGCTGCTCTACGTTGGCCTCGTGTGCAAACCCGGCGGCCTGGGCCGCCGTCAGGTGTCCAAATTGTGCGGCGAGCTCCTCTTCGATCGAGAGATAAGTCGCTTCCAGAACGAGGGCATCGGCACCCTCGACGAACTCGTAGAGGTTGTCGGTGCTCCCACAATCTCCGATATGGACGAGTTTCACGCCGCGACGCTCAGGGCCGAGCACTTGCCCGGGCTCTATCACGCGCCCATCCGGAAGCGTGACCGAATTACCGGAGACCAGTTCGCGTCGTACGGGACCCGCAGGGATACCTAGTTCATTCGCTTTCTCGGGGAGGAAGGGGCGCCGGGTCGATTCCTCGAATTGAAAACCAAAACAACCGGGCCCGCGATGGATGACGGGAAATGCTGAGACGGTCAGGTCGCCTTCTTGAAATAACACACCCGGCTCGATGACCTGAAGCGAGATGTCGAGCGGCGGTCGTGCGCCGCGCAGGACGACGCCGAACACCAAATCACGGATGCGCTCCATCGCCCAAGCGCCAGCCCAAACTTCGAGGTGTTCCAGCGCTTCCCATCGGGAGAATGTCGAGAGCAAGCCCGCCAGGCCGAGGATGTGATCCAGGTGACCGTGGGTGATTAAAATCCGATTCAGGCGTCGAAACCCCAGCCCAGAACGCAGAATCTGACGCTGCGTACCTTCACCGCAATCAATCAGGAAGCGTTGATCCCGGAAACTGACCACCTGTGCGGAGAGGCCACGGTGGACGGATGGTGCCGATGCGGATGTGCCGAGAAAGGTGAGTTCGAACAAAGTAATCCCCGATTTGGATATCGATCGCCCGTTTGTCGGGCGGTTCATTGTACCTTAATCGGGGCGGGCTTCAGAACTGGGTTGTGATGTCCCGCATCGCGCTGAGGCCGGCCATCGAAGCCGCCAGGCCAAGCGTGAGCGCGCCCACGTTCGGTTCGGGCAGGAAAGGGATCATCGAAGCAAGCGCGACCAGCACCATCGTGATCCCGAGGTAGCTGCGATTGAATGCCCGGGTCCATACCATCGGGGGGATCCACTCGGGTCTGGACGTGACCAGCGCGGTGGTTGTGATACCCGAGATGACGGCGATGATTCGCAGGCTGAGGGGCAGCCAGGTAAGCGTGAGAATGAAAGCCGAGGTAGGCAGCCAGATCAAGATCGCGTAGGCGAAGACCATGACCCACCCGGCACTGCGGTAGCCGGGACCGCGCGTGCTGTGCAGCAGATATCCTTGCACGGCGGAAAAACCGATGTACAGGCTGACAATCCCTGCAAAGATCAAGAATTGAATTAATCGCATGATGTTCACCCTTCACGCATCCTCACCGGATTGCAAAATGCCGCTCTGAAAACAGTTCTTATGTCTGAACGTCCCAGGCTGGCATGCTTATTTAATGCAAGTAGCGTGCCGGGTTCAGCTGGTGCGGGCGAAAGCGGTGAAGATCAAGACCGCGATGGAGAAGAAGGCGTTCAGTACGACGAGCCTTCGCTCGGAGCGCAGCGAACGCAGCAGAATTGGTCCGGCTCCGGCGCTGCGTGATCTGAGGAGTTCGCGCTGCAGTCTTGGGTGGAGGACAAACGATTGAAAGCCGGTGACGGCCAACATCGGCAGAATCGAGAGGTGTTTGGCGAGGATCGCAAGCGACCATCGGTTTTGAACGGTGAGCAGCCCCTCATACTGCGGATGCGCGGCCATCTGGGTGAGGCCGGTGCCAAAGAGCACGGCCAGGCTGAGCCACGCCAGCGGTTGGAACCGGGTTTGGAGCATGCTCAGATTGTTCTTTGCTGTTGTGTCGAGCGGATCCTGAGTCAGCAGCGGCAGTAAGAACAGCGCTTGAAAAATTAAGCCGCCGATCCACAGCACGGTGGCGAGCATGTGCAGTGCGTAAGAGGTGGTGAGGACCCAATCGGGCATGGGGTTATTAGCCCTCCCCGTCACCCCCGCCGTCCCCGTTTCCACCTCCACCGTCAGGGGTCGGTGTCTCTGTTGGTGTCGGAGTCGCGGTAGGCTGGGGAGGTGGGGCGGTTGCGGTTTCACAAACCTCGGCGGCTTTATCGGCAGTTGGTTCTAATTCAGGGTAAATGTATGCGTCGAGCGAAGCTCCGTACTGCGCGTCGGCGCCGCACGGATCGCCTGCATTCCAGAGTTGATCGCCGTATTTCCAGGCGGCGTCGGCGAATTTTGGACATGCATCCGAGGTCGCACCCTGCTCACAAAGACCCGCAAAAAGTTCTGCTGCCCGGCCCCAGTTCAAGCCAATAAAACTGTTGGCCAGCAGGTACTGCTGCGCGAGTGTGCGGCGGAAAAGCGCGTCGCGATCGAGAGGTCCAAACTGCTCCGCCAGACTGAGGTTGTAGAGGCCTTCTTCCATCTGACCCTGTGAGATGAGATCCATACCCCGGTTGCGCAGCGCGATATAGAGGTACCCATCGACCTTAATTTGCTCGTATTCAGGGTCTTTACCGCGCAGTGAAAGCAGCTTGTTGATTACGGTGTCCCAGTCACCAGCGCTGATGGCGGTTTTTGCGTCCGCGAAAAGCTGATCGGGTGGGGAGGGATCCGGTGTCGCGGTTGCCCGGGGTGTTGGGGTTAAAGTAGGGACGTCGAGATGGATGAGCGCCTCGACAAGGGCATCTTCCGCCCCGGGATATTCGGGATCGAACTGGATCACAGCTTCGAAGCGCTGCCGGGCGACCGCAAAGCGGCCGGCTTCAAGATCTGTGATGCCGAGTTGATACTGTTCGTCCAACGCCTGGATTAACTCTTCCTGATTCTGGAGCACGTTCGTACGGCGTCCCTGAAAAAACGCAAATATCCCGACGATAAAGATCGCCGTGATGTAAATCAACAAGGCGGTAAGCACGCGCTTGCGGCGCGATCCGCCCGGAGACACCCCTTCGACAGGGCTTGACGACTGGGTATCCCCGGCAGGCGTTCCGGGCCCGGTTTCAAGGTTGTTATCGGGTTCTTGAGCAGTCATGCCCGGCATTATACCGTACTTGCGATGGCGGACTTATCGCCCGAACGCGGGTAAAATATCCCTGCTACAGAAGCATAAATCAGGGGACATAAGCGGCGTAGGGGGATCGTTAGGAAGCCGCGGCGTTACTCTGCTTGACGTCGATTTTGACCGGGTGGTATCATGCCACCCCATGCTACGTAACGAACAGTCTCCCTGATTAGACGACAGAATATAAATGTATCTCAGCGGCTCAAAGTGGAATCTAAGGAAGAAACGCAGGCGCTCCAACCCATGGAGGATCATTCTGCTTGTGATTCTAATCGCCATCATGGTTTTCTTCTGGCAGACGTATGTCCCTGCTGCCCAGCCTCTTTTCATCCCTACGCCGACTCCCACCCGCAGCGCGGCATCCTACGTGCTGGAGGGTGAGAACCTGTTCAAAGCGGGCAACCTCGAGGCTGCGGAAGCGGCTTACCTGCAGGCGATCGCCGCGGATCCGCGTGAGATTGCGCACTATATCGAACTCGCCCGGGTGCGCGTCTTCGCCGGCGAGTACACAGAGGCGGAAAACGCAGCCCGCGACGCGCTCGTGATCGATTCGGATTCGGCGCTGGCACACGCCATGCTTGGCTGGGCACTCGATTTCAAGGCCAGCCAGACCGCCGATCGCCTGGAGCGCGAGACTCTGCTGGCTGAGGCGCTCACAGAGGCCGAGCGCGCCCTGGATTTGAACCCCAACGCGCCGGAGGTGCGGGCGGTTTATGCGGAAGTGCTAATCGACAATAACATCAACGCCTATGAAGAAGCGCTTGAGAACGCCCGGGCCGCGGTTGCGCTGGAGAACTCCTCCCTCATGGCCCACCGCGCGCTCGCCTACGTCTGGGAACGCACCGGCAACCCGCAGCTCGCGCTGGAATCCTATCAAGCGGCACGAAGCCTGAACCCGAATTTACCCAGCCTGCATATCGACGTGGGGAATATGCTCAGGGTGCTCAGCGACATCGATGGGGCAAAAGAGAGCTACCTGAAGGCAATCACACTCGCCCCGACGGATACGCTCCCGCTGACACTTCTCGTTCAGCTTTATGCGAATGTCGGCGAGTACGCCGTCGCCAGTCAGTATGCTCAGCAGGCTGTGGCGCTGGACCCTTCCAACCCGCGACTGCACGGAAATCTGGGGCGTATGTACTACCACAACGGGCTCTACGAAGAGGCGGCCGCACAGTTCGAGCTGGCGATCCGTGGCGGCACCTTGGCTGAGGGTGATTTCGTGCAGGGGCTCCCGCTCAACAACGGCGATGATTCTCGCGTGCTTGAGTTCTACTATACCTATGGATTGACGCTTGCGAAGCTGGGCGTGTGCGACGACGCCGTCGATATCTTCAGGTCCATTCTTCAGGCCGCGCCCGAGGATGAGATTGCCGTTTTCAACGCCGAAGAGGGTTTGGTGCTCTGTGGTGAACTTGAACGCACCCCGACACCCGATGGGGCGACAGAGACTGACTCTTGAAACAATCCGCCCGAATCACTGATCATGCGCCTCACAGGTGACCGCCTCGAACTATCAAGGGACCGCAACCGTCTCAACCCGGCGCGGATACTTATCTTGCTGGTCTTGATCGGCGCAGGGATCCTGATCATATGGGGCGAGCGGACCGGCCAGGTTCAACCGTTCTTCCAGCCCACCCCCACTGCAACGCGCAATGCGCTCTCTTACCGTGACGAGGCGCAGGCTCACTTCACCGCCGGAGCGCTCGATCGGGCGATCAAGGCATATGAAGAAGCTGTGCGTGTCGATCCGGAGAATGAGGAGCTCTGGGCTCGCCTGGCCAGAGTGCTGACCTACTCAAGCGCGCTTCAAACCACATTGGAAGATCGTCAGGCGCGGTTGGCAAGCGCCCGCGAGGCGATCGATCGCGCCGTGCAGATCAACCCTGACAACGCCTTCGCGCACTCAATCCGTACGCTGGTCTACGATTGGTCCGCATCGGCCGAACTGAAGGACATCATCACGGTCGGGGACCGGGTGCGCGTGTCCGGTGTGATTGGCGAAGGCGGGATAATCACCGCCAACGTCATCGAGTTGGAGGGTCTCAGCGGGGAGGAGGTCACCGAAGAAGGCGAGGTCGAAGAAGGTGCGGCGCTTATTTTCTCCGCTGAAATCGAGGCGATCACCGATGACGCCTGGGTGATCGGCGGTCGGACCGTCAATCTCTCGCCGCTCACCGTAATCCGTGAGAAAAACCGTAAGGAGGCTTTTCTCGCCGAAGCAGAGCAGTCCGCCGCACAGGCCGCCCGGCTGGCCCCGGGGAGCGTGTTGGGGACAGCCTACCTTGCGGAGGTCTACGTCGATCAGGGCAACGTCGCTCAGGCCAGTGATCTCGCCGAGAGCGCCCGGCAGCGCGCCCTGGAAGGCGGGGTGCCCCAGGAATTCCTGATGGATGTACACAGGGTCTACGCGACCGTGCTGGAAAACCAGGCCCGCTACCAGGCGGCGATCGAGGCTTATCTCGACGCGGCGAAAGTCAGCCCGAACCTGACATTCCTTTATATCAATATCGGCGCGAACTACCGCGCAATGGGAAATTTCGACCTGGCTATCGAGTACTTTGCGAGGGCAGCCAGGATCAATGAACAGTTGGGCATCGATGACCCTAATCCATATCTGGCGATCGGAAATACCTACGCACGTGATGGTGATTTCTTCATCGCCGCGCTTAATGTTGAGCGCGCCCTCATGATTGACACCGCGAATCCCGATATCTACGCCCGGCTGGGGACGGTCTATTTCCAGGCGCGCAATTATGAAAGCTCGATCCCCGTCTTTAAGTGCGCGATCGAAGGCTGCAGCGCGAGCGAAAGCGGTGATTTGCTCTGCGAATTGGGCATCTACCTCTGCGAGGCTGGCAGCGATCAGGCTCTCGAGCTGGGCGAAGAGGTCGACCCGCTGCCCCTGGTGAACGAGACGATCGAGTATTATTACACCTACGGCTCAGCTTTGACCTTCTATGCTGGATCGGAAGAATACGAAGGCGACGCCTGCGCCGACGCTGAAGCCGTGTTCACGCAGCTGATGGCCAAGTACGGCAGTGATCCGCTGGTTGCAGCGATCGTCGCAGAGGGCCGTGCCATCTGCGCTTCACCGGACGCTTTCAGCACGCCCACTCCCGTGCCAACCCCCACGCGACCCCCGATCCTAACCGTGATCCCTTGACAGCCCGACCGAAGTTCGGTAAACTTGTGACGCAATTAGCACTCTAATGCCTAGAGTGCTAATCCGTTGTAAAAACCATTTTAAACCCACATTTGATGAGGAGGGTCGGCATGGCACTCAAAATTAAACCTCTGGCCGATCGCCTGGTGGTCAAGCCTCTCGAGGATCAAGAGGTGACACCGAGCGGTATCGTTCTCCCGGAGACTGCGAAAGAAAAGCCGCAGCGGGGAGAGGTTTTAGCAGTTGGGCCAGGAACCCGGAACGACGACGGCGAGCACATCAAGATGGACGTGTCCGTCAACGACAAGGTGTTGTTCGCCAAGTACGCCGGAACCGAGATCAAGATGGATGATCAGAAAGTGCTCATCTTGCGTGAGAATGACATCCTGGCAATCCTCGAAGACTGATACCCGAGATTGCTTTGCACGCGTTGAGATTGAAGCAAACACGAACAAGATGACAGGAGTGAAAGTACTATGACTGCTAAGCAACTTGCATTCGCGGAGGACGCACGCCGGCGCCTTAAGAAGGGTGTCGATGTGCTCGCCAACGCGGTTGCGACCACACTTGGTCCCAAGGGGCGCAACGTTGCGCTGGACCGCAAATTTGGTTCCCCGACGATTACGCATGACGGTGTCACGGTGGCGAAGGAAATCGAACTGGAAGACCCGTTTGAGAACATGGGCGCCCAGTTGCTCAAAGAAGCCGCAACCAAGACCAACGATATCGCCGGTGACGGCACAACGACCTCGACAGTTCTTGCTCACGCCATGGTCACCGACGGCCTCAAGAGCCTCGCCGCGGGATCCAATCCAATGCTGCTCAAGCGCGGTATCGAAGCCGCTGCGAAGGATGTTTCTGAGGCGATCAGCAAGCTGGCGATTGACGTGACCACCAAGGAAGAAATCGCCTCGGTGGCCGCGATTTCTGCTCAGGACCGCGAGATTGGCGAGTTGATTGCCGAAGTGATGGACAAGGTCGGTAAAGACGGCGTCATCACGGTGGAAGAGTCCAAGGGTTTGGAATTCGAGACGGAATATGTCGAAGGCATGCAGTTCGATCGTGGCTACATTTCGCCTTACTTCGTCACGGATCCCGAGAACATGGAAGCTTCGATTGAAGATCCTTACATCCTGATCCACGATAAGAAGATCTCGGCCGCCTCCGATATCGTGCCGATCCTCGAAAAGCTCGTGCAGGTTGGAAAGCGTGAACTGCTTGTGATCGCAGAGGACATCGACGGTGAAGCGCTGGCCACGCTGGTGCTGAACAAGATCCGCGGCATGTTGAACGTTGTTGCCGTGAAAGCACCCGGCTTTGGCGACCGCCGCAAGGCTATGCTGCAGGATATCGCAATTCTGTCCGGCGGCACGGTGATCTCAGAAGAGATCGGCCGTAAACTCGAATCCGTCACGATCAATGACCTTGGCCAGGCCGGCAAGATCGTCGTCACCAAGGACGACACGACGGTTATCGAGGGCAAGGGTGATGCTGAGCGCATCAAGGGCCGCATCGAGGAGATCAAGGTCGAAATCGATCGCTCCACCAGCGACTATGACAAAGAAAAACTCCAGGAACGTCTGGCGAAATTGGCCGGCGGCGTGGCAGTGATCCGCGTCGGCGCTGCTACCGAGACGGAACTGAAAGAGAAGAAGCACCGCGTTGAGGATGCACTCTCCGCGACACGCGCAGCGGTCGAGGAAGGCATCGTTCCGGGTGGTGGCGTGGCGCTGATTAACGCCCGCGAGGCCATCAAGAAGCTCAAGATGAAATACGAAGATGAGAACACCGGCGTCAACATCGTCCGCAAGGCGCTCGAGAAGCCCATGCTGGGGATCGCTGAGAACGCCGGAAAAGACGGCGGGGTGGTCATCGAAACCGTCCGCCGCATGCAGGAAGAGAAGGGCTCCAAGAACATCGGCTACGATGTCATCACGGAGGAGTACCTGGATATGGTCGAAGCCGGCATCATCGATCCTGCGAAGGTCACCAAGGGCGCGTTGGAAAACGCGGCCTCGATCGCAGCGATGATTCTGACGACAGAAGCGCTCATCACGGATGTGGAAGAGGATGAGCCGATGCCGCAGCAGCCGATGCCGCAGTACTAAACTGCACGTCGCGCACACAAGCAGCCCCTCGAGCAGAGGGGCTGCTTTCTCTTAAAGCCAGCCTCATGGCCTGGGGGCGTTCATCCCCGGCACGCGACTTTCGCGCCGATCCTGCGTATACACTGCTGATAGAATTTATCTGGCAGTTTCCATTAAGCGAGATGCACATGAAATTTCAGGAGGTGCAGGTCATGACAGGTGAATCTCAGAAAGTGCTGCGGCGATCGAGGGATAACCGGGTCGTCGCCGGTGTTTGTGGCGGTCTGGGTGAGTTCTTTGGGATCAATCCGTTCTGGTTCAGGCTCGGGTTTTTCATCCTGGCGCTGCCCGGCGGGCTGCCCGGGATCATCCCCTATGTCATCAGCTGGATCATCATTCCAAAGCAGAAGTAGCAGAGCTCTCAAGCGGACAGAACGCCCGCCTCATCCTGGTGGGCGTTTTTGTTTAGATATTGAGAACGTAAGAATCGTCCATCACGGAATATCGAGCCAGCCTTCAGAGCACAAAGCGGAAGAGGAGGTATCCGGCACCTGCGATCGTCGCCACTGCGACAGCGCAGGTGAACAACCTCACGGTCAGCCTGAACAGCACGCGCAGCGCAAACCAACCCGCGACGACCGCTGCCAGGATAAGCAGGGCATATTCTGGTCGAAAGTTCTCAAGCCACTCCATTGGTTACCACCCTCGTACTATTTAGACTTCCAGAATCTGGCCACGTTTCATCGTGGTAGATACCAGATTCGTGCCAAACCGGTAGCCGAGGTGGCGGTAGTCAGGGATATCGAGCAGGATCAGATCGGCTTGTTTGCCAGCTTCGAGACTGCCAACCCGGTCTGCGCGCCCGATGGCGGCGGCGGCGTTGATCGTGGCGGCGGCGATGGCTTGCGCCGGGGTGATCCCCATATAGCGCGTTGCCAGGGCGATTGCCATCTGTATGTTCTCACACCAGGCTGTACCGGGGTTGAGATCGGTCGCGATCGCAAGGATGCCGCCCGCAGCGATGATCGCGCCTGCGGGTGTGTATTCGTGCTCTGCCAGCCCGAACGGCGTGCAGGGCAGCGCAACCGCGACCGTATCACTTCCGCCGAGCGCCTGGATGTCCTCGTCAGGGGTCTGGACGAGGTGGTCTGCGCTCGCAGCGCCCAGCGACACGGCCAGGCCGGTGCCGCCCAGCCCCCTGAATTCGTCGGCGTGAATCTTGAGTGGGAACCCGAGCGCCCTGGCAGCTTCAAGGATCGTACGGCTCTGGGCTAGCGAGAACGCGCCGTCTTCGCAAAAGACATCGACGTAGGGCAGTGGCCGATCGGCGGCGTGCTCGCCCCACCAGGCCTTCACCGCCGGGAGCATTTCACCGGCGACCAATTCTGTGTAGGCCTGCGCGCCGCCGGATCCTTTAGCGGTGAACTCGGGCGGGATGGCATGCGCACCGAAGAATGTGGGCACAAGGTCGAGGGGGGAATCGGCGTCAAGTTCAAGAATAGCCTGCAGCATCTTCAGCTCTGTCTCGAGTTCTAAACCGTATCCTGTCTTGACCTCGGCTGTCGTCGTGCCGTGCTGCAGCATCCGCTCAACACGTGCCTGGCTGGCGCGGACCATTTCTTCCAGGCCGGCCTCACGCGTGCTTCGGACCGTGGAGACTATCCCGCCGCCGGCCTGCATGATCTCCAGATAGCTCGCGCCGGCGACGCGCTGCTCGAATTCGACCGCTCTGTCGCCAGCCCACACCAGATGGGTGTGCGGGTCGACAAAACCGGGCAAGACGACCTGCCCCGACGCGTTGAGCATGTGGCCGCTGCGGTAATTCTCCAGGATCTGTTCCGTGCTGCCGGCTGCCGCGATCAACCCTTCCTGAATGGCCAGTGCGCCATCGCTGATCAATCCAAGTTCACCCAGACGCTCTCCGCGCTGCACACCTCCCCACAGCGTGCACAGTTGAGCCGCCGAGTGCAGGATCAGATCTACGACCTGGGGATCGCCGGGGTTTTCATTGAAGCTGTTCATTCTGATCCATCCTCCTTGACCGCCATGATCAGGACGACGAGCGCCAAAGCCGCGACCAGCGCGCCAAATACGGCGTTGGCAAATAAGGTGTATTCATAAAGAAAAGGACCGATCAACGCTCCCAGCGCACGACCCAATGCTGCGGCGGCGATGTTTGTCGCCAGCAGAGTCGCCCGGGCGGTCGGGACCAGCTCGGTCATCATGGGGATCAGGCTGACGAAAGTAAATTCGAAAGCGAGGTAGAAGAGGAAGAGCCCGACCAGCGCGCCGGCCGTGCTGGTGCCCAGGATTGGAAGCACCAGGCATGCTGCCGTGATAGCAAGCGTGCCGGCGATGATTGAGCGGCGTTTTCCGAGACGATCTGTCAGTCCGGCAACAACCCCTTCACCGCTGAATTCGGCCAAACCGATCACCGCCGAGGCAGCGCCCAGCGCAGCGACCTGCAGGCCGAATGCCTGTTCGAGCCAGAGACCGTAGACGATGTTGACAGACTCGTTTGAGACGCTGATGAGCAGCGTGATCGTGAGCGCGGCGAGAGCCGAGGGGTGCTTGACGATCGATTTCAGCGCTTCACTGAAACGCGGTCGATCTTTATGTGCAGGTTTGTCGGCGGGGAGCAGGCGCATGAGCCAGAGAGCCATCCCGAATGTGAAAATGGCCAACAGCGGGAAAGGCGCGGCCCAGTTTGAGCGGGCGATCAACCAGCCGACGAGCGGCAGCCCGAGCAGTGAGGCGCCTGACCAGCCCAGCTCGGTGATAGCAATCGCACGGCCACGCTGCTCGTAGGTGGTTCGGTCACCAAGGTAGGCCTGCATCGAGGGGTCGAAGATGATCTTCCCCAACGCGCCCAGAATCAACGCGATGAACAAGCCCGGATAGGTCGGCCAGATCACGACGATCATGAAACCGAAGGAGAAAGTGAACAACCCGAGCAGCATCGAACGTTTGCGGCCGATCGAATCGCCCAGGCTTCCGACGTAGGGAGCCGCCAGGCCGAGGCTCGACCGCGCCGTGATTGCCAGTGCGATCGAGCGTACATCGACGCCGAGTCCGCGCGCAATCGTGGGCAGGAAGGGATAAACCATGCGAAATCCAGTGTTGATCAACGTGCGGGTGATGGAGAATGCCGTGAGTTGGAGCCGGAGCGCCTTCAGGTTTCCTTCGCTCATGAAGCGACGTCCGGTCGCCGTTTGCCGAGCCAGAGGGCTAAAAAGGAACCCGCCACGACCGCTACCGAGAGCAGCAAAAAGAAGAAACCGCGAATCAGCAACGAATCTGAGGTCAGGATCGGTGAGGGCGGGTGCATGACCTGCTCGGCGCGGTTGAGCGAGATGATCAGTGATGTGAAGAATGCCAGGTTCAGCACGCTCGTGAGCCTCGGCTGGTTTATGATCAGAATGGCTGTCTGGAGCAGGATGCCGATGATGGCGAAATCCAATCCGAGCTTGAAACGTGGCTCTGCGAGGTAAAGCCCATTCCAGTTTGCCTGCATCGTCCATAAGCTCAGCGGCAGGTAGGTAATCCAGAAAATCATACCTGCCCACCCAAGTGAGCGTGACCAATGCTGAGCGGACTTATGATCGAGAAACGCGCCCGGCAGCGCGAGCAGTGCAGAGGCGCCGAGTGCCAGAATTGCCGTCCAGACCCAGACACCGTGGAGATAGACCAGCCGTACATTCATGCCCAGGCTGCGCTCGACAGGGCCAATGCTGGTCAGGAGCAGCATGACCAGCAGCGACGTGAGCAATCCGATTCGTGGGTTTCTGATGAATTTCATGCGCTGGATTGTACCCCATCAATCTGGCTGACAACCTGGACAGCGCGGCTCTCAGGCGGCAGCTTCACTTGAGCATCGGCATCTGGATGCCATGTGTGCGGGCAGCATCAATCGCCGCTTCGTAGCCGGCATCGGCATGGCGGACAATGCCGAGCCCGGGGTCGGTCGTGAGCACGCGTTCGAGTCGAGCCGCCGCTTTAGGGGTGCCATCAGCCACGATGACCTGCCCGGCATGCTGGCTGTAGCCAATGCCCACACCACCTCCGTGATGGAATGAAACCCAGGTCGCGCCGCCGACCGCGTTCAACATGGCGTTGAGCAGCGGCCAATCGCTGATCGCGTCGCTGCCATCACGCATTGACTCCGTTTCGCGATTGGGCGAGGCGACGGAGCCAGCATCGAGATGATCGCGACCGATGACGATCGGGGCTTTGAGGGTGCCGTCGGCAACCATTTGATTGAATTTGAGGCCTGCACGCGCCCGCTCGCCATAGCCGAGCCAGCAGATCCGTGAGGGCAAACCTTGAAAATGGACCTGTTCTTTTGCCATGCGGAGCCAACGATGCAGGTGCTCATCTTTCGGGAAGAGCGCCATCACGGCCGCATCGGTGCGGTAAATGTCCTCCGGATCGCCGGACAGCGCCACCCATCGGAACGGGCCCTTACCGAGGCAAAACAGCGGACGGATATAAGCCGGCACAAAGCCCGGGAACGAGAAGGCTTCGGTGACACCATAGTCAAAGGCGCGCTGGCGGAGGTTGTTGCCGTAATCAAATACCTCCGCGCCTGATTTCTGGAAAGCCAACATGGCTTCGACGTGGCGGGCCATCGATGCCATCGCCTGCTGTGCGTAACGATCTGGATCTTCATGCCGCAGTGCATCGGCTTCCTCAACCGATAGGCCGTGCGGGATGTAGGAATGAACATCGTGAGCAGGCGTCTGGTCCGTGACCACATCAGGGATCACACCGCGCAGCGCCAGTTCAGGGAAGACGTCGGCGGCGTTTCCAATCAGCCCGATCGAGCGCGGCTGCTCGAGATCAAGTGCCTCGTCCACAAGGGTCATCGCTTCCTCGATCTCGTCGACGACGTGCTGTACGTAGCCATGCTCGAGTCGGCGCAGCGCGCGCTGGGGATCCACTTCGACGATCAGCCCGACACCCTCGTTCATCGTGATGGCCAGCGGCTGCGCCCCTCCCATCCCACCCAGGCCGGCGGTGAGCACGAATTTTCCCCGCAGTGAGGGCCAGCCGCGCTGCCGGGCGAGCGAACCGAGGGTCTCATATGTACCCTGCAGGATCCCCTGCGTCCCGATGTAAATCCAGGATCCGGCCGTCATTTGGCCATACATGATCAAGCCCCGCGCTGAGAGCTCATCGAAGTGCTCTTGAGTTGCCCAGGCCGGCACCAGGTTTGAGTTCGCGATCAAGACACGCGGGGCGTCCGAGTGGGTCTTGAAGACCGCGACCGGTTTTCCGGATTGGACCAGCAAAGTCTCATCCACGGCCATTTCCTGCAACGTCGTCAGGATGGTCTCAAAAGCCTCCCAACTGCGTGCCGCCTGCCCGCGTCCACCGTAGACCACCAGGTCCTCGGGGCGTTCCGCAACCTCAGGGTCGAGGTTGTTCTGAATCATGCGGTACGCCGCCTCGATTTGCCATGATTTGCAGGTTAGTTCCGCACCGCGCGGTGCTCGAATCGTGCGTGCCCTGGCCATTAAAACCTCCGTATTGCGCTCTGTGCCTGTGCGCAATATTTTCTGATAAGTTGTTCAGGAGCCCCAGCGGTTCCAGTGCGTCAGCGCGTCTAATTCTTTGCGCCCGCCGGAAGCCGGGGCCTGGGTAAGTTCTTCTTCGTCATCCGGATAGCCGAATGAGAGCGCGACCCTGATGTGCCATTCCTCGGGGAATCCGAGCAGCTCCCGCGCATCCTCCGGTTGGTAAATCGTCGCCGGGCAGGAGCCGATCCCCAGGTCCCAGGCCGCTAGTTGCATGTAGGCGGCAGCCTGGCCTGCATCGAACATAATCGACCAGCGCTGCGCGGGATCGGGTGTGAGGATCGCCACGCCCAGCGCGGCGCCCGCCAGGTGTCCGGCGTACGTGCCCAACTCGGATAAGTCAGCCAGGATTTTGGGGTCGTCGATCGCCAGGAACTGCCACGGTTGCTGGTTCTTCGCGGATTGCGCGCGACGGCCGGCATTTAATATTGCCCGGACATGCTCTTCTTTTAATCGCTTGTCCTGGAATACCCGGACGGCCCGTTTCATGCGGATCGCCTCTTCAACTTGCATCGGAGCCTCCTCAAATGTGTGCTGCCCTGATTATAGAGCGTCAGTCGAAGTTGATCAAAAGTGTCGCTGCTGAAAGGCGGAAATCAAGCGAATCAAACGACCCGGCAAGCTTCTGCCGGGCCGCATTGAGTATTTTGTTCTGTGCATGGTTCGAAGGCAGCGGGGCAGACGGCGCCGTTCAGACCGCCAGGCTGTTGAAGTTTGTTTGACGCAGTTTATCAACCAATTCGGCCTGCGCTTTGCACCAGACTTCATGCACAACGCAATCGCTGCCGAACTGACAGGCTTTGGGATCGAGCACGCACGCATTCAAGGCAATCGGACCATCGATCGCTTCAACCACCTCAAGCAAAGAGATATCCTGTGGGGGTCGTGCCAGTGACACACCGCCGCGCGCTCCCCGCGAAGTCTGCACAACACCCGCCACGGATAGCTGGGAGACAATCTTGGCGAGGAAGGATGGCGGGATATGTTGTTTGCGAGCAATTTCGCTGGTGGGCGCCCTGCGTCCATTGTTGAGACCCGCCAGATAAAGCACGGCACGGACGGCGTAGTCCGCCTGTCGTGTGATTTGCATTCGAACCTCCGCTAACGAATGGTACTCTGCCCTTCAGGATAGGAGTTGTCTAGTTCAGACGTAGTTTATGCTGAGGAGGGATATCTCACAAGTGAGTAGTGTCACAAGGGCTGCATGACCTTCTACGAATGGTTGCGTTCCTTTCAAGCATGGTATGATTGCGCCGGAAGAAAACAGCAGCGCTTAAACGCTGCCGCTCAGGGAGGTCCAGTGAAGAAGATCGCAGTCATTGGCGTCGGATACGTTGGCCTGGTTACCGCAGCGGGATTCTCTGATCTCGGAAACCATGTCGTCGCGTTGGATATCGATGAAAACAAGGTCGAGGGCTTGAAAGCCGGCAAGATGCCCATTTATGAGCCGGGTTTGGAAGAGATGGTGGAACGCAACGCCAGCGCAGGCAGGCTGCAGTTCACGACTTCCTACGATGAAGCGGTCAAGAACGCTGAATTTATCTTCATCGCGGTTGGTACACCAGAAGGTGTCGATGGGGAGGCGGATTTGCAGTACGTACGATCCGCGGCGATTTCGGTCGCCCGGGCGATGGATGGACCGGCAATCTTGATCAACAAGTCGACCGTGCCGGTTGGCACTGGTGACTGGGTGGCAGATATCGTCACAGAACACCAGCCTGAGCCGATCCCATTCGCGGTGGTCTCCTGTCCCGAGTTCTTGCGCGAAGGATCCGCGATTCTGGATTTCATGAACCCGGCCCGCACTGTGCTCGGATCGCTCGACAAGGATGCGGCTGAGCGGGTCGCTCAACTCCACATCCCGCTGCGTGCACCGATCGTGATCACAGATCTGCGCACGGCGGAGATGATCAAGTACGCCTCGAACGCGTTTCTGGCGACCAAGATCTCTTTCATCAACGAAATTGCGAACATTTGTGAGGCTCTGGGTGCGGACGTGAAAGAGGTCAAAGTGGGCATGGGGTACGACCCGCGTATCGGCCCACACTTCCTGGAGGCCGGCCTGGGATACGGAGGCTCGTGCTTCCCTAAAGATGTCAAAGCGCTGGCGCACATGGCGGAGGTAAAAGGACGGCATCCCCAGCTTCTGGCGGCGGTAATGGACATCAATGATGACCGCAGGCGGTTGCTTGTGGATAAGGTGCGCGGCGCTTTGGGGGACGTCGCAGGTAAGCGGATTGGATTGTTAGGGCTGACGTTCAAGCCGAACACAGACGACCTGCGCGATGCACCCGCGCTGGAGGTGGCCGAGAGGTTGCTGGAGGAAGGCGCTCAGATCCATGCCTTCGACCCCGTCGGAATGCCGCATGCGAGTGTCTTGATGCCCCAGATTCAGATGGCAGACGATCCCTACGACCTTGCCAGAGACAGTGATGCGCTGGTCGTTTGCACCGAGTGGAATGAGTTTGCGCACCTGGACCTCGAACGTATCCATGATCTCATGCAATCCCCGATTGTCGTCGACGGGCGTAACATCTACGAACCGCTCGATATGAAAGAGCTCGGTTTCACCTATCTGGCGGTTGGTCGCGGCTACGACGCTAACGGCGATCCGGTTTCGAGTTAGTTGATGGCGGACAAGCAAGGGACGGTCACGGCGACAAGGCTGCGCAATGGCCTGCAGGTTCGTCTAAAAGAAGTTCATACGGCGCCGCTCATCAGCAGCTGGATCTGGTATCGAGTGGGTTCACGCAATGAGCGGCCCGGCTCGACTGGGATATCCCACTGGGTCGAACACATGCAGTTCAAAGGTACCCCGAGGTACCCTGCCGGGTTGCTCGATCGGGTCATCTCACGCGATGGCGGCATCTGGAACGCATTCACGTGGCTCGATTGGACGGCCTACTTTGAAACCTTACCTTCAGATCGCGTCGATCTGGCGCTTGATCTCGAAGCGGACCGCATGGTCAACAGCCTCTTCGAGCCGAAAGAGGTCGAATCGGAACGCACGGTGATCATCTCCGAGCGGCAGGGTCATGAAAATGAGCCGACCTTCCGCCTGGCGGAGGAGGTTCAGGCCGCTGCCTACCGGGTCAACGGTTACCATCACGGTGTGATCGGTGACATGGCCGATCTGCACATGATATCCCGGGATGATCTTTACACTCATTACCGCCAGCATTACCTCCCATCCAACGCGGTCTTGAGCGTCGTCGGGGATTTCAAGACACGGCCGATGCTCGCAAAAATCCGCAAGATCTTTGGAAATCTCCCAACCGACAAGCCGGGAGCATTCGAAGCACGTCCGGAGCCTCCGCAGTTAGGCGAAAAGATCGTGCATGTGGAGGGGCCGGGTGAAACAGCCTACTTGAAAGTAGCCTACCATGCACCGCCGGCATCCGCCGATGATTTCATCGCCATGACGGTCTTGAGCAGCGTGCTGGGTGGGGCTTCGAGTTTCAATTTTTTCTCGGGCGGAATATCCAATAAGACCTCACGCCTCTACCGGGCGCTTGTCGACGGCGAGGTTGCCGCATCTGTCCAGGGTGGTCTGGCGGCGACGATCGATCCTTACCTTTACACCATTCATGTGACCGTCCGACCCGACTGCCAACCAGAGGATGCTCTGGCTATCATCGACGACGAGATGCAGAAGATAATTTCCAGGCCAATTGAGGAACGTGAACTCGAAAAGGCGATCAAGCAGGCGAGGGCGCTTTTCGCCTACAGCAGCGAGAGCATAACCAACCAGGGCTTCTGGCTGGGCTTCACAGAGATGTTTTCTGATTACACCTGGCTGGACACTTATCTGCAGCGGCTCTCCAGGGTGACCCCTGACAGCGCCTGGCGATGTGCACGGACATATCTGCAGCGAAGCAACCGGGTGGTGGGCATCTATCATCCCACGGAGAAGGTGAAGCATGCCTGAGAACAAACTTGTGCTTCCCGATCTGGATATCAAGAGCCTGCCGGGACCGGAGACGATCTTGCGCCGCGAGTTTGCCAACGGGGTGACCGTGCTGGCCCGCGAGAATTTTGCCAGCCCGTCGGTTGTCATCCAGGGCTACCTTCCGGTGGGATCTTTGCAGGAAGAACCCGAGCAATCCGGGCTGGCCTATCTGACATCTCTCGCAGTGATGCGCGGCACAACTCAGCGCACATTCGAGCAGCTGTTCGAATCACTCGAATCGATCGGCGCCCGTTTGAACATACGCGCCGGCGGGCACACGACGTCATTTCAGGGCAAATCCCTGGCAGAAGATTTACCGATTCTGTTGGATATCTTGCTGGATGTGCTTTCCAACCCGATCTTCCCGAAAAGGGAGATCGAACGCTTGAAGTCCCAACATCTCACCGCGCTGGCCATCCGGGCGCAAGATACTGGCGCACAGGCAGAGCTTGCTTTTGACGAGATTGTGTATGCGGATCACCCCTATCGTTATCCGGTCGACGGCTACATCGAGACTGTTCAAGAATTGTCGCCTGCAGCTATGCGCCGCTTCCACGCAGACACGTTCGGATCCGAAGGGATCAAAATTGCGATTGTCGGTGGGGTGAAAGCTTCGAAAGCCGCAGAGGCAGTCGAGGCCAGTCTCGGCGCATGGTCAAAACGGGCTAAGAAAGCGCAACCCGAGCTGCCTCCGGTCAAATCCCTCAAGGCGAACACCCAGCGTGAGGCCCGCCTGGAGGGAAAGCAGCAGAGCGATATTGTCGTCGGGTGTGTAGGGCCGAACCGTTTCGATGAGGGTTATCTGGCCGCCGCGGTCGGGAATAATATCCTCGGCCGGTTTGGGCTCATGGGCCGCATCGGTGAAGCGGTGCGCGAGTCTGCCGGGCTTGCTTACAGCGCCTACAGCGTGCTCTCCGGAGGTCCTGGTCCAGGTCCGTGGCAGGTGCTGGCTGGTGTCAACCCGAAAAATGAGCAGCGTGCAGTGGAGATCATTCTCAAAGAACTGGGGCGCTTTGTTTCCCGCAAGGTAAGCACAGAAGAGTTGCTCGAAAATCAGATGCACTACATTGGTCGCCTGCCTCTGCAGCTCGAATCCAATGAGGGCGTGGGGAGTTCGCTGATCCACCTTGAACGCTATGGCCTAGGATTGGATTACTACCAACGCTATCCAGAGCTAATCGCCGGAATTACCCGCGCGCAAATACTCGAGACAGCCCGCAGGTTCATCGACCCGGAGCGCATGGCGATCGCAATTGCGGGTCCGGAGGAACGCGAGCTTTGATGGATATTCGTTCGGGCGTGGATATCGTTGAGGTCAATCGAATCGACGCCGCGATTCTGCGTCATGGCGAACGCTTTTTTGATCGCTTCTTCACGCTGCAGGAATTGGTCGATGCGCACGGGCATACGCCCGCTCTAGGAGCCCGATTTGCAGCCAAAGAGGCTGTCGCCAAGGCGCTCGGCACAGGCATCGGCGAAGTAGGCTGGAAGGACATTGAGATCATCAACGGTCCTCAGAAAGCGCCTTTCTTGAGACTGCATGGGAAGGCAGCACAGGTTTCGGAAGAATTGGGCATCACTGCCTGGTCGGTCAGCCTGACGCACACCCATGAACATGGTGCCGCGGTGGCGGTCGCCCTGATCGAGTCGTCGGAATAGGTGAAGACCGGGATGGATTCGGGCATCTCCACGGATCATGTGGGACTGGTTCGAGAAGATCAGCAAGTCGTCACCCGGGAACGAACAGCCGTTCACATCGGGAGCGGTTCGCTGGGCGTCTATGCAACTCCCGCGATGCTCGCATTCGTAGAGGCGACCTGCCGGGATATGCTCGATGAACTGCTGGATCCATCGATGACTTCCGTGGGGACGGAGGTGCGGCTGCGGCACCTGGCCCCGACGACGGAGGGGGAGACGGTTTCTGTCTGTGTGGAGATCATCTCGATAGAAGGGATCTTGGTCGAGTTCAAGGCCGAGGTGTGGGATCGAGTAGAGCGGATCGGTGAGGCCAGGCATACTCGCGCCGTGATCGATGTGGATCGTTTCCTCTCGCGGGTGTCAGCCAAAACCAGCCCGGATGGGGACAGGTGAGGTGGTTCCGCGTCTTAAGCCAGCCTTCTTGGAGGCTCGGGACAGCCCCAAACTACTTTAGCGTGCGCTTTGACGTACATAGGTCCGCATGTTATACTGACATCCGTTCCCGCTGGGTGGACGCTGCCTTGCGGGACTAATTCTGCCCAAAGGGCAAATACACACGTCTCCGGACTGTTCTGAGCGTGCCGGTCAGCCAGCCGGTTTCAGAGCAGAGTGATGGAGGCGGAGGCCAAACGCACAGGAGGTAACCTCATGGCTGTAGTAAGTATGAAGGCATTGCTTGAGACGGGTGTTCACTTCGGTCATCGTACCCGTAAGTGGAACCCGAAGATGAAATCTTACATTTTCACAGAACGCAACGGAATCCACATTATCGATCTGCAACAGACGCTCGAAGCTCTTGAAGAGAGCTATGTGTTGATTCGTGACATTGTGGCGGAGGGCGGATCGATCCTCTTTGTGGGCACCAAACGGCAAGCTCAGGAGACGATTGAGCTGGAAGCCAAGCGCTGCAACATGCCCTATGTGAATTTGCGCTGGCTGGGCGGGACGCTGACCAACTGGCAGACGATCCGCAGCCGCATCGACGAGCTCGAGAATCTCGAGCGCCGGCGTGATGAAGGGGAATTCGAATTGCTCACGAAGAAAGAGGCGCTGAGCATGGACCGCAAGATCGACAAACTCGAATCGCGTCTGGGCGGAATCCGCGAGATGCGATCGCTTCCCGAAGCGCTCTTTGTCGTGGATGTTCAGCAAGAAGAGACTGCAATTCACGAAGCGAACCTGCTGAAAATTCCTGTCGTCGGATTGGTAGACACAAATTGCGATCCA
This sequence comes from Anaerolineales bacterium, assembly GCA_029210945.1. Classification (GTDB taxonomy): domain Bacteria; phylum Chloroflexota; class Anaerolineae; order Anaerolineales; family E44-bin32; genus E44-bin32. The sequence goes on from JARGGH010000002.1 coordinate 97,201, forward strand.
GGTGTGATCGACTATGTCATCCCCTCCAATGATGACGCCATCCGGGCGATCAAGCTGCTCGTTTCGACCATCGCGGATGCGGTGTTGGAAGGCAAAGCGGCGCGCAAGGATGAGGAAGAAGACGTTTCAGAACGGCCCTCTGAGGCCGTGGCAGCGGAGGGTCTCGAGTTGAGCGATGAGGACCTGCTTGGTGAGGCGACTCTGGCCAAGTTGCAGAGCGGTGAATTTGGCGATCAAGAAGCTGCTGCGGAAACGCCTGAGCAGGAAGAGCAAATTTCTGAACCCGAAGCGGAGGAACCCGACGAGAGTGCGTCCGAAGAGGAAGAGCCGCTCGAAGCCGGTTCTGACGACGCTGAAGAGGATCTCGAGCCGGATGACGACGACGTTAACGACGACGCTGGCGATGACGCTGGCGATGACGCTGGCGATGACGCTGACGAGGACGACGAGGAGGAAGCCCAGGCATGAGCATCCCAGCCGAGGACATTAAGGCACTCAGGGAAAAAACCGGCGCGGGGATCCTCGATTGCCGTAAAGCGCTCGAGGAAGCGGATGGCGACATCGAAAAAGCGATCATCGTCCTGCGCGAGAAGGGCATGGCGGACGCCGAAAAACGGAGCGAACGCGAAACGAGCAACGGGATCCTGGAACTCTACAGCCATATTGGCGGCCGCGTTGGGGTGATGGTAGAGGTTAATTGTGAGACGGATTTCGTCGCCCGAACGCCTGAATTCCAGGAACTAGCGCACGAAATCGCACTGCAGGTCGCGGCGATGTCTCCGCGCTGGGTTACAGAGCAGGGAGTCCCGGAGGAAACCCTCAAGACGGAAGAGGATATCGCCAGGAAACGTGCCCTGGACGAAGGCAAACCGGAGAACGTCATCGACCGCATCGTCGAAGGGCGGGTCAACAAGTTTCTTGATGAGACCTGCCTGCTCCGCCAGGAGTACATACGCGATGAATCAAAGACAATCGACGAGTTGATCAAGGAGACGATTGTCGCGATCGGTGAGAACATCAGCGTGCGCAGATTTGTGCGCTGGGAAGTCGGCGAAGGAATAGAATGATCCGATCGGGCCAACAGAGGTTGGCCCGATCGCTTCAGATAGACCTCGAATAATCGGGAGATCGATGTTATGGCGGATGCTAAATACCGGCGAATTCTCTTGAAGCTGGGCGGCGAAGCGCTTGCAGGTCCGAACGGGTTTGGCATTGATCCCAACCGGGCTGAAGAAGTTGCTGCGTTAGTACAGCGTGTGCGCCAGATGGGCGTCGAGGTGGCGATTGTGATCGGCGCAGGCAATCTCTGGCGCGGCCGCGAGGGGATCGAGCGGGGGATGGAACGTGCCACGGCGGATTACATGGGCATGCTCGGCACGGTGATTAACTCCCTGGCGCTGATGGACGCGCTGGAGCGCTCTGGCGCTGTGACGCGTGTAATGTCGGCCGTTGAGATGCGCGCTGTGGCCGAGCCCTACATCCGCCGACGGGCGATCCGGCACCTTGAAAAAGACCGCGTGGTTATCCTGGGAGGTGGAACAGGGAACCCGTATTTTTCAACGGACACGGCTGCCGCACTGCGCGCGATGGAAATCGAAGCGGATATCGTCATCAAGGCGACAAAAGTTGACGGGATCTATGATTCGGATCCCGAAAAGAACCCGGATGCCGAAAAATTCGGACATCTGACCTACATTGACGCCCTGAATCGCCGGTTGGAAGTTATGGACAGCACAGCGATCTCATTATGCATGGATAATCAACTGCCCATTCTCGTCCTGGATATGTGGCAGGAAGGCAGTCTGGAGACGGCGCTGCGCGGCGAGACGATCGGCACCATGATCTCCGAATAATGCAGGAATACGGCCCGGATTGCGCAGCTCCTGGTGATTCATCGAACCCATATCGAACGAGAAATTCAACTCTCCTCCAGCTGCAGGACAACCGTCAGAACCATACGCGATCTGCGGTTCTCCTGCTCTTGGCCTCTTCGCAAAATCAACATTTTTGCGTTATGCTATAGTCAGTTTCGTGCCGATCGACGACCTTTCAGCAGGAGCCAATCATGGTTAACGATGCATTGAGCGAAGCCCGGAACCGTATGAAGGGTGCCATCAAATCGCTAGAAGATGACCTGGCAACCATCCGGACAGGGCGTGCTTCACCGGCGCTGGTTGAGAGGTTAAGTGTGGAATACTATGGCAATCCGACGCCGATCATTCAGCTGGCGACGATTTCAGCCCCAGAGCCGCGTTTACTGACAATCCGCCCTTTCGATCCCGGGAGCATTAAAGATATCGAGCGCGCGCTGCTGGCTTCCGATCTGGGATTGACACCCAATAATGACGGCAAGATGATCCGATTGAACATTCCCCCGCTCACAGAGGAGCGGAGGCAGGAGCTTATGCGCCTTGTAAAGAGCCGCGCCGAGGAGGCGCGGGTGGCGGTGCGCAATGTGCGTCGCGATACCCAGAATGACCTGCGTGAATTCGAACGTGAAAAATTGATCTCTGAAGATGAACTGCATCGCGCCGAGGACGATCTCCAGGATCTGACGGATGAATACATCCAGGAGATCAACAGCATCAGTGAGCGTAAAGAGAAAGAAGTGCTTGAGGTCTGAACCGATCTCGATTTCCGATGACAAGATCTTCCGAAGTGAAATTGCCCGAAGAAGTGCCCGCACACGTCGCGATCATCATGGATGGCAACGGGCGCTGGGCGCGCAAACGTGGGCTCCCTCGCCTTGCGGGCCATCGTGCGGGCGTCGAAAACTTGCGGCGCATTCTGGAAGCGTCGGCAGAATTCGGCATTAAATATCTCACAATCTATGCTTTCTCGACGGAGAACTGGGAACGTCCGGCCGCTGAAGTGCGTGGATTGATCAATATCCTTGAGGATGTGATCGATCAAGAGCTTGAGACCCTTCATCAAAACGGAGTTCAGCTGCGTCACCTCGGTCGTCTCGAGCGATTAGGAACCGAGCTACAGGAAAAAGTGCGGCACGCGATCGAGCTGACGAATAACAACCAGCAGTTGATCCTGAACGTCGCCTGGAACTATGGTGGCCGGGACGAGATCGTCCACGCCATCCAGCGGATGATCGAGGATGGTTTGAAGCCGGAGGACGTCACGGAAGAACGAGTCAGCGAATACCTTTACACCAGCAAATGCCCCGATCCCGATCTGATCATCCGGACATCGGGTGAGATGCGGGTTAGCAACTTCCTCATCTGGCAGGGCGCCTATTCTGAATGGTATGTAACACCCACCTACTGGCCCGAATTTGGACCTGACGAGTTGCTGAAGGCGCTCCATGAATACGCCCAGCGAGAACGACGTTACGGACGAATCTCGGATCCGATCAAGACGAACTAAGATGCTGCCGAAGAGAGCTGCGGTAGCGCTGCTCCTGATACCGTTGGTGATGTGGGTCATCGCCGATGGCCAATGGCTCTTCTTCACCGGACTGGCTTTTGTGCTGTCGCTCGCCGTTTTGGAGTTCGCTTCCCTCTATAAACACGTCGGCCGCCGGCCAGCAGCCCCGTTGATGGTGGCCGGCGTTCTGGCATTGTCGATTTCGAGGTTCTTTTCACAGTTCGAATATGACGCTCTGATCGTCGGGGGATTCTGCATCCTGGCGATGGCGTGGCATGTCCGTGAGTTCGAGATGGGGATCGAACACGCCGGGAGCGATTTCGCGTTGAGCGTCGCCGGATTTATCTACGTCGGTTGGGTGGGCAGCTATCTCATCCTGCTGCGGCGAATTCCTGATGGACTGATCTGGTTCATGATCGTGCTGCCCTCGATCTGGATGGCCGATAGCGCGGCCTATCTCGTCGGTAAGGCGATTGGAAAACACCGCCTGGCGCCCCGGACGAGCCCGAAGAAGTCCTGGGAAGGATATCTGGCCGGTATCGTTGGAGGCATGCTTGGCGGCGCGCTTTTCCTGAATGTTCTCAATGCCGGGCTGGACCCACAGGCATCGCTCGACACCAGCGCCGGTATGATTGTAGGGGCGGCCGTCGGCGTTTTCGGACCGATCGGGGATCTCGGGGTTAGCATGCTGAAACGGGAGGTCGGGCGGAAAGATAGCGGGAGGCTGCTTCCCGGCCACGGCGGGGCGCTGGATCGGATGGATTCCTGGTTCTGGGCGGCATTCATCGGGTTCCACCTCATCATTATTTTAAGCGGGTAACTTTTCAAACAGAACGGGGAGAGATGGCATGACTGAGAAACCAACCCGAAACCTGGCACTTGACCTTGTGCGAACAACCGAGGCGGCTGCTCTGGCAGCTGGGCGCTGGATGGGTCGGGGGAAGAAAGAGGAGGGTGATCAGGCTGCTGTGGATGCGATGCGCCTGGTCCTCAATTCCATCGATATCAACGGCGTCATCATCATCGGTGAGGGCGAAAAAGACGAGGCGCCAATGCTGTTCAATGGCGAGCACCTGGGGAGTGGAGATGGTCCCGAAATGGATATCGCTGTGGATCCCGTTGAGGGAACGCGACTGCTCGCCCAGGGCCGGCCAAACTCCGTCGCGACGATCGCATTGGCCGAGCGTGGTTCGATGTTTGACCCTGGTCCGATTGTCTACATGAGCAAGATCGCCGTCGGCGAATACGGCCGCGGTAAGATTGACCTGGACGTGCCGATCGAAGAAAATATTCGCATGCTGGCGAGAGCAAAAGGCGGCGACGTTGATGACCTGACGGTCATCATCCTCGAGCGTGACCGGCACAGCGATTTGATCCAGCGCGTCCGGGAGACAGGCGCACGGATTCGGCTGATCACCGACGGCGATGTGGCTGGTGCGATTATGACCGCCCGGCCGGAGACGGGTATCGATATGCTCGTCGGTGTTGGTGGAACCCCTGAGGGGGTCCTGGCAGCCTGCGCGATGAAATGCATGGGCGGTGAGATCCAGGGGAGGCTCTATCCTAGAAACGAAGAGGAGGCTAAACATGCTCTGGATCAGGGTTACGAACTGGAGCGTGTGTTGACGATGGAGGATCTCGTCTCCGGGGACGACATTTTCTTCTCGATAACGGGCATCACAGATGGCGAGCTGGTGGAAGGTGTGAAGTATTATCCCTCCGGGGCCCGGACCCATAGCCTGGTGATGCGATCAAAAACGCGCACCGTCCGTGAGATCATCGCCAATCACAATTGGGAAGCTTTGATGGAAGTGAGCGAAATTCAGTACGACCGTATCGGTTAAAGATTCTCACCCATTCTCCGTTATCAAAGGCTGGATGACTTGTGAAACATCTTCTGCAAGGCCGTGCTGGATTTTTACTTGGGCGGGTGTTGGTTCTCTGGAGCACACTCTCCACGCTGATCCTGGTCGCCGGCATGATTGCGGTTCCGCTGCTCGGAAAGAAAGCCTCGATTGCCGGGCAGACAGCATTTCTGGACCTGGCTGACGGCGCTGGAGAACTCGCGGTTGCCGTTGACGATGCAGGCATTGTGCTCGAGAGGACGGCGGATGCGCTCGAGGCCTCCGCTTCGGCACTTGAAGAAGCAAATTCGAATATCCAGGAACTGCAGCCGCTGCTCGAATCTGTGCGGATCTTGTTGGGTGTCGAAGCACCGGACACGCTGATTGCCACACAGCAGGCGCTTGCTGCAGCTGAATCCGGCGCGCGAGCGATGGACCAGGTGCTGCGCGCATTAAGTTCGATCCGTTTTCTAACCGGTGTGCGTTATGAGCCTGACCAACCCCTGGATGTCGCGCTTCAGGAGGTCTCGGAAAGCCTTGACACGATGCCGGCGGCATTTATAAAGGTAAGTCAGGAGATCGAGGTCTTTGAGGAGAAGCTCGACGAGATGCAACCCGAGCTCGAGGGTTCGGTTCAGGCGATAACCGGCCTCTCCCGATCGCTGCGATCATTTTTTAGCTCAGTTCAGTCCGCTGCGGATGGGATCCGGGCGATAGAAGCATCCATCAGAAGCCAGGCCGTGAATTGGAAGCGGCAAGTTCAGGCCGCCGTGATCATAGTCGAAATTGCTCTTTTCCATTCACTGACGGCGGCCATCGCGACATGGTATGTGGGCTCCCTGCTGACCGAACAAAAGCAAAGCCCCGAGCAGACCGGGAAAGATTTACTATCTTGAAATTGTTTGCAGGTTAGGTATCAGCATGCTATAATCTAGGAGTTACTGGCACTGGCTTTGTAAAGCGCCTCCCCAACGAACTTTCCAGATTTGAACTTTGATCTCTTGTCCCTCGAGCAATTTACCGCGTCAGGATGACCGATTCTTGATCAGCAATTTGTGAAGCGGGAAGCTTTATAGACATTATCACTATTAACCCTCCTCTGGAGACAACAAATGAATATTGGACAGCTTGAGGCGATGACTCTTTCAGAGTTACGCGAACTATCAAAAGAATATGAAATTCCAGGTGCATCGCGCATGAAGAAGGAAGATCTTATCCTTAACATCATGCAATCTGATGCTGAGCGGCGCGGGCTTGAGCTCCGGGGGGGTGTGCTCGAGATCATGAATGAGGGCATGGGCTTTCTGCGCGCGGACCACTACCTCCCCGGGCGGAACGATATCTACGTCTCCCAATCACAGATCCGGAGGTTTGGATTGCGAACCGGAGATATGGTTATCGGTCAGATCCGGCCACCAAAAGATAATGAGAAGTATTTCGGACTGCTCAGGGTTGAGGCGATCAACGGCATGGATCCGGAGGAAGCCAAGGACCGCCCCCGGTTTGAGGAGCTCACACCGATCTTTCCGGAAGAACGCTTTGACCTGGAAACTGATCGCTACACGCTTGCGACTCGGATGATCAATTTGATTTCCCCGATCGGCAAAGGGCAGCGTGGGCTGATCGTGTCCCCGCCAAAGGCCGGTAAGACAACCGTGCTGAAGCAGATCGCAAATGCCATCTCGACAAAATACCCCAACGTACACCTGATGGTCGCATTAATCGGCGAACGCCCGGAAGAGGTCACGGATATGGACCGTTCGGTGGATGCGGAAGTGATCGCATCGACGTTCGATGAGCCGGTGAATTCCCACGTGCGCGCAGCCGAGATGGCGCTGGAAAGAGCCAAGCGGCTCGTTGAATGCGGTCGCGACGTGGTCATCATGCTCGACTCGATCACACGCCTTTCAAGAGCGTATAACCTGATGGTGACCCCTTCCGGGCGCACCTTGTCGGGAGGCATCGATCCAGCCGCACTCTACCCGCCAAAACGCTTCTTCGGGGCAGCCCGCAATATCGAAGAGGGCGGCTCGCTGACGATCATCGCAACCTGCATTGTCGACACCGGCTCACGCATGGACGATGTGGTCTATGAGGAGTTCAAGGGGACCGGCAACATGGAGCTGCACCTTTCCAGGAAGCTCCAGGAGCGCCGCATCTTCCCGGCGTTCGACATCGATCGATCGTCCACCCGGCGCGAGGAGCTGCTCTTGGGTCCAGATATCACCCAGCGGGTGTGGCTGCTCAGACGCATGTACTCCCACATGGTCGATCCACCCAACGGCGGTGGTATGGACGTGGCGAACGCCACCGAGGCTCTCATGCAGCGCTTCGCCCGAACAGAGACAAATATGGAGTTCCTCGAGACGCTCACTGAGGAATAACAGCAGCCTGAGAACGCTTTCCGGGATATAGATAGTACGCCGTGAAGGCACAAAAGCGTGTCCTCTTGACGCCTAGAATCAGTGTGGATATGATCTACGCGTAAGGGCATGCTTTTTCTTTCCAGGAGCTAAATTGTCCCCAGACCAATCGTTGATCGAAAAACTATTTAAACTGCCAGGGCGATTCAATCTCTGGGTCAGGATCGCATTGATCACGCTGCGTGAGCCATTGCTCCGTCTGGCCGGTCACGCCGCGCTGCTGCTGGTTATTGGTCTCGGCGTTTGGCTCGCGAGATTGGGCTGGGACACGCTGCCGGCGGACGCCGCCGAAGATCCGACCGCGGAAGCGGTGACCGAAACGATCTCGGAGGCGCCGCAAGGTGTACAACTTGCCTCGATCGAACTGCCGTCATTTGATATAGCAGATTCCTCTGAAGCAGGCGTACCTAGACGTTCGGAATTACACACCGTGTTCCCGGAACGTCCGCGCATGGAAGTGATTCGTTACCAGGTTCAGGAGGGGGATACCGTTTTCGGTATCGCCGGAAAGTTCAACCTGAAACCTGAATCGATCCTCTGGGGGAACTACGATGTATTGCAGGACGATCCACACCGGTTGAAGCCGGGCCAGCAGCTGAATATCCCCCCCGTCGATGGAACGCTCTATACATGGCATGACGGGGATGGACTGCGAGGGGTCGCCAATTTCTTCGGTGTGCAGCCGGAGGATATTGTCCAGTGGCCAGGAAATAATCTTGATCCAGGTGTTGATCCCGCCGAAGTCGACCTGGAGGCTGGGACGCTGTTGATCGTCCCGGGAGGCTCGCGACAGCTGGTCACATGGAGCGCACCACGCATCACGCGTTCGAATCCCGCCGTGGCCAAGATCCTCGGGGCGGGCGCCTGCGGGACGATCGCGGACGGTGCTGTGGGAACGGGGACATTCATCTGGCCGGCTCCCTCAACGAGTCTGTCCGGGTATGACTACAGCTCGATCCACCCGGCGATTGATATCGCCGGCGATACCGGCAATGCGATTTTTGCATCGGATTCAGGTGTTGTCGTCTATTCTGGCTGGAACGATTGGGGTTACGGCTATGTAGTCGTGCTCGATCACGGCAATGGCTGGCAGACGCTCTACGCACACCTCAGCGCGATCAACGTGGGCTGTGGTCAATCGGTCGCCCAGGGCGCGGTTATTGCTGCGATGGGCAGCACCGGCAACAGCTCGGGTCCCCATCTGCATTTCGAGATGATGCATGATGACTATGGCAAGGTGAACCCTAGGAATTTCTTGCCGTAGGCGGGGGTAAGAGACGAGGGATCAAGTAGTAGGCAGGGGCATCCGGGCAGCAAGGAATTGTCGTTAGGGAGCCGTAGGGGCGCACTGCAGTGCGCCCGTTTTTCGTTAAAAGGGAATGGGGTGTAAGGATTTGTGATTGGGAACACATTGTCACCTGGCTACGTTGGGAAAATACAGTTGTAGCCGCAGGCTTTAGCCCGCGCGGGGACTAATCGCTGATAAGGATCCTCTGTTGGAACAAGGGGGTTATTCTTTCGGTCATACCCCGGCTTAAGCCCGTGGGTTCGTTATGATCTCGAATACGGAGAATGGTCGATTGGGATTATTTATCCGTTCGCTTTGGAACCCTTGCTCCCGGACTTCATCATGAGGCAGGACAGTTGTCGTGATCCAGGATCCAGCTTTCTTGGCTGGACAATCCCCCTTTGAGGTCCTGTTGTGATCAGGCGAAAGGCCTTATCGTCCGTCAGGTTTTCCGTTCATAGAGGTAGATCGTACGATCTGAACCCCGAATGGAATCCTTTTGAAGCTGCTTGAAGTAGAGGTCGAACTCCCTCTCAAACGTTAGCTGATCGTAATCATCGAAAATATCTTCTCGAAACGCCAGCAGACGCATGACCTGGGGATCCGATTTAGGCACAAATTCAATCAGCAGATACTTCCCCAATTCTTGAAAGAATGCCGCCAGGGTATGCATGGGGACATTGTTGGAGATCGCCAGGTGGTGGATCAATGCCAGCGCCATCACGAACTCCGCTGGTCCCCGTTGGAGGAGTGCATCGCGCTCGGTGTTGTTCCACCCGATCGCCGGCGTGGGATTGGTCAGGTCGAGCAGCAGCGGCAATCGCCATTCGTCTTCCGTTTCTTTGCTCTGGCGGTAGTTGAGTTCAACCGCGCCTGGATCGATATCGAATGAAATCGTCGGGATCTCTCGATCACTGGCGAGCCGGGAGAAGATACCGGTATTCGCGCCAAGATCCCATACCTCCGCAGGCTGGATTCGATCGAGCGCCGATTCTACAAGAGACACTTTGTGACGCAGCGATTGGTCGGCGTAATTATGGGTGGCGGTGTAGTAGTCGGCCCACTCCGTGCCTTCCGGCTTCCATTCGAGCGCCTCCACGGTCCTGCCCAGGCTGTCGACCAATCCGCGCATCGCCGTCAGATTCATTTCCCCGCGAGCGACGCTGCGCTTCACTTCCTGATCCCTGAACCGCCGTTGGCTGGCGGCATGCAGGTGGATATGCGTCAATATGCCGAAGTTGAGACGGGTGCGGTACGGCAGCAGCCGGCTGGCCAGATCGATCGGGATCCCGTCGATGTACCCCGTCAGCAGCTTCTGCAGACGAACGTCGACCTGAGCCATCAAGGCAAGCGGGGCGAGAAAATGCTGGCAGAACTGCCGGTATGCGACCCATGGTTCCCCCTGTCGGTATGTTTCAAAAGACAGCGTATCAATCAGGATCGGCCGGCCGCGGTGAAACTGGATGTTGAACGCGCTGGCGTCCTTGAGCGACATGCCGTAGTCCAGGGCGATCTTCTGGATCTCGAGCGTTAACAGCGCGGCGTCTTTTAGCTGTGAGAATGACCATTCATAGGGGTACGAGATGAATTCGATCGGCTCCGGCTTTAAGACCTTGTAGGCGTCAACCGCACCGACTTGCTCGGTTTCAACCTCTTCGTGGGGGATGATGTAGCCTTTCTCGCGCAGCGCTTGAAAGAGGCCGGAGTCGATCAGGAGATCGTATTCTTGCTTATAAGAGGTGTTGACCTGCCGGTGCAGCCGGCCGTCCGCGGTGAAAAGAAAGCCGCTGCGATCACGGAATGAGGCCGGGTGGGTGGTTTCACTCTTCATTGCTCTGGGAACTGCCTTCACCCTCATCGGGGTTGCGGGTGAAAAACGCTTTGATCCGTGACCAGAAAGTCCGCACCATAAAGGCTGAACCGACGAGTCCGGCGATCAGCAGCTGCAGCAGGTAGCTGCCGGAGCCGGGGTCGAGATATAGATCGCGGCCGAGCAGCGGTGAATTCATCAGGCTGTCAATGAAAGCAAGCGCATCGGGTTGGATTGGGACGAATGCCGGCATAGCCACCTCCGTTGGGACAAGCACGAGCAGCAAGTTGGCGGGTTTATTGTAGCGCATTTGGGTTGAGTCTGTGGAAAAAGACCATGGGATTTTGATTTCGCTGAACCGGTGGTTTGAGTTTCTGGTCTCAGACTTCTCGATGAGTGTCGAAAATCTTTGCGAAGGAGCAGCTACTTCTATGGTCCTTGTTTTCCCAAATCTGCGATTGGTGTGATTGGTGATAAGGGTCGACCCGCTTTGCATCACCCGGATGCGGCGGCCGACGGTCGCGCCGTCGATTTTTGGCGGGGAAGACGGAATGGTCTAAAATCTATCTAGCTTCGTCAAAGGTTTCCTTTCACACGACATACACTTTCGGACAGCAGCATTCGTGGAGGTTGATCTATGAATATTCTTGATGCCGGACAGGGCGATCTGATCCAGCCGGCGGATCTGGACGCGTTCCGCAAACATAACCGTGAGAAACCAAAAGCGATGATCGATAAGCGCATGACGGAGGCGGAAGCGGTCAACCGCTTTGTGTTTGACGGGGCGTATATCGGCACCGAGCTCTACGGCACCGTGCGCTGCCCGATGTCACTGGTCAATGAAGTCATCCGGCAGGGGAAGACAGATCTGCGCATGGCGGGTCAGGGCGTGTTAGAGACGGACGTGCTGCTCGCCGCGCATCTGGTCAAGGAGCTCGATCTGACCTATATCGGGCTTGAGGTTTACGGCATATCGCACCCGTTCCGACGCGAGATGGAGAACGGCCGGATCGAAAAATGCGTCGAGTGGAGCAACGCCGCGTTGGCATGGCGTTTCAAGGCCACTGCGATGGGGGTGCCATTCCTGCCGATGCGCTCGATGCTCGGCACGGACACCTTCAAATACAGCGCCGCCAAAGTCGTCACCGATCCGTATGGCGGCGGGCGGGTGGCGATCGTGCCAGCGTTGATTCTGGACGTGGGTTTGATCCACGTACACCGTGCCGATATGTACGGTAACGCTCAAATCGACGGCATCAGCGGTTTCTGCGCCGAGATGGCACGCGCTTCAAGGCGCCTGATCATCAGCACGGAGAAGATCGTGCCCAGCGAGGAGATCCGGGCGAAACCGGACCGCACGATCATTCCATACTACCTGGTAGATGCGGTTGTCGAGGCGCCGTTTGGATCCCATCCGGGCGAGATGTACTACACATACGCGCGTGATGAAGACCAGATCAAGGAGTGGGTGGAAGCCTCGAAAACCGAGCAGGGGTCGCAGGCATATCTTAACAAGTATGTCTACAGTCTGGAGGATCACGCTGCCTACCTGGATTTCATCGGGCAGGAGCGCCTGGAGAAATTGGAAGGCATGATTGCGGGGAGGGACCGATGAGCGAGGGGCGCTACAACACCTCGGAACTGTTGATCTGCACGGCCTCACGTTTGATGCCCGACAAGACGACCGTATTCGTAGGCACTGGGATCCCCATGCTGGCCGGCTCGCTGGCGCAGAAGATGCACGCGCCGGACCTTGTGGCGATCTTTGAGTTCGGCGGAACCGGGGCGATCCTGGAGGAACTCCCGATCGCGGTGGGTGGACAGCGCACATTCCACCGTGCCGTTTCAGCCTCCGGATTGCTCGAGATCATCGAGACCGCCCAGCGGGGATTTGTCGATTACGGATTTTTGGGCGGGGCGCAGATCGACCCCTACGGCAACCTGAACAGCACCGTGATCGGTGATCATGCAAAGCCTAAGGCGCGCTTGCCGGGCAGCGGCGGCGGGAACGACGTCGGCTCGCATTGCTGGCGGACGATCGCCATCATGCGCCACGACACACGACGCTTTGTGGAACAGGTCGATTTCATCACCACGCCGGGCTATCTGACCGGGCCCGGCGCGCGTGAAGCAGCCGGCTTGCCGGTGGATACAGGCCCCTACCGGGTGGTGACCACGCTGGCGGTGCTGGGTTACGAAGAAGAGAGCAAACGCATGATGCTGCTCGAGACGCAGCCCGGCGTGAGCGTGGACGAGGTCGTGGAGAACACGGGCTTCGAGTTGGTGATCCCGGATGATGTTGGTGAAAACCCTCCTCCAAGCGATGAGGAATTGAGGATTTTGAGGGACGAGGTGGATCGGAACAGGTTGTATATTTAGGGATCAGGGATTAGGAAAATGGGGCACTCGGGCACCCTGGCACTCGGTCACTCTGGGCACCTTTGCGAGCCGCTGCAGGTGGCGCAATCCATGATCACTGCGGGATATTGCTTCGTCGCGCCGCTCCTCGCCATGACGTAGAGATGTAGTAGTGGCGCATTGCAACGCGCCACTGCTATTGTCGATCGTAAAACGCTGAAAAGGCCAAACGGCGCCGGGCCTACAAACGATCGGTGCCATTGCTGGTCGGGGTTTGAATCAAAAAACCGCACCCTGATTAGATGCGGCTCGTTCTAGCGCGCCCGGCAGGACTCGAACCTGCGACCCCTTACTCCGCAAGCAAGTGCTCTCATCCACTGAGCTACGGGCGCAATTTGTAGGACGATTATAACAGGCAATCTGGCGGGGAGGGAGGGATTCGAACCCTCGATAGAGGCTTTAACCCCTATAAGCGCTTAGCAGGCGCCCCCGTTCAACCACTCCGGCACCTCCCCGGGCAAATCAGGCGGAGGGAGAGGGATTCGAACCCCCGGTGGGCCTAAACCCACAGCGGTTTTCAAGACCGCCGCCTTCGTCCACTCGGCCATCCCTCCGATGGCCAAGGCATTCTACCACGCAGGGTCGCACAGCGTCAAAGAAACCGTGAAAATGACCGTACCTCAAGCCTCCCAGATCTGGTAAAGGCCCAACGCGCCGGTCTCGCCATCCGAATAGAAGGTCTCCTGGACCCGGTATCCCGCCTGCTCACCCAGTTCACTGAGTTCAGCCGCGCTGAAGTGATGCACATAGCGTATCCCCTCCCCATCCCGCCGCCAATCGATTAGATAATCACCCTCTTCGACCTGCCCAGAGCTGAGCCCAACCGTCTCCCAGGGCAGCACGCGGGCGCGCAGCCGCTCGCTGTCCATGAAGTTCCAGACGGATAACGACAGCCTGGCGCCCGGTTTAGCCAGGTCATGAAGCTCGCGGACAAGCCCCTCGCGGGCGTCCCGACCTGGAATGTGATGGAGCGAGGCGAAGGCGACTTGATGGTCATAGGGCGGGTGGAATCGTTGGCCGGTGTTCTCCAGGATTCTGGCCGCGAGCTGATCCGCGCCGAGCTCTGCAGAGATAAATGCGAAGCGGTCATCGCTCTTCACGTTTTCTCTCGCGATCGCTAACATAGCTGCACTGAGGTCAATCCCCAGATAATGACCCCTAAAACCGTGTTCAGCCAGCGCCGAGGCGAGCTCACCGTTGCCGCAGCCGAGGTCCAGCACGCGCTCACAATCAAGGATTGTGGGCACGAGCCTCTGGACGCCAGGCTGCAGACGGCCGCGCGTGCTGGCGAACGAATCGGCGAAGGTTTGATAGAATTCAGTGTTGATCAACCTGATTTTCTGCAGAACATCGGGATCCATAGGTAGGATTATACGCGTATGAGCGTCGAAGAGGTCTGGCTGCACGATCAAACAACGCCTGAGATGCGCGCCCTGGCCAGGAACATCCTGGAAGATGTGCGCGCCGGTATGAGCGTTAAACAGGCGGTCCGGCAGCACCCGCTGTCGGAGGGCGGTTTCATCGGTAAGTCGACCCTGATCAGGGTGTACCGTGAGCTGACCGATGCCGGCGAGTGGCAGCCTGATCGCAAGTTGGTGCGGCGCCTGCGCATGAAACCGGTGCGCACGCTCTCCGGTGTCACCACGGTCACCGTGCTCACCAAACACTACCCATGCCCGGGCAAATGCATCTTCTGCCCGGACGACTACCGCATGCCGAAATCCTACCTGCCGGACGAACCCGGCGCGATGCGCGCCCTGCATCATGAGTTTGACCCGTTCGATCAGACGCAGGCGCGCATCGAGGCGCTCCACGCCATCGGGCACCCAACCGACAAGATCGAACTGCTCATCCTGGGCGGGACCTGGAGCGCCTACCAGAAAGACTATCAGGAATGGTTCCTCAAGCGCTGTTTCGACGCCATGAACGGATTCGAAGCGGACACCCTGGCTGAGGCGCAGAAAGCGAACGAAACCGCTGAGAGCCGCAACGTCGGCCTGGTGATCGAGACGCGCCCGGACCATGTCAACCCGCGTGAGATCGCCCGCCTGCGAACCTATGGCGTGACGAAGGTCCAGATGGGCGTGCAGAGTCTGGACGATGAGATTCTGGCGATGAACGACCGCGGCCACACCGTGCAGCAGAGCCATGAAGCGGTGCGGCTTCTTCGGGCAGCGGGTTTCAAGGTCGTGCTGCACTGGATGCCCAACCTGTTCGGAGCGACATTGGAAAGCGACCGGGAGGATTTCGAGCGTCTCTGGGGCGATGCGGACATGCAGCCGGACGAAATCAAGATCTATCCCTGCCAGCTGCTGGAAGACACCGTGCTGTATTCTCACTGGGAACGGGGCGATTACAAACCTTACACAACCGAAGAACTCATCGAGCTGCTTGCAGATATCAAACCCACGATCCCGCGCTACTGCCGGGTTAACCGCATCGTCCGCGAGATCCCCTCGACAAATGTGGTGGAGGGCAACAAGCGTACGAGCTTACGGCAGGATGCGAAGCGCGAGCTCGAAGCCCGTGGGCTGCGGTGCCAGTGCGTGCGCTGCCGGGAGGTGCGCGGAAAGAGCGTCGATGCAGAAGAGCTCGGGATGGAAGACCTGGTTTATCGAACCGGCGGGAGCGAGGAGCATTTCCTATCTTATGTCACCCCGGAAGATGACCTGGCCGGCTACCTGCGGCTAACCCTACCATCGGAAGGCGGTCCGCCCACTGGCTTGAGCGATCTTGAAGGCGCGGCGATCGTACGGGAAGTACATGTTTATGGACAATCTCTCGAGGTCGGGCAATCCCTCGATGGGACCGCACAGCACAGCGGCTTGGGAATGAGATTGATGCAGCAAGCCGAAGAGCTCGGACGCGACGCGGGTTATGCTCGTCTGGCGGTTATTTCCGCCATCGGAACCCGGGAATACTACCGCAAATTGGGCTACGAGCTGGGCGAGAGCTACATGTTGAAGGATCTGTGAAATGCATCTGCGTGTGGATGCAATAACAATCCCGCCAGACGATCGGCGGGATTTTGTCTGTCACAACGTCGCGCTGCTTCCGGTGTGCAGCCGCAAGCGCGCTCTAAAGCACGCTGGGCGGCATCTCGCCTGACCGGATCCGGTCATGGCTCGACGGCTTCGACGAGGATGCGGGTGCCGGAGGGGATCCCCTTGAACGCCGCGACGTCGTCCTCGATCATCCCGAAAGGGTTGACCGTAGACGCGGCGCGCGGTTCATCGCTGTGGCTCGCCGGCGTCGGCCCGAAAAAGATGCAGAATGCATTGCCCGGCGGCCAGTAAGTCAACTCGCCAACTTTCATTTCCACTCGGGCATCAGGGGCTTCATCCAGCGAGAGCCCGATGCCAAAATAGAATTCGTCACCCCAGGTCTGGACGCTGGTTTCGATCGGCAGGATGGACCATATCTGGTCCGCGGTGTCGTTGTCCGAGAGCGTGCCGTGCACGATCTGCCCACCCACCTCGATGCGGATCCTGCGTGCCATGAGTGCCTCCTCGCTGGCGTTGAGTTCGTTAGATAGCGGTCCCGACAAGCCTGAAATGGAGCTCTGCCGGGATCGTCCGGAGTACGCGTTGAATCGTAGTCTGGGGCTGAAATTCGATCAAGTGCCCTGCGCAGCGGCAATCCGAAGATCCGAAGCGGCGCGGTCGCCGCACCCCCAGCGCGGACAGAGCGGCTGCCCATCCGCATTCGCATAGCTCGCCCTCAAACGACCATCCTACGCCCTGGATGGAGGCTTTATTAAGCAGGTGATCGATATGCCAATGAGGGCGCTTATGCTGTGCCGGGCGCAGGTGCCGGGCGAGCCGGGCCGCCAGCCCGCCGGGACCGCGGGCGCTGCCGATGTAGGCGTAGGATCCAGGGCGAAAATGAAAGCTGCCGAGACGGCCGATATCGAGTTTGGAGGGTTCCGTTAACCCGAACAGTAAGAGGTAGAGCCCGCCTGCAGATGGGAAATCGAAAACGAATGGATGAGATGACGCCGCCATGCAGTTTGAACCCTCGCCAGAATATGACAATAGAGGATCCGCCTCGAAGGTTGAGAAGGTGCTCTTCATCAGGCCAACCGGGGCTCGACGATCCAACCTTCCAGGATATTGCCCTGCTCATCAACAATCGGGTCATAGCCTACCAGAATCACGCCGTCAGGATCCCGGCGTGCAATCGCGTCCCCTGCGGGCAGGACCACAGCCGCCTGAAGCTCGTCGTGACTGAGCCCCTTGGGAAGGTCATAGCCGGTGACCTGGCCCAACTGTTTAGTGAAGCGGTTGAGATCGGCGCGTTTGACACGGCTTTTCCCGGGCAAGCGCTCTAGTCCGAGCAGTTCCCAGGCCGCCGATGGGAACGATTCCACGACCCAGCGGCGTTTTCGCCTTCTGTGCCAACCGGCATGCATCAGAGACCAGCCATAGGTAAAATGCAATTCATGGAACAAGTCGATCGAGAATTGGATGTAGCGTAGGAAGTTCTTCGGCTTGGCCTGACCCGGGATGCCTGTTTTCCCCGGGGTGTTCAGGACGCGTTCGGAGAGACGCATGTGTTCGATGGACGAATCTGGGTGCCGCCATCCGTGGGGACCGTCAAGGAGCAGGACCCCAACGTCGTTGACTTTACAGAAGGATTCTAAGGCTGCCGCACAATCAGCCGCTTCAGGTTCGCCTGACAGGCCGAGTTCCTCAGGGTCAGGGAACCCGGGTTCACCTGTGCCCTCTTCGAGCAGCGCAATGCCGAAGTCTCTATAACGCCGGCTGGCGAGATCGATCGATAGGACCTTCATGGCAACTTCTTCCTCCAGTTTCTGTGCTCCTGTGGATTGAGTATAACATTGCACCCTCCGGCACGGCATCCGACTTGTGGGAGAATTGGCGGTTCAGGGGTTCGGATATAATCCCTACACCTATCTCTAAAACGAAGGAAATCCATGGGATTTCGCGGCGGCAACTGGTGGTCATACATCCGTTATGACGATGAGCAGGACAAGCCTGATGTCAGCCTTGAGCTGATGCGCAGGGTCGGCCACTACGCGCGCCCCTATTGGAAGAAGGTGGCCATCATCCTTGGGACGATGGTTACGATTTCCAGCCTGAGCCTGATCCCGCCGCTGCTGATCCGTGATTTACTCGACAATGCCATCCCGAATCGCGATTTTGGCCGGCTGAACATGCTGGCGCTGGGGATGGTCTCGGTGCCGCTGATCAACGGACTGCTGGGCGTTGCCCAACGTTATGCCAGTTCACAGATCGGCGAAGGGGTCATTTTCGATCTGCGCACCGAGCTGTTTGCACACCTGCAGCGCATGAGCCTTCGCTTCTACACGAACACCCAGGTCGGCGAGTTGATGTCGCGCCTGAACAACGATGTGGTCGGGGCGCAGCGTGCGATTACGGGCACGTTTGTGACGATCCTCAGCAACGCGTTTTCTTTGATCGCGACGTTGATCATCATGGTGTCGTTGGAATGGCGCCTGACCTTGCTGGGGGTCGCGATCCTGCCGCTGTTTATCCTTCCCGCCCGGCGTGTTGGGAATGTTCTGCGGGACATCGCCCGGCGGTCGATGGAGATCAACGCGCGCATGAACGCACTGATGAACGAAACGCTCAACATCAGCGGCGCGTTGCTGGTGAAAATCTTCGGCCGCCACAAGGATGAGGTCACGCGTTTCAGGGATCGCGCCGGAGAGGTGCGGGATATTGGTGTGCGCCAGGCGGTCGTCGGGCGCTGGTTCTTCCTGGCGTTGAGCCTGGTGAGCGCGGTCGGGTCCGCGTTGGTCTTCTGGCTCGGGGGTCACCTTGTGCTGCGCGGCGCGTTTACAGTCGGCACGATCGTGGCCTTCAGCGCCTATCTGACCGATCTCTACGGCCCGCTCATGGCGATGACCAACGCCCGGGTAGACTTCGCCACCTCGATGGTCAGCTTTGAGCGCGTGTTTGAGGTGCTTGATCTGCCGGTGGAGATCCAGGATCCCGGAGAAGACGCGGTTGTGCTTGATGATGTGCGCGGCCATGTGCGGTTCGAGAATGTCAGTTTCAGCTACGAGGCGCCCGGCGAGGCGCCATCCGGCTTGAACGAGCAATTCCGGTTCCGCTGGGGTGGTGACATGACCTATGTCCCTGAGCGAGGCACAAAGAGCATGGATGGTGATGATCAGCGACCCGAGCATCTCACCCGCTGGGCTGTTGAGGAGATCGATTTCGAGATATTACCTGGCCAGGTCGCCGCACTGGTCGGCCCGAGCGGTGCCGGTAAGACCACGATCACCTACCTTCTGCCTCGACTCTATGATCCGACCGAAGGCCGAATTACGCTGGATGGTCATGACCTGCGGGAGATCGCACTGGACTCGCTCGCTGAACACATCGGGATGGTCACTCAAGAGATCTACCTGTTCCACGCTACAATCCGGGAAAATCTGCTCTATGCGAGACCGGAGGCCACCCAGGAGGAGATTGAATCTGTTTGCCGGGCAGCAAACATTGACGAGTTCATCGCCTCGCTGGAAGATGGTTACGACACCGTTGTAGGGGAGCGGGGTTATCGCCTCTCGGGCGGCGAGAAGCAGCGCGTGGCAATCGCGCGCGTGCTGCTCAAAGATCCTCGGGTGCTCATCCTTGACGAGGCGACAAGCCACCTCGACTCTCAGTCGGAAGCCTTGATCCAGGAGGCCATGCAAACCGTGATGCGGGGTCGAACATCTCTGGTGATCGCCCACCGGCTGAGCACCGTGATCGATGCCGACAAAATCCTCGTCATGGAGAACGGCCGCCTGATCGAGAGCGGCCAGCATGCTGATCTGATTGATGGAGGAGGCCTCTACGCCGACCTCTATCAAACCCAATTCGACCCTGAGAAACGCAGGCTACAGGCTTAAGCATCAACCGCTCCCCACATCTAGATCCGATTTTCATTTCGATTACAATCAAATTGGTCTGCAGTCAGTCTTGCTGCTTTGCAGTGGAATGGGCCCGATCCCTCTCGAATTGGATGAAACCTATCCGTTCATTTACCGTATAGAGTGTTAGAAGCCGATCAGAATGTGTGGGTTGATGTCAGCAGCGCAGCGCCTTGCCGAAGCCGAATATATCGCCAGAGCACGCAACGGGGACGATGCAGCGTTCCACGAGGTCGTCAACGCTTTCCAGGGGCCTGTGTTCAATTTGTGCTATCGCATGCTGGGAAACCCGCAGGAAGCCGAGGATGCAGCCCAGGAGACGTTTCTAAAGGCTTACCGTAATCTAAGGAGCTACAACCCTGATCGGAAGTTCACTAACTGGATCCTGTCGATTGCATCGAACCACTGCGTTGACAGGCTGCGCAAACGCAGACTCCAACTGATCTCACTGGATGAGTGGCTGCCGAGATTTGAGAACCCGGCACCCAACCCGGGACCTGAGCAAACTCTCACGGACAAGGAACTGCAGGAAGATGTGCGTGAAATCCTGGACAGATTGGGATCTACAGATCGAGCGGCGATTGTGCTGCGCTACTGGTATGAATATTCGTATGAGGAGATCGCCGAGGCGCTTTCGCTGTCTGTGCCGGCTGTGAAGAGCAGGTTGCACCGGGCGCGGCGATCCCTGGCGGAGCAGTGGTCCCCACAGAGTGCTGTATTCGTGAATGGAGGTGTTTGAGATGAGGCATCAAGAGTATGAAAAGCTGCTCTTCGAGCGAGAAGACCTCTCGGAAATTGAGCGTACGCGCCTCCAGGCCCATCTCATAGAGTGCGCCTGGTGTGCAACGTTGAACGATCAGTGGGCGGCTGTTGAGGGCATCCTTCGCTCTGCACCGAGCGTGCCGGCACCACAAGGTTTTGCAGCCCGCTTTCAGGTTCGCCTCGAAAAGGCGCGCCAGCGCAAACAGGCTCGCCTGCTGCTGCTGACCACGATGCTGACGATTATTGGCTTGCTTGTCGTCGCAAGCTTGTTGGGCTGGGCGTTGATCTCATCAGGGCCGACGATCTTCTCCTGGGTTTTGAAGGTGTTTAATCAGTTCTATTGGGTCGGATCGGTCTTCGATGTCTTTGTCGATATGTTGATCCTTTTTCTGGAGAATTTGCTTGAACAATTACCTCTGGTGATCTGGATGGCAGCATCTGCGGCCGTCAGTTTGCTTTCGCTTACGTGGATCACCACTGTCTACCGGTTGAGCTATCGTGATATTCGAAGGGAGTAAAACCATGAAACGGTTAGCCTATGCATCACTGTTCGTGCTCGTGCTCGCCCTTGTCTCTCCGATCACCACCTTCGCAGCGGGGCCGGAGGATGGACGTGTCGTCCTGGGCACGGACTTTGTCCTTGAGAGCGGGGAGATCCTTGACGGCGACCTTGCGGTCATTGGCGGGACGGCGACCCTCGAGGTCGATTCTGTCGTAACCGGCACGGTCGCGATCATCGGCGGGAACCTGGCAGCTGACGGGATCATCGAGGGCGATTTAGCCGTCGTCGGCGGCAATGTCCGCTTTGGTGCGGCGGCGGTCCTCGAAGGTGATCTGATCTCGTTTGGCGGCAACGTCAACCGGGGAGCGGCTCAGATTGGGGGCGAATTTATCTCCGGGGACGAGCTTGATATTCCGCTCGCATTCCGTTTTGGAGAATTCTTCTCGGATGTGCCTGTTGTCGTGAGCCCGTTCATGCGGGATTCGTTCGGTTGGTCCGTGCTGCGCTACTTCTTCCAGAGCTTCATGCTCGCTGCGCTGGCCATTCTGGTGGTCATGTTCCTGCCGAAGCAAACCCGTCTTGTGGCGGACACGGTCGTCGAACAACCTTTGTTGGCCGGGGCTTTCGGTCTGCTGACAGCCGTCGTCGCACCGATCCTGATCCTGCTCTTGATCGTGACGATCTGCTTCGCGATCGTTGGATTTGCTGCGGTCGTGTTTCTGGTCGCGGCCTGGGTCTTCGGCATGATCGCGCTCGGCCTCGAAGTTGGCGAGCGTTTGGGTAAGGCAACGAACGCAGATCTCCAGCCCGTCGTCGCCGCCGGGATCGGCACACTGATTTTCAGCCTGGTCGTGAACGGCATCGGATTCATCCCCTGCGTGGGCTGGCTGGCGCCGCTGCTTCTGGGAGCCGTTGGGCTCGGCGCAGTCTTAATGACGCGCTTCGGAACCCGACATTATGCTCCGGGGACGACCACAGCGGTCGCGCCGGTTGAGCCCGAAAAACCAGCCAAGCCAAAATGATCGACGAAGAAGTCTTCAAAGTAAACCTCGCTCGTTACCAGATGTCCAAAGCCGGGGCGCTCAGATGAGCGCCCCGGTTGACATTGGCTTACGAGGAATTGCCCGGAATGGGCTCTAATAGTTGATCGACAACCGCTCAAATCCGCTTGTCTTGAACACGACAGAAGCCGGGTCGAGCGGTTTTCCGTCGATCGTCATCGAACGCGGCGCGGCGCCATGAAGATGGAGTTCAGTTTGCTCGAAGGGAAATGGGAATTCGCCTTCTGTTTGCCATTGGATTTCAAGCGAAGTTCTCTTCTGGTCAAGAAGGAAAGTATCTATTCGATGAGGGCCGTAGCCATCCCCATCGTCGGAGAAGAGCAGGTTCCTGGTCACCTTACTTGCGCCCGGGTAAATGTGCAGTTCGAGGGTCTCACCGATGAGCGGTAACAGGCAGCCGCCGCGAACGAAGACCGGTATGACGTCCAGCGGCGTTTCCACCGTGATGACGGCTGGACCTGGCGAGCGGGTATCGTCCCAGAATGAATACCAGCTGCCCTCCGGCAGCGTGACTTCCCTGCTTGATGCGCCCTCCTGCAGCACCGGTGCGATCAGCAGATTGGATCCCAGGAAAAACTGATCCTCAATTTCCCGATATGCTTCGTTGGAGGGATCTTCCCAGAAGAGTGGACGGATTAATGGCAGCCCGGCTTCGCTTGTCTGCCAGGCGAGCGTGTAGAGATAGGGAAGCATGCGGTAGCGCAGCTGCAGCATGGCGCGCATCGCAGAGCGATAGGGATCGTCAAATCTCCAGGGTTCGCGCGGCGCAGAGATCGCTGAAGAGTGAGTGCGGAAGAATGGTGTGAAGGCGGCCAACTGCATCCAGCGCACCATCAGCTCAGGCGTTGGATCACCGCTGAATCCGCCGATGTCACTGCCCGTGAAAACGATTCCGCTCAGGCTCATCCCGAGCAAGAGGTTTAACGTGACTTGCAGTCCGTCCCAGGTGCTTTCCACGTCGCCGGTCCAGTTCCAGGCATAGCGCTGGTTTCCAGCCCAACCAGAACGCGAGAGGATAAACGGACGGAGTTCCGGGCGGTGTAGTCTTAATGCTTCCAGGCCAGACCGGTTCATGAGCAAGCCGTACAGGTTGTGGGCCTGGGTATGTTGACCGCCTTTACCCTCCAGCGCATGCCGGGTGGATAGCGGCAGGGTGGCATCGCCCCAGGCTGAAAAAGCGGCAGGCTCATTCATATCGTGCCAGATCCCGGAAATGCCGTGCTTGAGCAGACGCGGATATTGACTGCTCCACCAGGTGCGCGTGCTCGGGTTTGTGAAGTCGGGGAAATGAACCCAGCCGGGCCAGACCGGTGCGCGGGCGACCCTCTCATTCTGCAGCATACAGAATGCCTCCGCTTGAAGCCCATCCCGGAACAGTCGGTAGCCGCGATCGATCTTTACGCCCGGGTCGATGATTGACACCAGTTTCACGTCTTGAGCTTGCGCTTGCTCGGAAAGGCTTTTTAAGTTCGGAAACCGGTGCGGGTCAGTCGTGAACACACGGTAGCCATCCATATAGTCGATATCGAGATGGATGGCGCTCAACGGAAGGTCGTGTTCCCGAAAACCCTGCAGTACGTCCCTGACGTCATCTTCAGTGCGGTATCCCCACCGGGATTGATGAAAACCGAGCGCCCAGCGGGGCGGGAGAAGAGCTCTGCCGGTCAGGTCCGAATAACGCTGCAGAACCTGTTCGAGGTCCCCAAAGCAGAGATAGTAACGCAGCATTCCTCCATGAAATTGCAGATCGATCTCATCCCTGATCGAGATCACCCCATCGTACGGGTTCTCATAGAAAACGACGTGACAGGTCTCGTCGTGCAGGACGAGCATCATTGGCACATTCAGGTAGAGCGGGTCATCGTCCCGGCCGTAGCTTCCGCCCGGATCACGATTCCACAACCGGTAGGCCCCGCCGCGCAAATTGACAGCACGTGTTCGTCCCCCCAGGCCGTAGACCGCGGCTGTCTCGGGGAGCGGGGATCTGTGTCGCCATGTCTTCCTCTGGCGCAGCGGGTCATCTTCGTGACGTATGACCTGCTCATCGAGAAGCCATGTCACCGACCCTGAAGGAGTGATGTGGGCTGAGACCTTGCCGGCAGCGAGGATCCAGTTTTGAGCGGTTTCAGAAAGCGCAGGTTGGGCTCCGGGCCAGTACCTCTCCTGGATGGCGTAAGGTACGGGCGGTTCGCCGGGACGCCACGACACGCGCACGACATCTTCGGCGAGGAAGAGAATCTCAAGTTTGGCCTGTTCAAAGGTGAACTCCGCACCGTGGTCTGTTGGCGCAGCGCTGAGGATCTTGCCGGGGGGTTCCCATCGCGGGGCATCGCTTTTTAGCGCCCGTATTAAATGACGATCTTGACGATCACGCATGATTGAGTACAGGATCGCCCGGGAAGGGTTTTCCCAGCCGATGAACCGAAGCGTTCGGAGCAGGTCGAAGATCTTCATGATTTCGTTCTCGCGTGCAGGCGCCGTCCCGAATGATCTGATGATATGACGAATGCGCATGACGTGCGAATTGAACTATAGCCCGATTTTTTCATTGCCTGAATCTTAAAGTTTTGGGATTAAGGTCTCGAAAGGGTAGCGGAAGGATGAGGCGTTGAATATAATCGTCAATGACATTTCTTCAATCGTTAGAACTCATCCAGCCTGGTGGTCGGTAAACACATGTCGTTCGTTCATCTTCATGTCCATTCTGAATACTCGCTTCTCGATGGCTTGAGCAAGGTGGATAAACTCGTCGAGCGGGCGAAATCGATGGATATGCCCGCCCTCGCGCTGACCGACCATGGAGCGATGTTTGGCTCGATCGAATTTTATCGTGCGGCCAAGAAGGCCGGGGTCAAACCGATCATCGGGATGGAATCCTACATGGCCGCACGCTCCATGACGGACCGGGATCCACAATTTGACAGCCGGTCCTTCCACCTGCTGCTGCTGGCTGAGAATGATGTTGGCTACCGCAATTTACTTGAGATCGCCTCCGCCTCACAGCTGGAGGGTTTTTATTACCGCCCACGTGTCGATCACGAATTCCTGGCAGCTCATAATGAAGGTTTGATCTGCACGACAGGTTGCCTGTCGGGCGAGGTCCCGCGCGCGCTGCAGGCGGGCCAGGAGAAGAAGGCGATCGAGTTGTTGGATTGGTATTACGAAGTCTTTGGGCCGGATCGATATTTCTTCGAACTTCAACATCACGACATCCCGGAACTTGAGGCTGTCAATCAAAAGCTGGTCGAGCTGGCCAAACGCTACAATGGGCGTTTTGTGGCCACGAATGATGTTCACTATGTCGACCCGAGCGACGCAGAACTGCAGGACATTTTGCTCTGCATCCAGACCGGCTCGCTGCAAACCGATCCTGACCGCATGCGGATGACGGACACATCCTACTACATGCGATCCGCTGAAGAGATGCAGCAGCTGTTCGGTCATCTCCCCGGCGCGCTGGAGAACACGCTCTGGATCGCCGAGCGCTGTCATGTGGATCTCGAGTTCAAGGGCTACCATCTACCTGAATTTGAGGTGCCGGATGGACACACGCCGGAGACCTATCTGCGCATGCTTTGTGAGCGTGGTCTCAGAGAGCGCTATGGTCGCTATACCGATGACGTCCTCGTTCGCGAACGGCTGGATTACGAACTTGGGATCATCCATGAGATGGGCTTTGATGCGTACTTTTTGATCGTGTGGGATCTTTGTCGCTACGCTCAAGAAAACAACATCTGGTACAACGCCCGCGGGTCGGCTGCAGGTTCGATCGTCGCCTACTCATTGGAGATCACGATGGTTGACCCTATCGAGCATGGGTTGATCTTCGAACGATTTCTCAACCCGGGCCGCATATCCATGCCGGACATCGATCTCGACTTCCAGGATGACCAGCGCTACAAGATGCTCGAGTACACCACCAACAAATACGGGCAGGACAAGGTGGCTCAGATCATCACGTTCGGAACACTGGGGGCGCGCGCTGCGATCAGGGATGTCGGGCGCGTTAAAGATATCCCTCTTCCGGAGGTCGATCGGGTTGCCAAGCTGGTGCCTAACATCCCCGGGAAGCCAGTTTCGATCTCGGATGCGCTCAAGGAAGTCCCGCGCTTCCGGGAAGTGTATGAAGAGAGTTCCTATCTGCGCGATCTGATCGATACTGCAAAACAGCTTGAGGGCGTCGTTCGCAACGCGGGGACACATGCTGCCGGTGTGATCATCACCGACAAAACCATCGTCGAATACCTGCCGCTCCATCGACCCACCGGATCGAATCAAGAGGACAACCCGGTTGGTGCGGTGACGCAATTCGAGATGCATATCCTCGATTCGCTCGGACTGCTGAAGGTCGATTTTCTGGGCCTATCAACGCTGACGGTCATGGCGAGGGCTTGCGAGATGATCCGTGAGCGGCACGGGGTTGAGTTCGATATTAACTCGATACCGATCGATGACCCCGACACCTTCGATCTGCTGGGGCGCGGTGACGTTCTGGGGGTGTTTCAGGTCGAGGGTGTCGGCATGCGCCGGTATCTGATGGAGATGAAACCGCGCGAATTGGCGAACGTCATCGCGATGGTCGCACTTTACCGGCCGGGTCCGATGGAGTTCATCCCGACCTACATCCGCCGCATGCACGGGCTGGAACAGCCTTCCTACCGGCACCCGACTCTAGCTGCGATCTTTGAGGAGACCTACGGGATCCCCGTCTATCAGGAGCAGATCATGTTCGCCGCAATGGAGATGGCGAACTATTCAGCGTCCGAAGCCGACGGGCTGCGCAAAGCGATCTCAAAGAAAAACGCCAAGGCGCTCGCGCGCCACCGCGAAAAGTTCATCAAAGGGGCAGTTGAGAATCAAATTGGCAGCGAGACGGCGGTGGCCGTCTTCGATGACTGGGAAAACTTCGCCCGCTATGGTTTCAATAAAGCCCATGCGGCTGATTACGGGGTGATCGCCGTTCAGACTGCCTATCTGAAGGCTCATTACCCGCTTGAGTATATGACCGCATTGCTTTCGGTCTTCAAACATGACAGTGATAAGGTCGCGATTTACATCGCCGATTGTCGCAGAATGGGGTTTGATGTTTTGCCGCCGAGTGTCAACTCAAGCGAGTTCGATTTCTCTGCCGAGGACGCCGTCGATGGTTCGCCGGCAATCCGCTACGGCCTGGGTGCGGTCAAGAATGTCGGCCACGGTGCAATCGAGACGATCCTGGAAGCGCGTCAAGAATCCGGCGCGTTCGCCAGTCTGGAAGATTTCGCCCGGCGGGTGGATCTGCGAGCGGTGGGCAAACGCGCGCTCGAGTCATTGATCCGCGTCGGAGCCCTGGATGCGCTGGGATCCCGGATCGCCATGATGGATGCGCTGGAGCGCATCAGCGCCCTTTCGGCGGCACACTTCCGCGCCTCTGAGGTGGGTCAGATGACGTTCTTTGGCGAGGGCAATGATGTCGATGATAGTCTGCAGCTGCAGGCTGTCGACGCCAATGTGCCCAAGCGCAGGCTCCTGCGGTGGGAGAAGGAACTGCTGGGTGTCTATGTCTCGGATCATCCGCTCACACCCCACCTTGAAGCGCTGACGCGCGTGGTGACCCACTTCAGCGCCGAGCTTGGTGAAGCTGAGCACCAGCAGAAGGTATGTGTCGCCGGTGAGGTCAGCCATATTCGCCCTTACCAGACCCGCAGCGGGCGCGAGATGGGGTTTGTGACGATCGAAGATCTGCAAGGCACGATGGAGTTGGTGATCTTCAACCGCGTCTGGAAAGAGGTTGTTAATTGGCTCGAACAGGATACGATCGTGGTAGCACAGGGGAAAATCGATCGCGAACGTGGCGACCCGAAGATCCTCGTTGATCAGCTGACCACGGACATTGACCGTGTGAAACCGTTGGAAGGGGTCGCCCGGACGAACGGTCCCGGGGCGGCGCCGCCCGTCTCATCTCCGATCGAACCCGCTATCGATCATCACCCGCCGGAGACGGAGGTGCTGCAAACAGAGGCGATTACGCCCCCGGAGATCGAGGATGACTCGCTGGACGTCGGAGCAGAGATGAATTCCCATGAGGATCCTGCACCTGTCCGATTGCCCCCGCAGGATGAAACTGCCAACGGAAACGGTCAGGATATCCAGGCATCGCCTCGAGGCGGCGAAGCACAACCGGCGGCTCAAGTCGCTGGCGACACGCGTATGATCACGATCATGCTTGAGTCGACCGGAGATCGGCGCCGCGATACGCTGCGCTTGCGCCGTGTGCATGGATTGTTGACATCATTTCCTGGTACGGATCATTTCGCATTTCTGCTGTATGAAGCCTCGCGCCGGTATCATCTTGAATTCCCTAATTCAACCACCGGTTTCTGCCCGGAGCTTCACGGGCAGCTCGTCGAACTGCTGGGTGAGGGGGTGGTGCGTGTTGAGCCTTTGAGGGTCCAATGAACATTCAAACTGTAGGTGTGCTTACTTCAGGCGGAGATGCACCAGGGATCAACCCGAGCATCCGGGCTGTGGTGCGCACGGCACTCTATCATGGGATGAACGTCATCGGAGTGCAGGAAGGTTTTGATGGTTTAATCCGCGGCGAAATGAGCCCGCTCCGAGCTCGTGATGTCGGCGGCATTTTGCAGAGGGGTGGGACGTTCTTGCGCACAGCCCGCTGTCCGGAGTTTAAAACGAAGAAGGGCCAGCGCCAGGCGGTCCGGGAGCTCAACGAATCGCGCATCGATGCGCTGGTTGTCATTGGCGGTGATGGGTCGATGCGGGGTGCCAAGGTGCTTGTGGAGCAGGGCGTCCTGGTGGTTGGCATTCCGGCCTCGATCGACAACGATATCTGGGGGACGGATATGTCCCTGGGTGTTGATACGGCATTAAACACGTTGATGGAGGCAGTCGATAAGCTTCGTGATACGGCCTCCTCGCACCAACGCGCATTCCTGGTCGTCACGATGGGCCGCGATTGCGGTTATCTTGCGCTGATCACCGGTGTGATTTGCGGTGCGGAAATCATCATCATCCCGGAAAAAGAAATTCCGCTCGAAGCGATTGCTCCGGAAATTGAGGCTGCGTATGCACGCGGAAAAACGCATGCCATCATCGTGATGGCGGAAGGTGCCTCCCACAGCCCTGATGAGATTCAGCGCGCATTGCACGAAGCCGATGTCGGTTTCGAGACGCGTGTGACCATTCTGGGGCATATTGTGCGTGGTGGCAGCCCATCCGCATTTGACCGATTGCTGGCAACCCGGATGGGTGTAGCTGCGGTTGATGCGCTGATCGAAGGGAAAACAGGGGTTATGACCGGGCTGCGCGGGCGGGAGATCGTGCTGCGCGATCTGGACGAGGTTACATCCAAACAGCGAGAGCCCAATCTCCATTATCTTGAGATCGGAAGAATGCTATCACGCTGAGGAATTCCCCTCCGCCAACACGATTGCATTCCAGGAGCGTTGTTCTATGAAGATAGGCATTTTGACGGGCGGGGGAGACGTACCGGGTCTAAATCCCTGCATCAAGGCGGTCGTCAACCGTGTCATCGACGACGGGCATGAAATTGTCGGTATCCGGCGCGGTTGGGGTGGATTGCTTGAAACCCAGCCGGATGGAGCGGAATCGATTGCCAGGAATACGGTGGCCCTCGATAAGATGGTCGTGCGAACGATCGACCGCACCGGGGGTACTTTCCTGCACACTTCCCGGACCAACCCTGGCCGGGTTCGAGAGGGCGATGTTCCCGAGTTCCTCCAAAGCCAGGCTGAAGGTGAGAGCCCATACGATTTCACGCCGCACGTGCTGAAAGTGCTTGATGAATTGGGGATCGATGTGTTAATCCCGATCGGGGGAGACGATACCCTTTCTTACGCGCTGCGCCTGCATGAAGAGGGATTTCCGGTCGTGGCGATCCCCAAGACGATGGATAACGACGTTTTCGGAACGGATTACTGCATCGGGTTCTCAACAGCTGTGACCCGTTCGGTCTATTTTATCCATAATCTGCGGACGAGCACTGGATCGCACGAACGCATCGCAGTGATCGAGCTATTTGGAAGGTACAGCGGCGAGACGTCGTTGATCGCCGCTTATCTGGCAGGGGTCGACCGGGCAATTATCTCGGAGGTCCCGTTCGATCACGAGAAGCTGGCAAATTTCCTGGTGGAGGATAAAAAGGCCAACCCCAGCAATTACGCCATGATGACGATCTCCGAGGGCGCTAAAATTAAAGGTGGTGAAGTCGTCATGACCGGCAAGGAAGATGCCTTCGGCCACCGGAAACTGGGTGGGATCGGCGCCATCACCGGCGATCTCATCAAGGAACTCACCGGAGAGAACATCATCTACCAGCAGGTGGCCTACTTGATGCGCTCAGGCAGTCCGGATTCGCTGGATCTGATGGTCGCGATGAACTATGCAACCATGGCGGCGGACCTGGCGGTGAGCGGTTCTTCGGGGCGTATGGTGGCGCTGCGGGCCGGGATCTACACCCACGTTCCACTGAAGGTCACCGATGAAGGCAAGAAGAGTGTGGACGTCGCGGCGTTGTATGACGAGGAGCACTACCGGCCGAAGATCCGCCAGGTGGATGGCGTGCCTATGTTCCTGTACTAGCTCATACAGGGTTTTCACGGAGCGGGACCGGTTCTCTCCGGTCCCGCTTTTTATTTGCTTTGTGTCCCAATATCAAGAAGACCCCGGCCGCACTAGATGCTGAACAACAGGCGGCTGCGGCGGTCATCCAGGCGATGCAGGCCGGCCTCCAGCGCCCATTCGACCACCTGAGCATACTCGGCGCTGGTGAGCGGCCGGCTGAGCGGTTCATAATCGCGGGCTTTGTAAGCCGGGCGGTATTGATCCATCAGGTTCAGGTACGTGTCTTTCGATATCTCTGTCGCCAGAAAATCGACGATCTCCTTCGTGCCCGCGAGTCCTTCCGGCAGGACAAGATGGCGCACAAGCAGACCGCGCTGTGCGATGCCTTCCTCATCCAGCTGCAAGTCGCCGACCTGCCTGTGCATCTCCCGAACGGCGGCCTGGTTAATCTGCGGGTAATTGGGCACATTCGAATAACGTTTGCCGTATTCGTCATGCGCATATTTCATGTCTGGCATGTAGATATTGATGACCCCGTCGAGCAGGGCAAGAGCTTCAGGCGAGTCGTAACCGCCCGTGTTGTAGACAATCGGCAAGCGGAGGCCATCTTGCACGGCCAGTTCAAGCGCTTCGAGGAATTCTGCGATGACGTGCGTCGGCGAAACGATGTTGATATTGTGGCAGCCCATCGCCTGGAGCTTGAGCATGATCCCGGCGAACTCCCCGGCACTGACTTCTTGTCCCGCGTCCGTCTGGCTGATATCCGCGTTCTGGCAATATTGGCAGCGGAGATTGCAGCGGGCGATGAAAACCGTCCCTGATCCCCGCTGTCCCCGCAGCGGATCCTCTTCGCCGTGATGGGGGCCAAATGAGGCGATGCGCGCCCGCGTGCCTGTGTGGCAGCCGCCATAGGTTGTGCGCCGGTCGACGCGGCAGTAGCGCCCGCAGAGATCACAAGAGGTTTCGTGTTCGCGCGCCGCAGATGCTCTCGCGGCAAGCAGTCCCTGTTCGTGCAGCGATAGATAGGCAGGTTTGAACGCCTTCATACCTGCATCATAACAAAAATGAAGTGGGACAGGGTTGGGTGTGATGCAGCTTCGATTAGTGGTACCCGGGTATGGTCCGAACCTTGCATCTAGATCGATTGGCGAGGCAAAAACGCCGATCTAGACCCTGGAGGGATCA
Source organism: Anaerolineales bacterium (assembly GCA_029210945.1). Classification (GTDB taxonomy): domain Bacteria; phylum Chloroflexota; class Anaerolineae; order Anaerolineales; family E44-bin32; genus E44-bin32. The sequence goes on from JARGGH010000002.1 coordinate 129,359, forward strand.
TGGCTGCGACGATGACAAAAACTGGAGGCGCGACGCTTGCTGATCGGATTCAGGCACTGCCCGATCCATACCGTGGGAATGCCATCGAATGGCTTCAGCTGTGCACGCAGACACAGATGATGGACCTGGAAAAGGATATCGATCACTTTCTGGAAACGCTGAACCCATCCGTTCGTGCGAAGTTCATCTTCCAGACAGGGAAATTGCTGGAAAAAGCGATCTTTTATTTCGGAAGATCCTGAAGGCTAACGCTGCAAGAACAGGCGCAGGGGCGGGATCACCCCGCCCCTGCGTTGTTTCTTAGGGCGAGGACTACTGAACGGTGACGGTGCAGTTGGGGACGGTCTCCAGGTTCGAACCAGTCTGATTGAAAGCCGAGCCATCCCATGAGTAATCCAGAGTAATATATTCACAAGGCTCGAGCGGCCCATTGTTCACGGTGCCCAGCTTGCTCACCTCGCGGAAGCGGATCACATCCCCGATCTTTGACCATTCACCGTAGTAGCCCTCGTTGAAGTAGACCTGGGACATTCCGGCCCCGTTCCACACATGCACGCTCAGCTCGAGCCAGAGCTGCGGTCCGGAACTGCGGAATGGTACGACAACGAGTTTCTGGCAATCGCCAAATTGGTAATAGCCTGCATCATCGGTCAGCTGGCGCAGGTTAGGATCGCCGCTGGAGAGATTCCAAACATTCACCCAACTGGCACCATCCCAATTATCGACCGAGATCGTCTTTCCGCTGGCGCCCTGGTCGGTGATGCGCACGCGCTGGTAGGTTCCATCACAGTTCAGGCTGATCCCGCCAGACGGGGTGGGCATCGTGGCGGTTGCCGGGACGGCGGTCGGGGCTACCAGGTCACCCGGAGTGGGTATGTCGCCGGGCTGCCCGTACCAATCACAGATGTCGATCCCAGAAACGTTTGCGCCGGCGGCGACCGGGAATTGGATCAAGCTGTGATCGGTGCAGTCGACCGACAGGCCGCACGGCACCGCCTCCGAGTAGCTCCCGCCCAGTTCATAACCCTCGCGCCAGGCGTAGGCGACGTAAGTGCCTGCAGGCAGCCCGGTGGAATATGTCCCGGTCCCGTCGGTGTGCTCGATGGTGGTCAGGTCGTTGGTGTTGACCTCCTGAAAATAGAGCGTCAACGGTGGGAGCGGCGGTTCGGAGGGGTAACAGACCAACCCGCTGACCGTGCCCGTCGTCGGCGCTTGGGTCGTATCAACGACAGCCGGCATGTCGGTCGCCGGGGCCGCAGTCGGCTGCGCTGCAAGCGTGGCGGCGACGGAGGTTGCCACTTGATCGACATCCTGTCCGCTTGGCAGGTTGCATCCTGCAATGATGAGTATGGTCAGCGTGAGGACCAGACTTCGAACGATGAATTGAAATCTACGTAAACTTGACACGATAGCCTCCGCTTGCGAACTCGATTGCACCGACGGTGCCGGATTGATTGACGTACGGATCATCGGCCGATCTAACCGGCAGAAAGCGGGAACTGGTCCAGGATAGCAGCTTTAAAGCCAGGAAGGTTCCTGGTAAGTTCCAAAGACATCGCGCATAACATCGATGATCTCGCCCAGTGTGGCGTAGCTGCGAACGGCGTCGAGGATGTAGGGCATCGTGTTTTCGGTGCCCTCGCAGGCGATGCGCAGCCGGTCGAGCGCCTGTCCGACGGCAGCGTTATCGCGCTCACTGCGCAGGGCTTCAAGGCGCCCCACCTGTCTCTGATAACCGTCCGGATCCATCGCCAGAAGCGGGATCTTCACCGGCTCCTCGTCCTGGAAGGCGTTCACGCCGACGATGGAGCGGTCGTCAGCGTCGATTTCGCGCTGGTAGCGGTAAGCAGCTTCCTGGATTTCACGTTGGAAGAAACCGGCATTGATCGCCGGGAGCACCCCGCCGAGCTCCTCGATGCGCTTGAAGTAGTCGCGCGCCTGCGCCTCGATCTCGTTGGTGAGCTTCTCGACGAAAAACGAGCCGCCCAGCGGGTCGACGGTGTTGGCGACACCTGATTCTTCCGCAAGGATCTGCTGGGTGCGCAGCGCAACCGTCACGGCGTGCTCGGAGGGAAGCGCCAGCGCTTCGTCCATCGAATTGGTGTGCAGCGACTGCGTGCCGCCCAGGATTGCGGCCAGCGCCTGGATCGCCACGCGCACGATGTTGTTTTCCGGCTGCTGCGCGGTCAGGCTGACGCCTGCGGTCTGGGTGTGGAAGCGCATCAGCCACGAACGCTCCTGTTTGGCGTCGAATCGATCGCGCATCTCCCTGGCCCAGATGCGCCGGGCGGCGCGGTACTTGCTGATCTCTTCGAAGAAGTCGTTGTGAGCGTTGAAGAAAAAAGACAGGCGCGGGGCGAAGTCATCGATCTCGAGCCCGCGCTCCACTGCCCAACGGACATACTCGATACCGTCGGCAAGCGTGAAGGCCAGCTCCTGTGCAGCGGTTGATCCTGCCTCGCGGATATGGTAGCCGGATATGGAAATCGTGTTCCAGGCTGGCAGATGGTTCGTCCCGTACTCAATCGTGTCAACGACCAGCCGCATCGAGGGTTCAGGGGGGAAAATATACTCCTTCTGGGCGATGTACTCCTTCAAGATGTCGTTCTGGGTTGTCCCCCGCAACACGTCGGAAGCGACACCTTGTTTCTCGGCGGTGGCGATATACATCGCCCAGATTACGGCCGCCGGCGAATTGATCGTCATGCTGGTCGAGACTTTATCGAGGGGGATGTCTTTCAGCAGGATTTCCATGTCCTTCAGTGAGGAGACTGCCACGCCACATTTGCCGAATTCACCCAGCGCCTCCGGGGCATCCGTGTCGTAGCCCATCAAGGTAGGCAGATCGAAGGCGATCGATAACCCGGTCTGACCTTGCTCCAGCAGGTACTTGAAGCGCTGGTTGGTCTCTTCTGCGGTGCCAAAACCAGCGAACATGCGCTTGGTCCAGAGACGCCCCCGGTACATCGTCGGGTGGATGCCGCGTGTGTACGGGTATTCCCCTGGCAGGCCGATGTCCTGCAGATAGTCAAGATCAGCGATATCGAGCGGAGTGTAGAGCCGATTGACGGGTTCTGAAGAGGTCGTGATGAATTCATCGCGACGCTCAGGCTGCCTGGCAAGGCTGTCTTTGAGCGTCGTTGCTTCCCACTCCTCCAGCGCTTCACGCAGGGCTTTCAGCTGTCCTTGATCGAACATGCAACATCTCCTGTGGCAGGTTTTGGTGAGTGTTGGGGATTATAGCATGGGCCCGCTCTTCCAATTGGGACAGGACGTGTGCTTGTGAAGTACCTTGCATCTGGCTTGCAGAGGTACCAACGCGCGGGTAAAGTGTGTCAGAATGGTGATGATAAGGGTGAGATCGCGGTTGGTCGCGCCATGCCTACCAACCGTAAAGGGAGACGATCATGGAGAAAAAGACAAAACTGGGAATCATCTTTCTGGGAATAGCCTGGCCGGCAATCGGGCTGGGATTCCTGTCGATACATTTTAAATACTTGCCTTCGGGCCTAAATCTCGCTTCCCAGGCTCTGGGTTTATTCTTGGCCGGCGTGCTGAGCGGTTTGCTGTACCTGACTGTTCGGCGGGTGTTCGCATCCGTGCTCAGCCGCAGCCTGTTGAATATCGGGTATCTGCTGTTCGCCCCGGTGGGTTTGATGGCGGCCTTGCTGGCTCCGGGCATCATGGAAGAAGCGGGCACGCCGTCTTCATTCATGTTCATCACACCGATCATGATTGTGCTCTACAGCGGTACAGCTATCGCCGCAGGCCTGGGATTGACAGGCAGCCTGGCGATCGTTGCAAACATCGTCTCCGAGCGTTTCCAACCGCAAATGAATCACTCCAACGAGCAAAATCAATTGCAGAAGTAATCGGCTACTCCCAGCCGTTACCTCACCCTTGCCCCGCCATGTTCGGCGGGGCTTTGGGTTAAAATCATACAGGTCCGCCCGACCAGAGGAGGCAAGCATGAGCGAACACTTACCCGAACTAAGCGCGAGCGCCCGGCGTGTCCAGGAGGTTCTGAACCGCAAAGGGGTGAGACTGGACGTCGTCGAGCTGCCGGCCAGCACGCGCACGGCGGAGGAGGCGGCCCGGGCAGTCGGATGCGATGTCGGCCAGATTGCCAAGTCGCTCGTGTTTCGCATGGAGCAATCCGATCGACCTGTCCTGGTGATCGCCAGCGGATTGAACCGCGTCGATGAGCGCCTGATCGGGGAACACGTCGGGGAGATGGTGTCGATGGCAAATGCGGACTTCGTGCGCGCCGTCACCGGGTTTGTGATTGGCGGGGTTCCGCCCGTCGGGCATCTCTCCGACCTCGACACGCTGATCGATCAGGACCTTTTCAATTACGGGGAGATCTGGGCTGCCGCCGGGACACCGAACGCCGTCTTCCGACTAAATCCCGAAGTTCTGGTGGAGATCACGGGCGGGTTCGTGATGCGGATCGCGGCATAGCCAAAGCTGCCTTGGGCAATGTCAGGATACGATCTGGATGATAGCGCGAGGTCCCGGCGCGATTGAAGCGCCGGGACCATTACAATGTGCACAAATTCAGGCGCTCAACGCTCCGCTTCAGAACGGAGTGCCCTCAAGAACCCCACCATCCCGGCGGCTGCGACCTGGCTCTGCAGTAAGGCTCGATCTGCTAATGAGCGGGCGCGAGCGAGGCGGATCTCAGGCTCCTCCGCGGTCAATTCATAGAGCTCGATAAGCACACCATGTGTGCTCTCGGGGTGGATGAAGGCGATCTTTTTTCCCCCCGTTCCGACGACGGCCTGCTCGTTGATCAAGCGGATCTCTTTTGATTTCAACTTCTCGAGGCAGGCATCAATGTCATCCACTTCAAAACAGATGTGATGGACGCCCGGCCCGCGCTTCTCCAGGTAGCGCGAGATGCCGCTGTCCTCGGTCGTCGGTTTGACCAGCTCGACCTCGGCCTCACCGACCGGAAAGAAGGCGACGACCGCTTCCTGGTCAGGCACATCTTCGACATGGGCAAGCTCAAGACCGAGAGCGTCCCGCCAGAAATGCAGCGTTTCCTCGATGTCCTCAACCAGAATGGCGACGTGATTGATACGTTTGATCTTACCCATCGGCACCTCACTCATCAAGACTTAGCGTCCATTTTAGAGAAGTTTCTGTAGCGGTAAAGTTCAGACGTTCGTGTTTTCCGGGTGCCCTTTGTCAGAGTGTGGAAGGCGGCCGGTATTCGCCCCAGACCTTACGCAGGCGACCACAGATTTCTCCCAGCGTCGCTCCTGATTCAACCGCGTCGATGAAGAGCGGCATGAGGTTCGAATCCGACCCTGCTGCGCGTTCCACCTCCGTCAACTGGTTTTCGACTTGCTCTCCATCACGATTCTGGCGCAGCGTGCGCAGCCGCGCCCGCTGGCGGTCCTCGATTGCGGGGTCGACACGCAGCGTCTCGAGCTTCGCGGGCGTATCGGATTGATAGGCGTTCACCCCGACGACGATCTGCTCCCCGCGTTCGATCTCCTTCTGGGTTTGGTAGGCAGCCTCATGGATTTCACGCTGCACGAATCCGGTCTCGATCGCGGGGAGCGCGCCGCCGATTTCGGCGATGCGCTCCAGGTAGGCCTGCGCCTGACGCTCGATCTTATCGGTCAGCGCTTCGATGGCGAACGCCCCCCCGACCGGATCGACGGTGTTCGCCACGCCGGACTCAGAGGCGATGATTTGCTGGCTGCGCAGCGCTACCCTGACTGCCCTTTCCGTGGGCAAGCCGAGCGCTTCATCCATGCTGTTTGTGTGCAGCGATTGGGTGCCGCCCAGGACAGCGGCGAGCGCTTGCAGTGCGACGCGCACGACATTGTTGGCGGGCTGTTGGGCGGTCAGGGTTGAGCCGGCGGTCTGAGTGTGGAAGCGCATCAGCCACGATCGCGGATTTTTGGCTGCGAATCGGTCGCGTGTGATCCGGGCCCACAGTCGGCGCGCGGCGCGGAATTTGGCGATCTCCTCCAGGAAGTCATTGTGAGCGTTGAAGAAGAAGGCGATCTGTGGCGCAACTTCATCGACATCCAATCCGGCTGCCCGGGCTGCTTCCAGGTATGCGATCGCGTTGGCAAGCGTGAAAGCCACTTCCTGGACGGCTGTCGATCCGGCTTCGCGAATATGGTAACCGGAGACCGAGATTGTGTTCCAGCGCGGGACGTTCGTCCGGCAGTAATGGAAGACATCCGTGATTAACCGCATCGCCGGGCCAGGGGGAAATATGTAGGTCCCCCTGGCGATATATTCTTTCAGAATGTCGTTCTGGATCGTGCCCCGCAGCCCGTCGATTTTTGCACCCTGGCGTTTGGCGACGGCGATATACATCGCCAGCAGGATTGCGGCCGGGGCGTTGATCGTCATGCTCGTCGAAACCTGATCGAGCGGGATATGGTCGAAGAGCTCCGCCATGTCATCGAGGCTGGAGATGGAAACACCCACCTTACCGACCTCGCCGACGGCGATCGGGTCGTCCGCATCATAACCAATCTGGGTCGGCAGGTCGAACGCGACGGAGAGCCCGGTTTGGCCCTGATCGAGCAGGTAGCGGAAGCGCCGGTTCGTCTCCTCCGCCGAGGCATAGCCGGCATATTGCCGCATGGTCCAGAGCCGGCTGCGGTACATTGTCGGGTAGATCCCCCGCGTGTAGGGGTATTCCCCCGGCAGCCCTAATTCGTCGAGATACGCACGCGGTTCAGGCGTGTACAGACGATCGACCTCATCGCCAGAGCTGTTCGCGAAGCTCGCTTTCCGTTCGGGTTGGCGATCGAGTGCGTCTTTGAGCGTCTCCTGCTCCCAGCGATCCTTCTCTTTTTCGATGTCTTGATAATCCATAGAAAATCCCATAGGGTACTCCTTCCTCTCGCTGAGCGACTAGCGCTGTCAGCGGGGAGAGCAGTCACGGATCACTCCAGCTGGCTGTGGTATTCGTTTAAGGATGCTCCGATTTGCGAGCGTTTCTCAGGGTTCAATTGATCGAAATGGCTGAAAGTCGCGTCTTCAAAGTCGAGCTGGAAGCTCTGGCGCAGACGCTGGAAGATTTCGAGGTAGGTTGTCTGCACGCGCTGCTCCCATTCGAAACCAAGTTCAGCGGCCGTCTTTTGGACAGCTTCGAGCGACCCGGCTTCAATCTCGACGTAAGAGCCGAAGGGCAGCTCGTCGAGCATGATGTGCGCAGGTCCGAGTTTGAAAGTCTCGCGGTATTTCTCGTACTCGTGCATGGCGACATATCCCAGGGCTTCGAGCAAGGCGTGCGCCTTATGGAAATCATCGATCTCCAGCTCGATCTCGATCCGGCTTTCAAATCGCTCGACGCCGCGTTTGTAAGTCAGCGTCACGTCCCGGTCCTGACGCAGCCGCAGCACTTGGTGGGAGGCGGTCAGGGTACCCTCCCGATCGTCGAACCGCAGGTTTCGCTCTAACAAGCGCGGCTGCACGAGTCGACCACCCTGCGTGATGACCCGTTTGCGGATCTCTGCGAGATGGGGGAGCTGGAACTTGGCTTCGTACTCCATAAGGGAATCGGTTGAGCTATGTCAGTGTCAGCAGAACTTGATTCTGGTCGACGTTGTCCCCGGATTTTACACGGATGCGGCTGACGGTTCCATCCCGGGGGGCTTTCAGCTCATTCTGCATCTTCATCGATTCGAGAATGATCAGATCATCCCCTGATTTGATCTCCTGTCCTTCTTTGACGGGCACAACCACGATCAGCCCCGGCATTGGCGCTCGAAGCTGGTACTCGCCCGATTGCATGGCGGCGCCACCGGTGCTCTGGCGGAGACGCCGCTGACGTTCGTCTTCCACCGTGAAATCGAAGAGACGGCCCCGCAGGAGGACCTGGACTCCTTGCTCGGACGGGTAAACCAGCGCTTCGAAAGACTCGCCGTTCAGCAAGAGGGTGTAGACAGGTTGATCTGAGACCGATTGGAAATCTGCCTGCACAACTTCCCCGTCGACCATAAGCTGGTTGTTCTGCAGGATTTCAATTTCGAAGGATTGGTCATCCACACTGGCGATGTATTTCATCGCGCCTCCCTGGTGATTTGATCGGGTCTCATTTGCTGATCGGATCCTAACGGTTCATCCGTTCCCAGCGGCTGACCCATTTCCAGTTGCTTGTATCGCGCTTACCTCTGCGGACGATCTGCGCCGCCTGCTGACCCTGGCGGTGCGCCACCAGCGTAGCCATCACGGCCGCAATCGTCATCAAATGCTCTTTCTCGTCTTCAGGGGTGTCCATCGAGAAACGTTCTTCGACGAAGCGGGTGTCGAACGAGCCGGCGATGAAACGGTGCGAATCCATGATGTTCTGGTGGAAGGGGATGTTCGTCTTCACACCCAGGATGCGGTACTCTTCGAGCGCCCGACGCATGCGCAAGATCGTCTCGCCGCGTGTCTCGCCCCAACAAATGAGTTTGGATATGAGCGAATCGTAGTACGGTGAGATTTCGAACCCGGCGTAGACTCCGGTGTCCACGCGGACACCGGGGCCGCTGGGCGGGATGACCGAATTCAGGACGCCGGTCGAGGGGACGAAGTTAGCATACGGGTCCTCGGCGTTAATGCGGCATTCGATCGCCCAGCCGTTCAGGTGGATGTCATCCTGTGTGTAGCGCAGCTTCCGGCCGCGGGCGATGCGGATCTGCTCCTTGACGATGTCGATCCCGGTGACCAGTTCGGTCACGGGGTGTTCGACCTGCAGGCGGGTGTTCATCTCCAGGAAGTAGAAGTTCTCGTCCTTGTCCACCAGAAACTCGATCGTGCCAGCGTTGAGGTAATCCACCGCCTGGGCGGCTTTGCAGGCAACCTCGCCCATTTTCACGCGCAGTTCCTCGTTCATGAACGGCGAGGGTGCTTCTTCAAGCAGTTTCTGGTGCCGACGCTGCAGCGAGCATTCACGTTCCCCGAGGTGGATGACATTGCCCTGGCTATCGGCCAGGATCTGGAACTCAATGTGCCGTGCGCCTTCGATGAGCTTCTCCAGGTAGACATTGCCATCGCCGAACGCGGCTTCGGCTTCCCGGCGGGCAGATTCGAGCAATGCAGGCATATCCTCCAGTGATCGGACCTCACGCATGCCTTTGCCGCCGCCGCCGGCGGTGGCTTTGATCAACAGCGGAAAACCGATCGCGGGAGCCAGGTCAAGCAGGTCCTCGTCGCGCAGGTCCCCTTCACCCTCTGTGCCGGGGACGACGGGGACACCGGCTGCGGTGACCGTCGCCCGGGCGACGGCTTTGTCACCCATCGCTGCAATTGCGCTGGGGCGCGGTCCAATGAACCCCAGCCCGGCGTCTTCCACGGCCTGCGCGAAATCGTCGCGCTCGGCGAGGAACCCATACCCCGGGTGGATGGCACCGGCGCCGCTGCGTTGGGCAATTTCGATGATCTTGTCGCCGCGCAAATACGAATCGCGGGCAGCGGCTGGCCCGAGTAAATACGCCTCGTCCGCCTGACGGACGTGCAGGGCCGTGCGGTCGGCCTCGGAGTAAACGGCGACGGTGTTCATGCCCAGTTCACGACAGGCGCGCATGATGCGTACGGCGATCTCTCCACGATTTGCGACCAATACCTTATTGAACATCGCACTCCTCAACTAATCATCATAAATGCATTGCGGATAGAAAGTCCAGCATTCGGCGGTTGAACTCGGCCGGTATTTCGTGGGGCGGCATGTGGCCAACGTCTGGTATAAGCCATAGCTCGCCATCCTGAACCCCGCCGGCGATGTCGCCGGCATGCTGGGGTGTGGCATGTTCGTCGAGTTCACCCTGGATCACCAGCGTCGGGCAGGTAATCGACTCTAACCGGTCAGACATGTCCAGCCCGCTCGGATCGCTCTCCAGCCAGTGGCTGATCCACAGCGCAGTCAGCTCTTCCGCTCGATCGCCATGTTCCTTTCGGAGCGCGGTTGAGAGCGGCGGCTGTTTGGCCTGGCGGGCGATCGAGAGCAAACCCGCTCTCATTTTTTCTTCGTAATAAATGTGTGCTGCGACGACAACCATACCTGTGATTCGCTCAGGCTGCATAGCCGCCATCAACAGCGCGATTGTGCCGCCATCACTGTGGCCGATCAGCGCCGTTTGATCAATTCCCATTAAATCCAGCAACTGAAATGCTTCCAACGCATCATCGCGTAAGAATCGATCGGCGAATCCAGGTCTTGCCTCCGAGCGACCGTATCCCCAGCGATCGTAGACCAGCACCTCCCAACCCGCTTCACACAATGCCGGACACTGCCGGCGCCAGGAGCGAATGGATCCTAGCCCGTGATGCAGCAGCATGACCGTACCCGCTTCCGGATGGCCATGACGTTCCCAGTACAGGGCGTGACCGCCGATGACTGCGGTGCCGCTTTGGTTGAGGTGCTGCGGGACGTCCTTTGCTGCCATCTTGTGACTACAGCGGGATGTTCCCGTGTTTCTTCGGCGGATTCGAATCGCGTTTGTTGGAAAGCATCTCCAGGGCGTTGATCAGCCGCGGACGCGTGTAGCGCGGCTCAATGACATCATCGATGTAGCCGCGTGAGGCGGCGATATACGGGTTGGCAAATTTTTCACGATATTCAGCGACCAGTTCCTGGCGGCGTTTATCCGGGTCCTTCGCTTCGGCGATTTCTTTGCGAAAAATGATGTTGACGGCGCCTTCCGGTCCCATGACGGCCAGCTCTGCTGAAGGCCAGGCGAAGTTCAGGTCGCCGCGGATGTGCTTGGAGGACATGACGTCGTAGGCCCCGCCGTAGGCTTTGCGTGTGATGACCGTGATCTTGGGGACCGTCGCCTCGCAATAGGCATAGAGCAGCTTGGCGCCGTGCCGGATGATGCCGCCGTGCTCCTGACCTGTGCCGGGCAGAAAGCCCGGCACGTCCACAAACGTGATGATGGGCAGGTTGAAGGAGTCACAGAAACGTACAAACCGTCCGGCCTTGGCGGAGGAGTTGATATCCAGCACACCGGCCAGCACGCCGGGCTGGTTGGCGATGACACCGACACTATGCCCGCCCAGCCGGCCAAAGCAGGTGACGATGTTCTGAGCATAATTTTCGTGCACTTCCAGGAAGATGCCGTCATCGACGACCATTTTGATCACTTCGCTCATGTCGTACGGCTTGCTGGGGTCTTCGGGGATGATGTTGTCGAGCGCTTCTTCGGTGCGCAAGCGGTCGTCCGATGTCGGGACGAACGGCGGATCCTCCATGTTGTTCTGGGGAAGGTAGGAGAGCATCACCCTGATCATGTAGAGGCAATCGGCCTCATTCTCGGCCACGTAATGACACACACCGGAGGTGCTGGCGTGGGTGTCGGCGCCTCCGAGCTCCTCGAATGTGACGTCCTCGTGCGTGACCGTCTTGACCACGTCTGGACCGGTTACGAACATATAGGAAGAATTCCGCACCATGAAGATGAAGTCTGTGAGCGCGGGTGAATACACCGCCCCGCCGGCGCACGGACCCATGATGGCGCTGATCTGGGGGACGACGCCCGAGGCAAGCGTGTTGCGCAGGAAGATATCGGCATAGGCGCCGAGTGATACGACCCCTTCCTGAATCCGTGCTCCGCCCGAGTCGTTCAAGCCGATCACCGGGGCGCCGTTTTTCATCGCCATATCCATGATCTTGCAAATTTTGGCGGAGTGAACCTCGCCCAGGCTGCCGCCGAAGACGGTGAAATCCTGGGAAAAGACGTAAACCAGGCGGCCGTCGATTGTGCCCCAGCCTGTCACGACGCTGTCACCCAGATACTTGCGTTTATCAAGCCCAAAATCGGTGGTGCGGTGGGTGACGAACATATCCGTCTCACGGAACGAGCCTTTATCGAGCAGCAAATCGAGGCGTTCGCGCGCCGTGAGGCGGCCGCGATCATGCTGCGCCTGAATACGCTGTTCTCCGCCACCGAGTTGGGCTTTGTTACGTTGTTCGTGAAGGAAGTCCATCTTGGAGGAATCGCTCATCCGGCTTTTCTCCTGAAATAATTATGGACACCGGGACGGGATGACAGCCAAAAAAACAGCATAACGCTCCCGAGTGTCGCTGAAATATTGAACGTACGTGCCCGCAGTGCATACTCTGAGCTTTGTAGAACGGTGATGTTTATCGTCTGGAAAACCAGGTATGTGGCTGCACCCCACCTACTGAGGGTCAGCGCCCAGCTTCTCCCGATTAACATACCGGTGCCTGCAGCCAGGCTGACAACGCCCCAGAAAAGATTCTTGAACAGCAAATAACCTCGGGGAACGGTTAAGGGAAGCTCAGGGAGCGAAAACCAGGCGAAGGCACCCACAAACTGCACTGCTGAAGAGATTAACACTATCACGCCGAGCCAGGTTACGATCTTCGGCCTAGGATTCGATGTCAATGACGATCTTCCCCATCTGCTCACCGGCCTCAAGGCGGCGTTCGGCCTCTGCCGTTTCCTGGAGCGGGTAGGTGCGGTCAATGACCGGCTGGAGTTTGCCTTCAAAAACCAATCCCATCACGGTTTCAAAATCCTGAAGCGTGCCCATCGTTGAGCCCAGGATGGAGAGATGTTTTCCGAAGATGAACCGGTTGTCGATTTCGAACATTGCCCCACCTGTGTTCCCGACTGTCAATATGCGCCCGCCCTTCCTGGCGGCGCGCATGCTCATCATCATGCTTCCGGCTCCAACATTGTCGACGACGACGTCAACCCCTTCGCGACCGGTCGCGAGGAAGACTGCTTTGGACCAGTTTTCTTCTTTAGAACGGTCAATCAGGATGTCCGCGCCGAGCGATTCGGCCAGGCTTAGCTTCTCAGCGTTCGAGCCGATAACGAGCACCTGCGCGCCGGTGAAGCTGGCGATCTGAATGCAGGCGGTGTTCACACCACCCGAAGCGCCGACGACCAGGACACGTTCACCCGGTTGCAGTTTGCCGCGTGTGATCAGCGAGTGCCACGCTGTGAGGTAGACCAGGCTGGCCGCTGCAGCAGGACCAAAATGCATGTCATCGGGCAGCGGCAGCACGTTGCGGGCGGGCACGGCGACGTATTCCGCCAGCGTGCCGCGAATGGTCTCGCCGAGCAGGTGCCAATCCCGGCAGCGGTTGTCGTAGCCGGCGCGGCAGAAATCACATTTGCCGCAGCCAATGTTGGCGTTGATCACGACCCGATCCCCTTGCTTTAGATCGTCAACCTCTGCCCCCACCGCCGCGATGACGCCGGCGCCGTCAGAGCCAGAGATGTGCGGCAGATCGAGTTTGAGCCCCGGCCAACACTGACGCACCCAAAGGTCAACCCGGTTCAACGCTGCGGCGCGAAGACGGACAAGCACTTCGTCCGGGCCTGGAGCCGGCGTTGGAAAGTCTTCATAACGCAGGACATCGAGCCCGCCATGTTCGTGGAAAAGCACCGCTTTCACGGAGAAAGCTCCTTTCGAGTAGCTGGGCAGCAGGGGATCGCATCCCCGTGAAGTATAAAGTATAGAACAGAAGCCCGGGATGAGGATACCCCAACGTGCGGTCTCGTGCCGCACAGCGGGTTTGTGCACACCTGTGAGGGTTACCCCGTTGCCCCCGGGATGGGCGCGACCCCTCACTGTCAGCGTGGATCAAGCATGCATGTCGAGCCAGGATCGGTGGAACACGATTAGCGCAACGGGGCTGCGGTCATCCCTCAACCGGCGGGGAGGTGTACCAACCGAGCTCGCGGATATGAATCTTGACATCGTCTCCACCCGTCAGGCTGAGGATTTCGACCTGCAGTTTCACGATATCTTTGACCGTTCCCTCAAAGGGGAGCGTGACGGTGGGATCGTCCGGCAGATTGGTGTATCGAGCTTCGAAGTAGCCTGGTTCAGGCTCAGCCTGACGATAGAGATAAGCCCCGATCTTCATATCCATGCTTCCGGTCGTGAGACGCAGACCTGCCAGTGCGGTTGGTTTTTCGAACGTTAGTGTGAACACGGCGGGGTTCGCGGAATGAACGCGCGCCAATGTGAACGTATCTTCATCGAAGATATGATGGAGCTCTCCCATATCCAGAAAAGGGTATTTGACCTCGATCGTCTGACCTTTCCACTCGGTCGTCCCCGAGCGCGGGAGCGCCCGTTCGGCTTGCTCCTCGGCGAAAATCTGCTGGGCCTGATCGGAATAAGCGAAGGTCGTGACGTAGAAACCTGCTTCACCGTTCGGGAACGGGATCGTGTCGAGGACTTCCACCCTCGTTACCTTAGGGCTTTGCACCAGTCGCTGATATTCGTCAGCAGGCAGGATGAAGATCGTCTGCGGATCGAGTTCCATCTCGTGATCAAGAAAACCATCCGCGTTCCCGATATGCACGGACGATCCGTCGGGTATGAAGAAACGCATCAGGATATCGGTGCCGTTTGCCCAGGTTGAGGAGACATAGACCGTACGACCGGGGTCCTCTTCGATCAAATCTCCTGCCTTATCGAATATTTGCCGGGCTCCGTACTGCATCCCGCCCAGGCCGTAATCCTGGAACCAGGTAGGGCCGTTGGTCAGGGCATCCCGGAGCATAAACGAATTGAAGAAGAGCAGCACCGAGAACAACAGCAAGGCGAGCGGGTGTTCAAGTCGTCGGTTTTCAACACGGTTCACAACGGCCAGGATGCCGATCGAGGTCAGCAGGGCTGCGGGCAGCACAAAAATCAGGACCCGCGTGATCCCCAGACCGACCAGAGCGGCGCCCAGCGGTGACAACACTGCGAGCAAAAGCGTAGCCCGATATGGCGGCTGTTTGATGTTCTTGAGGCTTAAGACCACACCGATGATCAGGAAAGGCGCCATGAATGGCGAAATGTGTCCGTGGCCCTTCATGACATGCCGGCTGAGATCACGACCGTCGGGGGCTAACCAGAAACGTGGGTCCAGGCCGCTCAGGTAGATCTCGATGAAACGGGCAACTTTTTCGCGCAGCGATATATCGTGAAGCCAGTACGTGTCGAGCATGCGAAGATGGAAATAGGTCTCCTCGCGGTGGAGTGCCTGGAAGCGAAGATAGGGAATGGTGAAGATCAGCGCGAGCAGCGTTGCGCCCAGCACTGTGCGGCGTTGAGCAAAATGGTAGCGGATGTCGACAAGGAAGAGAACCACTACAAACCCGATCAGGACCAGCTGGCCGCCCCGGTAACTGTAGAATGATAATCCGCCAAACGTGACCGCCGCGTAGAGAAATTTCGGATTGTCCTGGCGATAACGCAGGTAGAAATAGAGCGCCCATGCCATCAGCGCGACGAAGATGACCGTCTCGAAGGCGGTGCGCGAATGTAAGAACCACGCAGGGATCGCGGAGAAGATCAGCACTCCGACCCACCAATTTCTGAGACGGAACGCATCCCTCAGGGTCAGAGCGACCGCCACCGCGCCGCTGATGCCGATCAAAACGGAGGTGGCGCGCGTGACGAAGACGCTTTTCCCGAACAAGAGCAGGGGAAGGACCTGTGCATACACGCTCAAACTCAAATTGAACAGCCAGGCGTTCTCGAAATAGGTTGGCAGGAAGACGCCGTCGTACCCGTGGAAGCCGTCCCGGATGAGGTCGGCCGCCAGGACGGTTTGCACAGCTTCGTCGGTGAAGAAGTAGATTGGGAATTCACTCAGGCCGATCAGGCGGACCAGGAGATAGACGAGAAGAGCCAACATCAGCAGGAGCGCAGGGCTGGATATTCCCGAGGGGGTTGGTGCTGCGGCCAGCAGAGCCGAAAATAGGTCCTGGCTTGCCTGCAGCCATTTTCTGAATGCTTGTCTCGGGCTAAGAGCGCTCGAATTCATTTCGATTGGTATGGCCTAGCTTTAAAAGGTGACTTTCGGGTCAGAAAGAGAAAGATGCTATTCATGTAGCGCGATCTCAGCGATTTCGACGTCGAGGACCAGGAATAGAAGCTCACCCTCTATATCTTGAGCTTCATAAGCGTCGGCCTGAGGAAATTGTTGTATAAGGGGTTCGGACCACATGAAGTTCTCGCGTTGAAATATGAATAACGTTCTACTGTTGCCCGGTTGGATGCTTTCGCTATCAATCCCTCTCCAATCGATGTCATCCCCATTGACCTTTGTGGCCAAAAAGTCAAGAGATGGGAGCGAATGATAGCCAATCGGCGCCGGTATGACCATTAGTGCTCTGGTTCCAACAGGTTGTTCGTTCAAGAAATCTGCAAGCGTCCGCACCAAATATGCGCCGCGATCGGAATAGCGTTGACCGGGCATAGCCTCACCGAAGAAGAAGGATAAATTACTGTAGGCTGTGCCAAACACAATGAGTGGCAGGATCGCGAAGGCGATGGGCTTCCAGGTTGACATATATCTTGCCAGCAGGGTTCTTAATTCGATGACAGGGATAGAAATTATAGCTGCCAGAAATGGGACTGAATAAAGCAGCCGCTGGGCACTGGGTGCTTCCACGCTGAATGTGCCGGCCATAATAGGGCCGATCAGGCCGAGCAGCAGGATGTTGTATCTTGGGTCGAGGAGGCGTGCAAGCACGATTGCGAAACCTGCGAATAACAGTGCCGAATCAAACGTTAACAGGATAGGCCGTCCGGGATTATACAAACCTCGAACAGGAATTTCAGTGAGACCTCGCAGTGTCTGTAAGAAATGGCTGCCATAAAGTTGAAATGCACTTCGACCTGTCGCTTGGGTCGTTGCGGCAATCCACCCACGATTCAGGATTGAGACTCTCTTCATTGGGATAAAGAACATCTGAGGTTGATTGATGTAATGAAATGCGAGAGGAATGAGAATAATCCCGGCGATACAAACTAACAATACAAGTCCGGGCAAGCGGTCCTTGGTAATCTCAGTTGAACTAAGCGCTTCGCGCAGGCTTCCCTCTCCTCATATATTTCCTCCCAGCGAATTCAACCTCATCAAATAGAAGGGCTATATTTCCTGCAATCTTTCTCAACGCAGGAGGTGTAGTCATGAATACATTGCGGCAGCGGATGAAGCAGGATCTGGAACTGAGGGGATTGGCGCCCAAGACGCAGACATGCTATTTGCGAGCTGTGCGTCAGCTGGCAGAGTATTTTAAGAAGTCTCCCCTGGACATCACCGAAGAGGATCTCAGAGATTATTTTCTCTACCTGAAGAACGAGAAGAAGCTCTCTCGAAGTACGTGCACACAGGCACTGTGTGGCATCCGGTTCTTCTATGAAACCACACTGGGGCGCGAATGGAAGTTCTTTGAGCTGGTCA
>JARGGH010000030.1 GCA_029210945.1 Anaerolineales bacterium
TAGCGGTTCGTCGGATCAACGCCCGCAGAGGACTCTCACCTCCTAGCTATCGCCCATGCCGGGCGTACAAGCAGCGCCAGAGCCGCGCCGGCACTGTCGATCCCCACGTCGCGCAAGCTGGACGTCCGCCCCTCGACAAAGGACTGATGAAATTCGTCGCTCAAGGCGAATAAGAGCGCCATGATGAACGCCAGAGCTGCCCGGTAGATTGGGGAAAGGCGTGGCGGAAGCGCAAAGTAGTACGCAAATGCAAGCAGTGCGTATCCAGTGGCGTGGCCACCCTTCTTAATCCACAAATCGATCGTCCCGAAGTGCGGGAGGCGGCTTGCCGGTGTTGACGAAAAGAGAAAAATCGCCGTCATTAACAACAGTGCCGGCAGCCAACGGATGATCATCGGAACCTGTCGGTTGTCCATGGCGCTGATTCTACCACCTCGCTTTACACTCCACGCCTCCCGGAATAACGTGATATCTTTCATGAAGGAAGCTCATTATTGATTGTTGCCGACGCGCCGAACCTGCTCTCATCAGCAATTGGGATCGCTGCGGCCACTCAAGAATTGCGGAGAAATTGCCATGCCGAATCGATTGAAGGACGAGACCTCACCTTATCTTCTCCAGCACGCTGACAACCCTGTCGATTGGTACCCCTGGGGCGAAGAGGCTTTCATGCGCGCAAAGTCGGAGGGGAAACCGATCTTCCTGAGCATCGGGTACGCAGCCTGCCACTGGTGTCACGTCATGGCACACGAATCGTTCGAAGATCCTGAGATCGCCGAAATCATGAACCGGCATTTCGTCAGTATTAAAGTCGACCGGGAGGAACGTCCCGACGTGGATTCGATCTACATGGATGCGATCGTCGCGCTGACCGGTCAGGGAGGTTGGCCGCTATCAGCGTTTCTGACTCCGGAGGGCGAGCCTTTTTACGGCGGGACGTACTTCCCTCCCACACGCCGGTTCAACATGCCCTCCTTCCAGGAAGTGCTGGAGAGCGTTCACGAGCAATGGTCGACCAACCGCGAGCAAGTCGATCGGATCGGCAAAGAGCTTTCGGCGCATATCCGCTCTACGCCGGTCTTCGAGGCCGGTGAGGAGCGCCTTGAACCTGCTGCGTTGGATTCGGCGGCCGAGCAGTTGTTCGAAAAGTATGATTGGAAGAACGGCGGCTGGGGGGGCGCTCCGAAGTTCCCACAAGCGTCCGCAGTCGAGTTTTTGCTCCAACGCTACCACCGGAAGAGAGATCGCCTTGCGCTCGACATGGCCAAACACGCACTGCAGTCCATGGCGCGCGGCGGCATTTTCGATCAGGTGGGCGGTGGATTTCACCGCTACGCAGTCGACGAGCGCTGGCTCATCCCCCATTTCGAAAAAATGCTCTACGACAACGCAGTTCTGCTGCCCGCTTACCTGCACGTATGGCAGCTGACCGGTGAGCCCGAATTCCTTGAGGTTGTGGACAAAACAATACAGTTTCTCATTCGAGAAATGCAGGATGATGCTGGAGGTTTCTTCGCCTCGTTGGATGCAGATTCTGAGGGTGAAGAGGGGAAATTCTACGTGTGGACCGCAGACGAACTTCGGACGATCCTCACCGACGAAGCGGATCGTGAACTCGCCCTCGACGTCTATGGTCTGCGCGCTGGACCGAATTTCGAGGGTGCAAACGTGCTTTATCTTCCCGATCCGGTCACGGACATTGCCCATGAACGCGACATTGACGAGCAGGATCTGCGCAAGCGCCTGAGAAGGATCGAAGCGCAACTGCTCAACGGTCGTGCCTCCCGCCCCCGACCTGCGGCAGACGACAAGATCATCACGGCCTGGAACGGTTTGCTGCTGATCGCCCTCGCCGAGGCAGCCAGGGCGCTGAAGAACGCGGACTATCTCAGCGCTGCCCAGAAACTGGCTGGCTTTTTATCAAGTGAGCTGAAAACCCAGGCCGGCTGGAGGCGTACCTGGAGAAAAGGGGTCCCAAAAAACGCAGCGACATTGCGTGACCTGGCTGGGGCTGGGCTCGGTTTCCTGGCGCTCTACGAGACCGATTTCAACCCGGTTTGGTTCCAGGAAGCCGAAGAGCTGTGTGTCGAAATCCTGGAACACTACCAGGATCCACAAGGCGGTTTTTATGACACCCGCGACGATCTTCAGGACCTGATCGCCCGACCCAAATCGATTCAGGACACACCGCTGCCCAGCGGCAACAGCCTCGCGGTCATGCTTTTCCTGAAGATGTACAACTTTACATCCAACGGGCAGTACGCAGAACCGGCTGAACGAGCTTTGCGCGGAATGCAGTCCATGGCAAGCCGTCACCCAACTGCTTTTGCCGGATGGCTCAGCGCACTCGATTATGCAATCGGACCAGGCCTGCAATTAGCACTGCTCGGGGATCCCGATCAAGACCAGTTCAAACGCTTTAAAGAGGCGGTGGATACTCGCTTCCTACCGCTGCTGATTCGCGCCGGCGGTAAACCTGGGGAGCAGGGACACCCAGAACTGCTGGACAACAGATCGGCGGTTGGAGGCGAACCAACGGCCTATTTGTGCAAGGGTTTTATCTGCAATAAACCAACGAACGCGATCGACGACTTTCTTGAACAGTTGGAGACAGCTTTGCATTCATAAAGCGGGCACCTGCTCTCCCAATGCCGGATCCATTGAAAAGATCAGGATCTTCAACACTTCTGCTTTAAGTTCGTCTCGAATACGATCATAGCCCAACCCGTTCTAAAGGTGAGGACTTAAAGAGGACGACCATGAGAACAGACCACCCCTGCCTGGAATGTATGTTCCACCAGGGACAGCGTACCGCGCAACGCTTGCTCGGAGAGGGTGACGAATATGAACAGACCGTCCGTTCGCTCCGGGAGCTCGTCGACCGACAGCCGCCGGAAGGACCCCCTCCCGCGTTTTATCGTCAGATCTATAGCCTCGTTTCTGAAGCAGCAGGCGAACGCGACCCTTTCCGGGAGATCAAACGCCAGAACACTCAAACCGCGTTAGAACTGTATCCCTACTTGAAAGACCTCGTGGCGGAGGCACCCGATCCCCTCGAGACCGCCGTGCGGATCGCCATCGCAGGCAATATCGTCGACCACGGCGCAAATGTGACGTTCGATACGCGCCTCGAACTTGCCCGGACCCTCACGGCCCAGCCAGGCGTGATGGACTATGCCCAATTCAAAGATGCCCTCTCGAAGACCGATCACGTCCTCTACCTTGGAGACAATGCAGGGGAGACGGTTTACGATCGGGTGCTGATCGAGACGATCGATCTGCCGACGACATTTGCCGTCCGCGCCCGACCGATTATTAATGACGCTCTTCTGGAAGATGCCCGGCATTGTGCTCGCGGAGGCCAATCCAGAGTTCCGGCGTCTCTTCACGGATGCAGGAATGGTGATCAGCAAAGGGATGGGTAATTTCGAGACGCTCTCAGATGAACAACGACCGATTTTATTCTTGCTCAAGGCGAAATGTGAAATCGTCGCCGATCACCTCGGCGTCAAGCTCGGTGAGAGCGTACTCTACGCCTCCAACTATGTGGGGGTCCACGCGGGTTGAAGTGCTGAGGAGTCTGAAACAGAAAAGGACTGGTATACAAACATGCCAGTCCTTTTGATATTAGATCGATCCAATTCGCTATTCCACGGTTACGCTTTTCGCCAGGTTGCGCGGTTGATCAACATCTGCGCCGCGCAGCACGGCGATGTGGTACGCAAGCAACTGGAGCGGAATGCTCGTCGTCACCGGGCTGAGCATCCAGGGCGTTTCCGGGATCCAGATGACGTGATCGGCGATCGTCGGCAGGAGCTCATCGCCATCTGTCGCGACCGCGACCACGATCCCACCGCGCGCTTTGGTTTGCTCGATCTGGCTGATCATTTTCTCGTACCACGGATCTCGAGGGGCGATCGCGATGACCGGCATCTCCTCATCGATCAGCGCGATCGGTCCATGCTTCATCTCGCCCGCCGGATAGGCCTCGGCGTGGATGTAGGAAATCTCTTTTAGTTTCAGGGCACCTTCGTAGGCGATCGGCATGTTGATACCTCTTCCGAGGTAGAGGGCGTGCTGGACATCCTTGAGTTCCCAGGAGATCGCCTCGACCGCCGCTTCGCGCTCAAGGCTCTGGCTTACCAGATCTGGAACCTTGCGCAGATCTGCGACGAGTTTGAGCCGTTTTTCATCCTCCAGCGTGCCGCGCATATCGCCGAGCAGCACTGCGAGCATGTAAAGGTCAATCAACGGCGCGGTGAACGCCTTCGTTGAAGCTACGCCAATTTCGGGACCGGCTTGCATCCCGATGTATCCATCAGCGATGCGCATTGCCTGCGAGCCGATTGCGTTGACGATGCTCCAGAGCGTGGCGCCGCGGGCGCGCCCTTCATTCATCGCCGCCAGCGTGTCGGCGGTCTCACCGGACTGGCTGATCGCCAATACAACCGTATTTTCATCCACGAGCGGTTCCTGGTAGCGGAACTCGGAGGCGATATCAACCTGCACCGGGATGCGGGCGATGCGTTCGATCAGGATGCGCCCAACCATACCGGCATGGGCGGCCGTCCCGCAGGCGGTGATAACGATCTTTTGAATCTTTTTTGCCAGATCGGGCGTCAGGTTGAGCTGCGGCAGCATGATCTTGCCCTGCCTGAAATCGACCCTGCCGGCGATCGTATCGGTCGTCGAGCGGGTCTGCTCAAAGATCTCTTTGAGCATAAAGTGCTTGTATTCGCCCTTCTCGGCTGCCACCGGATCCCAGGAGACGGACTGCACCTCGATTTCGACCGGCTCACCTTCAATCGCGTAGGCTTCAAACCCCTTCGCATCGACAACGACCATCTGACCCGATTCGAGAAAAGCCATCTGGCGCGTATGCTCCAGAATTGCGGGGATATCCGAGGCGACAAACATCTCGCCTTCCCCGACGCCGACGACGACGCCACCGGCGTTGCCAATCCGTGCGGCGACGATCTTATCCGGCTCCTGCAAGCTCATCAGGACGATGCCGTGGGCGCCTTCGAGATGACGGATCGCACGCCGGGCCGCCTCCGCCAGCGAGTGCCCCATAGCCAGGTAGCGGTCGACGAGATGGACGATGATCTCAGAGTCTGTCTCCGAACTAAACGCTACCCCCTCGGTGGCTAACTCGTCCTTGAGGGTAAGATAATTTTCGACGATACCGTTATGAACGACGACAACGTTGCCAGATTCTCCAACATGCGGATGTGCGTTGCGCGCGCTTGGCTCTCCGTGAGTTGCCCAGCGGGTGTGCCCGATACCGATGTGCCCGTGCACAGGATCGTTCCGGAGCAATTCCCCAAGCCGATCGAGCTTGCCCGCTTCACGCCGGATCTCGATCGCACTCTCCTGGATCACGGCCAGACCGGCTGAATCATAACCTCGGTATTCGAGCCGCTTCAAGCCGTTATAGATGATCGGCGTTGCATCGCGCGCACCGACATAGCCGACGATGCCACACATAGATTCCCTCCATGCTTGATTTCAAAAAGCTGCTGCAGAATACCACTCCCGTTGAAGTTGTCCATCCCGTTACCAGAACGGCGTTGGTCTCAGGGTTTTGTTTGGGGAAAAGTTGATGGGTTATGGCGAACCCAGAGGGCTTCCGCTGATCTACCGATTTTCCCCGACCGGATCGACCCCGACCAGGTTAGCCCTGCCCTGCAGCAGGGAACCCTCATCCTCGTCACCCCGCTCTTACGGGGCCTTGCGCTGTCCTTCCCCAGAAATGTCCGCCCGATCGACACCTCCTCTTCTATTGAACTCGAGCCCATTATACCCACAATATTTCAATCAGAAACTGCACACCCGCCCTGCGACAAAGGGATGGGTGGGCCCACTTCAGGGTCCACCCATCCCTTTCATTCTGATGGCTATGCGAATAAATCGCTACTTAACCAGCTCGTACACAACGATAACTTCGAGGCTGACGGTCGTCTGACCGGGGCTGATCGTAGCGCCCCCTCCGCCCATGCCCTCAAATCGAAACGGACCGGTGTCGTAGACCCTGGAGCCAGCGAGTCCTTCGCTGATCGAGATCGCATCTCCGACGCGCTTGCCCAGACCGGCTGCCAGTTCTTCCGCACGCGCTCTCGCATCCACAATCGCCTCGCTCCGCGCCAAGGATTCAAGTTCGGTGCGCTCTTCGAGACCAAAATTGATGCCGTAGACGTTGTTCACCCCCGCGTCCAGACCGACCTGAATGAACTCGCCCATCCGGTCAATCTGATGGATCGTGACCTCCAGCGTGAGATCGGCATGATACTTTCGCTCACCGGTCGGTTCACCGCTCGAGCGGTCATAGATTTCTTCCGGCCAGATGCCATAGTTGGTTGTGCGAATATCCTCAGATCTGACCCCCGCGGCGACGAGCGCTCCGGTGATCGTTTCGATCGATTGGTTCGCGTTTGTGATGACGCGCTTCAAATCCGCATCCACAAAGCTGATGCCCATCTGGATTGAGGCGATATCCGGCGTCCCCTTAACCTCACCTGTGCCAACAACCTGGATCGTGTCGCTCGCTACATCAGCCCCGCTGAGAGTCGCAACCCCGCTGCAGGCGCTGACCGTCAGCGGTGAAACCAGCAACACGATCACTATTCCCAAAATCCGTTTTGTGTTCATTACAATTTCTCCCGGCGCGCTTGTGCCTCATTCATAATCTCTGCGGGTCTGTTTTCCCGCAGGTCTACCATATACTTAACGAAATAAACTTTGAATTTGTTCCCGGAAATCCGGAGAGGAAATATGTCGGTATATGCTCATGTCGAAGCCTGTTAAATGAATTCGATCGTCTCCCGGGTGGCACTCTCGAGGTCACTGTAGACGCCCCGTCGCTCAGGCGGAAGCATTCCTGCCAGCACATACATCGCCTCATCGGTCATTTTCCGGAGCGCTCCCCTACCCGGCACTCTTCCCGTCTGCAAAAAGCGGAACGGCTTACCGATCTTGACAACTGCCCCGCTTTGTTTCCAGCGCCTCGGGTTGATGCTGGGGAACCCCTCGGTCCCTTCGATCGCGGCGGGGACGATCGCGGCACCCGCCCTTGACCCGAGGAACGCGACGCCCTCCTTGCCTTCCTGGAGCTGCGGGCTGCGGGTTCCCTCCGGCGCGATCAGGATTGACTCCCCGGCCCGCAGCACGTTCATCGCATGCCGGAGTGCACGCCGGTCAACAGCCTGGCGCCGTACCGGGATCACCTCCCAGAGCCTCGGGAAAATGCCCCAGATCGGATAACTGTAGGCTTCGACCTTCGCCATGGGGACGACATTGCGCGGCAAGGTGGCCAACACCACGACCGGATCTACGAACGCGATATGGTTGATGATCACGATTACCGGACCCGTCTGGGGGAAATTTTCAACCCCTTCGACATGGTCAAATTTCAGCAGAAACCGGAAACCGATTTCCTCGATCATCCACCGCAAGATCCAGCGTTGGCGTTCGAGTGCTTCGTGATCGTAGTTGCTGCCTAGCTGGTCGCCCATGCGCGGGGTTGCACTCCTGGTTCCAATCGATCCTTCACTATACCGGGTCCTCACGAGAAACGATCAGCTCGAGCACTTCTTCGAGCGCTTGCTCTACAGAGAGGCTGGTGTTGTTAATAATAATGGCGTCAGAAGCCGGACGCAGCGGCGCCAACTCGCGGGTCGAATCGATGCGATCCCTTTTGCGCATACCCTCCAGGATATCCTCGTACTCAGGCGATTCGCCCCGTGAAACGCATTCCTCAAACCTGCGCCGCGCTCGCGCCTCAACGCTGGCGTCAAGATAGATCTTTAAGTCAGCGTCGGGCAGCACGACCGTTCCGATGTCCCGCCCGACCATAACCACAGCCCCGCGCGCGCCGATCTCGCGCTGCAATTTCGTCATGGCGTCCCGCACGCCTGCGTACATCGAAACCTGAGAAACGTTGCGATCCACCTCTGGACTGCGGATTTCCCAGGTGACATCCTCGCCATCCATAATCACGTCATACTGCCGCCCGTCCTTCACACTCGGCGGGCGGACGTCCAGGTCCAGCTTTTGGGCGATCTCTGAGACCGCTTCCTCGGCCCCGACGGGTACTCCATGGCGCAGGGCGGCCAGCGTCACCGCCCGGTACATCACGCCCGTGTCGAAGTAGAGATATCCCAACTTGCTGGCCAGTTTTTTGGCGAGGGTGGATTTGCCGGATGCCGCCGGACCATCGATCGCGATTGTGCTGACCATCTGCCCATTTACACCCATCATTTCATTCCACCGCCGAACCGGTCGAGAACTCGCCCAGCGCGATGATATCTGCCTGGATGAACACGACCCATCCTGTCGACCCTGTCGGTGCCGAGTGAGTCAAAGACCAACGCAACAGATCAGGCGGCAGCATGCCGAACCAGCCTCGCTCAAGATTCAATGCGAAATCCTGACCGAAATACTCTGCCCCGTAGATGCTCAGCCCTGCTCCTTGCGGCGCGATAAGGATCGGGGGCGCCGCAGCATCAGGCCCATCGGACGGCTCATAACGCGGGTAGGCACGCACACGCCAGACCAACGCGGGGTCTGGATCACCCTGGAAGAATACCGGGGCAGCTGTCGAACTACCTGTCAGCGCCAGCGAAGCATTCTCCAGCGTGCTCTGTAAATAGACACCATTTTCCGTCGGTGAATTCGACGCCCAGAGCGCGCGGAAGCCCAAGCCTGGATCGTTGGCCAGATTCCATGCAGCCGAGAGCGAAAGTGCCAGCGTCACGAGCACGAGCGTTATGCCCGCACCATCCCATACGATGTCCCAGGACCAGCCCAGGCCAAACAGGACGAACACGCTGGAAAGCAGCAGCAGCATGGCGAACAGCGCCAGTCCAATCAGGTAGTTATCGCCGATCACCATCTGCTGCAGGTAGCCATTGACATAACTGATCAATGTGACCAATGCGGCACCGAGCAGCACCAGGGAAATGCTGACGAGGGCGACGACCTGCAGCCACCGCTCCCGTCCGATGAGACGGCCCAGCAGGATCGTGATCCCCTCAGCGGAGACGAAACTCAGCGGCAGAACGATCCAGATCCAATCCTGTGCTGATCGCCCGGGGTACGCCAATCCGATCAGAAACGCCCCCAGCGCCCACAACGTGAGCAGCTTCCCGGATGAGCTGCTGCGCCGCCACGCCAGAACCGCCCCTGCGATGCCGGTGAAGAGGATGAACGGTTCATAGCTGATCCCCGCGACGAGAAACCCCAGTGCAGAGAGCTGCCCAAACGGGATCCATCCCCGCAGCCACATCACGATCGACTCGCCCAATCCGGCAAGCCCGAACCGGTACATTCCTATCGCGGTTGCCAGCAGGACCGCCGTGAGCGAAGTCATCCAGCAATAGCGCATGAACTCACGCCATCCATCCCTCACCGTTTCTGACAGTGCTGCCTGCGGGAAAAGCAGCCTCGCCAACAGATATGCGAGCCCCAATGAAAGCAATCCATTGAAAACTCCTGCGCCGCTTGCCAGCGCGGCCCCCAGCAAGACCGCAGTCAGAATCCATTTGCGATCCGGTTTTTCTTGCCGCGCTGGCTGAGCCGCAGCGGCAACAGACGCCGCCAGGAACAGCGCGCCCAGCATCATCCCGCCCGCAGTGCGCGACAGGTTTATCGCCACTGGAGAGAGTGCAATAAAAAGCGAGCCGAGCAGCAGCGTGAGTCGGGACAGCCTGCCACGGAAGGTCAACGGCACCACCGCCAGCAGCAATCCGGCCAGCGCAGGCACGAAGCGCGCCTCCGTTTCCCCGCTGCCCACAATCTGGAAAACAGCAGCCGTCAGCCATTCATAGAGCGGACTGGATGAAATAGTTTCTTGTTCTCCGGGCCAATAAGGGGCGGGATCCGGTGTGAGCTGGGCAGCATTCAGGGCATGGACCGCCTCCGAATTGTCCAGAGGCCGGGCCCCCAGATCCAGCATCCTCGGCAACCACGAAAGGAGCAGGACGATCAGAATCCCGATATGCTGCCAGCGGATGCGGATTAATTCACGTTTCACCGAACGCCCCTTTCACGCGCCGCAAATATCTTCACCAGATCGTTCTGATAAACGAGATCCATGTATGTCTCGAACTTCGCCTCATACAACGGTCGGTAGGTATGGCGCTCCAACTCGCCAAGATACACATAGCTGATATCATACCTTCGCATGATCTCTTCGGTCTGCGCCCAATCGGGCGAAGAATAGAGACTGCGGATATCCCCTTCCCGGCTGCCAACCTCCTGATACCCGCCTCGCCACTGGCTTTCGTGCCCGGGCCAACCCAGGACTGTCGGCAAGCCGGTATGTGCCGATACCCGCCCGTAGTAGGTATAACTGCCCCCGACCGCTTCAGCGATCACGCCATCTGCGATGTTCGCTTCGATCCACGCGACCGCTTCCCGGTCAGAAGGTTGGGCATAGGCTGGATGCATGGAGCCGTTTAATGTTCGGCCAGAAGGGGGATTAAATCCATTCGTCTTCGTCCAGGTGCCCAGAAGAGGGTAAACGAGCCCGAGCAGAAGCGGCACAACAACCAGGATCTTCACCGGCCAGAAGCGGCCCGCTCGAACCCGCCAGAGCATGGTCACGGCATAAGCGGCAGCGAGCCCCCACAGAATCCAGGCAGCAAAATAGAATTTGAAGATCGTGTTCATGCGCAGACCGAATTGGTCGCGGAGGTAGAAAAACTCAGGGCCTAGGATGAGCAGCGCACCGATCAAGATCATCAATATCACGAACATGTCGGGGTCGGCATCTTCATGCTGAGGCCACTGCCGACGCAGCAGCAAGATGCCGGCGGCGAAGATCATCCCAAGCGCCCACGCCGTCCACGAAGCCGTGACGCGTGTCTGGATCATCATGCGAACCGCTTCGCCGAATGAAGAGGCCTGCATCAGCGTAAAAGCACGGTCCAGAATAAATGGATCGATAAACGAAAAAATCAGCCTGGCGAGAACGAGGGAGAGCGCCAGAAGCGTGATCGGCAAGCCGAGAGTGAGCGCAACCAGGCGCAGCCAGTCACGTTTGCCAGTCCGCTGGATGAATTTCCTCCATAGCCAAACCATGATTGGGACGAGCGCTGTCCCAAACATGATGAAGAAATGCAGGAAGCGTGTCGGATGGAGCACATGGGGCAGGATGCCGCCGGCTTGCGATGCAAATGTTGGATACCATGGAAGGAAGAAAATCACTCCGAGGATCAAGACGCTGAACGTGCTGGTCATCGCCGCCCGCGCCGCATCGATGAGCTTCTGCTCGCCGGATTTCAAGACAAGCACTGCAAATAGAAATGAAAGATAGATTGGAAAGTCCCATGTGTTCAGAAATGCCAGGCTTCCGAAAATAAGCCCGCCGGCGACCAGCTCCTGCACGCCTAGAACGCTCTGCCCGTACCCCAGCAGGACGAGAAAGACAAAGCCAAGTGCGGCTGCAAGAACTCCATAGAGCACGATATCCGTAATAACAGACAGCACAACGCCGCCCGGGGTCATCCCCTGCGACGCGGATGAATTGATCGAGATCGGGATGACCAGAAGCAAACCAGCACCTGCGAGCAGGAGCAGGCTGTTCCTGGTTCGATCTGAAATGGCGCTGAAAGGCTTGCGATTGGATAGCGGAGCCGTGCGTGAAAAGATCTGTAAAGCAAACGCCACGGCAAGCAGCACAAACGGAATTGCCAGCAAATGGGGATGGTTATCTGCCAGCAAAAATGAGAAAAACGGGAACTCATCGATCGATTGCAGATCGATTGGATTGCCCTGTAGATCGAGATCCCGGATGACACGCGAGGCGCGCCACCACCACCAATTTCGCTGTGGAATCCAACTCGGGTCGCCAAACGGCGGGTTCTCCAGATTCTCGAGACCGATCCACGTCCAGAATCTGGAAACCATCGCCCCGCTCTCATCAAGCCGCCAGAAAACGTGGCGTGCATGCAGCACGTCCAGGATGCCTTCGAGATTACCGGTGATGAGAACGAAGAGTGGTCCAAGCAGAGGGACCGCGGGTTTCACCGCCGTACGCGTTTTCCAGGCTAACAGGTTGTAGAGCAGCGAATACGTCCCGACGGCCACCAACGCAAACCACAACGCGTTTCCCAGATTGAAGGCGACGCCGGCGACCACCCCGCTCAGCAGCCCCAGCATCGCCAGGATCACATATCCGAAGTAGTAATACGAGATCGCATACCCAGACAACCAGGGATCCCTGGCCGGGAAAATATCTGAATCGATGATGGCGTTTAGGAAAGCCAGTTCCATCGGTTTCTCGGTCCCGGAGATTTCAGGATTGTTTGCGCGCACGAAAGCCCACAACGCGAAAGCGATCAAGAACACGATCTCTGTCGCAATGATGTGCTGGCGATTTTTCCGCATCCAGGAAATCATTTCCTCCTGGCACATGCGGATCTCGAATACGGCCAGCATTAAGACGACCAGCAGCGCGATGAGCGCGCCGCCAGTGTTGACACGGATCAACTGGAACGAACCGGCCAACCAGAAAACAAAGCCTGTGAGGAGCAGCCCTGTGATGCGGGCGAAACCGTAACCACGATCCTGCAGTCCCCCGAAGACGCGCCACGTGATCGGCCAGGCCAGCAAACCGATCAATGAAATCAGCAGCCACCACCAGAGAAAGGCGCCCATTACCGCACGACCTCATAAATCTGCGTGTCACCTTGATCGAAAACCAGCTTCAGGATGCCGCCGGCGGCCATGCTGTCGAACTTCTCCATCCCACCGGTCGGGCAGCGCAAGCCTGCCGAATCGTCCTCGGCATTAACCGGTGTGCAGGCTGAAGCCGGAGTCTCGTAATTGGAAGGCATCCCCAACGGGTATCCGTGCAGGCTGCAGGTTACACCGGCATCCTCCATGAGCGGGAAGCAAGGTTCGACGTAAGCATAGTAGGTCCGTTCCAGCTGGCCGAGCATGACATACTGAACGGCATATTTTTTCAGAAATGCATTTGCTTCACTGATATCGCCGGTCAGGTAGAAATTGGTGATGTCGAAGAGCCGCGCGTTTACCGAGTCCCCGTTCGCAGCCACCCTCTGCTGCGATTGATGCCAGCGCCACCCGAGTACGCCGGGCAGGCCCGTGTAGATTGTCGAACGGCTGCCCCAGCGATATTCAGGCACATTTGCTTCGACGATTACCGGCGAACCTTCGACGTTCTCCTGCAGCCAGCGGATCGCTTCGTAATCCTCTCCGAGATCGAGCTGGCGATTGAGTTCGAAATAGCGATCTGCGTAACGCATGTAATCCATGCCATCCAACGATGGAGGCGCATCCAGAACCATCCGGTCGCGGATTTTCGCCGTCGCAGCGGTGAAAGGATAGAGCGCGGCGGAGAAGAACAGCAAGACGCTCACCACAAACCACGCACGCCGCCAGAGCGGTTTCCATGCATCCGAAGCGAGCAACGTCCATGCGAAAGCCGCACCCGCAGCCAGACCGAACAGCTCCCAGACCTGAAGATAGAACTTGAAGACGGTGTTCATGCGCGAAATATCGCCCACGAGCACGACGACCTCGACCACGAACGTGAGCATCAACCCGATCGCGAACAGCGCCAGCGCTACCCGCTTGCCATGATGCATGCCAGGCCGGAGGAGAAGAACCCCGGCCCAAAGCAAAAGCGGCAGCACAACGAGTGCCACGCGGTACCCCATACCAAATAACAAGGCCGTTAGGCCGACCGCGAGAAGGAGCGTAGCCCCGATCAGGGCAAAATAATCACGCAGCGAGGCCAGCGCCGTGAGAGACGTCGCCGCCATCCAGGCGATCGTCTCGTGGATCATCCAGGCTGTGATCAGGAAAAGGAAGACCCCATGAACCGTGAAGTAATCCAGGAGCGGCGTTCGTCCTCCTTCCCACATTTGTGCACTCTGATATCCCTGA
Organism: Anaerolineales bacterium; assembly: GCA_029210945.1. GTDB lineage: Bacteria > Chloroflexota > Anaerolineae > Anaerolineales > E44-bin32 > E44-bin32. Next base: position 13,912 of record JARGGH010000030.1, read on the forward strand.
CCGTACCAGGCATGATAAGGCTGGTAAAGGACCTGGGCCAAACCCAGCAAGAGCGCAGCTGCGATCACCCCAATCGTGACGGTGTGCAGATCGACGCGTTTGAAACGCAGCCAGACGCTGTACAGCACCGCCAGCGCTCCGATACCCCAATAAACAGGAAAATCCCACGTATTCGTCGGGCGCAAAGCGCCCAGGATCAACGCGCCGATCAACAATTGGAGCACTGAACGCCACCGCTTGCGGGCCTCTTGATTTGAGGCTTCCGCCAGCACCGCCAGCGCCCAGGCAAGCGAAAGAACCGTCACCGGACGGCTGATCATGTGTGCATGCAGATCAGCGTATAAAAATGTGAAAAACGGGAATTCGGTGATCGGGCCCACTTCATCTTCGCCCGGGGTGATCGCACGGCTCGGGTTCCAATACCATTGATCGATCGGGTAAAGATCTGTCTCCTGCAATGTCAGGTAGCGGAAAAAGCCGCGTGCGGCGTGCGTCGCCCCGACGATCAATTCGCCCTGCGGCTCACCTTGCGGCGTTCCGATGCGCTTGAAGCCATCGTAGAACATCCTCGCCGTGCCAAGGTTGCCGAGCATGACGATCAGCAGCGCCGCTGTCACCCCGGCAATCCGGTAGTCTCGCTTGCGGGCTTCGAATGGCTGCCGCTCCCTCCAGAGAGCGAGCAGATGGTATCCAACGCTGTAGGCGACCAGCGCCAGCAGTGAGAATAGCGTTGGGATGACCAGATTGTAGGCAACGACCGGGACCAACCCGATGAGTTTGATCGGTAAGCCCACCAGGATGAAGCCGTAGTAGTAATAATTGATGTAACCACCAGCGTACCAGGGATCGTATGGCGGGTAGACCGTGCTCTTGATGACGGCATTGAGATAGGAGAAATCCATCGGCTTCTCGCCGCCCTTGGCAGGGTGCCACAGGTCCGGGTTACCGTAGCGGATCCCCAGATCGACCAGGAAAAACAGCAGCGCGAAGACTTCGATCCACAGGACCTCGCGCCATTGTGTCCGGAAAAAGTTGGCGAACTCGCCGCGTTTAAAATAGGCGATGCCGGCGGACAAGAGCGCAAAGGAACCAAGCACGACCAGCAACGTCCTGCGTGTGACCGAGATGCCCAGCGAACCAAGCATCCAGGTCAGCCAACCAAAGAGCAGCAGCCCGATCAACCTCGAAATCGCGTAGCCCCGATCCGCAAAGCGATTGAACACCAGGTAGGTAACCGGGAAAAAGATAAGCCCCATGAGAGCGATTGACAGCCACCATAAGACGGCTGCCGCACCTGGATAGCGGTTGATCAAACGATCGGTATCAAAAAGCGCTGACCATGTCCCCCCGTTCGTCTGTCGCTCCCATAGACTTTCAGGAAGCAGCAGGCTCTTATCTTGTACAGTCTGAGCGCCGACATCACGCGGCAGGACGTGCTGGACACCGCTCAGATCGACATCGCCGAGCAGATCGTAGACCGCCTGTTTGGAGTACGCCTCGGTCTTTTTAAAGATCAGAACCTTGGGGTGATCATAAACCGTGAACGCTTCCTCAGCTAATTGATCGTTGATCTCAATCGGTCCCAGCCGGGGATGGCTCTCAAAGACTTTAACCAGCTCGTAACCCAACGCACTTTCCAGTTCACCGACTTCTGCACGCACCCCGCACTCCAGGACCGTCATCGGCTCCGGACAACCAAACAGCGCCCGGTAGTATGCGATCGTAAGGGGGTAGCGAACCGGCACACGCGTGATTGTCCCGTACTGGCGGTTTGAAGAGATGAGCAGGTATTCACTCTCATCCAGGAACTCAGCGATCCTCTCAAGCTTGTCCGCCACGCCGTTCTGGTCGTCATCCTGGTCATCATGCCAGTACAGCTCAAGATTGCGGACCTCATAGCGCCCGTTAAGGTTGCGCCCGTCGATCCCCCAGGGCAGCCCATCATCCCAGGTCGTTTCGTGGACGAGGCGGGTGCCGCGCATGTGCACGGCCGATTCACCGGTATTCTCGACGTTGAAGAAGATGCGTGTCTCAGGATCGATTTGGACGGGCTCTTCGAGCTCGAGACGGATATCGAACTCCTCCATCGTCGTTCTCTCCCGGGCAATCTTCGTCCTTGCGTACTCGACTCCAGAATTGGGCTCTGAGGTCAAGCTTACCTGCAGCGCTAACGAAGCCGTAACACCATTTTCCGTGCGCACGAAGGGCAGCCAGATTTCGGTCAACGTGCCGGACAGATCGGTGGAAACTTCCACGATGTGCGTAGACCCGGGAACGAGCACGAAATCTTGAGGCATGGGGAGCACTTCAAGTTTCTGCGCGCCATCCTTTTCCACGACAAGGTTGACCGTGCCGGGAATATTCTGGTAAATCCATCGTGAAGCCTCGGCGCGGGTTAGCGGTGTTCGGTAAATTGCGTGGAACGCGAAAGCGTAAAACGCCGTGCCGAGAATGCCGATAACTGCCACGACCCCGACGACGATTTTCCCCCACTTCCGGTACGGGTCCGGTCTGGAGTCGAACGTTCGCCATGCTTCAAGAATGCCCCAACCGGCAAATACCGACAGCAGAGGATAAATCGGCAGCTGATAGCGCATCGCCATCGTGAAACCGATCGACTGCCATAGGAAGAACGCCCCGGTCCAGACGACAGGTAGCAGATGCCTCTGCCAGCGCCCACGAATGGTTTGCGCGAGAGCCCAAGCATAACCAGCCCACGCCAACAGCCCGAGCGGCAGCCCCAGCCCCCACAGAACCATGTTCTTTAGGCTGAACCACACCGGCTGGCGATCTGCCCATTGCAGCGCGTAAGGTGCATCCGTATTGCCCTGCTGCTGCCCGCTAATTTCGGACATGTTCGCGAGCCAATCCGGGTTGAGGCTGAGATTAAAGAATGACGGACCTTTGAAGGCATACGGCTGAAAGATCCGGAAAGTGAGCAGTGAGAACGCCGCAGCCAGCAGCAGGAAGACGACGATCTGCTTGAAGATTTCCTGACGGCGGGCATCATCGGTCTTAAATAGATACACCGCCGCTGCAATCACCGCTGTCACTGCGAGCGGAGCGGCGCTGATCTTGGAGGCGACCGCCAGGCCAAGCGCGATCCCGAAAAATGCATAATCGAGCGGCCGGTTGTCATCCATGATCCGCACTGCGAAGTAGAAGCCCGCCAGGATGAATGTGTTGGCGACCGGATCGACGACAAAGAAATGCGCGTGCTGGATGAGCAGGGCCGAAAGCGAAGTGAACAGCGCCGCGAGCAGGCCAACGGGACGACCATATAATCGTTTCCCGATGTAGTAAACAATCACGATCGAGATCAAATCGAAGCTTGCGGAAACCGCCCTTCCGACCAGATGGATTTCATCGTAGCCCGTCTGCCCGACCCACTCGCCGATGTAGCGAACCAGGAAGATCGGGAACGTCCCGTAGACGAAGAACCGGTGCCCGACATTGTAGGGGTTGAGCGGCGAGTTCTGGGTGTCAAAATATTCGGAAATCGACCCGGGAACTTGCAGCGAGCTTTGAACAAGCGTTAGAAATCGCTCGTCCGGATGGAGGTGTGTAAACGAATCCCAATTTAAACCGACGAAACGAAGGTACGCCGCGATGCTAAGGATGAGAATCAGCCCGACGCCCGGCAGCCAGTCGCGCCATCGGTTTGGTGCAAGCGCGCCCTGGTCACCGGCGTCGTTCTGCTGGTCGTGAACGGGCAGATCGTTTTGATCCATAAGCATCAGGAGCCCGACCCGGGCATCATCGCCGGCCGCAGGATAGTCTCAGGGGGAATAAAGAAGATCATAAAATTCTTACCCGGAAGCGGGTTCGACCACTGCAGTACCTGACCTGACGGGAACATCCTCTCAAGGTCCGCCAGTGCGGCTTTGTCATCGGGGTGCAGGAGCAGGAGCTGACTGGTTGATTTCTGTTCGAGAATCGAAAACTCATCCGGCTGAATGGCATAATCTTTGGTCGCTTTTCCGGCGTTCATCGCGACCAGCCTCGTGTCCATCCAGTGCGGGAAAGCGACGACGTAAGCGTCCTCATAATCACCAACCGAATGTGCGAAACCCCGGATTACCCGTCCGGCCTCACTCGTGTTCCAGGCGGACCGCCGGATAAGATCGTCATACTCAACGAAAACCAGATTGTAATTGATACGGGCGCTCACAAAGATTAATAAACCCACAACGATCGCACCGTAGATTGAAGACGCACGCGATTGCCATTGGGCGCGCATCCAATCGACGAGCGCAGACAAGCTCAAACCGGCCAGAAAGAAAACCGGGACAATCGCACCTGCGGCACGATTCGTGGCTGGATTTTCCGCTGGAAACGCCAGGGACAGCGTCGAAGGCAGCTGCAGGATAGGAATTGAGAGCAAGATGAATACGTCAACCCAGCGCCTCTTGCGAACATACCGCACGGCGGCGATGACGACACCGAGGTGGAAGAGCGCGCCGCTGACCCAGTCGAGTGCCGGTCTGCCGGGGATCGAGATGACCCACACTTCCCCGTTGTCCCATGCAAACATCTTGAGCCCGTCCCAGACATTGTCGAGGAAAATCGCGAACGCCGATCCGGGCAGTGATCGCTCCGTGGTACCCACGCGTGTCGCCATACGGTAGATGACGTCTCCGGGTTGGTCGACAGCGATCCGTGCAAGCGGAGCCACGACGACCAGCGCGATCAGGCCGGCAACAACCAGATAGCTCAGCACATGAGATCGCTGTCCCTCTGCATCGCGGTGGAAGAGATAGAGCAAGACACCGGCGGTCATCAAAATCGGGATAACCCGCGCCGGTGAGTAGCCGTGCAGCCCGGCGCCAACAAAGAAGCCCATCAGCAGAAAATCGTTCAGCGATCTGCGGCGAATGCCCCGGACGAGGTAGTACATCGCCGGCGCAACGAAAAGCGGATAAAGCGGAAATCTCAGGCCCACCCTGCTGATCACGTTCGGCCAATAGGCGATTCCCGCCAGCGTCATCGCGAAGAGACCTGTTTTCTTATCGGCTGCTTCCTTGCCCAGCAGATAGATGAAAGGAAGCGTGACGATCCCTGCCGCAACGGTGCCGATTTTCAGGGTCAGGTGCGTGATGCCGGTTCCGAAAAGCTTGAAGGTCAGCGCGGCTAAATAAAATTGGAGCGCCTCCCGGCCGGTGTTGCGCGGGAAGAAAATCGATTTCTGTCCGTTTAGTACATCGACAACATCGAGCAGTTTCTCGGCGTGGTCGCTGACCATCTCAGCCGGCACTCCGGAGAGCCGGTAAACGCGGAAGAAAACACTCACTCCAAACGCCAGCAGTACGAGCAGCGTCCAGGTGCTGACCCGGACAGTAACCCCTCCCATGTTGAGCCAGGATTTGAACCTTCCCCAGATCCGGGCGTGAGGGAGCTCCCCTTCCCAGAAGGCGTACACGATCGCGCCCATCCCGATCAGCCAGGCAGTGACGGTGATGAAATCGAAAGTGTTATCGCCGGCCGAAAGGTAGGTGAGCGCGCTTGCGAGCAGGGCAGTGACCAGGAAAGGAATGCGCACCCCCGGCGCGACCATTCTCGCAGGTAGAAGAGGAGCGTGGCGAAGTTGGAAATCGCGCTGCCAGGCCGCCCATCCGATCAGCAAAGCGCCTGCCACGTAAAAGGCAATGCTCACCCAGATGGATCCGCTGCGCTGTTCAAGGCCGAACTGCGCCATCAGAGCGAGGAGTAGCGCGAACGGCAGCCGGAATTGAGCCGCTGAGAAAGCCCAACTCGATGCACGCTCGTCTTCACTCCCCGGCAGATCCCTCCGTCGGGTTTCAGACGGGCGCCTTTTCTCATCCATATCGCTGTCCGGGATTGGGATAGGCTGACCGCTGAACAGGGATTTCACCCAGTCGAGGACGGTCGGCTCACCATTCTCGCTCCGAGACTCTATCGAATCGAACTTCTTTTTTTGCTCATCACTCATCATTGTTTGCGCGCCAGGTAAAAGCTGTAGGTTCCATCAACCTTAGGACCGGCATCATAGTATCGCCGCACGAAGCGTTCCGTCAACCAGAGATTCCAACGGTACGGCGCTGCAATCCAGCGCCCCGAAACCGCTCTCGGCAGCAGGCTGGGTGCTCCAAAATAGTGACCCCATTCTAAGACATGCAGTGCAGATGGGGCAAAGTAGTCAAAGGTGTGTTCGACCTGGAAACCCGCCTGAAGCAGCTTCTCCTGCCACTGCTCCCGATCATACATGTGGATTGTTCGGGACATCCGCATAAACCACTGGCGGTAAGCGTTTGAGGCTGAGTGCAATCCAAATCGTTTAAGCCAGTTCGGAAAGCTGAGTTCATCACGGTAGCCTGGATTAGGCACGGTGAAGACAAATGGAGCGCCTGGGCGGAGAACCCGGCCAACATCCTCGAGAACCGCATCGAGATGGGGGATGTGTTCGAGAACAGAATTGCTGATCGCGGACCCGATCGAACGATCAGGATAGGGAAGCCTCGCCCCGTCGGATTGGATCAGACTCAGGTAAGCCTCCCGGCGCCTGGCCTCCCTCAGCGACTTGAGATCGGGATCGATGCCGATCTCAAGTGGTCGGTCGAATACGACGCTCGCAAAGTGGCCATCCCCGCAGCCAACATCGAGCACCGGTGAAGGCAGCTCGACCTCCTGATAGTAATTGGCCTCAACCGCGCGCAGCAGCGATCGAAAAAATGGCAATGCTTTAAGATGGACCCATAAAAAATCGTCGTTGTTCACTTCTGGTCACCATGCCTGGTCAGCGATTGGAAGAGTGCCTGGTACGCTTCTGCGATCACGTCAGCGGAATAATGCGCCGCAACCTCATCGCGCGATTTGATGAAGCGTTCAGGCCGAGCAAGGATTTCAAGGATCGCTTCAGCCAGAGCTGCCGGATCGCGCGGCGGTACCGTGATTCCCATCCCGGTCACTGCCGTTGGCTGTCTGACGCCCGGGAGGTCGCTCGCCACGACCGGCGTGCCACAGAGCATCGCTTCGACCTGGACCATGCCGAAGCTTTCAGTGCTGTTCAGGCTGGGAAGCACGGTGACACTACAAATTGAGAAGAACGCTGCCAGGTCCTCAGCGTCGAGGATGCCAAGGAATGTCCAATGATCCCCGAGTTCAGCAAGGATTGGTGCGAGTCTTAACCCGTACTCTTCTTCCCCGAGCACATCCTCGTACTGGCCGACGTAGAGGACGCGCGCTCCGGGGTGGCGCTCGAGAATAATAGGTAGAGCCTGCGCCAGGTATTCAGCACCTTTTTCAGACGCGAGTCGGGCCGCCATTCCGATGACAGGCTGCCCGTCGATGAGGCCCAGCCGATCCTTTAAAGCCTGCTGGCGCTGCGGGGCCGGCCTGGGAATCTCGATCGGAGGTGGGATCACTTCTACCTTGTGCAGCACGCCGGCGAGCGCGTCCGATTCCTCGGCATAATCGCGGGTGTTTACGACAACGACATCCGCCAGCGCCACCGAAATCCGGTTCGCGAGCGCACTTAGCACACCAGCGATGCGGTTCAGTGTCGAATCGGGCAAACGCAGATCACAATGGTAGGTAAGCACGACAGGAACACCATACAACCTGCCCAGCAGCGCAAGCGGTGCAGCATCCAGTTGGGGAACGTGCAGGTGCAAAATGTCGCTCTGGCCAAGCAAGCGAATGGCATTGGGGACAAGCGTCGGCATGATCGGGCCTTTGCTGACCTTAAGCATGACCGGCAGGCGTCTCACGCTGACACCATCCACCTGTTCCTTGCTAGGCAGATCGGGGTCGTACCTCGAGGTCAGGACGGTCACATCGTGCCCACGCGCCGCGAGGTGGCGGGCGAGCCGCTCGGTGTAGACCGTCAAACCAGAATAATGGGGGCGGTAGTAGTACAGGCTGTTGAGTATGCGCATTGGCTAGTGTTCGGAACCCGTCTGGAATGCAGCCCTGGAGCGGATCTGGCGGTACAAGCCAACCAACGTATCTCCTTCCCTGGACATGGCGATGATGCCGAGGCTGGAGCCCAAGATATAGACCATGCCGTGGATCAACAAACTTGCCGCCAGTGCCTCTCCCCGGGGGACGCCGAACGCAGATAACGCCAGCACGCCCGCCGCTTCAAAGACGCCGATGAAACCGGGCGAGGAAGGGACCGCGACGCCCAATAGGGTAACCGTCAGCATGAAATAAGCCCAGAGAAGCTTGGCTTCCGGTAGAACGGCGCTCAGCACCAGCCAATATTGGATCCCTGCCAGAAACCAGCTCAATGATATCCAGGCGAAGCTGCGCAGGAAACGATCGGGCTCACGGACAACGAGCAGGCCGATCCGGAGCCGCTCCCACATCTCTTGCCAGCGTTTCGAATCGCCAGGCAAACGCCCGAACAACGACTGGATCCATGAGGTGTCCCGGAGCAAGATCCACACCACAACGGCACCGATGATCAGGATGCCAGCCAGGATCAGCCCGGTTCTGCGCGCTTCAGGCAAGCCTGCCACGGTTGGCAGCAAGGCAATCATGATGCTGAAGGCGATGAATACATCCAACAATCGCTCGACCATGATGGTTGAGAGCACGCTCAGCATGCCGCTGCCACCTTTACGGCCAAGCAGGATCGCCCGGCCAAGTTCTCCGAGCCGCCAGGGCAGAATGTTGTTGAGAAGGTAGCCTTCATTCAATGCGGCCAGCACCTGGAGCAGGGTAAATTCCCTGTTGAGCAGCTCCCGCCAGCTGAGCGCGCGCGCGACCATCGAGATCAGAAAGACGCCAACCGCCAGAATCAGCAATCGCGAGTTGACACTTCGCAGCGCCTCAACGAGCGGTTCCCAACCGGCCCATTGGAAGACCAGGTAGACCGTCACGGCGCTCACGAGAAGCCCCAGGAGGACACCTAACCACCGGCGGGAAACTGGCTTCCTGCGAAATGCTGGCTTCATCTGCTCGTCTTGTGTTTCATTCACGTAGAAATTCCTGCTACCCGTGGTGGGTTGACCCCCAGAAGTATACCTTAGGCCGAACTTCATTTTCGGCTACGCAAACAGCGGTTTGATCAGCTCTTCCTCTGGGCGCCCGGGATCGCTTGCCCGCATCCACAGCAAGAATTCGATGTTCCCTTTTGCGCCTTTAATCGGTGAGCGGATAAGCCCTTTCGAACCCAATCCGCATGTCTCACCGGCCGCAATCACCATGCCCAATACCTGCTGGTGAACAAATGGGTCTTTAACGATGCCACCTTTGCCCACCTGTTCTACGCCAGCCTCGAACTGCGGCTTTACCAGCGCGATGACGTCCGCAGAGGGTTCGAGCCACTCTCTCACACGCGGCAGGAGCAGTTTCAGCGAGATAAACGCAGCGTCTATTGTGGCTATGCGAATTGGCTCGGGCAGCGCTTCCAGATGACGTGCGTTTACCCCCTCCATCAGAATCACACGCTCATCATTGCGAAGCGCATAATGCAGCAGCCCTTTGCCAACATCGATTGCATACACACGCCCGGCGCCGTGCTGCAGCAGGCAATCCGTAAAGCCGCCGGTCGATGAGCCGACATCCACACAAACCGCACTTTCAACCTCGATCGGAAATACATCCAGGGCGGCTTCTAATTTCTCGCCACCCCGGGAGACATAGCGCGGAAGTTCCGTCACGGTCAGCTTCGCGTCGGGCGCAAACTGCTGGGAAGCTTTGTGCACCCGCTCGCCGTCCGCACGCACCTGCCCGGCCATGATCAGCCTCTGGGCCAGCGAACGGCTCTCTACGAGCCCTTGTTCAACAAGCAGCACATCAACACGTTGTTTCTTCGCCATGCGCTAGATTGTACACGTTTCAAACGGGGCTGCCCACGCAGGCGGAAACCTTGCTCGCTGCATGCCTTCCTGCTATCATGCTTGGCATGTTCAAAGCGCTGATTCAATCAATGCGGCCTAAACAATGGATTAAGAATGGGATTATCTTTACAGCGTTGATCTTCGACCAGCAGCTGCTTCAGATTGGACCATTTCTCCGGACCTCAATCGGCTTCGCCCTGCTGTGCCTGGGCGCCAGTGCCGTGTATCTCATGAACGACCTCGTCGATCTGGAACAAGATCGTTCTCACCCTGTCAAGCGTCAACGCCCGATCGCCTCAGGGCACCTGTCGATCCCAGCCGCACAGGCCGCTGCGGCGATCTTCTTCATTCTCGCGGTCGCTGGATCTTTCGCGCTCGAACCGGCGTTCGGGTTGATTTTATCCACCTACCTCGGTCTCAATTTGCTTTACTCGTTCTATTTGAAGCATGTCGCGATTATCGACGTGCTCATTCTGGCTGCGTTCTTCGTCCTGCGAGTCGCCGCGGGGGTAACGTTGATCACGGTCCAGCGCTTCTCACCATGGATGTACGTGTGCGTAACCCTGTTGGCTCTTTTTATGGGACTCGGAAAGCGACGTGCCGAGATGATCTTGCTTGCCGAAAAAGCCAACTCACACAGGCGCGTTCTCGACGGCTACACGATCTCATTTATCGACCAACTGCTGTCGATCGTCTCGAGCACGACGATCGTTGCCTACGCGCTCTACACATTTTCCGCGAGCAACCTGCCCGAGAACCACGCGATGATGCTCACGATCCCGTTCGTGATTTACGGCATATTCCGCTATCTCTTCCTCATCCATGTCAAGGGTGAAGGTGGAGCGCCCGAGGATCTCCTGCTTGAGGACATTCCCCTGATGAGCACGGTCGCCCTCTGGGGGTTGAGTACGGTCTTCGTCCTCTATTTATCTCCATGACCCAGGCGAGTGCCCCCGGCAAGATCATCCTGTTCGGCGAGCATGCCGTCGTCTACGGCCGGCCTGCAATTGCAGTTCCACTCCCTTCGATTCGGGCGACGGTGGAGGTTGATGCATCGCCGCCAACGGAACAGGACGGCATCCTTGTCCAGGCTCCAGCACTATCGAAAACCTTCATGCTCGAGGAGATCAGCCCGCAAGATCCTCTGGGATTTGCAATCCGACTGACCCTCGAAACCCTGCAGATAACCCGGCCGCCCAATCTCAGGATAAAGATCGAATCGGAGATCCCCATCTCTGCGGGTCTGGGCTCTGGAGCCGCCGTTACCGTGGCGATCATCCGCAGCCTTTGCCGCCATTTCGGACGCACTTTGAGCGACGAGAAAATCTCAGAGCTCGCATATGAGGTCGAACGCCTCTATCACGGGACCCCATCGGGCGTCGACAACTCCGTCGTCACGTTCGAGAAACCGATTTATTTCCGCCGGGGTCATCCGGTTGAGCGTTTCAGCATCGCTGAGAGATTCACACTCGTTCTCGCTCACTCCGGAGAGAGCACGCCAACCGCCGAAGTCGTCCATTCCGTTCGTGATGCCTGGCAGGCGAACCGGGCCGACTATGAACGCAAATTCGACGCGATCGGGCGTATCGTCGACCTGGCCTATGGCGCGCTCAAGCGCGGTGATGTAGCATTACTGGGACCGTTAATGGATCAAAACCAGATGCATCTCGAGGCACTGGGCGTGAGCTGCCATGCGCTGGATACCCTTATCAAGCGGGCAAGAGCAGCCGGCGCAGCCGGCGCAAAGCTCTCCGGGGGTGGGCGCGGCGGATTCATGCTCGCATTGGTCGGGGATGATCAAATCGAAGACGTCACCGCTACCCTTCAAGCGGAGGGCGCTTCACCGGTCCTCCACACAACAATCAGATGATCACCTTCCTTAAACTGGGCGGCTCTGTAATCACCGAGAAATCGATGCGAAGGACCGCCCGGCCCGAGACGATTCACCGCATCGCCTCCGAGATCGCCCGCGCACTCGGGCGGGATCCCTCGATGCAGCTGCTGCTCGGTCACGGGTCGGGTTCATTCGGGCATGCAGTCGCGGCAGAGCACGGCACGCACCTCGGCGCTGATTCGAGGCAGGATTGGCACGGCTTTGCTTCGGTGTGGAGCGCAGCCCGTGAGCTGAACTCTTTGATCATCGCAGCTCTCCAAGCAGAAGGGTTGCCAGCAATCGCGTTCGCACCATCAGCGACCGCGATTAGCGAGGATGGGCAGCTGATCACGATGAGTTATGAGCCGATCCAGCGTGCGCTTTCTTCTGGCTTGCTCCCGGTTGTTTACGGGGATGTTGTGTTTGACCGCGCCATCGGAGCATCCATCGCTTCGACCGAGGCGGTCTTCGGTCTGCTGGCCGCTCACCTCGAGCCGGACCGACTGCTGCTGGCAGGTCGAACGGCAGGTGTGTATAAGGCAGCCTCAACCCCATCTGACCCGCTCCCGGTGATCACACCATCGAGCCGCTCCGCCCTGCAATTTTCCTCACCGGAGGGCGAGGATGTCACCGGTGGAATGGAGGGCAAGGTCGACTTTTGCCTCTCCATCGCTCAAGCTCACCCGGATATGGAAATTCTAATCTTCTCCGCCGAGCAGGATGGCCAGCTGCTTCAAGTGCTCTCCGGCGAAGCGATCGGTACCCGGATCCAGGCCTGAAGGAGTGCACGCCCGGCACGCCCGGCTTGTCCTTTTTGCCACAATAAACTACACTTTTCCAGACTAACCTCACCTGGCAAGGATCCGCGATAGGCGACCATGGATCTACCCGCTCTTCACCTGACCCAACATGTTATGGATCCGCCCCAGACATATTTCCACGAGCGATTCGACATCATCAAGGAGGCTCATTATGAGTGATAGGGAAAAGGTCACGCTGCGTACGCTCTTCAAGAAGGTCGAGGAGGGTATCCCTATCACGATGCTGACCTGCTACGATTACCCGACGGCTCACTTCCAGGAGCTGGCAGAGGTCGACATCATTCTCGTCGGCGACAGCCTTGGCATGACGATGCTCGGATACGACTCGACGCTCCCGGTCACAATGAACGACATGATCCGCCACACCCAGGCGGTGCGCAGAGGCTCGCCAAACTCGTTCTTGATCGGCGACATGCCCTACATGAGCTATCAACCGAGTGTGGAAAGTGCTATCCGGAATGCCGGGCGCTTCATGGCCGAGACCGGATGCGATGCGGTCAAACTCGAGGGTGGCAGCGAGATGGCGGATCGCATCGCCGGCATCGTTTCCGCCGGGATCCCGACAATGGGCCACCTCGGACTAACCCCCCAGAGCGTGAGCGCTCTGGGCGGTTTCCGGGTCCAGGGTCGTGGAGCGCAGCAAGCCAAACGGATCATGGATGATTCGAAGGCGCTTGAGGACGCTGGGGCGTTCGCGATCCTGTACGAGATGATCCCCAGCCGATTGAGCAAGATCATCACCGAGAAGATGGAGACCTGCTTCAATATCAGCCTCGGATCCGGCCCGCACGCGCACGGCCAGCTCCTTATTTACCACGACATGTTCGGTCTTTACCCGAAGTTCAAACCGCGCATGGCCAAGGTTTTCGCCGATGCCGGCAAGGTCATCCAGGATGGGTTGAAGGCGTACGTGAAGGAAGTCCGGGAAGGCGAGTTCCCGCAGCCGGAGAATTGGTTCAGCATGTCGGACGATGAGTTCGACCAGTTGATGAAATCAATTGAGTAAGCATTGCCCGAGAATAGCGCCAATATGGAGAGCTTTCGATGACCAATGATTTGCGCTCACGACTTCAGATCCCGGTCGCACGCCTGAATGCGATCAACGCGATCCTTGCCGATCCTGAGACGCGTGTGGTGAATGACTTCCTCGACATTGTGGCCAAATATGGCACTCCCGCTGAAATAAACAAGAAAGCCGTTGACGCACGGGACCCGAATCATCTGCGTGAAAAAGTCAAAGCGGCCAACCCGGATTATCTGAATGGTCTGGATTGGCTTGCCGACATGCGGGATCAAGGTGCATTTATCAGCGAAGCTGAATACCGGGAAGCCGTGCTTGGCGATCGGGCCGGGATGATTGACTTTAAGGATGACTTCGCCGTAACGCTCGAAATCAGCGCTTGCCAGTACTATCCGTGGGTGGTTGATATCGCAAAACGCGCTATCGAAGACAGGCAGCTCGTGCCGGGCCGCTTCATCCGTGTGCGCAAGATGAAGGAGCAGGAGCAAGATGGCGATCTCCCCGCCATGATCGCGGCGATGCAGATCATCGGTGCGAGCTACGTCGAGACGCTGGACACGAAAGGCACCGACGGGTCCAACATCCATCTAGGAGGTCCGGAGACGATCACCGGCTACTTCGGAGGTGTTGGACAACCGAACGACCATGCGCTGAAATGGCTCGATGAGTTTCTTTATTACTACACCGAGTACGGCATCGAACAGGTCCTGAACATCAATCCTGGAACGGTTCTGCTGGGTTATCTGCTCCACAAAATCGGGGTGGATATCGAATTCAAGATCTCCGTCTTCATGGGGAATGACAATCCCTACGCAGCGTTATGGACGCTGCTGGGGGCGAAATTGTTCAGCCGGGATGATGGATCGTCGCCGTTGATCGGTTTCAATTGGAGCAACTCGATCAACAACGAAACGATGGAGATCACTGCTCAGTTCCGGAAACCGCTCGGGTTTGAAGATGTTGTCCGTTTCGAACACCACATCACCGAGACCTTCAAGAGCATCGTCATTCAACCTTACAATCGCCGGGATGAACTGGTGGAAATTTCCGATCACGTCGCAAACATCTCGGCAAAACACGAAGGTGGCGAGCCCGAACTCGAAGCTTCCCTTGAGCACCCCTCCGATATTCTTGATTACTTCCGGGACAAAGAGGAAATCATCGAATCGGGTGACTGGGAAGCGGTGTCTCATAACTTCATGCAGAAATTCGTGTCAGTGAACAAGACCGCGCGAGCGCTTACAGAAAATGGGCTCGCGTTCATCGCGGCGCGGAAGCTGCATCACACCTAGATTGGATATCAGGCCAGATCAGCACAAGCTCAGCCGGTCTGGCCTGTTTCATTTTCACGTGAACTTTTAAGGGTTGACAATTGCCGGGTGTGATCAGGTCCCCTCCCGAGGCAGACCTCCCCCCGACACAATCGGTTAGAATCAACCCGATGAATATCTCCGAAAGACGTATTGTGCAGGAAAAATGTATCGTTGGAGGAAATAAAAGATGAGAGCACTGCTCGACAAATTGTCCATCAAAGCGGTCAACCCCGGAGCGTGCACCGGCCCGGACGGATGGATTGAAGACCCGGACGGCAAGGAACTGATGTCATACAACCCGACAACCGGTGAAGCGATCGCTTCGGTCATTCAAGCGACTGGCAATACATACGGTCAGGTTGCAGATACTGCGCAGCGGGCGTTCGAATCCTGGCAACTCGTTCCGGCTCCGAAACGCGGCCTGGTGGTGCGCGATCTTGCTGACGCACTGCGCGAGCACAAAGAACCGCTCGGCGATCTTGTCACACTAGAAATGGGCAAGATCAAGGCTGAGGGCCATGGCGAAGTCCAGGAGATGATCGATATCTGCGATTTTGCGGTCGGCCTCTCGCGGCAGCTTTATGGATTGACGATGCACTCCGAACGGCCCGGTCATCGTATGTATGAGCAGTGGCATCCGTTGGGCGTGGTCGGTGTGATCACTTCCTTCAACTTTCCGGTGGCCGTCTGGTCGTGGAATTCTGCGATTACCGCCGTCTGCGGTGATCCAATGATCTGGAAGCCGTCCTCTCAAACCCCGCTCACGGCGATTGCGGTCCAGAATATCGTCAATCAAGTCATGGCCGACCACGGGCTGCAAGGGATCTTCAACCTGGCGATCGGATCAGGGCGAGACGTCGGCGAGATGTTGCTGAATGATGAACGAGTCAAATTGATCTCATTTACAGGTTCCACGAAGATCGGCCGGCACGTCTCAGAGACCGTCGCCCGTCGTTTTGGGCGAACGATCCTCGAGCTGGGCGGCAACAACGCCATCGTCGTCGCCGAAGACGCAAACCTGGATATGGCCACCCGGGCGATCCTCTTTGGCGCCGTGGGCACGGCCGGGCAGCGCTGCACATCCACCCGGCGCATCATCATGCAAGAATCGATCGGCGACCAGCTCACCGACCGCCTCGTGAAGGCGTACCAACAGGTTCGAATCGGGGATCCACTCGACGATAATACGCTCATGGGGCCGCTCGTCGAAACGGATGCCGTCGAGGAAATGTTTGAAGCGCTGGAGCAAGCACAGCAGGACGGCGGCGAGATCGTCTACGGAGGCAAGATGCTTCCCGAGCTTGGCCCAAACTTCGTCGAACCGACGATCGTGAAAATGCCTGCCCAGACCGAGATCGTCAAGCAGGAGACCTTCGCGCCGGTCCTTTACCTGCTTGAATACAAGGATCTTGATGAAGCGATCCAGATTCACAACGATGTTCCCCAGGGACTCTCCAGCGCAATCTTTACCGATAATATGCGGACGATGGAAACTTTCCTGTCCTCGCGCGGCTCTGACTGCGGCATCGCCAACGTGAACATTGGCACATCCGGCGCTGAAATCGGGGGCGCGTTCGGCGGCGAGAAGGAGACCGGCGGCGGGCGCGAATCAGGCTCCGATGCCTGGAAAGCCTACATGCGCCGCCAGATGAACACGATTAACTGGTCAAGCGAGCTCCCGCTGGCACAGGGCATCGAATTCGGCGATTAAACCTGTGCAAGCCCCGATTAAATCGGGATAGGGGAGGGCCTCACGGCCCTACCCCTCCCACACCACCGGACATGCGGGTCCGCATCCGGCGGTT
>JARGGH010000031.1 GCA_029210945.1 Anaerolineales bacterium
TGGTGACACTGCGGTTTACCGCCCCTACCCTATCTGCGATGCTCAATTATCTTGCCATGCGAAAGGATGAAGGATCTGAGCAATTGTTTGTAAGTCACGCGAAGACGCGACCGAAATATCGTGGAACCCCCCTATCCCCCAACGCTGCTTGGAGAATTATTCGGAAAGCGGCGTCTCATCTGGATCTGCCGCAGATTCATCCACACGATTTCCGGCACTGGCGTGCAACTCAAATGCTGCGAGAAGGAGTGCCGATCGACCAGGTCCAACGGTACCTGAATCATCGGAGCCTTAGAACAACCCAGCTATATGCCAAGACGGCAGAACGGCAAGTGGACGAAGCTGGCGCAAGAACAAGCCCACTGCAATGGAATGATGACATCTCGAATTAACAATTTACCGGATAATCATTGGTAGATACCGATAAGAAAGTCCAATCGATCGGGATAGCTCCGGCCCACTGGCTTATTGTCGATGAAAATTACTGATGCCCTTGCGGACTCGATTGCTAGCCTGGGGTTTCCTCTCCACCTAACCTTGAAAATCATCTCAGCGCTGGCGCCATCAGGATCACCTATGGTAAGCACAAGGCATCCGCCTGTGGCGCTCATTCATCCCTGATGATCGAACCTAGTTCAATTGATTGGACCCTCGGCTACGCGGAAGCTTCGAGTGCTTTGAACGCATTTTGCAGTTGAATGTTCAGGCTCTCCTGTGATGTACCGCCCAAGGAGGTGTACTCCGCAATCGCGTTTCGAGGATCCAGCGTGTCCATGATATCGTCTTCGAAAGCCGGGTGTAATGCCTTCATGTCCTGCATACTTATCTCCTTGAGCTTCCGATCTTGCTGACCCAAACGATCCAGGATTCCTGCAACCTCCCGGTAGGCGTCCCTGAAGGCAATCCCTTTCCCCACTAAGTAGTCGGCCAGTTTCGTAGCCAGACTCTCGCCAGTGATCTTAGCTTCCATCTGTTCGGGATTAATAGTGATCGTAGAAAGCAATCCGGTTATCGCTGGCAGAACCGCAGCCAGCGTGTCGAACGCGTCGAAGACGGGTTCTTTGTCCTCTTGAAGATCTTTATCATATGCGGAGGGTAAGCCTTTCAACGTGACCAGCATCCCTGTGAGCCCACCAATAAGACGGCCGGATTTACCGCGCGCCAGTTCCAGCACATCGGGGTTTTTCTTCTGCGGCATCAAGCTGGAGCCGGTTACGAAACGATCATCAATCCGAATGAAACCAAACTCGGCGGTGTTGAAAATGATCAGCCCCTCCGCCAGCCGGCTGAGATGGACTCCGAGTACGCTTGCCGCGAACAGAAACTCAAGTACGAAATCGCGATCCGAAACCGCATCGATGCTGTTCTCGCTTACCGATTCAAAACCGAGATCTTGCGCCAGGAGTTCTCGATCAATGGCATAGCTGGTCCCCGCAAGCGCCCCCGATCCCAGGGGGAGATCGGATGCGACCCTTCTGGTTCGCTGGAATCTTTCCCGATCACGGACAGCCGGCCAGAAATGGGAAAGCATCCAATGCCCCCATGTGACCGGTTGTGCAACCTGCAGATGTGTATAGCCGGGCATGGGCGCATCCAGACCAATCTTCGCGGCCTCAATTATGGCTGAGAGGTAATCATGCAGTAATTGCAGCACCTCATCGCAGGCGCGCATGACCCAGAGGCGAAAATCGGTCGCGACCTGGTCGTTGCGGCTCCGTCCAGTGTGAATTTTTTTCGCCAGCTCACCAATTTTCTCGGTCAGCAATCGTTCCACTGCAGTGTGGATGTCCTCATCGCCCGGTTCGAAAGTGACCCGAACAGAGAATAAGTCTTCTCTAATCTCTTCCAAACCTTGGCGCATCTGGTTGACGTCCTCTTCGCTCAGGATCTCAGCCTGTTCCAATGCATTAATCCAGGCGATACTGCCGTCGACATCTTCATTAAATAGACGCCTATCGAATCCAATACTTGAATTCAGCCGGTCCGCCGTTGCCTCCAGCGCGTCTAGTTCACCTCGCGACCACAATCTCACGATTTCTCTCCTCTAACCCTGTTTGTAAAGGAAATTCCGGATCTCATTATGTATGATACTCTGCATTGATTTCCACATACTCTTCGGAGAAGTCACACGTCCACAGTGTTGCCCGAGCGCTTCCAACACCGAGAGCTATTTCAATGGAGAGCTCCGAAGATCGGAAAATCTCGTATATGCTCGCGGTTGATTGCGCTGATCCCCTGCCATTTTCCACAAGGAAACTCTCCGGATAACTTGGAGCGGAGACGCTCACCGATATGCGTTCAGGATCTACCGACACGCCGGAGCGTCCAATCGCCGCCATGATTCGGCCCCAGTTTGGATCGCCCCCATGGATGGCGGTTTTCACCAGTGGTGAAGCGGCGACTGTTCTCCCTACCTGGCGCGCATCAACCATATTTCTCGCCCCGCTCACATGAAGTGTGACAAATTTGGTTGCCCCCTCCCCATCGCGTACGATCATCTGCGCCAATTCTTGCGAGATGCACTTCAATGCGTCTGCAAAGATTTCGTAGTCTTTTTCGTTCCGGATTTCAACTCCACTGGCGCCGTTGGCCATCAGGATCACGCTGTCGTTTGTGCTGGTGTCTCCATCCACCGAAATACAATTGAATGAAGTCGCCACAGCCCCAGCCAGCAGATCATTGACCCTATTCACAGGAAGATTCGCATCCGCAGTGATTACAGCCAGCATGGTGGCCATGTCCGGATGGATCATGCCCGCGCCTTTCGCGATTCCCCCCAACAGCACATACCCGCCGGACAATTCAACGCCAAGACTTGCGTGTTTCGGGTATTTATCGGTCGTCATGATCGCAGTCGCGGCAGCGACGCCTTGCTCCCGTGACAGGTTCTTAGCCGCCTGACGGATGCCCGGTGAAACGCGGTCCAAATCGAGCGGCTCTCCGATCACACCCGTTGAAAGCACGAGAACCTGATGGGGAGCACAGCCCAGCGCCTCTGCGGACATCTCCTGCATTTGTCGGGCTGAATCCAATCCCGCCTGACCGGTGCACGCATTGGCAACACCTGCATTTGCAACGACGGCCCGGATCCTGTTCGGGTTTTGGGCCAGCGTTTCCCGGCAAATAATCACTGGCGCCGCAGCAAGTCGGTTTTTCGTAAACACCCCGGCTGTATTGCAGTCCTGATTGGACACGATCAGAGCGAGGTCCAGGCCTCCAGACGTTTTCAAGCCACTGGAGGCGGTGCCGGCGGAGAAGGCCCGGGGTGTGGTCACGCTCCCGTCACGCTGGTACGCGTACTCGCAAAGATGATGATCAGTCTCGTTGGATCTGGGCATAGTCCATCTCCTCAGCGGGCGCTACGCCTTGCTGCGCCGCCTTCATCAATGCCCGTACTTTCATCTGCAAGCCAAACAAGCTGATGAATCCTTTGGCCTCCGCCTGATCGTAAACATCATCTTGTTCGAATGTGGCGAAATCTGCCCGGTAAAGACTGTGTGGGCTGTAGCGACCCTGAACGATGACGTTGCCCTTGTATAAAACGAGGCGGACCCATCCCGTCATCGTAGATTGAGTTTCTTCGATGAAGGACTGCAGCGACTCCCTGAGTGGGGTGAACCACTTGCCGTAGTAGATTAACTCAGCATAACGCAGCGCGACCTGTTGTTTGTAATGCAGCGTATCTCGATCGAGGCAGATCGATTCGAGTTCAGCGTGAGCCGCGCGCAGAATCGTACCGCCGGGGGTTTCATAGATACCGCGCGATTTGACACCGACGAGACGATTTTCGACCATATCCACTCGCCCAATGCCATGTCGGGCGCCGATCGAATTGAGGGTTTCGATGATCTCAACCGGGGTATAGTCTCTGCCATTGACCGCCACTGGATTGCCGCTCTGAAAGCTGATTTCTACTTCTTCGACTTCATCAGGTGCCTCTAGGGGTGAGGCAGTCCACATGTAAACATTTTCATCAGGGGGATTTGCGGGATTTTCCAGGATCCCACCTTCGTGAGATAGATGCCACATATTTCTGTCGCGGCTGAATCCGAAACGGGGCACGTCAACGACAGGAATGTTGTGGGCTTTTGCGTACTCAAGCGCATCCTCACGGGATTGAATCTCCCACTCCCTCCACGGCGCGATGACATGCAGGCCAGGGTTAAGGGCTTTGAAGGTAAGTTCGAAGCGGACTTGATCGTTGCCCTTTCCCGTGCACCCATGAGCGAGAGCGTCGGCATTCTCCTGCTCGGCCACTGCAACCTGCCTCTGGGCAATCAATGGGCGTGCGATGGCGGTTCCCAGCAGATACTGGCCTTCATAAAGGGCCCCAGATTTGAGCATCGGAAACAAGTAATCCCGAGCGAAGGTCTCGCGAAGATCTTCGACGACCAATTTAGTCGCCCCGGATGCAAGTGCTTTCTCCTCCAGTTCCTCAAATTCACCTTCCCCCTGACCGATGTTGGCCGTGAAGCAAACCACGTCACAACCGTAGTTCTCGCGCAACCAGGGCACGATGACTGAGGTGTCAAGTCCACCCGAGTAGGCTAAGACAACCTTCTTTATTTCAGTTTTTGACATTATTCACTCTCCTTTAATCTAATCCAGGTTTTCGATCGGGTTGAATGTCAATCAAACGAGAGCAGCATCACCTGCTCATCGCATTGCTCAAGGATCGGGCAAGGGAGGCAATCGCGCATCACCTTCTCGGGAAATGACTCTCGCCGGCTTGGTCTAAATCCCATCTTCGTGAAAAATTCTACCGATCTGGTCAGAGCAAATAAGGACCTGATCCGCCGTTCACGGGCAAGATCGATCAATTCCCTCATAAGTTTTGAGCCGATCCCGGTGCCTTGATAATCAGGCGCAACAACGAGGGATCGGACCTCGCTCAGCGATTCGCTGTAGCGTAGGAGTGAGCCGCAGGCGACAAGCTCGCCATCAACGTCCGCCACGAACCAATCGCAGATGTTTTCGGCGATCTCCTCCTGAGACCTCGGCAGGATCTCCGCTCGACGAGAGAAATCATCCACCATCTTGCAGATCCCTGTGAGATCTCCTGGGGTTGCTGGCCGAATACGAAGCGACGCTGTCAATGCGAATTCCATACGTCTGCGATACACCTCGACAAGATTGTGACCGCTTCCTCGATTTGATGAGCGCTGATTGTAAGCGGCGGGCACATCCTTATGACCTTCGGGCCGGCATTGATCAGGACAAGCCGGTGATTTAAAGCTGCTTGAATGAGAGGCTTCACCTCGTGCGATAACTCCACACCAATCAACAGGCCCGCGCCTCTAACGTCTTGAACTGCATCACCAGGAAGGTTTTCCAACGCCTCGCGCAGTATCTGCCCATTTTCCCGTACCTGCTGAAGCAGCTGTGGATCCTTTACTCTGGCCAAAGTTAGCTTCCCGGCTGCACAGACAACAGGGCCGCCGCCGAAAGTGCTTCCATGCTCTCCTTTCTCGATGACTGCTGCGACCTCTTCTCTCACCAGGGTCACCCCGATAGGAAGCCCTCCAGCAAGAGGTTTTGCCAGCGTCATGATGTCTGGAGCGATGCCATAAGGTTCATGTGCCCAGAGGCTTCCCGTACGCCCCAAACCGCATTGAACTTCATCGAATACGAGCAACGCGTTGTGCCGATCGCACAACTGCCTTAGCCGCTGTATGAATAGAGAAGTCGCTGGAACGACGCCGCCCTCCCCTTGGACCGGTTCGACAAACACAGCGCAGGTCTCGTCAGTAATCTTTTCCGAAGCAGATTCTTCATCATTGAATTCGGCAAAATGAACACCTGTCAGCAGTGGCTGAAACGGATCTCGATAGTCTTGTTTATGCGTCAGCGAGAGTGCCCCCATGCTCCGTCCGTGAAATGCCCCCGTGAAGGCGACAACCTGATTCTTGTCCGCTCCGTGCGTCCGCCGTGCCCATTTACGTGCAAATTTGAGAGCAGTTTCGTTCGCTTCGGAACCCGAGTTGGTGAAAAAAACTCGATCTGCAAAAGAGCACTTCACGAGTGCTTCTGCCAGTTCGATCTGCGGTCTTGTATAGAAGAAATTACTGACGTGCACCAGGTTCCAGGCCTGGTCGCGGATTGTCCGGATCATGTCCGGATCCGAGTGGCCCAGTGCGTTCACCGCGATCCCTGCAGCCATATCCAGGTATTCATTTCCTTCATGATCGAACAAACGCACACCATGTCCCCGGACGAATAAAACATCATGGCGCCCATAGGTCTGGACCATAAACCGTCCCTCGAGCTCCTGAGCTTGTTTCAGATCCATTGGCCTCTCACTTTCTTGTTTAAATTGGGTTGTGACGGAAGAGTTGTGTACCCCCACTCGAACGGACGGATTTCATGTTCGCGATTCGCACCATGGCTACCCCTTGATCCAACGCCTTCAAACCCGAAAGTACCTTCGGGATCATGCCGTCGGTGATTTTCCGCTCCTGGATGTAGCTCTCAATCTGAGAAGAACACAACCGCCCGAGAAGTTCACCGTCGACATGGACACCGGAAACATCAGACAAAAAGATCAACTGCTCAGCATGCAGCCTGGCGGCGACCGCACTGGCGACCTGATCGGCGTTGACATTAAATATCTGGCCATCCGAGCCGATGGCCAAAGGGGAAATCACTAGACTGAGACGCTTCTTGATCAAGTCGTCCAGAAGTTCCCCACGGATGTGATCGACCACTCCAACAAAGCCATAATCTGTGTTCGGGTCTTCGATCTTCTTCACCCTAATGAGTGCTGCGTCCACTCCGCTCAAGCCAATCGCATCTACGCCGGCCGTGATTAACGATGAAACCAGACGCTTATTCGTCAAACCGGATAGGACCATGAGAGCTGCATCCAGCGTTGGTTCGTCTGTTATCCGTAAACCGTCTCTCTTCTGGATAGGGATCCCGAGCTTTTGTTGGATATCGTCGAGTTCGCTGCCTCCTCCGTGCACGACGACGACCGTTTGAGCCAGATGGCTCACCCACTCTGCGAACTCGATCCGCAATCTTGAGTCTTGTAGTACATGGCCGCTGACCTTGATAACAATCATTTAAGCCTCTCTTAGATACGCAGCCCTGTGGTTTCATCGAAGCCAAAGATCACATTCATATTCTGAACGGCCTGACCCGAGGCGCCCTTGATCAGGTTATCTATCGCTGAGGTGATGACCAGCGTCTCCCCCGCCCTCGTCCACCCGATCGCACAACTATTCGTATGGTTGACATGGGCGAGGCTCGCCATTTCATCTGTACCCAGCAGATTAATGAACGGCTCAGCACGATAGCATTCTGAGTAAGCTTGCTCCACATCCGAATCATCCCAACCTTCGTCTTGTGATACGTAAATCGTGGATAGCAGCCCGCGCGACGTGGGCAACAGGTGGGGTGAAAACACAACGGAGACTGGTTCGCCCCGCCATTCACGGAGGAACTGTTCCATCTCAGGTACATGCCGATGAACGGCACCAACCTGGTAGGGCTTGAGATTATTTGACACCTCAACGAAATGGGTCGTTGCCGTTGGTGTCCTTCCGGCTCCCGAGACACCTGACTTTGCATCGATGATGACCCGGGAGCAGGCTAGACCGGACCTGAAAAGTGGGTAGAGAGCCAGCAGAACACTGGTTGGATAGCAGCCCGGATTCGCGACGAGCCGGGCAGCTTTCAATTTGGGTCTGAAGACTTCTGGCAAACCGTAAACCGCTTCTCCAAGCAGGCCGAGGTGAGTGTGTTCGTGCCCATACCATTGTGGGTACAGGTCAGCGTGCTGCAGCCGGAAATCTGCGCTCAGGTCGATCACCCGCACCTCCCGCGAGTACGCCTGCTCTACAAGTGGCGCAGATCTTCCATGCGGAAGGCAGAGAAACAACACATCGATCCTATCCAAGAGCGCGGCTTCATAATTCACCAGCTGGACGGCCGTCCCTCCCGGCACGACATTTTCCAACGTTTTTCCGGCATGTGTTTTTGAAACGGCAAAGCCTAATTCAACTTCAGGGTGTTCGGTCAGAATGCGAATTAATTCCACACCCGTATAGCCTGTCGAACCAACAACTCCTGCAGCTACCAACTGAGCCTCCTTTTTAACAAAAAATCGCCAGACCATCTTACGAGGTCTGGCGGGGGTAAACGTAACTGAACACCTAGCTAATCAGGCAACCCCAAATCCCAGACCTCTGGTCTGGAGATACGACGAGCACGCGGGGAATAAAACAAGCTAAGCTTCATGTTCGCTCCAGCATAGGAGATTCTAGATATATTGTCAAGAGAATTTGGTATTTTGTGTTGGTATTTTGTCATTTGAAATTGAAAAGTGGACTCTTTTCATTCGAAAGCTGGACTCCCATAACAGGTTCCCTCACGCACTAAGGAGGGAGCCATGACACAGTTGCACAAGCGATTTTCCGACGAGCAAATTGCATTTTTGTTGCAAACCTACGAGCAGGCGCTCATGACCCGAGACGAAGTTCAGGATGCACTGGATATTGGAAGATCCTGGTTCTTTTAGCTTTGGAAAGAGTACCGGGAAGATCATGAAGCATTTTCGCTCTTGTATCAACGCGCCACAACCGCAGAAGAAGCGATCAAGAACGGATTTAATTGCGAGAAGGAGATCATCGAGAATCCAGAGACCTCGATAATGAAAGCTGGAAAACTGAGGCCGTAGGCCAAAGGACTTCGACCTGGTCACCAGGCCGTCAATTTCCTGAATTGCCTTGACACCAAGCTGCGCACGCCCACCCCTATCCACACACCATAGCCCGTCGCTATGTCTACGCGAATAATTTGGGGAACTCTGCACTTCATCGCTGATGATGCCAGAAATGGCGCTGATAGGTGCCCAGGTGCCTGAGGGTAGTCGCCCTTGATCCTAATCGCTCCAACGCACTTGGAACCTGGCCTTCTATCCCGTCAGATACGAAATCCAGATAAAACATATACTCCCAGGGCTTGCCCTGAATGGGACGCGATTCGATCTTCGTGAGATCTATATTCCTCTCGGCAAAGACTTTTAGCGCTTGAAAGAGCGCGCCAGGTTTATTCTCGAGACTGAAAACGATGGAGATCTTCACTTCACCCTGTTTGTGCACCGGCTCCGGGGACAAAGCCAGGAAGCGTGTGTAGTTTGCGCGGTCATCCTCAATCCCCTCTGCCTGAATTTGCATACCGTATCTCTCCGCTGCCATACGAGAGGCAATGGCTGCCACATCCCGATGTCCTCCAGCTGCGATCATTCGGGCGCTTCCAGCAGTATCTGCCTTGGGGACTCTCTCGATGCCATTAAGTCTCTCAAGCCATTCCCCACATTGCGCCAGGGCTTGTGGGTGTGACCAAACCTGTCTCACGGATTCCAGGCTAACTCCCGGCAGAGTCAGCAAGCAGTGGCGCACGCGCAGGTGATATTCGCCTACAATGTGAAGGTTCGATCGCAACAGTAGGTCGTAGTTTCGATGCACACTTCCGGCAAGCGAATTCTCAATGGGAATCACGCCACAGTCCGCGCGTGCGTTCTCGATGGCCTGGAACACATCGAGAAAGGAAAGGCATGGAAGAATCTCGCAGTCGGGTCCATACATAGCATGCAGGGCTATCTCGCTGTAAGCCCCTGGTTCGCCCTGAAACGCGACCGTTCGACGCATCACTGGACCTGGCCTACCAGCTCTATGGTTTCCATGGCAGGGACATAATCGAGCCACGCATCGGAGCGCCCGTTCAAACCGTGAACCACGTCGACGAAGGCTTGTTGCAGACGACGTGTAATGGGTCCCATGCCTCCATTGCCAATACTTCGAAAATCCACCTCCCTTACGGCGACACACTCAGCGGCCGTGCCTGATACAAAGATTTCATCAGCAACATAGAGCTGATCACGCGAGATGCGTGCCTCAACCACGGCATAACCAAGATCGCCGGCCAGAGCGATGAGCGCGTCACGCGTCACCCCTTCAAGAATGGATGCTCTTGGAGGAGTATAAATAACACCATCGCGAACCACGAAAAGATTCTCCCCGGTGCACTCACCGACGTACCCTTCCGGATCCAGCATGATCGCCTCGTCAAACCCAAGACGTGTAGCCTGCGTTTTGGCCATCACCGAATTGGCATAATTTCCTGAGATCTTCGCTTTGGTCATCTGTGCGTTTGGATGCAGGCGCGTGAAGGAGGAGATGGTCATTCGCACCCCGCGCTCAAGCGCCTCACGGCCGAGATACGTTCCCCATTCCCAAACGGCAATTCCAACGCGAGGTTCCGTCTGGTCCAGATCTAACCCCAATGGCCCTGATCCAGCATAAACCAGCGGACGAATATAGCACTGCTCAAATTTGTTTGCCCGAATTGTCAGAAACACAGCCTTGCGAAGTTCCTCAAGAGAATAAGGGAACGCTGTTATGCCTAAGATATGTACGGAATTGAGCAATCTTTGTAGATGTTCGCGGTGACGAAACACGGCCGGTCCCTGATTCGTCGCATAGCAGCGAATACCCTCGAAGGCACCCGTCCCATAATGAAGCGCGGGGGTAAGAAAATGAATCTGTGCTTCCTCGAACGGGATCAATTCACCCTGCATCCAAATGAAATCTGACCTGATACTCATGCATTCTCCTTTGTCTGCCCCTCAGGCAGCACTGTGCGCTCTAAGAAACTGCGAATGCGCTCCCCCACCTCGCGCGTGCTCGCCTCCCCACCGAGATCGGGGGTCAGAATATTCGCCTCCAGGGTCATGGATACCGCCCTCTCGACTGCGAGCGCGGCTTCTTCCAGTGCTAGCGAGTGTCTGAGCAGCATGGCTCCGCTGAGCACGGCGCCAATCGGATTGGCGATGCCTTCGCCGGCGATATCCGGCGCCGAACCGTGCACCGGTTCATAAAGCCCTCGCTTCCCCTCTCCAAGCGCGGCGCTTGGCAGCAAGCCCAACGATCCGCTGAGCGTGGAGGCCGCGTCGCTGAGAATGTCTCCGAACATGTTCTCGGTGACGAGCACATCGAACTCTCCCGGCGCCACTATCAGCCGCATGGCGGCCGAGTCGACCAGCTGATTTTCGAGCCTCACCTCCGGAAAATCCCGGGCCACCTCTGCTGCGACTTGACGCCATAAGCGTGAGGTCTCGAGCACATTCGCTTTGTCCACAGAGGTGACGTGCTTGCGACGCTCTTGAGCGAGGCGCAGCGCGAGTGACACGACCCGCCTGATCTCGGACTCCGAATACTCGAGCGTATCCACGGCCCTTCTCTCACCATCGATCCTCTCTTGCAGTCGCGGCGTTCCGAAATACAGGCCTCCGGTGAGCTCGCGCACGATGAGGATATCGACCTTCTCGAGGCGCTCCTCGCGCAGGGGCGAGGCGTGCCTTAAGCCGGGATAGACGTGAATGGGTCTGAGGTTTGCAAAGACCTGCATCTCCTTGCGCAGCCTCAACAATCCTTGCTCGGGACGCAAGGCTGCCCGGGGGTCATCCCAGGCTGGTCCGCCCACAGCCCCGAGAAGCACGGCGTCTGAAGCCAGGCACGCTTGCAGCGTCTCATCCGGAAGAGGGTTCTTATGGGCGTCGATGGCGCTCCCGCCGATGGCGTGTTCGGCGAATAAGAAATCATGTTGAAAAATCTGTGCGACCGTTTGCAGCACAGCGTGAGCCTCGGATATCACTTCCGGTCCGATGCCATCTCCCGGCAGCAACGTGATCAACGCCTGCATGAAAGCCCTCCATTTACCCTCTCGCTCAGCATCTCAGCTCACCAGGACAGCACTGCTGTCTTGTAGGTTTGCAAAGGCCAGTCCGTACTCCAAACTGTCGACGAGCGCATCCCAGGAGGCCTCGATGATATTGGTGGACGCACCAACGGTGCCCCATCGCATTTTGTCGCTGCGCGTGTCGACGAGCACACGCGTGGTCGCGGCCGTACCCTTCTCCCCGTTCAGTATACGCACCTTGTAATCCGCCAGCTCGAATGTCTCGATTTCTTCATACACCGGCGTGAGCGCCTTGCGCATGGCCGCATCCAGTGCGTTCACAGGCCCGTTTCCCTCGCCAGCCGTGTGTAGAATTTCGCCGCGAACGTCGAGTTTGACGGTTGCCTCCGCGACCATGCCGCGCCCCTCGCGATGCTCAACGATCACGGCGTAATCCATCAAGCGGAAGGGTGGAACGTAATCAGGCTCCAATCGCTTGAACATCACGGCGACGGAAGCCTCGGCGGCCTCGAAGGAAAATCCACGCGCCTCGAGCTCCTTGATTTGATTCAAGACTGCGCTGATATCCTTGCGGCTGTTGAGGTTCATGCCTATTTCCTCGGCCTTGCTCAGCAGATTGCCGCGACCGGATAGCTCGCTGACCACGACACGCATTTCATTTCCGACCAGTTCGGGTTTGATGTGCTGATATGAATGCGAGTTCCGGCGCATTGCTGCCACATGGATTCCGCCCTTGTGCGCAAAGGCGCTGCGCCCGACATAAGCCATGTGCTCATCTGGCGCCAAATTCGCCACTTCGGCGACAAAGCGGGAAACATCCGCTAGCTGGGAGAGTTTCCCCTCAGGCAGGCTCTTCAACCCCATCTTGAGTTCCAGGTCAGGCAAGATCGAGCACAAATTCGCGTTGCCGCAGCGCTCACCGTATCCATTGATCGTCCCCTGTACATGCACGGCGCCCACCCGGACGGCCGCCAGGGTATTGGCAACGGCACAGCCGCCATCGTCGTGTGTATGGATCCCCAGGGCGGCCTTGCCACGCAGCGCACTCTCAACCTTCTCGACGATCGATTCAAGCTGCCAGGGCATCGCGCCCCCATTCGTGTCGCACAGCACGACGGTGTCAGCTCCCCCGCGGACGGCGGCATTAAGTGTCTCCAGCGCGTACTGTGCATCTGATTGATAGCCATCGAAAAAGTGCTCGGCGTCGTAGATCACTCGCCGTCCGTGTTCGTGCAAGTAAGCCATGCTTTCCTCAATCATGCGCAAATTTTCATCGAGCGTGGTGCGCAAAATCTCGCTGACGTGCAATGTCCAGGTCTTTCCTACAACGGTGCACACATGCGTATCCGCCTGAAGGAGAGCATTCAGATTGCCATCCTCCTCCGGCGTAATATCTGCGCGGCGAGTCGCTCCAAAAGCCACAATCAGTGCATGCTTCCATTCGAGGGCACGCGCCCGCTCAAAGAATTCGGCATCCTTGGGGTTCGAGCCCGGCCATCCCCCTTCAATCAAGTCAATCCCCAGGCTATCTAATCGTTGAGCGATGCGCAGCTTGTCATCACAAGAAAGCGATATCCCTTCCCGCTGGGTGCCATCGCGCAGCGTCGTGTCATAGATTTCTATTTTCGGTCGCGCAAGCTCACTCATGACTTGCCTCATACTTTCGAATATGCGTCTCCGCGCTCAGCAGATAACCCAGGCTATCGAGCCCTTCTATCAGGCAGCGTTTTGAAAACTCGTCGATGGCAAATTGCACGCCCCCGAGATCGGGAATCAGCAGTTCCTGACTTGCTAGATCGACGGTCACCTCTGTACTCGGAGCTGCCACAACCATTTCGGCCAATTTCGCGTGGACACTCTGCCCGATCTGAACAACCAGCAGACCATTCTTCAGCGCGTTGCCTCGAAAGATATCCGCGAAGCTCTGGGCGATCACAACTCGGATACCCTTGGCGAGCAACGCCCACACTGCGTGTTCGCGTGATGATCCGCAACCAAAATTGCGTCCGACAAGCAAGATCTCTGCACCCTGCGCCTGCGAGAGGTTCAACGCAAACTCCGGGTCAGTATTTCCTTGACGGTCGTAGCGCCATTCGGCGAAGAGCCCCTCACCCAATCCCTGTTTGTCCGTCACTTTGAGGTATCGCGCCGGGATAATTTGGTCCGTATCTACATCATCCATGAGCAAGGGCGCCACATGCGATGTCAGGCGGTTGAACTGCACCCTTTTCATCGCGCCCTCCTGCGAGCCAACAGCGGGCGCGGATCACTGATTTTTCCGGAGATGGCGCTCGCCGCCGCCGTCAGCGGAGAAGCGAGAAACGTGCGCCCGCCCGGTCCCTGCCGCCCTTGAAAATTGCGATTGGTCGTGCTCACGGCATATTCCCCACGCCCGAGCCGGTCGCCGTTCATCGCCAGGCACATCGAGCAGCCGGCGCGCCTCCATTCCGCTCCCGCTGCGAGAAAGACCGTATCCAGCCCCTCGGCTTCAGCCCGATTGCGGACGCTCTCCGACCCTGGCACCACGAGCATGCGTATGCCTTCGGCGATGCGTTCTCCCTCCAATAGCTCGGCGGCCAGGCGAAGATCGGAGAGACGGGCATTTGTACACGACCCGATAAAAACAACATCGATTGGCTGGCCTTCCAGAGGCTGCCCTGGTTCCAACTGCATATACTCCAGCGCCTTCTGAAGCGCCTGGCGTTCTTCGCTCGCAGGCAGGCTCTCTGGCTCTGGCACGACGCCATCGATAGCGATGCCCATCCCCGGATTGGTCCCATAGGTGATCATCGGCGAGAGGCGCGAGGCATCCAGGGTGAAGCGCCGATCAAAATTCGCACCCGCATCACTTGGCAGATCGCGCCAGCGTTCGAGTGCTCGATCCCAATCTCTGCCCTTCGGGGCAAATCGCCGACCAGCGAGGTATTCGAAGGTCGTCTCATCTGGCGCGATCATACCCGCCCGCGCGCCGGCTTCGATGGACATATTGCACACGGTCATGCGCGCCTCCATGTCGAGAGCACGTATGGCTTCCCCGCGGTACTCAAAGACATGCCCAGTCCCGGCATCGATCCCCATTTCAGCGATCAATGCCAGGATGAGATCCTTTGCAGTTACCCCGAAGGGCAAGCGGCCATCGATGGAGATCTCAAAGGTCTTCGGGCGGTGCTGGAGCAGCGATTGCGTCGCCAAGACGTGTTCAACCTCGCTGGTGCCGATCCCAAAAGCGAGCGCACCGAAAGCCCCGTGAGTTGAAGTGTGACTGTCTCCGCACACGATCGTCATGCCGGGCTGGGTGAGGCCGAGCTCCGGCCCAATAACATGCACGATACCTTGCTGCGCATCGCCCCACGGGTATAAAGGGATGCCGTGCCGGGCGCAGTTTTGCTCCAGCCGCCTCAGCTGCGCCGCTCCGGCCCCATCTAGTTCGGCGAGAGACCCGGGAAGGGTTGGAGTGGAATGGTCCATCGTCGCCACGGTGCGCTCCGGACGACTCACGGAGAGCCCCTTCTGCTCCAATCCAGCAAAGGCCTGCGGTGAGGTTACCTCGTGGACGAGATGCAGATCGACGTAGAGAATTGCCGGCGACCCTGTTTCCTGCAGGACGATATGATCTTCCCAAACTTTTTCGAATAGCGTTTTCGGCGAAGACATGCGCTCAGCTCGCCTCCCGCTGGAGCAGCCTGCGCGCTGCCGTGCGACAGGAAGCTGATTGCGTCCGCGAAACCAAGAGCTTGTTGATGGCGGACAGGTAAGCCTTCGCGCTTGCCACGACGATATCCGTATCCGCTCCATAGCCGCCAAAGGTGCGATAAGCTTCCGTACTACTCGATCCGCCGGAAGCGTCAGCAGGGGTTAACGACTTTACGCGCACCGTCACCTCGCCCTGGGCATCGATCCCCTCCGTAACCGCATGCACAAAGAATTCTTGCAGCTGGACCTTTGTGCCCACGATTTCGTCGATCGCTTTATAAACTGCATCGACCGGACCGGTACCAACGGCTGCCTGCACATGGAGACCCTCCTGCGGGCCGAGCAAGCGCACCGTCGCGGTGGGCATGCCCATCGTTCCACAGGTAACCTGTAAACCTTCCAGCGCGTAGATATTCTCCGGCTGGTAGATTTCATCCGCCACGAGGGCTTCCAGGTCCGCGTCCGTGACACCCTTTTTCTTCTCGGCGAGCGCTTTAAATCGTCGAAAAGCCTTGTTCAACTCATCATCCGTCAGGCTGTATCCGATTTGCTCTAACCTCACGCGAAAGGCATGCCGTCCGGAATGCTTACCAAGCACCAACCGGCTGCTTGTCAAGCCCACCATCTCGGGGCGCATGATTTCATAGGTATCCTGCCGTTTGAGGACGCCATCTTGATGGATGCCGGCCTCATGTGCGAATGCGTTCGCGCCCACGATTGACTTATTGGGAGGCACCACGAACCCCGTGTAATTCGCCACCAGTTTGCTGGTACGTGTGATTTGAGTGGAATCAATGCCCGTATAGAGGTTGAACGAATCTCGACGCGTGGAAAGCGCCATGACGATCTCTTCGAGGCAGGTGTTACCGGCACGCTCGCCGACCCCGTTGACGGTGACCTCCACCTGGCGCGCCCCTGCGCGTATGCCGGCCAGGGTATTGGCCGTAGCCAAACCCAGGTCATCGTGACAATGCACTGAAACGAGCACATCCTCTATGCCCGGCACATTGACGAAGATCCCTTCGATCAGTGCGCCAAATTCCTCGGGTGTTGTATAGCCGACCGTATCGGGGATGTTCAAAATCGTCGCCCCTGCTTCGATCGCCTTTGCCAGAACAACGTACAGGAATTCTGGATCGCTTCGTCCGGCGTCCTCGGGGCTGAACTCGACGTCGGAACAATACCGACGCGCATAGCTCACGCTGCGCTTGACGCGGTCAAGCACTTCCTCAGGCTTCATACGCAGCTTATGCTTCATGTGAATTTCAGAGGTGGCCAGGAAGGTATGCAGACGAGGGCGCGCGGCTGGCTCAACGGCCCGCCAGGCTTTATCGATATCCCCTTCCGAAGCACGCGCCAGAGCGCAGATGACCGGCGGTTTGTCGTGCAGACCAGCTTGATTGCCTACCTGTCGAGAGATGCGCTGCACGGCCTTCAGATCATCGGGAGAAGCAGCCGGAAAACCCGCCTCGATAATATCCACGCCCAGCTTCGCGAGCGCCCTGGCAACATCGAGCTTTTCGGAGGCACTCATGGTTGCTCCAGGTGACTGCTCGCCATCGCGCAGCGTCGTATCGAAAACGTAGATGTACTCCCGGGCGTGTTGCTCCCGCAACGATTCCACATCTTTACTCATCAAAAGAAGAAACCTCGACCGGATTCAAGAATGGCATCATGGCGCGCAGATCTGCACCGACCTTTTCAAGCGGGTGGTTTCGTTCTCTCAGACGCTGCTGGTCAAACCAAGGGCGACCCCTCTCATTCTCTTCAATCCAGGCTTTTGCGTAGCTTCCATCGCGGATCGCATCCAGCAGCACGCGCATTTCCCCGACCGTCTCTTCGTTGATGATGCGCGTGCCGGCCGTGTAATCGCCATGCTCGGCGGTATCGCTTACCGAATAACGCATATAGCTCAAACCACCACGATACATGAGATCGACGATGAGCTTGAGTTCATGCATGCACTCGAAATACGCAACTTCCGGCTGGTAGCCTGCCTTCACCAGCACCTCAAAGGCTGCTTTGACAAGCGCGCTCACGCCTCCGCAGAGCACTGCTTGCTCACCGAAAAGGTCCGTTTCCGTTTCCTCAGTAAAAGTCGTCTCGATAGCGGCTGCCCGCAGCGACCCCAGGGCTTTGGCGTAGGAAAGCGTGGTCTCGTGCGCCTTTCCGGTCGCATCCTGATGGATGGCCAGCAAGCACGGCGTGCCTCCACCCGCTTGAAAAATCTCTCTGACGCGGTGGCCCGGCGCCTTGGGCGCCACCATGGTCACATCGATGTCATCTGGAGGTTCGATTGTGCCGAAGCGGATATTGAATCCGTGCCCGAACATGAGCATCTTTCCAGCCTTCAGATTGGGTACGATGCTTTCACGGTAGATGCCCGGCTGAGCCGTATCGGGTGCCAGCATGACGATCACATCTCCCCATCGCGCTGCTTCGCCCGTCTCGAGGACAGTCAGCCCCTTTCCCCGAGCGCGCTCACGGCTTTTGCTTTCCTCGCGCAGGCCCACGACAACATCAACGCCGCTATCCCTCAGGTTGAGCGCATGCGCGTGCCCCTGCGATCCGTAACCGATGACGGCGACCTTTCGCTCTTGAATGGTTGCGATATTTGCATCGTCTTGATAGTAGATCTTAGCCACTGTTGGATTTCCCTTCTGTCAGCTATGGGTGATCTCGTCAGGAATCTCGATTAATCTAAGTCGGTCTGCTTCCAATGCCATACCCGCGCCGCATCGCCACATGACCCGTGCGCACGGTTTCCAGCACGCCATAAGGGCGCAGCAGCTCGAGAAGGCCTTCGATTTTTCCATTCTCGCCGGTGATCTCAACGATGAGAGCCTCCGGAGCGACATCCACTACGCGTGCTCGGAACACATCACAGATTTGGAGCACTTCGACGCGTGCCTCCTTCTGGGCTTGCACCTTGATCAGCGCCATATCACGGAAGACCTTGGGCTTATCGGTGAGTTCCTCCACGCGCAGCACGTTGACAAGTTTGTAGAGATTAGCTTCGATACGCCGAGCGACGCTCTCGCTGACATTCGTGACGATTGTCATGCGAGAAACACCCTCTTCCTCCGTGTGTCCCACGGTAAGCGATTCGATATTGAAGTTTCTCCGGCGGAATAGCGACGCTACCCGGTTAAGTACGCCAGGCTTGTCCTCGACGTACGTCACGAAAACCCTCTCGCGCTCCGCCTGCTCTAATTGAGTAGCTTTATTCAACACGGGATTTGCTCCTTGGCGCCCTTGCTTTAACCTCATTCATCGGTCGTCGGATCATCGCCTGGAGATCTGCACCGGAGGGGACCATCGGGTAGACAGCCTCATCCTGCGCCACGCGGAATTCGATAAGCACGGTGTCCTCTGTATTCCGAGCGCGCTGCACTGCCGATTCAACCTGGTTACGCCGTTCCACACGCAGCCCTGTGAGGCCGTGCGCCTCTGCCAACTTGACGAAATCTGGATTGACCATTGGGGTTGCGGCGTAGCGCTCATCGTAGAAAAATTCCTGCCACTGGCGCACCATGCCCAGGAACGAATTGTTGATAAGGGCAATGTTGAGCTTTATGTTTTCCTGCCGGCAGGTGGCCAACTCGGCCTGGGTCATTTGAAAGCCGCCATCGCCGACGATCACCCAGATCTCTTCATCGGGACGGGCGAAACGAGCCCCTATCGCAGCCGGCAGGGCAAAGCCCATAGTCCCCAGGCCACCGGAGGTGGCAAGCGTCCACGGCCGATCATGCCTGTAATACTGCGCCGCCCACATCTGATGCTGTCCGACGTCTGTGACTACAAAGGCCTGGCCTTGCGTAAGCTGCCAGAGGTCGTGGATGACATGCGCGGCCAACAGGCGTCCATTTCCGGGGAGGTTCTGCACATCCCTAATCCCGGATTCCTGCTTCAATACATCAATATGTTCCAACCATGTGCTGTGGCTCTGTTCCTGCAAAAGCGGATTAACTTCCCGTAAGGTCTCTCTCAAATCTCCCACGATGGCGACATCCGCCCTGACGACTTTGTTTATTTCGGAAGGATCGATATCGATATGAATCTTCTTCGCGTTTGGTGCATAGCTGGCCAGATTGCCCGTCACACGATCGTCAAAGCGCATGCCAAAGGCAAGCAGCAAATCAGACTCCTGGATGGCTTGATTTACCCAGGCCTCACCGTGCATACCCATCATGCCCAGGTTCATCGGGTGGCTGGCCGGGAAACATCCGATCCCGAGCAGCGTCATCGCCACGGGAATATTGGTCTTATTGACGAACTCGGCAAGCTCCTGCATGGCATTCGATTTCAGCACACCCTGTCCGGCTAAGATGACTGGCCTTTCTGCATCTTCGATCATTTGAGCCGCGCTCCGGAATTCATCTGTGCTCGGGCGCAGATCCGGGCGGTATCCCGACAGGCGCACCTCCGAGCGATCGCGTTCATACTCTGCAAATTCGATCTGCGCATCCTTGGAGATATCCACCAGCACCGGACCGGGACGTCCTGAGCGGGCGATATAGCATGCTTCCCTAATCGTGGGGGCGATCTCCTCGGCGCTTGAAACAAGGTAGTTGTGCTTGGTGATCGGGAGCGTGACCCCGGTGACATCCGTCTCCTGGAAGGCATCACTGCCGATCGCATCGGAGGAAACTTGGCCGGTAATGCAAAGGATGGGAGATGAGTCCATCATGGCCGTTGCGATGCCCGTCACTAGATTCGTAGCTCCCGGACCGGATGTGGCGATGGCGACACCAAGTCTTCCAGAAGCGCGCGCGTAGCCATCCGCCATGTGCGCGGCACCCTGTTCGTGTCTCACAAGAACGTGGTGAATGGGATAATCCAGCATGGCATCATAGACTGGAAGAATGGCGCCTCCCGGATAACCGAATACGGTATCGACGCCCTCCTGGACAAGTGTTTCCCAAAGGATCCTGGCCCCTGTAATTCGCATGACGATCTCCTCCTTCTATCTGAATACTTCCCAAAGTGCGATCAACCCTGCCATCGACGAATACCCTGCGGTTCCATAAGAACAGCACCCTTGGAGGCGCTTCCTACCAGGCTTGCATATCTCCTCAGCCAGCGGCTAGTTGTTTGTGGAATATGCGGCTCCAATACCGCCAGCCGCCTCTGCACCTCCTGCGGATCGACGTGCAGATTGAGCACATGGCGGTCAATATCAATCTCGATCATGTCGCCATCTCGCACGACAGCGATCGGCCCTCCTGCAGCAGCCTCGGGGCTGACATGCCCAATACACGCTCCACGCGTGCCACCGGAGAAGCGACCATCCGTGATCAAAGCCACGCGATCTCCCAACCCCATGCCCACCAGCGCGCTGGTCGGGCTCAGCATCTCTTGCATCCCCGGACCACCTGCCGGACCTTCATAGCGAATTACTACGACCTCGCCTGCCTGCACTTCCCCCGCCATGATGCCGCTCATCGCCTCTGCCTGACTCTCATATACGCGCGCGGGCCCCAAGTGATGGCGCATGGCCGCCTCCATCGCGCCGACCTTCAGGACTGCTCCCTGAGGGGCGAGATTGCCGAATAAGATCGCCAGCCCTCCATCCGGAGAGTGTGGCTGACCTATCTCTCGAATGACCCTGCGGTCTTTCACTTCCACCTCGCTCAGATCTTGTTCGAGCGTACGCCCTGTGACGGTTGGACGATCCGTGTGCAGCAGTGCGCTTTGCTTGGTCAACTCCTTCAACAGAGCCGGGACGCCGCCGGCTTGATGCAGATCCTGCATGTGCCAATTCGAGGCGGGGCTGAGCTTGCAGATTTGAGGCACCTGCTTTGCAACCGCGTTGATTTCTTCAAGTTCAAAATCAATACCGGCCTCATTCGCGATGGCTAGCAGATGCAAAACTGTGTTCGTGCTGCCTCCCATCGCCATATCCAGGCAAAAGGCATCAAGTATGGCTTCAGAACTCACGATTTTTCTGGGTGTGAGTTCCTCATCGATGAGCGCCACCAGTCTCTCTGCGGCCTGGTTGGCGAGTTTCTCTCGCTCCTGGCTTCCGGCCAGCGCCGTGCCGTTGTATGGCAATGCCAGCCCGAGCACTTCGCACAGGCAATTCATGCTGTTGGCTGTAAAAAGGCCGCTGCATGATCCACATGAAGGGCAAGCCAACTCTTCAAGTAATTGCAGTTCAGCCTCGTCAATCAAGCCGGCTTTGCGAGCACCCACTCCCTCAAAAACACTGACCAGATCGACGCGGCGTCCATCTGGCATTTCACCCGCGGGCATTGGGCCTCCGCTGACAAATATTGTCGGAATATCCAGGCGCATCGCAGCCATGAGCATGCCCGGCACGATCTTGTCGCAGTTGGGAACGCAGATCATGCCGTCGAAGGCATGTCCCTGGATCATGGTTTCGACGCTGTCGGCAATCAACTCTCTGCTCGGAAGCGAGAATTTCATGCCTTCATGCCCCATGGCGATCCCGTCATCCACCGCGATCGTGTTGAACTCGAATGGAACCGCGCCAGCTCTGCGCACAGCCTTCTTGATAAGCCGGCCGAATTCCTGCAGGTGGGCATGCCCGGGAACGATATCTACATGGGAATTGACAACTGCGACGAACGGTTTGCCCAGATCCTCGTTGCGAACGCCGACTGCCCGCAGTAAAGCCCGATGGGGCGCTCGGTCAACGCCGAGCTTGATCTGATTTGAGCGCATGGCTAGCGGTTGTAACAGCGCATGAGCGCATCCGCGCAGTCATCCATGTTCTCGGAACCGGATGGGAGGCGCTCACCCTTGATCGAGAAATCGCTTGATTGGGCATGCTGCTCTGTACCTTCCCTCATTGCCCCCGGACCGGGAGACGCAGAGTGGTCGTGCTTGGACATCACTTTTCCTGCATCGAACTTATTCATAAGTTTCGCTCCCTTGCTAATGCCCCCTCTATTCAACAGCTCGAGTTCAGCGCTTGGGGTCGACATCTTCAAGATCTGAGGTCTCCTCATTGCGTTTGGCATGACCATCAGGGATCGCAGTTGGACGGTCCCCAACCTCATTTTTGGATGTCGCGCACCATGCGTTCGCCCATGGACCCTGGGAGCTGGTCCATCTATCCTCGGCTTTCTCTGTGTTTCTGTTTTCGCGTGCCATATCAGTCTCTCCTTTCTAACGAAACGAAAAGAGCCACCTCAAGGCTGAGGTGGCTCTTGTAAGTGCTTCTCCGGCGTCCTTCAGTAGCTCTCCCCCTTTCTGTTCCGGATCAAGACCAGCCCAACCAGGCGTCTTCGCTGCTCAAGAATGAGCAGCAATCCGATAAAAACACTAATAAGTAAAATGATGGAGTCAATCATAGTCGTGGTTGTTTCCTGTTGTTCTCTGCCCAAATTGCCAAATAAAAAAGGCACCCTCAGCTGGAAGGTGCCCTTGGTTCGCTAAGCTCTACTAAGCCTTGGCTATCCAGATCCAGCCAGAATCCCGGAATTTCGCCCAATAAGGACGAGAAAAATAATTCCAAGAATCTGGCGGGTTGCTCTCATGTGTTCCTCAATGCGATAGATCGCAGTTGCTCTTATTAGGCCATACATTAGCATACTTATCTCAAATGTCAATAGGTATTCACCGATGTGATCTTGAGCGTTAAGCGGTGAAACCTAACGCGCGGGCCTGCCTCCGGCAATGTTCGGAATGATGCGCAGCTCATCCCCTTCTTCAATCTGCGTCGTTCCCCCTTGCAAATTTCGCACATCCTCGCCATTGACGAAGACATTAACAAAGGGCCGCAGCTCCCCGCTCTTAGCGTCAAAGATGTGTCTCCGGATCTCAGCATGTTGCTCGGCAAAGGACCACAAGGCTTCCGATATGGTTTTTCCAGTCACCTGCACTACCTTCTTTCCCTGCGCATAGTGCCTGAACGGCGTGGGCAGAATTAGCTGGGCCATGATGATTCTCTCCTTCTAAACTGTAACTCAAACGATCTTCAATTCCTCGGACTGAAAGCTGCGGTCGGCTTGCGGCCGCCAGCTGCGGGATCCTGTCGCGACGCCTTTGTCAACGCGGACAATCACATACGAAAACCACGGCAGCGCCCGATCAAGATCAAATGCCGAGGGCAAAGGCTCCTGATCAGGATGAGAGTGAAACACGCCGATAACGGACAAACCCATCGAATTGGCCTCATCCTCGACATGCGCGGCTGTCTCAGGCTGCACAACGTATCGATCGTGCCCCCCTCCCTGTTCAGCTTCGTTTTGCACGTCCCTGATCCTTCTCACGTAGCGATGACCCTTCTCTTCGACCCCAAGCAAGAAGCCGACCCCCTCGGCGGGGTAGCACCTCTGAAGATGGCAATGGATCTGTTCAAATAAACCCCTCGAAATGTGCAACAATTTCTGCTCCCTTCTGAGCACGTGCAGTTGTCCCCATGCCCGAACAGCTGTTGAACGCTAGAGAGCTTTCAAGGCTTGATCAAGGTCGTCAATGAGATCCTGGGGGTCTTCCAGGCCGATGGATAAACGCACCAGATTATCTTTTATGCCTAGCTCCATGCGTTCCTCTGTTGAAAGCTCAAAATAGGACATCAGTGCCGGTTGCTCGATGAGCGTCTCCGCCCCCCCGAGACTTGGGGCGATGATCGGCAGCTCAACGGCATCGATGCAACGCGCGGCATTTTCCAGATCGCCTCTAATCTCGAAACTGACGACTCCCCCGAACCCACTCATCTGCCGCGCCGCGACCTCATGATCTGGATGTGTGTTGAGGCCTGGGTACCATACTCGCTCCACCCTTGGATGATCATTTAGGAATTCGCTGATGGCTTGAGCCGCTGCATTGTGATGACGAACGCGCAGGGCTAGAGTTTTCAGGCCGCGATCGAGGAGATAGGCCGTATGCGGGTCGCTGACAGCGCCCATCATCCACTGATTCTGCCTTACCATGGCGAGCAGCGAGGCCGAGCCAACGCAAACACCGGCTAGCAAGTCGTTGTGCCCGCCAAGATACTTGGTTGCGGAGTGGAATACGAAATCCACGCCGATTTCAAATGGGCGCAGGTTGATCGGCGTGGCGAACGTGCTGTCAATTGCAGTTCGGATCCCATTTTTGGAACCGATGTCAACCAGTTTTTCCAGATCGACCACGCGAAGATACGGGTTGGTTGGCAATTCGGAGAGAATGAGCTTGGTGTTCGCTGAAACCGCGCTCTCTATGCTGGAGAAATTCCCGGCCGGCACAATGGAAACATCGATGTTCATCCTCTTCAAGTAGGAATGACAGAACTGGCGGGTCCGCCGGTAGCAATCGTCGGTGAGGATCAGGTGGTCCCCGCTCGAGAGCATGGTGAGCAGCGTCGAGGTAATTGCCGCCATACCTGAAGAGAAGAGGATGGCCTCCTCCGCCCGCTCAAGCGCAGCGAGCTTTGATTCCACAGCCGCAATTGTCGGGTTGCCGTAACGCCCGTACTCGATGCGCCCCTCTTGAAGGCCCCACATGCGCGCGTCCATGAACTCCTTGAGGTCCTGTGTATCCTCAAAGGTATATGTCGCCGTCTGATAGACGGGCAGTGTCAGCGAATGTTGACAATAAGGGCGCGCCGTGCCTGCATGTACTGCTGCGGTGGAATCGCCCCACCTAGCGACTTCTTCTTGCTTCTCTTCACTCATCACTCTTACCTTCCAACTTGTGTGTCCTCAGAGGCTTTAGAAACTGCAAAAACAGAGATCATCCATGGTGGCTGGAGAATATGGACGATAGTGACATCGCCGCGTCCCATACCCCAGCCAATCACTGCTGCATTTGGTCCCACACGCCAGCTGCTCTGCTACAGTTTGCTGAGATATTTATGCGCCGGTCACTGCAGCTCTCTGGATGAGCTTGGGTTCTTTATGCCCACAATTTAATGCAATCCGGAACCCGATTGAGGCTTCTAAATTGCATTCTGCGATAAAGCGTCAACTCCTTTGCCTGGCCCAATACTTCCTCTCCTAACGGCGCGCATCCGGGCACAACCTGGTTTATCACCGATCAACCTCGCCCCTCGTGTAGAGCACGTAACGAGCCTGAGCCAACCAGTCCATCGACTTCATAGATGTTCGACGAGTTGGTCGATCATCTCGCTGACGATCGTGATGTCCGCGTCGAGTTTGTGGGGTGGATTGGAATAGCGGGGCGTTACTTCCTCGAGGGTCTTGTTGTGGTATCCGACCTTGAAATCCGTAAACTTGAGCCCATGCGCAGTTGATATAACCACGACCCTATCCGTACTACTTATCTCACCGCGATCGACCAGCTTGAAGAGCACCGCCAATGCAACCCCGGTGTGCGGGCAGGCATACATTCCCGTTCGGTCTGCTTTCGCGGCCGCATCGGCCAGCTCCTGCTCGCTGGCTCGCTCGACGACGCCATCAAAGCCTTCCAGTACGGGAACGGCTCGCTCGTAGCTGACCGGATCGCCGATCTGGATCGCGCTTGCCAGGGTTGTCTTGGCCTGAACCGGGACATAGGCCTCGAAATCCTGGAGAGAACTCTGATACAGGGGATCCGCGTTTGCCGCTTGAGCGCAGGCAATGCGCGGCAATCGGGAGATCAAACCAAGCGACTTCATCATTAACAGGCCTTTGGCGATTGCGCTGACATTTCCCAGGTTGCCGACGGGCAAGATGATCCAATCGGGAACTTCCCAATCAAACTGCTGCACGATCTCGATACCAACCGTCTTCTGCCCCTCCATCCTCAGTGCATTCATCGAATTCGCAAGGTAGATCGTTGGATCCTTGCTGAGCTCCTGTACAATTCGCATACAACCATCGAAATCCGTATCGAGCGACAGGACATGTGCATGATTTGCGATAGGCTGCACCAGTTGTGCTGTGGAGACTTTGCCTGAGGGAAGCAGAATGACAGCCGGAATCCCCGCCGCGGCGGCATAAGCAGCCAGCGCAGCTGAGGTGTCACCCGTGGAGGCGCACACAACCGCACGAACGGCGGCTCCTTCTGCAA
This sequence comes from Anaerolineales bacterium, assembly GCA_029210945.1. Classification (GTDB taxonomy): domain Bacteria; phylum Chloroflexota; class Anaerolineae; order Anaerolineales; family E44-bin32; genus E44-bin32. Next base: position 26,356 of record JARGGH010000031.1, read on the forward strand.
GCATCTGCCGAACAGCAGAAACCAGAACGGTCATGCCGAGATCTTTAAAGGATCCTGTATGGCTGTTACCGCTCAATTTGACCCACAGATCAGGAACCCCTATCTCCACCCCGAGTCGTTCTGCCCAGAAGCAGTTCGAGTGCCCTTCATAAAACGAAACGACATTCTCATTCTTGATCGGTGGGCAAACCCATTCCTTCTTACCCCAAACCCCGCTGCCAAAGGGCCACTCATTCGAGCGTGTGCGCCTTTCAAATAGAGATTTCCAATCCTGCGGGCTGGTTTCCTGCAAAGCCTGCAGATCGTGCTGAACATCCAGCAAGCCGCCGCAATCCTCGCAGCGATAGACTGCGTCGAATATCGAATGCTTCTTTCCGCATCCACGAATGCATTCGAGCCAGCAACTGTAAGCCATGCTTCAACTCCCCACGATCTGCGTCTCAACCAAATGCACAGGAAGCCACCCCTGCGCCTGCATCTCTTCAGCTGGCAGCGAGGCTTCATCAGGCTTATCTGACAACCCGAACAGGAGCGCGCCGCGCTCCCTGCATTGCTCTGCGAGATGCAGAACTTCTGAGGTGATCACGATCCTGTTCTCCAGGATATGCCTCACGCTCTGGTTCTCAGCGATACCAGCCATTCGTTCAACCGTCTTGAGGTACTCCATGCGACGGAAGGACTTAAAGGGCGTCGGGTCGCCCAGCGCATGGGCATGCCGGACCGATTCGTGGATCTCACGCAGTTGCGCCGATAGTGCTTCTTTGTGCTCCTCCAGGCGGGACAAGAAGGAAGCAAAATTCTGAAGGCGCCCCTCCTCAAATTCGCTCAGCAGGCTTTGCAGATCCATGAAATTGCCCGCCAGCATAAGACAGATGAATGCCAGATAATCTTGATTATCCGATGTGAGGGCATGAAAGCGCGGCCTGTTCAACAGATGGTAGGCTTCCTCGAAGCCTCTGCTGTCAAATCCATCGCCGGTCAAGCTCTGAGCCATTTCTCTGGCCGCATCCAAGCGGATCAGATCAATCACCGAGTCGTTTCGCCCGCGCGCTCCTATCGCAGTCTTGTCCAGATCGACCACCACTGCGGTGTTTTCATCGAGCACAAAGTTCAGGTCCGCTAAAACAGCATCAAAATCAAGCAGGAAACTCCAGCGATTGGCGCTGCAGATTACTCGACTACTCTCTCGTTCGATGGCAAGTTCGGCCGGTGCCTCGCTGTCTTCGCAGATGAATGCCACGCCTCTCCATTCACCTGCCCGGCAAAGATTCGTAAAAGCGCGTCCGTCATTCAGGCGCGTGTCTCCGATATAGAGCAAGCGCTCGAGCTCTGCCTGGGGCCGGTCCAGAGCACGCGCCCGGGAGAGCAGCGCAGACATAAATTCAGCGTAAGCTCTTTCAGACTTGCGCGGGATGCGCTCTCCCGGGCGCGGCAGTTGGCCCTTCAGCCCGCCCGATTCGCGCAGCCTGCTATCGATCGGGATCAAATTGCGATAGACGATGAAATCTCCCAGAAAATCAGCGATCGTTCCCTTGCCCTGGACTTTCATAGAAGCAGCCCTTCTCCATACAACAATTCTGCATTCATGATCGCGCCTCCTGCAGCTCCACGAATGGTGTTATGCACAAGCGAAACCATACGGATATGCAACGAGGGACAGGGTCTCACCCTGCCCACCACAACCGACATGCCCTCATTCGCGTACCTGTCCAGGCCGGGCTGAGGCCGATCAGAATGATCGTGTAAGACCAGCGGCGAGTCCGGAGCGCTGGGTAATTCATAATAAGGAGAAGCTGCCTCGAATGCGCGCATGACTCCTGAGACTCGTTCGATGGACCCTTCTTCCTCAAATTCGATGGAAAGACAGACCATGTGTCCATCCAGCACAGGCACACGATTGGCGTGCGCGCTGATTTCCACAGTGGATGGCCGACGCTCCCCCGCTTCGACGGATCCCAGCAGTATCTTCGTCTCGACCTCCATTTTTTCTTCCTCACCCGAGATGAAAGGAAGCACATTTCCCATCACATCCATCATCGATAGCCCCGGATATCCCGCCCCAGAAATCGCCTGCATCGAAACTGCCACGACCTTCCGGAGCCCGAAAGCTTCGGCAAGAGGCTTCAGCGGCAGGGCGATAGCCGTCGTGGTGCAGTTCGGGCTGGCTACGATATAGCCTGGCCAACCCCGCGATTCTCGCTGCTTCGCGATCAAACTGAGATGGGCGGCATTGACCTCGGGAATGATCAATGGCACATCAGGTTCAAGACGGAATGCGGATGCGTTTGTGCACACGACGTGGTCTTGGGCTGCGAGCTTCGCTTCGATTTCGCGCGCCGCTCCGGAGGGCAGCGCCGAGAACACCAATCTCCCCGGCAGTTTCTGTTCCAAGGAACCAAGCACGAGGTCGCCGATTTCTGCAGGCATCGGCGCGTCGATCTTCCATGAGCACGCCTCCCGATATGTCTTGCCTGCACTGGAATGCGAGGCGACAAGCGCCTTGATTTCAAACCATGGATGGTCATGAAGCCCCTGCACAAAGCGCTGCCCCACGATGCCGGTGGCTCCGAGAATAGAAACGGGTAATTTAGGCATCCATCACCACCGCATCGTGAATCGTTTGAACGGCCGCCTGCGCATTTTCACTCGCCACAACCAGGGAGAGTCCGCATTCAGAGGACCCCTGTGCGATGGCATACACGTTGATATTTGCCCGACCTAGCGACCCAAAAATTCTCGCAGCGACGCCGGGTGTATCCCGCAGACCTGCCCCCACAGCAGTAACGACAACGGCCTCATCGATTGACCATACGCTATCGATATCCCGGCGGGCGAGCTCTCGCTGCATTTCCTCTTCGATAGCGGCTATGACGCGTTTGGCGGTTTCGTTGGGAACAACAAAGCTGATCGATTGCTCAGAAGAGGCCTGCGAGATCATCAATACGCTCACACCCGCGCTTGCGACAGCCGCGAAGGTGCGCGCCGCCACGCCTGGAACACCGATCATGCCGCGACCCTCGACGGTGACCATGCTCAGCTCGCGAATGGCTGTGACGGCCTTGATGCTACCCGTCTTCCCATTGGGGCGTGGACCTATACACGTGCCAGGGCGATCGGCCTCGAAAGTATTACGCACCCAGATTCGAGTACCACGCTCGACCAGGGGCTGGATCGTCTTGGGATGCAGCACCTTTGCTCCGAAATAAGCCAATTCGGAAACTTCTTTGTAAGATAGCTTTTCAATGACCTGCGCGTTCGCAACGATGGCTGGATCGGCGGTCAGCACGCCATCCACATCAGTCCATATCCACAGCTCATCGGTTTCGATGCAAGCGCCTAGAATCGAGGCGCTGAAGTCGCTGCCCCCACGCCCTAGGGTCGTGATCTCTCCGTCAAATGTCGCCCCCATAAATCCGGTGACCACCGGGATGATGCCGCGCTCCAGGATCGGCAGTAAATTTCCACGCACTCTCTTCTCGGTCAGCTGCATGTTGGGGGCTGCGTTTTGAAAGCGATTATCGGTAACGATCAACTGCGAGGCTTCCAGAGCCATACTCGGAAGATCCCGTTCCTGTAACACAGCTGCCAGAAGACGCGCGCTGCAGCGCTCCCCAATCGAAGCGACGATATCCAGTAGAGCCGCCTCCGCCTCGCCTCGCTGTGAGATTTCCTCGCAGGAGCGTTCAAAGACATCCAACACAGCTGCCAGATCGGATAGCAAGACGCTGCGGCGATCCGGGCTTTGAATGAGCTGCTCCCCGACCTCGGCATGTCGTCTGAAGATCTCAGTGCGGATGGATCTGATGACGGCGTAGTTCTGGATCGCAGCCTGCGTGCTCTCAAGCAGCAGATCGGTAATACCACTCATCGCCGATGCGATCACCAACAACCATCCCCATGAGGTTTGCTCGCGCGTGCAGATATCAGCCGCTCGCGATATCGCCTGCGCATCGCCGAGTGACGTACCGCCAAACTTCATCGTCAGTTTCTTCATCTACCTACTCCTGCGGATCAGAGGCTGGGCATCCATCCGCCAATCTGTGGTCACAGGCAGAGCAGAAAGCACTGAGATTTGGATGGCGCTTCTGCTCTTATCGGGATAGGGGAGGGCCTCACGGCCCTACCCCTCCCACACCACCGGACATGCGGGTCCGCATCCGGCGGTTCG
>JARGGH010000032.1 GCA_029210945.1 Anaerolineales bacterium
CTGGACGTTCTGCGATCGGCACTTGTGGGTGCGCCTTATCTGCCCGCGTTTGTTTTGTTACCTGGCTGAGTAGTTACCAGGAAACAGGCAAACCGGTTTCTGTAGAACTCCAATCGAGGTGCTGAAGCCCGACACTTAAAGCAGATCGAAATGTGGATGTATCCGAAAGCAGCATTTTCAAATAGGTAAGCATGGGTCCCGGCCTCAACGCCCATTCACGGAATGCGCGCTTCTGCCAATCTAGCAGTTCCTCTGCAGAGAGTTCAGGGTAATCGAGCACCGTCCCTTGATCCATGTCGACCTGCTCCCAGCGTGTGCCCGGTCGGAACCACTCGTTCTCCACGACCTCGAAGAAGAACGGTGTACCAGGATAGGGCGCGGCGACGTGGAACAATGCGATATCCAATGGCAGACTCTTTGAAAAATCGATCGTCTCGCGGATTGTATCCTCTGTCTCGCCGGGAAGGCCGATGATGAAGTAGCCCCAGTTCTTGATGCCCGCTTCACGCGCCCACCTCAACGATTTCCTGGCTTTATCAGGATATGCGCCTTTCCTGGCATGTTTCAAGATCTGTTCATTGCCGCTTTCAATGCCCCAGGAGATAAGCCAGTTCCCGGCTTTGCTCATCATCTCGAGCATCTCTTTATCGACGTGATCCACCCGGCTGTTGCAGGTCCACTTGATGTCGATCTCCTCCTCGATCATGCGCTCACAGAGCTCCATCACCTGATCGCGATGGACCGTAAAGAGATCGGCATACATGTGGATGTTGTGGATCCCGAGCTCTTTCAGTTTCCACATCTCTTCCATTAACAGTTCGGGGGAGCGCAACCGCAGGCCATACTGATAGCTGACATGCTTGATGCAGTACGTGCAGCCCGCAGGGCAGCCGCGGCTGGTCACGATGAACGTGAACGGACCCTTGATCATCGGCATGCGGTAGTCCTTCAACGGCAGCAGCTCGTGCCTGGGCATGGGGAGATCATTCAGGTCAGCGATGAAGGGTCGTGGGAAATTGACCCGGATCTCATCGCCGTCACGCCAGACAATACCTTTGATCTTTGAAAGATCCACCTCATCATCCGCGTAGATGTGCGTCTGATAATCAGCGTCATGTTTCTCAAAGAGCAAGTTTATCTCGTCAGACCGTTCATCTATGCGATTCTCAAGATGGTCGATGAGATCACGCAATGTCAGGTCAGGCTCTCCTACCAAACCATAATCAAGGGAAGGATAGGGGCGCAGCGTTTCACGCGGGATGGGCGTGATGTGGGTGCCGAACGCGAGCGTCACTGCACCCCTCGACTTGGCCAGAAAACAGCCGAACATATCGTTTTCAAGCGTCGGTGCAGTTAGCTGCGTGAAGTAATATTTAGGCTGGAATCGATCCAGTTCATTCTTGAAATCCTCCCAGCTCATGCGCTCCGCGTTCGCATCAATAATTTTAACTTTATACGGAGGTTCCAGAAGTGCGGCCATCTGCGCCAGCGATACCTGCGGCCAGACCATGTTCTCGCGCGTGCGTCGACCTACCCGATGTTGGGTCCGAATCCATAAACCACCATCCGGTGTAGGAGGGTTGACCAACAGCACATCAACCGCTTCCGGTGACCTGTTGGAATCTAACAAACCCTTGCGGACAATTTCATCCGCATTGGGGAAATCCGCCATACGCAGGTTGGGAATGCGGCGAGCGCCCAGATTCTTCCAAACGTCTTCTTTATCGTTACCCATAAGCTTTATCCCTCACCATCACAATCTCAAAAAATATCCTGTCAACCACTCACACGCCGAACATGTCATTTTGAGTCAAGATCTTACGTTGACTGAGCTCTTCCAACACACGCATCAAGATCCAGAAAATGAGCAGTTGCATACCCAGGATAATGAACATCGCGCTTCCAAGGAGGTAGAGCCACAGCCGCTCAACCTCCCAACCACGCAGACCCAATCCGAGGCTCACCCCGGCAACAACAAAACCCACCAGAAGAACCAAGGAGCCCATCCACCAAAAGTGCCGATCGAGCGATGGTTCGAAGATCGGCTGCCCGAACAACCCCTGCCGGATCGGCTTGTCGTAGAAAAGCGAGACCAGGTAGTTGAAAAGTATACCTAATGAGAATACGCTCAACCCGCCCACGCCTGAGACCAGGGCCGCGAATAATGCGGCAACACCCCACGGTCCGATGGAGGTAATACCTTGCAATCTTGCGTACAAGATCCCTGCTCCCACCAGCCCGGCGACCAGGATGCCCAGCGCCCCAAAGACGCCCAGGATCCTGACGGGGTTGTAGCTCAAGGCAGTCCAGATGATCGAACGCAGGAAAAGTGAGCCGTCATGGACGACGCTCAGCTTCGAACGCCCCACTCGCTCACTATATGGGATCGGAACCTCGACGATCTGTAGCCCTTCGTGCAGCGCCCGCGTGCTCATGACCGGGGTTAAATTTAGTCCATCCGGCAGCGGGTAAATCTCCTCAAGCACATCTCGTTTGAAAACCCGCATGCCACTGGCGCTGTCGGTGACCCTCTGGCGGCCGATCAGGCTGAGTAAATTGGCGAAGAAGAAGTTCCCGATACGGCGGGTCATCGGCATCTGGCTATCAGCGCCCTGCATCCTTGAACCGATGACCAGATCGGCCCCGTTCATCGCTTCGGTACACAGTTTCGGAAAGTATTCGGGCGGATACGTGCCATCGGCGTCCAAGAAACCCACCAAGTTGCCACTCGCCTGGCTAAATCCGGTCTTCAAAGCAGCTCCATAACCACGATTCACTTCATGTTTGATCAATGTGACCCCATCGATTCCTTCAGCGATCAGCGCGGTCGCATCGCTGGAGCCGTCATCCACAACAAGCAATTCCAACTTCTCAACGCCTACATCTTTTAGATCAGGCTCGACAGCCAGCACTCGCCGTGCGATCTCTTCGATCCCATCCTCTTCGTTATATGCAGGGATGACAACTGAGAGTGTCTCCATAATTTACTCACCTTCTTTCCGGTGATAGATAGGAATATTCATACCTCTGCCACCCATCTTTTCAATATCTTGAATGATCCTTGCAGGCACTCCTGCCACGACCTTGTGCGGTGGAACATCATCCGTAACCACTGCTCCCGCCGCGACCACTGATCCGCGACCGACGCGGATGCCGTCCGTCAAGATCGCTCCGGCTCCAATCCATACATCGTCCTCAACGACGATACCCTGGGCAGTGATGCCTTGATCAATGAATGGTCTCGTAGGATCACTGTACACGTGGTTAATCGCAAGAATCTGTGTAAATGGCGAGGTGTACACGCGATCGCCGATCGTCACGCCTCCTTGCCCACGAATGACAGTGTATTCCCCAATTAATGAATCATCCCCAACAGATATCCCCGCATCGGGCAGATCCCGAAAGTTGTAGACATGCAGCACGGCGCCGTGCATCACAATCGTCCCCTTACCTATGTGGATCCCTTGTGGAGTGGCGTGCAGGTAAGTCCCCTGATCCAGATAGCAGTTATTTTCGAGTGTGATTTGATCGGCAAAGCGCAGGCGAACGCCTGACTCGATCGCAGCCCAACCATTCATATTGAGGATCAGTCGATAGAGAACGCCCCGCACACCCACACCGATGATCGTGGGGATCCATCCCAACAGCGCGTATAACGTTTGTTCGAGTATGTATCGCCCCAGGCTCGAGGCTTGCCTGTGTAGATAAAGACGTAACTTCTTGAGCATGGAGTGATCGGATTTCCTATTTGACTAAGTGTTCTTGGGTTTTTTCGAGGGCAGTGCGATGTCCCGCGCTCCGCCCATTCGACATGTGGGATGTCTAATTTGAGATCTGCTATGACACCAACTTCAATTTGCAGTCTTGCCGGACTGCCCATTGCGTTAGCTTTGTATCGTTTTTGGGGTGGGGACCAATCAAGTCTTACGAGGGATGATTAAACCGCTCAATAAATGATTGATATTTGATTGGTCCCCAGCTTCAGATCGAAGCTTCTCTCAGGTGCCGCCTGGAGCTCCTCCTCCGATCGAACACTCCCCAGCTCTTGCTACCAGCTCGTAATGGACGGGCTTATTACATATCCTTTGCCCGATCTGTTTGTTATGAGCATGTTAAGGCTTGTTAATACCCGACTAGTTTTGATTCACATAAAGCTTTATCCGATGACGACTGTTCAATGCCTGGTCCTATTATCTAAACTGGCGATATCAATTTCAGTTTTTACCCATTGATCGTTCAAGAATTTAACCAAGATGCGAGCCCGCTGGTGACCGGACAAGCGTGAAGCAAAAACAGCCTCCAGACCCTCGAAAGGTCCGTCTCGGATGACGAGCGCATCGCCCTTTTCCCATCCCTTCAATGGATCGATTCCTTTTTCATTGACTTTCTCAACCCGTTTCTTCAAGGCCAGGATAATACCATCAGGGACACGACCAGGTTCGTCTCCAAAAGACAGCAGCCCATATGAAAATGGCAGCCATTTGAATGTCGAACGTCCTTGTTCAGAAAGGTCTTCATGCAAAAACATGTAGCCCGGAAAGAATGGTCGAACCGCGCGAGAACGTGGATTGACGGGTTTCACTCTTAATCGTGGGTAGAAAATCTCATAGCCCCGCTGGCGACATTGTTGAAACAAACTGTCCTCTTTATTCGGTTTGCTGCGTAGCACATACCAGTGTTCGGACACTCTGTAATCACCTCTCCCAATAATACTTGTATAAAGTTCTTGATCGTCAAATAGCCGTGCTTTATAAAGGCTCACCAGGTTGCCACTTGAGAACGTCGTGACTCACCTCGATCGATAAAAACCTCAGCTTCCCCTTGGCAACCACCAGATGAACCTCGCCATGCTCCCCTACCGATTTAAGCGCTTCATCGATCATCAATGTTTCATGCTTGCCAAGGAATTTGAAATCGCCCCACTCTAACCGGTCACCGTCTCTGTCCGTCATTATCATCCCTCACCTTATACCCGCTCGCCGACCAACTGTGAATAAAAAATGACTTCGTGGGTTCATTCACCTCTTCGAAGCGATGTAAGAAGGATATGAGATCAGTTACCAAGACCAAAATATTCGATAAGTCTTGTCCAATTATACCGGATTTTCATGCACTCCTGAAATTTGATTTATCTTGGGAATCTTATAGGGACAAGCACCAATGCTTCGTCTATTCGCGTATATCAGCCCTCCTCAAGAATATTCTCATTGACTGTACCTTAAATGGAAACACCCCTCAGGGTGAATTCTCCTCATCATGAGTGATGAAATCGTCACTTAATTAGGCTAATTTAGGGTTAATTTACTGCGATGCCTCTGCGGATCGCCCATATTGCAGCCTGAGTCCGATCCGAAACTCCAAGTTTTGTAAAGATGTTGCTTACATGGGTCTTGACGGTGTTCGGACTCACCGAAAGGATTTCCGCGATCGTGTTGTTGTCAAGACCTTCCGCAATTAGCTGCAAGATACGGACTTCTTGAGGGGTGAGAGAAGGTATCTCTCGCGTGAAATCCGTTGGGTGGGTTGCCTGGCTTAATTGTTCCACTACCATATCAAGGATTTCTCTATCCAATATAGCTTCACCACTGACCACTGATTGGACAGCCTGAGGGACACCAATGGGATCGATATCCTTCATCAGGTAACCGGCCGCACCTAACGATATTGCCCGAGTGATATACTGAGGGTTGTTGTATGAGGTCAGGATTATCACGCTGATTTCTGGATTGGTTGATTTGATCGCCGCAAGCGCCTGTAGCCCATCCATATCCGGCATACGGATATCAAGCAGGACTACATCCGGCTCGAGTTCGCCCACCATCTCGACCGTTTGACGACCTGTTCTTGCCTGCCCAACCACGCTGATGCCATCGCGGTTGAGGACAAGTTTCAAACCCTCACAAAATAGCCTGTGGTCATCCGCAATCAATACCCGGATCTCTGAGGTCAATCAAGTCACCTATCTTCAGGAATAAGTTATCTAACGAGTATCTAATCCTATAATATAACGACATCTAACGTTTTTTATTACATACTACCATTGTACTAGTACTTAAAGCTTAGCAAGATCCTTGCCACAAGTTCATGTAATGCCTTTTCGGGGGTTTTCACAGCTATTAACGGTTTCTCTTTGGGGATCCCCCGATTGTGTTTCCCCCGAAATAGTTGGAGCGAGCAAATTGTCTCCTGATGCCTAAGTATTAGTACTATGGTTAATAATATCGGTAACTTGCACTAATTTATTATGGGAAATTCGTCCCGATCATTCGATCAACTCTTCGACTTTACTGAAGCTATTATCTAATAAATTATCTAACTCACTCGCCGCAGCTTCATACACCTCCAGCGAACCTCCGACCGGGTCATTGAAATCGCCCGGCTGGCCAACCAGCTCGCGGATTGTGAAGATGCGGTCTGCCAGATCGGGGTTGGCGCTCTGCAGCACGGACTTGTGCTCGCCTTCCATCACGACGATCACGTCAAACTGCTTCAGCAGCGTGCGTTCCGCCGGCTGGGAGGCGTGCCCGCTCAGGTCCAGTCCGCGCGCCTGCATGGCGAGCTGGGCGTTGGTCGTCGCGCTTGCACCTCCATATGCCCACACGCCGGCTGATTCTACGCGCCACTCCTCGCGCTCGCCGCGCGCCTCCAGCAACGCTTCGAAGAGCACCTCCGCCATCGGGGATCGGCATTGATTCGCTGAGCACACGAATAAGATCGCCAGCATGACACCACTCCAATTCTCAAAATCAAGGATTAGAACTGTCCCAGGATGTGCAGATGGCGGTATAGCTCCGAGCCGGAGACCAATGCAAGCTGCCCTTCGGTCTCATCGGCAAAATTGCGGCAGGCGGTCGTGAAATCTGATGTCGTGATCAGATAGGCGCCGGTGCAGTCGCCGCGCGCATGCATCTCTTCCATCAACGATCGGGCACTGGCAATGCCGACATTCTTGTTCGACGCCATGTAGTTAACTAGCACCCGGTCCACACCTCCCTGCGCATCCTGCCAGGCCAGCACATACCCGCCCTGCTCCCCCGGTTCACCGATGGGCTCGACATCCTGATAACCGAGCGCTTTCATCAACGTCTCAACAGCCGCCATCAATGTATCCGCTGAAAGCTCGGACAGCTTTGAGCGAAGCACGGCTGTCCCGGGGAGAATGCCGGTGCCCTTCGCATCTGGAATGGCGACACGCTCCGGCCCCTCACGGCCGGGAACCTGAAGGATGGCGTCCATCCACTCATCCAGCGTGATGCGGCCCTCCAGATCCGTCGGTCGCGTCCCCTCAGGGACCTCTCCAGGCAGCAAATTCTTCTCGCCTAATACCCTGTACAGCTCCTCATCGACAGTTCCTGCAGTCCAGAATTCATAGATGTTCACCGGCACAGCCCGGAAGATCAACGGGTGCAAACGCAGCTCGGCTTTCATCCTCTCCGCTGGATTCCAGTGATGATCGAAATGAATGATATAGGTCGCCTCGACGAGGGCGTCTTCAGCAACCGCCACACCGGTCTCGAGGAGCAAGACGTGCCAGTGACCCTGTTCCCGGAAGGCGCTTAATATCCGTTGATGCTGGTCCTCGGGCTCGGCGCTGTCCAGCTTCAACACTCCGTAAGGCTCGAGCACGGGGTGCAGCCGCGCAACCCCCTCCTCGCGGAACTGGCTGAACACAACCGCTTTCGCACCCGACGCCGAGATCTGCTCGATCAAATCGACCAGGGCGCGCACTTTCGCACCATCCAACACCCCGGGGGCGAAGTTGTTGGCGATCTGCAGCCGATTCAGCGCTGTCTCAATATGCGATGGCTGAACGGCTTCACCAAGCTGTGCGAGACGGTGGCGCTCTTCGGCAAGCACTTCTTCATACCTTTTCGCCTGCAGGTCGGTCAGATCCAGCCACAACACTTCCCGGTTGCGCGGCGGCAGCTCTGAGCGCATCTGCTCCTTGGTGCGACGCAGGAAATACTTCTCGAATCGCTGTTTCACGTCCATCAGCGAGATGCCGGCCGTCCCTCCGATCTCCTCCGGGGCGAGGAAGCGGAAGAGGCCCGTCCAATCTTCGGGACTTTCCGGCAGGGCGCCGGCCACAGCCCAGCGGATATCTGAACTTAACTGGTCGAGAACACCCGGGAAATCCCGGAAGCGCAATCCGGTGACCTGGACATCATCCAGCAGGATCAAATCGAAGTGCAGGGCATCCCCTTCAAGCACGCCCTGCTCAAGATCGATGCGCAGGGTCTCTTCAGTGACAATGTAGACATGCGCCGGGGTAGCCCAATCCAGTTTGCGCAGCTCCGGATTGCCGGTCACGGTAGTCACGCTCAACCCGGGAGTCCAGCATGCCAGAATGCGTGCGATCGACCGCAGCCCGGTCTCATGACACATGATCAGCGCGCGCCTGATCTGGTGCTGTTGAAACTGATTCATTAACGCAACGCACGCCGCCACCGTTTTGCCCGTACCCGGATCGTCCGCCAATAAGAAGACATCGTGACCCAACAGGGCGTTGATCGCTTCGATCTGGGCGCTGCGCAGTTCTTTGGGCAGGATCAAGTCAGCCGTATCAGACCCAAGGACGGAAGGCTCCAACCCCGGCCGCAGCAAGTCAATCGGACCGGGAACCTGTTCCGCAGAAAGCCCACCGTCCTTCCGAACGGGTTTGTACGAACGCGGGAGTCTTTTCGGCCTGAAACTCTTTTCGTCTCCAGATGGAGCGAAGACGGCGCCCATCGTGCGCACCGGCAGCAGCTCTGGATCGACCTGTTCGGGCCCGGATTCAATCCCGAACACACATGGGAGCTCGTAGGGACCATCCCTGACGATCCGAACGTCCCATGGGCTGGCAGAGGACTGGCCCAGCATCAGCACGTCTAGCTGTTCGGTCACGGTTAACGCATGCGGTTTGAGCTCGTTCCCCGGGGGAAATCGGTGAGTGCTGGTCGGGCGGATTTGAGGGTTTTTCGCCGGGAACACCGGCGCCGGCTTCATGCGCGCACTGCGCTTGCCCGGCTCAACGACTACCGGAGACAAGTCAGCTCCTCGTCTGCTCGCCTACAGACAACTGGTGCGCTTCCTCGACCGCGCTGCGGATGCGCAGGAACGGCTCGACGATGTTGCGCCCGCGCAGACGGCGCGGCAGGATCTCCCTCCCGGCTTCGGCTTCATTCTCATACCCCGGCAGCGCCTGGAGGACATACTGCCCATCCACTGTGGCTCGCACCCAGAGGACCGGCATATCAACCCGCTGGCGCAGTTTCAGAAACTCGGCTTCCCGGACCAGGATGAGCTCCGGCGAAGCCTCCAGCGATTCGAGCAGCGGTACACCGATCAGATCGATTGAGATGTATTCCTGGAGCGTGTCGCCGTAAAGGATTTTCTGGATGCTGGAAGGTTTGATCACTCCGCTCACCCAGAACTCGATCGGGCGGGTGAGCGCATCGGTGACCAGGCAACCGCCGCGAATGATCTCACCTTGCTCAAATTTCGTCAGGTCAAGGAAGCAGATCGTGCGATCCTCGACGGGTTTCTCGATTGAGTCGGTCATGATCTTCATCTCTCCGCATGCGAGCCAAGGTGTGGCTGTCCACCCTCAAATGTAATCCGAAGGTTTGCTCCCCGCAAGTCGTCAATCAGTCCCATTCACCCGCGCATTTATGTTAAGCGACTGACGGGATGACAGCTCTATCCAGCGACAAGCGGCCAGGTTGGACCTGACCGCCGTCCTGGAAATCCTGGTTTTTGAGAAAGCTCAGCGCTACAAACTGCTGACCAGCTTCTGCTCGATCAGATAATCCAGTATCTTGCGCGCATTTTCTTCGGGGGTATTTGCGACCGTGTCAACGACGATCTCAGGATGGTCAGGGGGTTCATAAGGGTCGTCGATGCCGGTGAAGCCTTTAATCTCACCCCGGCGAGCCTTCGCATAGAGCCCTTTCACATCGCGCTCCTCACACACCTCCAACGGCGTGTCGACAAAGACTTCGACGTAGTTGCCATCGCCGACCATGCTGCGCACGTCGTTGCGTGTGGAGCGATAGGGACTGACCGCTGCGCAAATCGCGACCCCATGATGACGAACGAGCTCGGCTGCGACAAAACCGATCCTGCGGATGTTGATGTCGCGGTCCTCCTTGCTGAACCCGAGCCCTTTGGAGAGGTTCGTGCGCACCACGTCGCCGTCCAGGACGGTCACATGGCGACCATGCTCCTGGAGCATGACGGTGAGCACCTCGGCGATCGTCGATTTGCCGGCGCCGCTCAACCCGGTAAACCAGACGCAGAATCCCTGCTTATGCCTGGGCGGGTAGCTGTCGGCCAGGATCTCAGCGACCTCCGGCCGTGTGAACCAATCGGGGAGCTTGGTGCCGTTGTTCAGATATTCATCCCGGACCTGCGTGCCCGAGAGCGAAGCGGTTAAGGCGCCCTCCGGAATTTTGCCGCTCTCCTCATAGCGATCCTCTTCGGGCAGATAAACGAACATCTTGAACGGCACCATCTTCACGCCCAGCTCGTCCTGGTGCCGGGCGACCAGCTCCTGGGCGTCATACGGACCATAAAACGGGTTGCCATGCGAGTCTTTTCCGGGACCAGCGTGGTCGCGCCCGACGATGATGTGGTTGGCGCCGTAGTTGCGGCGGATGAGCGCGTGCCATAGGGCTTCGCGCGGCCCGGCAACGCGCATCGCCAGCGGCAGCAAAGCAAGAAGCACTCGATCTTGATCGTAATAGCGCTCCGCCAGCGCGCGGTAGGTTCGCACGCGGGTGAAATGATCCACATCGCCCGGTTTGGTCATCCCCACGACAGGGTGCAGGAGCAGCACACCGTCGATCTCCTCGGTGGCCCGTTTGGTCAGCTCTTCGTGCACTCGATGGAGGGGATTGCGCGTTTGAAACGCGACGACATTCTCGCGGTTGAACGCTTCCAGGCGGGCGCGGGTTTCGACGGGCGTCAGACGCATCTCCTGAAAATCGTAGTGCGGCGGCAGCGCGAGCACCTTCAGTGGTCCGGCGATGTTGACCGCTCCCCAGCGGTGCATCTCTGCCACAAGCGGGTGCCGCAGATCCCGCGATCCGAAGACCTTGTCGGCGACCTCCTCGCGATCCCATTCGTAAACTTCTTCAATACTTATGATTGCGAGCAGGTAGTTTTTCGAGTCGCGCAGTGCGAGATCCTGCCCGACTTTAATGTCGTCGGAGGGATCGACGGGCAACGTGACCGGGATCGGGAATAAGTGTCCGGACTCCAGCCGCATCTCATCCAGCACGCGCTGGAAATCGGCCTGACCCATGAATTGGTCGAGGGGTGAGAAACCGCCGACCGCCAGCAGTTCCAAATCACACACGAAGCGATCGGCCAACTGAATCGAGGGCAGCGTGGCAGCGTACTCTTTCAAGGCCTGTCTCTCATCCCGGGGGGCGAGCAAGTTTACCAATGACCCGCCGTAAGGCTCAATGCATTTCACATTCTTCGTCGTATCCAAAATTCATTCTCCAGATCGATCAGGGCGCATCCTGCAAGACAAACCTTGATCACCAGATTGGGTGTATTCATTTGCACTCAACGATCCATCATTTTAACTGATTTGACCCAGACGTAGAGACGGTGGTCAAACATTCACCCCGCAAAAGGATGCTTTTTCAGCATTTGTGGATGAAAATCAGGCTGGCGAGGTGGGCAGCCGGGGCATCTGCGGCCCTTCGACGCCTAACAATTCTGACAGGGCCGCGGTCAGTGCGATGCGGTCATCCCACGGATATTCGGTCGTCCCGAAACACATCGACTGCTCATGTCCCTTGCCGCAGGCGATCACCAGGTCGCCTGGCTCCGCGATCGCCACCGCTCTGCGGAGCGCCTCGCCGCGATCGGGGATGCGCAAAAACGTCTCACCTTCCAGCGCGCCTTCCGCCTCCGCCCCGGCCGCCATCTCGGCCAGAATCGCCTCGAGCGGCTCGGTGCGCGGGTCTTCCGCGGTGAGGATCGTGAGATCCGCCAGTTCAGCAGACACCTCCGCCATTAATCGCCGCTTCGCCCGATCGCGCAGACCCGCCGATCCGAACACGGCGATCAAGCGACCTGGTGTGAACTCGCGCGCCGTCTCCAGCGCGCGCTTGAGCGCGTTCGGTGTGTGGGCGAAGTCAACGATCGCGGTGAACGGCTGGCCAAGGTCGATCTGCTCCATTCTGCCCGGGACACCCCCCAAGTGCGCGATCCCCTTTGCAGCCAATGCGGGGGCGATGCCCAACCCCTCCACGGCTGCGGAGAACGCCGCCAGGATGTTCGAGACGTTGTAGGCGCCCACCAGCGGGCTGTGTACTGCCACCCGGTAGCCGGAACCCCGAATCTCCAGGTTCAAGCCGTCCAGACCGCTCTGGACGGCGTCTGCGTGCACGTCTGCTCGATCGCTCAACCCGTAGTCAACGACACGAGAACGCGTGCGGCCTCTCAGAGGCTCGTATGAGCGATCATCTCTATTCAGGATCGCCGTTTTGATCAACCCGGCGGCTTTCGCTTTTGTGGGATTGAGCTGCTCGAAGAGCATCGCCTTGGCGTTGAAATAGCCCTCGTACGATCCGTGGTAGTCGAGATGTTCGTGGGTGATGTTTGTCACCACGGCGAGGTCGAAATCGATCGCCGAGACGCGATGTTGTGCAAGCCCGTGTGAAGTCGTCTCCAGGATGCAGTGCGTCAGCCCGGCCGTGACCATCCGCCGCAGATAACCCTGGACCTCCAGAGCATCCGGCGTCGTCACGTGCAGGCCAGTGTCAAGCACCTCATCACCGATGACGGCGTTCACCGTCGTGATCACCCCGGTGGGGATCCCGGCCTCTTTGAGGATTTCGAAGAGCAGATTGGCGGTCGTGGATTTTCCGTCCGTACCCGTGATACCGATCACCACCAGCGCCTGCGAGGGATACCCATGCCATGCGGCTGAAAGATCTGCCAGCGCCGAGCGCGAGTCGGGAACACGGATATAGGGGATCTGCAGTCCGGTGGCCGATTTCTCACCAACGACTGCCGCGGCGCCGCTGGCGACCGCTGCCGGGATGAACTCGTGGCCATCCGCATTGCCCCCGCGCACCGCCACGAAGAGGGCTCCCTGCTGAACCCGGCGCGAGTCGGCGGTCACCGAGGTTATTTCCACCTCCGGTAGACCGCAGTGTTCACTCTGATTTAGATTGTCGATCAACTCAACGAGATGCATCAGCACCCGGTTTGTATCGTGCTCAGAAAACGACCCTAGTGCAGAGACTGCCTCAGCCCGCCCAGCTTGCCAGCGACGGAACCATCCAGGACCTTATCGCCTGCCCGGATGACCAAACCGCCCAGGATGTTTGGATCGACACGGAATGTAATCGTTGCGCTCTCACCGAGTTTACCGACGACATCTTCGCGGATCGTTTGCTGTTCTTCTTCGGTGAGGGGCAGCGCACTTGTGACCTCTGCGCTAGCTCCTGAGACAGGCTCACCTTCGAGCAGGACGACCTTGCCATCTTTGACACCGCCGAAGAACTGCTCGATCAGCGCGTGCTGCCGTTTTTCATCCAGCGTTTCGCCGATGACCTTCTGTGCAGCCGCAATCGCCAACGACGACACCTGGCTGCGCAGGTCACTGAGCGCCTGGTCCTTCGTGTGCTGAGCTTGTTCCTGGGCGTTAGCCCGGATCTCAGCCGCTTCCTGCTCGGCGTTCTGTTTGATCTCGCGGCGCACTTCCTCACCGCGTTCGGTCGCCTCGCGCACCAGTTTGCTCGCCTCCTGCTGCGCTTTGGCGATGATTTCTTCCGCTTCCTGCTCGGCGTTTTCACGCGCTTCTGACGCTACCCGGGCATCTTCCAGGCCCTTGGCAATGCGCTCACGCCGCTCCTCGAGCATGTTGATCAGCGGCTTGTACATCCAGGCGATCAGGATGACCAGAATAATTAGAAAGTTAAAAACCTGGACAATGAGGTAGCCGAAGTTTATTCCAAGACCTTCCAACGGTACGCCTCCTCTCGATTGTCCGGGCTCATCCGCCGACGAAAAGGATTAACATGGCGACGACGAGGGCGTAAATTGCGACGGCCTCGGCGAATGCGATCGCCAGGATCATGTTAATCTGGATCGTGCCGGCTGCATCGGGGTTGCGGGCGATGCCCTGCACCGCACCGCTACCGAGAATGCCAATGCCCAGGCCTGCGCCGAGCGTGCCGACCATGGCGAGGCCTGCGCCGAGAAACTTCAAACCTTCTGCAAGTGCAATGGCTGCTGCTTCTTCCATCTCCTGTCCTTCCTCCTAAACAATTAATTCCGGGTTCTCAACGAACAACCGTGTTTTTCCCTTTAGACTAATGCCCTTCGTCGTGATCATCGTGCGATTGGGTTGCCATCGTCATGAAGACCATCGTGAGCATACCAAAGACCAGCGCCTGAATCAGTCCGACCATGAATTCCAAAAGCAGGAACCCGGACTGCACCAGCACGGGAACGAGCGAACCGATCACGAAAAGCAATACTGCGCCGGCGAAGATATTGCCGAAAAGTCGGAATGAGAATGAAATGATCTTCGCCATTTCAGCGACCGTTTCGAGGATCCCGACGAAAATGTCGATAAACGGCATCAGAACGTCGAAAGGTCCCAGTTTGGGCTGCGTCCACATCTTTGCGAAATTCTCGAACGCAAAGAATTTCTTGAAATAACCCGGGCCGAGCGCCTGGACGCCGATCACCTGGGTCATCACCACCGAGACGAGCGCCAGCGCGACCGTGAAGTTCAAATCGGTCGAGGTGACCCGCACCCAGGGTGTGAAACCGACCAACCCCTCAGAGTAGCCCCCCTCCAGATGCTCGCCTTCGGCCTCGAGTCCAGCGTCCGCTTCGGCGTGACCCGCTTCAGCCTCGTCCAGGTGGACTTCTTCCGTGATGGTCGAAACCGGGAAATCGCCAATTGTGAACAGTGTCTCGGTTTCGTAGGCGGGTAGACCGTGATGCGGCTCGTGAAAAGTCCCGATGCTGTCAACACCCGGGATGAGTTCCATCCAGTTCACGATCAAGACCAGCAGGATAATCGTCGCCATCCAGGGGAAAATGCGTTTCGTCCATTTTCCGGCGGTTGATTCGACCAGCCCGTAAATACCCTCAATCAGCGCTTCGATGGCGGATGGGAAGCCCCGCAAGACGAGCTCGTCACCACGCGTGGCGAGACGCACGCGCAGCGCCATATAGATCAACAGGATGTCAGCGATCAAGAGTGCAAAAAGGGTGTTGGTCAGATACAGCTCACCCAGCACCGGCAGTTGTACGGGACCGGCGATATTTTCAGCGGGAACCTGCACGTGCGGCATGATCGGCGAGTAGGCACGCACCGCCAACACGTTGCCGATAATGATCAGGATGATCACCCAGCGCCAGATTCCCCATCTCCATTTAGGACGGCTCTTCTCGGTGTTCGCCACCTTCGGCATCCTCCTCTACATCACTTTTTATCGCCTTGCCGGAGAGTTCCTGGATCCGGGGAGCAAATGAAAGCACGATGCGCAGCATCAGAAATATCGTTACCGGAACGCTGGCAAGGACCAATACGAGTGCAAACAGCGGCCGGGTTTGGAACTGGTTATCCAGCCACAACCCGGCGATTAACGCGACCAGGATGATAACCAGCGTCAGACATCCGACCTGACCCACAACGCCCAGCAAAGCCATCTGGAGACCACGTTGAGCTCCAATTTTTTCGGGCGTTTGCGTCTCCTGGCTCATGGTTCGAGAATTGTATCACAAGCCCACCAGGCCATCCAAGTGGACCTGATTACTCTGTTTAGAACAAACTCTGGGCTGCGTTCATGGCCCAGTTAAACCATGGCGCGCTCAGCGTTCCGATCAAGATGATCGCCAGGCTGCACAATGCCAGGGCGAACGCGTAGCTGCGCGGCACCGGGATGAGATTGTCATCTTCCTCAGAGCGATACAGGTAGACGACTTTCAAGACCGTCAGGTAGTAGTACAGCCCGATGATGGCATTCAAAACGCCGACAAAGGCAAGCCAGATCCAGCCGCTCTGAACCGCGGCCGCAAACACGTAAAATTTCGCCACAAACCCGACCAGCGGCGGCATGCCGCCCAACGAGAGCATCGCGATCAAAAAGGCCAACGATAGATACGGCGACCGCCGGCTCAAACCTGCATAATTTGCGATCTCCTCCGAACCGGCCGCACGGGCGAAAACAATCACGACCGCAAACGCTGCCAGGTTCGTCAGGATATAGGTCGCCAGGTAGAAAACCACGCTCGCGGTGCCGAGTGTGCTCAGCGCCACCAGACCGATCAGGGCATAGCCCGCGTGAGCAACGGAAGAATACGCCAGCAGGCGTTTGATGTTCGTCTGGGCCAGCGCCAGGATGTTTCCGATCGTCATCGTGAGCGTCGCCATGATCGCCAGGATCCAGGTCCACTCGGCTTCGATTGCTGGAAAGACAGCCAGCATGAAACGGATCAGCACCGCGAACCCGGCGGCTTTCGAGGCGGTCGAAATGAACGCTGTGATCGGGGTCGGGGCGCCCTCGTAAACATCGGGAGACCAGAAATGGAATGGGGCGGCTGAAATCTTGAACGCGAAACCGACCAGAACGAGCAACGCCGTTCCGCCCAACAGCAGGGGCGATAGCTCGCCGACGCGCATGGCTTCCGCGAGGCGGTAGATATTCGTCTCGCCAGTCAGGCCGTAGAGCAGGCTGAAGCCGTAGAGCATCACGGCGGAAGTCACCGCACCGAACAGGAAATATTTCAAGCCGGACTCGGTCGACTTGTTATCGCCCTTCAGGAACCCGGCCAGAATGTAGAGCGGGATGGAGGTCGTCTCGATCGCCAGGAAGAGCATCACCAGGTCCGCCGAGGCGGCCATCAGGTTCATACCCATCGTGGCCACCACGAGCAGTGCGAAATATTCGCCGCGATCGGCGATCTCCGGGATGCCTACGGACAGGATCGCAGTAATTGCCGCCGCGAAGATCAAGACGATATTGAAGGTGTACGCCGGCCAATCATGGCGCAGCATGCCGCCCAGGATCAACGGATCTTCACCGGTCGGACGGCTGTAGGCCAGGGTAACCACCAGGATCACCGTCAAACCGATCGCTGTGAGCCACCCCAGAAATGACTTCTCGGAGCGCTTGAACAGCAGGTCGACAAGCAGGATGATGATCGCCAGCCCGAGCAGCAGAATTTCGGGGAGGATCGCAAGGATCGTCGCGGGTTCGAAGTTAGAGAAACTCACTTAGGCACCTCCGACCAATGCCAGGACCGCTTCAGCGCCCGATTCGACCAACGGCGCCATGATGCTGGGGTAAACCCCGATCAAGATCAGGATCGCGGCGAGCACCACGAGAGCCAGGCGATCCAGGTTGTTTATCGGGGTGATCTTACCTTCAAACTCTGCGGGCAGCTCGCCAAAAAACACCCGCCCGACGACACGCATGATGTATCCGGCGGTGATCACGATTGAGATCGCGGCGATGATTGCAACGATGGGTTGTGTTTGCCAGAGCCCCATGAAGATCGGGAACTCGGCGATGAACCCTGAGAATCCGGGCATGCCCATCGATACGAGACCGCCGATGATGAAAGCCACGGCAACGAGCGGCATCAATTTAGCGAAACCACCCAGCCTGGGTATCTCGCGCGTGTGCGCCCGGTCGTAGACCATCCCGACGACAGCAAAGAAGAGCGCCGTCATCACCCCGTGCGAGAACATCTGGATCCCCGCGCCGGTCATGCCGTCCAGATTCAGCGTGGCAAAACCGAGCAACACAAGCCCCATGTGCGATACCGACGAGAAGCCGATGACGTACTTAAAATCGGTTTGCACGGAGGCGATAAAGGCGCCGTATACGACATTGACCGTCGCCAGCGCGAGGATGAGCGGCGCCCAGAACTTCGCGCCTTCAGGGAGCAGCATGATGCCGACACGCAGCGAGGCGAACGCGCCTAGCTTCATCAACACGCCGGCGTGGAACATCGAGACGGCTGTGGGCGCTGCAACGTGACCGTCGGGCGACCAGTTGTGCACCGGGAAAATACCGCCCAGCACGGCAAACCCGAAGAAGACAAACGGGAACCAGATCTTCTGGAACACGGTTGAGAAGCCGGCCGATTCGAGCTCAAGCATGTCGAATGAGTTCATGCCGGCCGCAAAATACATCGCCAGTCCGCCGATTAACGCGATGACCGACCCGACAAACAGGTAGAGGGTCAGCTTCATCGCGGCGTACTCCCGGGTGACTTTCCAGCCCCAGATGGCGATTAGCAGGTACATCGGGAACACGGCGATCTCATAGAAGAAAAATAACTGGAATAAATCAAGTGATGCGAAAACGCCGAAAACGCCCGTCGCCAGGATAAAAAGGAATGCAAAGAAATCACGCGGGCGATCGTCGATGCCCCATGAGATGAGCACGCCCGTGAACATCACAACGCCGGTCAGCAGCACTAACGGCAGGTTCATGCCGTCCACACCGACGTGATATGAGATGCCGAACGTTGGAATCCAGGGCACCTTCTCGATGAACTGGTAGCCGGCCGCCGCCTGATCATAGGAGAAGTACGCAAACACCGAAGCTCCCAGCGCAATCGTCGCCCCGATCAACGCAGTGACCCGGATGGCGCGGTGATTCTCTGCAGGGAAGAACAGCAGCAGGACCCCGAAGGTGATCGGTGTGAAAACGATGATGCTCAACAAAGGAAAAGTCATAGTTGCCTCGTTCAAAGGGATTGGGGATTTGGGATTAGGGGTTCGGGATCAGGACATTCCCTGATCCCCGATCACCAATCCCTGATCCCTATCACTCACCCAAACAATCTCAAGACCGTTTCGTTAATCACGCTGAGGATCCATTTTGGCCAGACGCCGATGAACAGCATCAGCACCATCAGCGGTGCCATCGCCAGGATCTCCCGCCGGTTGATCTCCATCTCGTGCCCGACCCATTCCTCGTTCAAGGGCCCGTGCAGCACTTTCGCGATCCCCTTCAGGATATACGCCCCGGTGATCAACAGCCCCAACATCGACAGGGCAGTGTAAAAGCTGAACACCGGCCACGCGCCCCGCACGACCAGAAATTCGGAGACAAAGCCATTAAGACCCGGGAGCCCGAGCGAGGCCATGGCGGTGAAGATCAAGATGCCGCCATACATAGGCGCCAGCGGGAACAGCCCGCCCAACTTGTTGAGGTCACGCGTGTGGGCTCGATCGTAGACCACGCCCACCAGGAGGAACATCCCGGCTGCAGAAAGACCGTGGTTGAACATCTGCAGCACCGCGCCGTTCACGGCGATCACGCCGTCCGCCACAAGCGGGGTGGCCTGCGCGAACGCAGCCGCAGCGATGCCTAACACCACAAATCCCATGTGGTTCACAGAGGAGTAAGCAACCAGACGCTTGAAATCGTCCTGCCCCCAGGCGGCAAAGGCGCCCAGCACGATCGCCAGCGTGGCAAGCAATGCCAGCACACCGGCGTAGAATTTGGCCTCCACCGGGTAAAGCGGCAGGATCAGCCGCAGGAAGCCGTAGGCGCCAAGCTTCAAGAGCACGCCGGCCAGGATCATCGAACCGGCCGTCGGCGCTTCCGTGTGGGCGTCCGGAAGCCAGGTGTGGAACGGCCAGACCGGGACCTTGATCGCGAATGCCACCACGAACGCCCAGAAGGCGATCTTCTTGACGGTCGCGATCGAGAGCGTGATCGGCAGCCCGAGCATGGTGAGCGGTTGGCTCAGCGTCGACCACTGCTGTGTGATCGTGATCAGATCGAATGTGCCCGCCGCGACGCCGATCAACTGAATGGCGAGCAGCAGCCCGAGCGATCCCGCCATTGTGTAGATCAGAAATTTAAATGATGCGTACTCGCGGTTCTCGCTCCCCCACTGGTTGATCAGGAAATACATCGGGATCAAACCGACTTCCCAGAAGACGAAGAAGAGCAGCAAATCGAGCGACATGAAAACGCCCAGCATGCCTGTCGCCAGCATCAGGAAGAGCATCATGTATGTTCGCACATTCTGCTCCACGCTCCACGATATCAGGATCGCCAGCGGGGTCAGAAGCGTGGTGAGAAGGACCATCGGGACCGAGATCCCGTCCACGCCGAGGTGGTAGCTCGAGTTGATCGCCTCGTACCAGATCGCCTGCTCGACAAACTGGTAGCCCTGCATCCCGGGGTCAAACGCGAACCACAGCCAGAGCGAGAGACCCAGCGGGACCAGGCTGGCCAGGAACGCCACCCAGCGGATCGACCGGACCCTATCGCCCGGCACAAGGAAAACAAGCAGTGCGCCGGCGACGGGCGAGAAGAGGATCAGCGAGAGGATATGTTCTTGGAGAAAGGCCATGTATGAGATCTCCAGTTTTCCAAACCTATGGCCGGAAGACCAATAGATACGAAATGATGATGCCGGTAAAGACGATGCCGATGATCAGGTATTCCTGAACACGGCCGGTCTGGATCACGCGGAAGCGATGGCCGGCTTTCTTAACTCCTTCACCAACCAGGTCGCCGGCGCCGTTGACAATCGGTATGTCGATCGCGTTGCGCAGGAATGATCCGATCTTGAGCGAGGTGCGGCCCGTCCAGTGCAGGAACCCATCGATCACGCCGCGATCGATCCAGCGGTATGTGAATGTCTCCGCCAGCCAATAGGCCGGCCTTACGATGAACGCCGCATAGAATTCATCGAAGTAGTATTTGTTCTGGAGCACCTTGAAGACCGGTCCGAGCGGCTTCTTGAGTGGATCTTCGCCGCCGGCTGGGACGCGCCGGTAGGTCAGCCACCCGAGCAGCAGCCCGCCCAGCGCCACGCCTATCGAAACCAGCAGCGGCACGGCATTGAACGCGATCGTCTCGGGGTGCTCCGGCAGCGAGCCGCCGATGAAATCGTGGAACCAGTTGGGGATCAGGCCGCCGATCGCAGGAAACCCCTCCGGGATGCCCAGCCAGCCAATGCCGAGCGCAAAGACCGAAAGGATGACCAGAGGCAGCGTCATCGTCCAGACGGACTCATGTGCGTGCGCGGCCGCTTTGGTGCGGTGCTCTCCCAGGAAGGTGAGCGTGATCTGGCGCATCGTGTAGAACGCGGTCAGCAGCGCCGCCACCGCCAACGTGATGAAGACCGCCCATTGATGGTGCGCGAAGGCGTCCGCCAGGATCTCATCCTTCGACCAGAAGCCGGCGGTGAGGATCGGGAAACCGGAGAGGGCGAAACCGCCGATCAAGAACGTCCAGAATGTGACCGGCATCTTCTTGCGCAGCCCGCCCATGTTGAACATGTCCTGCGGGTCGACATGCTCGTGAGTATCGTGCACACCGTGCTCCATGCCGTGAATGACCGAGCCGGAGCCCAGGAACAGCAGCGCCTTGAAGAAGGCGTGCGTGACGAGGTGGAACGCCGCCGCCACGAACGCGCCGATCCCCACGGCGGCGACCATGTAGCCGAGCTGTGAGATCGTCGAGTAGGCCAGCACGCGCTTGACGTCGTTTTGCGCCACGGCGATCGTGGCTGCGAAGAGCGCCGTGAACGCGCCAATGAACGCGATCACGGTCATCGTCGGCGTAAGCGCACCGCCCGCGTGCCACCCTGCGGTGAGCAGCGGGAAGGTCCGCACGATCAGGTAGACGCCGGCCGAGACCATCGTCGCGGCGTGGATCATCGCCGAGACCGGCGTCGGGCCTTCCATCGCGTCGGGAAGCCAGACATGCAGCGGCCACTGGGCGGATTTACCCACCGTGCCGATGAAGAGCAGGAGCCCCACCAGGCCAGCGGTCGAGAGCGCCGGGATCACCGAGGCGGTCGAAGCGAGCATCTCCAACGTGGGTTCATTGAAGAGGATCTCGCGGTAGCTCAACGTGCCGGTTGCGGAATAGAGATACGCCAGGCCAAGCAGCATAAAGACATCGCCGACGCGGGTCGTCATGAACGCTTTGACCATCGCATCCCGGGCGGAAGGCTTGCCGTACCAGAACCCGATCAGCAGGTAGGAGCACAGGCCCATGATCTCCCAGCCGATGAAGAGCAGGAGCAGGTTATCGGAGAGGACCAGGGTGAGCATGCCGAAAGCGAAGAGCGAGATGAAGGCGAAGAAGCGCGCGTACATCGGCTCGATCCCGCCGGCCTGCGGGGGCAGACCCGCACGGTCCCGCTCGTCGCGCGGCTTGCCAAAATTATGGTAGCCGACGCTGTAAATGAAGATCGCCAGACAGGTCCAGGCTACGAAGAACAAGGTGATCGCGCTGAGCGGGTCGATCAGCACCCCGAGGTTGAACGCTGTCTCGCCTGTTGGAAGCCAGCTGATCGTCGAATTGAAAGGATGCTGGCCGAGATCGTCTGCCGTGATCGCTCTCCAGAAGACGAACATCGCGCCACCCCACGACAGCAGCATGCTGCCGATCGCGATCGAGTGGCTGATCCGGTTGCTGCGGTAAGCTCCCAGCACGATCATAAAAAATGCGAGCAACGGTGGGAGCGGAATAAGCCAGATGAGAGTTTCTATTTGCATAGCAGCTTGCCTACCACTTCATCATGTTGATCTCTTCCATCGCGACGGTGCGCCGCCGGCGGTAGATAGAGATGATCAGTGCCAGACCGACCGCTGCTTCGGAGGCAGCGACGGCAAAAACGATGAGCGCGAACGCCTGCCCGGAGACGGCTCCGGGGGTGATGTAGCGCCAGAAGGCGACCAGATTCAAATTGACCGCATTGAGCATCAGCTCAATCGCCATCAGGATGGCGAGGGCGTTTCGCCGGGCGAGGGCGCCGTACAGGCCGATTGAAAAGAGGATCGCGGCGAAGATCAGGTACCAGCTCAGCGGGATCATCGGTCTTGCTCCTCCTTCCGCCCTGCTAGAAACGGCCAGGCGACGGTGATCGATCCGATCAACGCCGCCAGCAGGAGCACAGAGGCGATCTCAAAGGGCAGGATGAACTGGTTCACATCGACCAGCGCGCTGCCCAACGTCTTGAGGTACTGCTCCTGCTCCATCGCCAGGGCCGGAGCCTGAAGCTCGAACGCCGGCGTCTGGGTGATCATCACCAGCAGCCCGGCGAGCAGGATCAACGCGCCGATCGCCGCGCCCCACCATGTCCGGGTGACCGTCCGCATCTGGCTGCGCAGCGGGTTGTTGGTGAGCATGACCACGATAATGATCATGATCGCGATGGCGTCGATATAGACTGCCACCTGCACGACTGCAAGGAAGGAGGCGTTCAGCAGCACAAACAGCACCGCGATGCCGGCCAGCGTCAGGATCAGCCATAGCGCGGCATGCACCATGGAGGGAGAGGTCACGACCATCAGCGCCGAGACCAATGTGACGAAAGCGATCAAGAGAAAAGCGATTTGCAGAATAGTCATAATGCCTGCACTTTCATCAACGGGAACTTAAGCCGCTTCAGCGGTTGACTTCCTGCGGACCCGCTCCTGGCGCACCGCAGCTTGCGTGCGTTGGTGTCGAGCGTAGGCTCCCAGCGCCAGCGCGGTGAGCGCCACAAGGATCGCGTTCGCACCGAGGTGGATCAACAGCCGGGGTAAGCCGAAATCGACAGCCAGCTTCTCCGCAATCGCCGTGAAGATCAGGCTTGCCAACCCGAGCGGCGTGATGAACTTCCAGTTTAACGCGTTCATCTGGTCGATCCGGATGCGCGGGAAGGATCCCCGCAGCCAGATGACGACGAAGTACACGAGGGATGTCTTAATAATGAAATAGAGCAGCCCAAGGAATGTATACTGCTCGGCCCAGGGTCCCTGCCAGCCGCCCAGGAACAGCGTCGCCGTAAGCGCCGAGATCGTGAAGGCGTGCAGGAACTCGGCGACGAAGAACATGCCGAATTTCAAGCCGGAATACTCGATATGGAAACCGGCGACGATCTCCGATTCGGCCTCCAGCAGATCGAACGGCGCCCGCCCAACTTCGGCGACCGAACTGACGAAGAAAATCGCCGCCGCGATCGGCGCTAAGAAGATGAACGCAACGGGTGTCTGCGCGTTGACGATCGCCTGCATGCCCATTGAACCCGATAGCAGCACCGGAACGAGCAATGCCAGGACCATCGGCACGGCGTACGAGACCATCACCGCGACCGTGCGGAAGGCGCCCAACAACGCGTATTTATTATTGGACGACATACCGGCCAGCATGATCCCCAGCGTTCCGATCGCGCCGATCGAGATGATGTAGAGCACGCCGACGCTGATATCCGCGCCCAGCAGCGTTGGCGCCATCGGGATGACCGCCCACAAACCCACGACGGACATCACCGCCAGAAGCGGCGCCAGGTTGTAAGGGATCAGGTCTGCACCCTGGGGGGTGATGAGTTCTTTCGTCACCAGTTTCAGCAAGTCGGCGACGGTCTGAAAGATCCCGAATGGTCCGACACGGTTGGGGCCGAGGCGGTCCTGGATCCGGGCGACGATTTTGCGCTCCGCCCAGATCAGCAAGAACGTGAGCAGCAGTAAGGACGTGCCCAGCGCGAGCGCGCCGAGCAGCTGCAGGAGGAAAGTCGCCAGGGAAGGCTGCAAGCCCCACCCCAGCAGCACGCTCTCAAGCCAGTTAGCGATGAATAAGAATGGATCGGATAGAAAAGACTGCATGCCTCACTCCCGGATGAATGCAAAGAAATAGCTGATGCGTGTGCACATCAGCTATCCCCGGATTCGACCAAAGGCTATACCCACTCCAGAACTCCCTTGCGCCAGGCGTAGATCAACCCGGCGGCAAGGATCAGGATGAACAACACCCCTTCAAGGACCATGTAAAGCTGCAGCTGGTCATAGGCGACGGCCCAGGGGAAAAGGAATACGGCTTCGATATCGAACACGACGAAGATCAGCGCGTAGATGTAATAGGCACCTTTGAGCTGCACGTAGGTTTCGCCGACGGTCTCGATACCACATTCGTAGATTGTATTTTTTAATGAATTCGGTTTTTTGGGTGAAAGCACCCAGTTGGCTGCGATAGCCACACCGGGCAGAAGCATACCTGCGCCAAGCAACAACGCAATGAAAATCCACGGTTCGAGCATAGACGCTTCCTTGTCGTTCCGATCGGGATTTAGGCAGAACGGACAAAGTTTACCATGGCGCTTTGCTTGCGTCAAAGGTCACGAACGAGATGAACGCATAGCAGCACACCAATGAGCCGTTTTACCCATCGTCTCTTGGGCTTAATCCACCATGAACGATGAAGATTGCGGGAAAGGTGGGTCAAGGAAGTCGTTTAAAGGGCGATGGCGTGACGCCGGTTGTGCCGCCTGTGCGACACGTCTGTCCGAACGTCACGCCATCCTTCCCCCTGGGTTCGTTGCTCTGCGCCTGGTCTCAGAAGAAACGAGAAGAATTCAGGCTCGTTGAGTGGCCCCCTTCCGTGCAACGATGGTCAGCTGAGCTCGCAGTGAAAGGATCGTCCTGGAAACAGGAAAGCGCGGCTTTAGAAGCCACGCTCTTCGCATCTCCCCTGTTGTTATTGAACCCCTCATCTCTCCACCCTGCTCCAGTACTACAGTACTAGATGCCTTAATTTAGCATATTTTGAGCGGAGTTGTCAAGGGAATGTGGTATTTGAGCCAAGACATCGTTACCAGGGATCAGGAATTCGTGCTCGCCCGGGCGCCAAGGATGGAGTCGTCATTTGGAGTACAGCGAAGCAATCTCCCTCAGGCGACGGGTTGCGAATTAGGTAATAAGAGAAATGGTTCTATCGGTACCGGGGGATCAATAATGCTCCCAGAGGCGACCGGCTACTCGCTTGGCAAGAAAATTAAAACGGGCTTTGGGCCGTGCAAGAACATAACGAGCCTGCGCGCGTCCCAACGGATCGTTGGAATATTCAAATCGCCATAGGCGGGCAGACACGCTGGCCACCGTTAAGTCTATCGATATATTCTTCCCATGCACCTGGTTGGTTGATCCTCGAGGTGCCAGATCCGCAATTCGCCTTGTTCTGGGCGGGGCGATTCATACTCCTGTCCATCCTTTCAGTCAATGTAGTGCTGCCACAGCACACCAACACCGCGATCGCGGCTCCACCGATCTCCTTGCGACCTTGCGCACCGCTGTGAGGAAACGGACAAGTTGGGATCTGCGATCGGTCAAGGACACTAGAGGATGTAGGCGTTCGATTCCTGGTATTGAAGCGAATTCCAACCTCCGCATCGCTCTCGCCTTTCCACGATCTCCCGGTTTCCTTCGATACCTGAATGCAAGAAAACTTCGTAGAAAGTACTGGGCATGGGTTGGCTTGATAGTACCCATAGTTCGTTCTACCACTGGCTGATGATCGACTTAATAACATCGTCTATTTCAGTAATTTATAACCGAGCATGTCCGGTTTTCAGGAGTGCTTTAATCTGGTATCGTTAGTCACGGGGGAATTGCGCACATGTCATTTCATTCGGTGCCCTGCCTGTGTCAGAGTTCCCCTTGTCTCGTTGGTCTAAAAGTTGCTGGTTTTGATGGAAGTCGACTCCGATTCCGACCAGATGAAGTTGCACTGCAGCGCTGAGTTTCGATCTAGAATCATCAAGTAAGCAGATCGTGATGATCAGGATGCCATGCCTGTTAATCGCAATCACAATCTGAACGAGCATATCCTGATATTGATTGCTACTCTCGAATTCGTAACTGCCCACGACCTGACAGCGGTCACACAGGCAGAGACGATTCGCATCACTGCAATCTTGAAAGAATTGACAGATGACAAGCTGATCGAGAGCACGTGGCTGCCGGCAGAAACCGCCGAGAAAGGCACCTGGGTTTATTTCCTCAGCACACGAGGCGCAAGAGTCGCAGGCAAATTGATGAATGAACGGGTGATTCGGCCGAGGATTGATGACCGTGTTTCCCTCATGCTCCATCATCGCGCCGCGATCAG
Organism: Anaerolineales bacterium; assembly: GCA_029210945.1. Taxonomy (GTDB): domain Bacteria; phylum Chloroflexota; class Anaerolineae; order Anaerolineales; family E44-bin32; genus E44-bin32. Next base: position 26,880 of record JARGGH010000032.1, read on the forward strand.
CCAAGTCGTATCCTCATTGGCGGCAGCACTCGGATTTTATCGCCTGGAGCTTTGTCTCGTCGGAAGCCGCCTGCGAGCTGTGATGAAAAGCAGCTCATTGAAGAACATTTACTTCCCGGACGCCCATATTGCATTTGCTATCAGAGCGCAGAACAAGTGCTTTACGCGCCATGTGTTCTTAGAAATCGACAGGGGCACCGAACGGAAAAGGCAGCTCGTAGCGAAACTGAACGCTCTCAGCCAATACTACCTGCAGGACCATCAAAGGCTATTCCGGACTGATAGATTGCTCCTGGCTGTCACCGTTCCAAGTGAAGCTCGCCTCCAGACGATCGCTTCCGTGGTGCACGAATCGAAGTGTCGTGTCCGGGTGTTCGCAGCTTTGGACTCACAGCTCCACAGCAAGGATCAAGCGCTGGGGTCCTGGATCGATTGCAGTTCCGGCGGGCAAAAGCACCTCCTCCAGGTGCCAGAAAACCCCGTAGGAGGATTACCGAAATGACGAGTAAGCCCAGATATGACCCTGAGGACCCAGCGGTCGTCATTAAAGCAATGACGGATATGTTTACAATCGTCGCCATACTTATGGCAGCCCTTTGGATTTCCGGCGTCCAGATGGCCCGTCTTGCCTTCCTGGCCATGCTGCCCATTGCGATTCCCGGGAACATCATTCTTCGCGGCCCCATTCTGCTACGCTGGATATTAGCCAGGCGTGCAAACAAAAACCCGCTCGCCCCCGACGAGCTCGGTCTCGGTCACGCCAGTGAATGGCCGCATGCACCCGTGATTATCAATGACCAGGATCGAGAGGGTCATCTGGCGATTCTAGGCCGCATGGGCAGTGGAAAGTCAACGCAAATGAAGTACATGGCCATGCAAGATGTCTTTCAAAATCGCCCGATCATCCTCATAGACCCTCACTCATCTTTAGCAGAGGAGATGACTCTATTATGCCTTTCCTGCGGCAGGATACCGGTGCTCATCCAGCCAGATCCCTATCATTTACATACGGTGAACCTTCTTGAAACCAGTTCCAGTTACGGCCCCATGGATGCTGCCCGAACAGCTACCGAGGGGCTTATCCAGGTGTATCTTCCGTACCAGCAGGAGCTGCCCGTGAGAATCCAGCACCTGGTCACCGTAGCCGCATACTCACTCGCTGCAGCGGAGGAAGGGTTCACCATGCTGGAGATGACTCGCTGGTTGCTGCAACCAAATTTCCGGGACTACCTGGCCAGAAAGGTACTTCAGAATACAGAGAGCCAACGCTGGCTGGAGAGTTCGCAAGAATTAAACTCTCTCCAGTGGCTCAACAGCCTGACCCGAACTCAACTCCATGATCAATTCCAGTCCTCATGGACGCGTCTTTCCATTGTCCTCAGCCATCCTTCTGTCCAGCGTATGCTGGGATGTTCGCAAGGTACATTCGACTTCGACGAGATTCGGACTGGAGCTCCCCTTCTGGTCGCCATTGGCGAGGAGACGCTGCACCGCACCAGCCACCTTGTAAATGCGCTTCTCATTACCTGGATCACGAAGCGATTGCTCGAAGCACCTCGCGCGGCCTTTCAGCCTCTCAGCCTCTATGTCGACGAGCTCGCAGAGATATCTCCAGAATCCTTTGAACGTCTGCTCCGTCATGCTCGGAAGAGGGCTGTACGCCTCACTGTCGCCGTTCAAGCCCAAACTATGCTTCACCGGAGACTTTATGGAACGCTCATGGGGAACGTATCAAATCTTCTCATTTTCGCGTCAAGTGGCCCCGGTGTAGAGGAGTTGGCCCGCGAGATTTCGCGGCCGGATGCAGCCGAAAAGCGAGGGAGGTCTGTCACCCACTATGCTGAACTGCCACGACAATTCCACCAGATAGCCTCAGACATGCGTGATCTGCCCAATCACGAATTTCTCCTCTGGCAATCCAAGATGCCCGGACCGCCGATCCATTGCAGAGGCGGAGTGCCCTCGCACCCCGACATAGACGCAGTCCAGCGAGCACGAGCTTTCGCACTGGAACAGCGCGGAAGAACAGTCGCTTCAATCGACGAGGAAATCAGGCGGCGCACTGCCGATCTAGACGCGAAGTTTGGCCCGCTTCACGAATTTGGCGCTCCCGAGATACCAGGAACGATCGCCCCCTGGTAATCTCCAAGGGGGGGGAATAACCTCGGGTGATCCCTATCCCCGCTACGCTTAGCCACGTGCATGTTTTATAATGCCTGCGTGAAAAGCAAACCCACACACTCTGAATGGCAAAACACCCTGCGCGCTCACCCCGAGGCGCATCTGCTCCAAACTGAGGCCTGGGGGAAACTCAAGGCCGATTTCGGATGGAGCTATCATACGCTTTCAACCAACAACACCGGGGCGCTAATTCTCGTTCGCAGCATCTTTCCTGGCTTGAAACTCGCATACATTCCTAAAGGCCCAATTGGCGAATGGCTTTCTGATCTGCTTCCCAGGATCCACTCTCTCTGTAATGACCTGGGTGTCTTCATGCTAAAGATCGAGCCCGATTCACGCCAAAACGAATCCCTGCAACAAAGACTCGAACAAGAAGGGTTCATTCGTTCCCCGCACACCGTGCAGCCGCCCCGCACGATCAAGGTCGATCTGCGCGACGAAGAGGACGACCTGCTCATGCGCATGAAATCAAAGACGCGCTACAACATCCGGCTGGCGGGGCGCAAAGGCGTCGAGGTGAGCACGTGGTCGGACATCGCCGCGTTCGCCGATATGATGGAGGAGACCGCCGATCGCGACGAATTTGGTGCGCACGATAAAGCCTATTTTCGCAAGGCCTACGACCTCTTCCACCCCTCGGGTGCGTGCGAGTTATTTGTCGCAGAAGTCGACTCCCTTCCAGTCGCGGCGATCATGGTCTTCAAGCGCGGCGGGCGCGCCTGGTACCTGTACGGCGCCTCACGCTCGGTTCACCGCGAGAAGATGCCCACCTACGCCCTGCAGTGGGAGGCGATGCGCTGGGCG
>JARGGH010000033.1 GCA_029210945.1 Anaerolineales bacterium
CAGAACTTGAATACGGTTTATGTGCTCAAGGATGATCTGAAGCGTCTGTGGGATTGTGAGAAGCGCGAGGAGGCCGCACTCCTTCTCGCCCAATGGACCCGGGCTGCGGAAGAGAGTGGCATTCATCCGTTGATGAAATTCGCAAAGACGCTGAATCGCTACGCCTACGGCCTGCTCAATCATTGCAATCACCCGATCAACAATGGCCGTCTTGAAGGTCTCAACAACAAGATTAAGGTGATCAAACGACGCTGTTACGGTTTCCATGACCTTGACTATTTCGCGCTAAAGATCAAGCAGGCATCCCCAAGAAGCCGTTCTCCATGACCAATACTTATGTTAGATATCCACACTTTTCGGAGGAGAACCTCTATTCATAATCACCAGGTCGCCCGCCAAGGTCAGGATGCCACTTTGGATTCAAGCAATTCGATTAAGGGCGTGATCAGGAACGAGCTCATTCGATTTTCCGCGCCTCCCTGCTCGGCGCGCATCGCCTGAGCGGTGGCAATCATTTCGGGGCTGACCTCACCCTCCATGCCGGCTCCAGGTCCTCCACCTGCACCCGCGCCGGGCCCGCCGCCTTGCCCAGCCCCGGGAAAGAATCCTCCAACGGCACCTTCAGGGCGGTCTTCGGGCTGCAAGCCCAACTCTTCGACGAGGGCGCTGATATCCTCGGGCTTGATCTCCATTGCGCGGATGGACTCAATCTGTGCGCCTGTCATGGCCGATTCGATCTGCCCCATCAACGCCTGCATCTCTACCTGCGCAGCAGTGTCGCTCTCGGACAGGCTGCGGTAGGCTTTCCAGAGCGTCAAGAGTTCTGAAGCCTGATCAGCGGTAACCGCCAATTCGGTGTCCTCTAATCGCATCGTGCCGAGGACGAGCTGGTTGAGTGACAGCTGGTCTTCATTCCCTGAAGGTTGTGCTTGAACCTCTGTCTGCTCATCAACACCGACGGCATCGACATTCGTCGTCTGATTGGTGCCCCCGGCGCAGGCGGCCAGGACGAGCATTGTTATTGCGAGCAGGTTGAAGGTGAATACTTTTTTCATAATTTTTTCTCCAATTGTCTGATTATTTTTCTTATACCCATACGAACGGCTGGTGGTAAACATCGATCCTCTGTCCATGGCTACTGCAACCCCCGCAAGGGCATACCTCTGCGGTCACGTAAAGGGCGCAACACGCAGTCCCGTCCTTGAGCCTGACCGGGGAGCCCTGGTCGAGCGCCCTTATGCCAGGGTGACGGAGGCCGTGCCCAATTTGCACGATCTCCAATCCCTAATCCCATCCATTTATTCATGCCTCAGCGCTTCGATTGGATCCAGTTGCGAGGCCTGATTGGCCGGGTAGAAACCAAAGAAGATGCCGACGAGCGCCGCAGAGATAAATGCCAGGAATACGGAACTCGGGATGATGACCGTGCGCATTTCGCTCGCCTGACCGAAGATCCAGGCGGCGGCGATGCCGGCAATGACGCCGATCAAACCACCGACGAGGCTTAAAACGACCGCTTCGGTCAGGAATTGGAGACGGATATCATTTGGCGTCGCGCCGATCGATTGGCGGATGCCGATCTCGCGTGTGCGTTCAGTCACGCTGACGAGCATGATGTTCATGATGCCGATCCCTCCGACGATCAGCGAAACGCCGGCGACCCAGGCCAGCAGATTTCGAAACGCGGCCGTTGTGGATTCTTGAGTCTGGATGATGTCTTGCTGGGTGGTGACGCTGAAATCGAGCGCGTCCAGAGAGACATCGTGCCTGCGGGCGAGCAGGAGCGTGATCTGCTCGATCGTGGCGTCCATCTGGGCGGGATCTTCGAGTTCGACGGTGATCGTGCGCACCCGGTCTCCCATCAGCCGGGCGAACTGGGTAGGCGCGAACTTCTGGAAGACGACCGTGATCGGCGTGTAGAGTTTGGCGTCGAAATCGACACCGCTCACGGTGCCGCGCTCTTCGAAAACGCCGATCACGGTTAATTTGGTGGTGTCGACAGTGATGACCTGTCCGATCGGGTCCGAATCGCCGAAGAGTTCGTGCGCGAGAGTCGAGCCCAGCACGGCGACTTTCTGCTTGCGCTCGACCTCCTGATCGTTGAAGAAGCGCCCTTCATCGATGTCGATATCCCGGACCGACGGAAAATCGGCGGTGCTGCCCTGGATCGTCACGCCTTCCAGCGTGACCTGACCCGCCCTGACATTTTCTGATGACTCCATCTCGACGACGACTGCAGCGACATTGCTGACCCCATCGGCGATCGCGAAGGCGTCATCATAAACCAACCCTCCACTCGAGCTCCCGCTCCCAGAGCTTAACATTCCCCGACCGAAAGAGGCGTTGACGTATATCAGGTTCGAACCCAGACCGGTGATCTGGTCTTCGATTGCGGCTTCCGTACCGGCGCTGATCGAGACCATCACGATCACCGAAGCCACGCCGATGATGATGCCAAGCATCGTCAACAGCGCCCGCAGTTTGTTGCTGTTGATGCTATCCCAGGCCAGTCTCAGGAATTCAGTGAAGTTCATGATCTACCTTCTCAGTCCTCTTCTTGCCGTTTTCGACGACCTTTTCGATGCGCCCATCGAGCAGGTGGATCGTGCGCTGGGTATGGTCGGCGATGGCCGGGTCGTGGGTGACCATCACGATCGTACGGCCTTCAATATTCAGGTTGTGGAGCAATGCCATGATCTCCTCGCCCGACTTGCTATCGAGGTTGCCGGTAGGTTCATCGGCGAGGATGAGCACCGGGTCGTTCACCAGCGCGCGCGCGATCGCGACGCGCTGATTCTGGCCCCCGGAGAGCTCCTGGGGTTCGTGATGCAATCGATCCTCCAGACCCACGCTGACTAACGCCGTCTCCGCGATCGCGGCGCGCTCTTCTCGGCCGTATTTTTCCAGCTTGTTGTATAGCAGGGGAGCCATGACGTTTTTCAGCGCGGAAGTGCGCGGCAGCAGGTTATAGGATTGGAAGATGAAACCGATCTGCTGGTTGCGGATCCCCGCCAATTCGGTTCGGTTCATCCCGCTCACGTCGATGCCATTCAGGAGGTAACTCCCCGTAGTAGGCCGGTCCAGGCAGCCGAGGATGTTCATCAACGTGCTCTTGCCTGATCCGGAAGGTCCCATCACGGCGACGAACTCACCCGGCTCGATCGTTACGCTCACGCCATCGAGCGCGGCGACCTGAATATCACCCATGCCGTAAATCTTGGTCAGGTCATGTGTCTCGATGATCGTATTCGCACCCATCATTGAGTCTCCACAATGCCGGTGGTGACGATTTCACCTGCCTCAAGACCGGAGAGAGCCTCGGCGTATGAATAATCCATGATCCCGAGCTCAACAGCCCTTAAGAGCGGCTGGTTGTCCTCCAGGACGAACACAGCGTATTCCTCCGGTCCGAGCTCGCGCAGCGCCTCAACAGGCACAAGGACGGCGCCTTCAGCCCGCCCGCCGATCACGTCGACGGCGGCATTCATCCCGATCATCAAGCGTTCAGCGTCTTTATTGGTGTTGAGATCAAGCTGAACGATCGCTCGAACCGCCGTGATTTGGTTGGTTTCATAGAGGCTGGGATCGACGCTGATCACGTGACCCGCAAAGATCCGTTCCGGGAGCGCGTCGAAGATCACTTCGACTTCGTAACCCGGTTCAATCAGTGCCATATCGGTTTCGTCGAGAAAGATTTCAAGGTAGCGCTGGGAAAGGTCGGCGATCGTGATGAAAGGTCCAGTGACTTGATCGCCCACCTCGGCGTTGACGGCCATAATCGTTCCGTCGAACGGCGCCGTGATGGCCGCCTCTGCGAGGTTCTGCCGGGATATGGCCAGCTTTGCGCGGGCATTCGCCAGTTCAAGTTCGGCTTGGCGGAGCGTGAGCGGGTCGAGGCCGTCTTTGACTTTCTCCAAGTCATTTTCCTTCTGGGCGACGATCGCACGGGCGAGTGCGACCTGCGCTTCGAGTTGGGCCTGCTCAATATCGCTCGGCGATCCGGTGTACCAGTTCCAGTTCCAGAGCGCGGTGTTGTATCGTTTTTCGGCGTTTGCGTAATTTAGCTGGCTCAGCGCATTGTCGGGGTCAGCGTCGAGCTGCTGCCGGGCACGGTCGAGCGCCTCTTCAGCAAGCGTCAGTTCCGCTTCTGCCGCTTCGAGCGTCGCTTCGCTGGCACGATTGCCCTGCTGGTTAACCGAATAATCGTATTCGGCATCTCTTAACGCATCGCGCGCGTTTGCGAGGTCTAACTGAGCTTGAGCTGCCACGAGTTCTGCCTGGCTGTACAGATTTTCCAATGACTGTTCAGCGTTCAGAACGGCCAACTCGTCGGATGCGACAACGGCTTCGAGCTCATCCTGATCGCCCTGCACTGCCAGCGTGTCGCCGGCCGCAACGCTGTCGCCGAGTTGGACGTTGAGTTCGGCGATTGACCCGCTGGTCCCGAATCCGAGAGCGACCTCGTTCATCGTAATCAAGGTGCCGGACCCGCTGGCGTAGAGAATGAGGTCGCCGCGGCGGATGCGCGCAGTTTGGAGCTCTTCTCCCGATTCCACCTCGTTCGTGGAGAAGGCGAGTTTATAGGTGGCAAACCCGGCAGCACCGAGCAGCACGAGTGCGCCGAAGATGACGAGCCATTTTCGATTCTTAATCCATTCAGACATTGATTATTCCTCGTTATCGGGAGTAGGACGTTTCAGGTACAAACCAAGCATAAGTCGAGGGTGTTTTCTAATTGTGTACGGAAAGTGAAGAGATTGTGTGGATCATGGGGGATGGTGCTGCGATCAGAGCGGTCGCGTTGATCTCGACTCCTCAAGTGCCAGGCACCGCTCGATATCCGAAAGTGGTCCGGAGGATCTACGCAGACTGACTCGCATGCAGTGCTGGTCTGGCACTGCTGTGCAGCTGCCAGCAAGCTGATGGACCCCATATTGGAGGGTTTCTCAGGGATGCATCCGCAGGCTTCAGCCTGCGCGTAGGCGATTCGGTAGACACGCGTGATCCACAGGATCAAAGAGGAGACTGCCCGGCCAACTACGCTGTATCATGGACCACGGCCCATCGCAATGGTAGCAATATCCCGGGTTGACAAGGTGCCCGGGTGACTGAGTGCCTAATCCCAAATCTCTGATCCTTACGTCTCCTCCATCATCCCTTCACAATCTTTTTACATGCCCTCGCTAGAATGTGATCAAGGATTAGAAAGCGAGTTTGAGGACAATAGGAGGTTTCCGAATGAAAAAGTACCTTACGATTGCGGGCATCCCGGTTGCAGTAGCAGCCATCGCGCTGGTGGCGGTTGGGACTGCGGTCGCCGCCGATGACGACCCGCCCAGACCGTTTCCCGGCGCCTTCGGTCCCGGAGGCTGTGGCGTATGGGGTGGCGGCGGAAACTGGGATGCGTTCGACACGATCGCGGACACCTTCGGTATGACCCCGACCGAGCTCTTCGAAGCGCTGCATGACGGCAGCACGATCGAGGAGCTGGCTGAGGCTGAGGATGTGGATCTGGAGGAGCTTCAGGAGACGCTCGCTGATCTGCACAAGGAACGCGCCCGTGAGCGCATCGCAGAGGCTGTCGCAAACGGCGATCTAAGCCAGGAACAGGCTGATTGGATGCTCGAGGGTATCGAGCAGGGCTATGGCCTGGCAGGGCGCGGCTTCGGCCGACACGGCGGCCGCATGTTCTACCCACCGGCTCAATAAGCGCGGGTTTCAAACAGGGAAGGGATCACCCTGAACACTGCAGGGGCACGGCGCCGCCGTGCCCCTGCCCTTTTAACGGATCTGCCATCGGAAAGCAAACGATCATTCCATTACTGATAGAATCTACTAATGTGGTCAATGAAGTGGCTTGCTCAATTAGAAAGGAAATCCTGGCGATGGAAAATCACGAGCAGCATAATGCAAATACTCATGAGGATGATCATTCCAGTCATGAAGATCATGGTGCGGATCACACCGGTCACGAGACGATGTTCCGCAACCGTTTCTGGATTTCGTTCGTTCTGACAATCCCGGTCCTGCTCTTCAGCGAGATGCTGCAGAGCTGGTTTGGATTCACGATGCCGGCGTTTCCGGGAAGCGGATACATCGGGCCGGTGTTTGCTGTGATTATTTTCATCGTTGGCGGCGTGCCCTTCCTGCAGTTAGCCGTCCCGGAGCTCAAACAACGCAAGCCCGGCATGATGATGCTGATCTCGCTGGCGATCACGGTCGCGTTTGTCTACAGCCTGGCGGCAGTCGTTTTCGATCTAGGGGCCGGGTTCTTCTGGGAAATGGCAACGTTGATCGATGTGATGCTGCTCGGGCACTGGTTCGAGATGCGCAGCATACGCCAGGCTTCGGGCGCGCTGGATGAACTGGCAAAGTTGATGCCCGATACTGCCGAGCGGGTCACGCAGGAAGGTGAAACGGAAGAGATCCCGGCGAGCGAATTGAAGGAAGGCGACCTGGTGCTGATCCGGCCAGGCGCGAGCGTGCCGGCCGATGGTGAAGTGGTGGAGGGCGAGTCGGCGCTGGACGAGTCGATGATCACGGGCGAATCTCGGCCGGTCAATAAGGCGGCTGGGGATGAGGTCATCGGCGGCACGGTCAACGAGGGCGGGGGGAGCCTGCGGGTGCGCGTCCGGGCGCTGGGCGAGGATACCGCCCTTGCCGGCATCATGCGGCTTGTGAAGGAAGCCCAGGGATCCAAATCGGATACACAGCTGCTTGCGGACAAAGCCGCCGGCTGGTTGTTTTACATCGCCATCGGGGTGGCTGCGATTACGGGCGTGGTATGGGTGCTGGCGGTTGGATTTCAGGTCGAGGCGCTCTCGCGGGTTGTGACCGTGCTGGTCATCGCTTGCCCGCACGCGCTGGGTCTGGCAATCCCGCTGGTCGTCGCGATCAGCACGACGATGGGCGCCAGCAACGGGATCCTGATCCGAGACCGGCTCGCGCTGGAGGAGGCTCGCCTGGTGGACACTGTGCTTTTTGACAAAACCGGGACGCTCACGCAGGGTGAGTTCGGCGTTGTGGATATGCTGACTGTCGATGACTGGTCTGAAACTCAAGCGCTTTCGTTAGCGGCTGCGCTGGAGGGCGATTCGGAGCACCACCTGGGGCGGGCGATCCGGATGCGCGCTGAGCAAGAGAAACTCGAATTGCCGGCGGTGCGCGATTTTGAAGCGATGAAGGGCAGGGGGATCCGCGGCCGGGTTGATGGCAAAGAGGTATATGTGGGCGGACCCCGGATGGTTGAGGAGCTTGAAGCCGAACTGCCCGGAGACCTAAAATCTTTTGCCAAGAAGTCGGAAGAAAATGCGCGTACCGTTGTTTACCTGATTGATGGGACCCGCCCGGTCTCCGCTTTCGCGCTGGCTGATGTCATCAGGGATGAGAGCTACGCAGCGGTGGATCGACTCAGGGAACTCGGCTTTGAGGTAGCGATGATCACGGGTGACAGCGAGCGCGTAGCCCGCGCTGTCGCTGGCGAGTTAGGGATCGATACCGTGTTTGCTGAAGTGCTGCCCGAGCACAAGGACGAGAAGGTGCGCGAGCTGCAGTTGGAGGGCAAACAGGTGGCCATGGTCGGCGACGGCGTCAACGATGCTCCTGCGCTCGCAAGGGCGGACGTGGGCATTGCGATCGGGAGCGGCACGGATGTGGCGGTCGAATCGGCTGGGATCATCCTGGTCAGGAACAACCCGCTGGATATCGTGCGCATCGTGCAATTGAGCGAGCAAACCTACCGCAAGATGATCCAGAATCTCGTCTGGGCGACGGGCTACAATATCATCGCTCTGCCGTTGGCAGCGGGGGTGCTGGCGCCGGTCGGGTTTGTGCTCTCGCCGGCAGTCGGGGCGCTACTGATGTCGCTGAGCACTGTGATCGTGGCGATTAACGCCCAACTGCTGCGCAAAGCAGACCTGAGGTGAGGGGTGCCGGGTGGGTCCTGGTAATCCGCTATCCGGTGATGGGAGATGGCAGGGTGGTGGTCGGCGCCTGAGTCACGGTGCGAGTTTCTGTTCAAGTGCCCGCACCAAGGCGGCGTAATAGCTTTCGTTGGTATACAAACCGGGATAGCGGATTGTCACGCCCTTCTGTTTGAGAAAGTCCTCGAGCCTGCCGTAAGGGGAATCGATCGTTTCCTTATCTTCGCCGTCCAGGTAGGATTCCAGCAGAAGAAAAACGACATCCGGAAAAAGTTCGATCACCTCCCGGGTTTTTGCTTTACGCGAGTGGACGAGTATGACTGGCTCGCCTAATAGGTGCCGAAAACTCGACTTCCGTTGGTAGGTGCCGATGCCGGCGTATTGAAACTGCGATTGTTTGCGCAGGCCGGGGAGGAATTCGCCCAATCCGAACTCGCGTTTGATGTAGCGCAGGAGTTCATACGGCGTTGGCGGGAGTGTCATGTCAGCAAGACGCTTGCCTTAGAGGGACGGAATGACTCAGGATTTCACTCGATAATGATACATCAAGTGTTTCGATCGGGCATAATGTGATCGGTAAATGAGCCGGGGCTTCAGCCCATGCGATCCCTGCAACTCAAGTAAAAAGGGTTTGAATCCTGATGGACAGTTGGTGTCGTGATTGTGGACACCAACCGTGCTCGCAAAAGCCGGAGAAATGCGCCTCTAGGCGGGTTCTTTGAGGCTGCTGTCTCTCAAAGGTACCAGCTTCCAGCGGCCGTAGGCGATAAATGCGACGATTGCGCCGTTGATGATGTTGAGGACGATGTTGGTGGTCTCCCCACGCTGGAGATGCCAGACCGCTGCGCCGACCTTGATCAACGCCAGACCCACGCCGGCAAGCGGCGTCAGGCGAGTCTGGATGCGGGTCAGACCAAGCAGGATCAACACCAGTCCATCGAGGCTTTCAACGTACCGGTCGCCGGGGTATCGGTCGCGTGGAACGGCCCTGATTTCGCTGAGGATCCTGTCGCGAGAGGTCTTACCAAGGACGGCGTGCATCCCAATGAAGAAGGCGCCCGCGTGATCGCGCAGACGATTCGGGAGCTTGGATATGACCCGGTGATCCCCTAGAAGCTCAGTCCAGCGACCGCATTAAAGACGAGAAGCCGCCCGCATACACGGGCGGATTTTGTCCCTCTGACTCTTCAGCGGGTGCAGGCTGGCTAGTTTGCCAGTTGGGGGCGATCTCTGTATCATCCAGCGATCCGGACGGCGGCTTGTTGATCGCGACGGTATTGCACGCGCCATCTGCGGAGACCGCCCGGCGAGCATCGTTGATCAACCCCCTGGAGGAAACCATGCGCAGTATCGTTCGCAGCATTCTTCTAATCCTGGCTTCGACAACACTCGTGTTCGTGCCTCTCATTGCTGTCAATGCGGAAATCGCGGACCGTCAGACAGGCGCCGACATGTGTCAGTTCATGCCTCCAGGCGGCACGCATTTCGCCACCACGGATACCTACTGCCAGCACCAATACCCTGATTCAAGCGGCGGTTTTCTCAACGCGATGATCTGGTTTCTGGGGGATACGAGCGACCAGTGCCCGCGTGTAAAAGACGACATGGACTTCTTCCAGGGTGAAGTCGCCAGCCTTGCACTGGGAGACTGCGGTTACACGGTCATTTTCGCAGGGGCGAGCAGCACGTACTTTGTCATCCACGCCGATACCGGTTTCTACCAGGTCGCCGTCGATGCCGCAGGCGAAAATCAGGCCGCGCTGGATCGCGCTATCGCCCTCACGGAACAGATTGAATCCCTGATCAGGGCAGCTGCGAACCCACCGGCTCAGCCCGCTGCGCCCCAGCCAGGCAGCGGTCAGCCCTCGGGGACGGGTCAGACCGGACTTCCGATTTGCGCGGAGGCGGCGGCATTGTTGGAAGGGTTTGGAGCTGAGAGACTGCGCGCCGGGGGGATCTCGGATCCGTTGGAAAGCTCGATTAAGGTCGATGACGAATTTCTAGTTTTTGATTTCCAGGCTGCCGTCAGAAACTACAACGAGCGCAACGCCGGGGATCCTGCGTATGTGAGCGACAGCCTAGAGCAGGTTTCGACGCTGGTGTGGATGTTCTCAAACGGAGGCTTGCTGCCGGAGGCGGTCTCGAGGGAATTTATCACCGGCCATGAAGCGAGCCTGATCACCGCCATCCGGGCGAGAACAAGTGAGAAAGAATCCCGGGGCGCTGCGGAACCACGCCTCTCCCCGGGTGAAGTATTCGAGTTAGCCCTGGAACTCACGGGGGGCGATGCCAACAGCGCTATGCTCACCGCCCATAACGCAATCCGTACCGTTGCGCGAGGAGACGGCACCGGCGGTCTGATGGGTGTCACCGGTCCCGCTCCCGACTTCCTCAATGAAAATTTGATCGAGCTTCGGGGTCATGCTGATAACGCCGGGCCCTGGTATCACCTCTTCGGCACAGGCTACATGGAAATCGTGTCGCAGGGCGACTGGTCGCCGTACATGGCGGCCACGGCGGCGGTCGCCACCGGCCTGGTGAACCCGCCAGCCGGACTGGTTATGGTGGGGGCTGGTGTTCTCTGGCAGGCAGAGGTCAACAAGGAGGGGTCGCTCGCTTCACGCTTCTATAATGCCCTCGAGCAGATCTACCGCGAGCAGTTGTCGGGAAGGACGCCAGATCCTGAGAAGTTCTGCTTCAACGTTTGGGGCTCACAAATCGGCAACATGCTCTACGAGAATCTCCCGTACCAGAGCACACGCGGTTTCGGATCCGAGCCATTCTCTGATTTCACCCGTCCTGATCTTGAATCCCCCTCGTTTGATGCGATCCGGGATGTAGCCCGGGCCCGCTTCATGCATGTGGTGCAGTCACCGTTCTCCGTGCAGTGGCAGCAGGGGTCCTATGCGATGGTGCTTGATCAGGCCGACTCGCTTGAGGAGGCCCGACTGCTTGGCAGTCTTCCCGCACTCTTCTTCCCGGTGGCCGAAGAGGATACGTGGGGGGCGATTTGGTTCTCCGCGCCTGGTGAACAGCAGGTGACCTTCGAATCGATGCTGCCGGCGACGACGCTGCACTACACCCGAATGGATCTTGAGACTGGAGAGATTGCCCGCTACGAGACGGTTGTAGAGGGGGAAGGTGCCCGGGTGGAACTCCTCGGCGCGGGAGGTGCATCCGCCCCGACGATGATCGATGAAGACGGGCGCACGGTCGAGCCCCAGATCCAATCTGTCCAGCAGGACGGACTAGCTCCCGATTTCCCGGAACGCTCGATGATCTACATCTTGATTGTATGCATTTTCGTCGGGCTGTGCATTGTGGGGGCAGCCGTCACTGTCGCGGTGGTATATTTTACCCGCCGCAAGAATGAGGCTTGATGAGTCGGTAACCGCTCTCCGGCTGGAGATAGGCGGATTTGAGGGGACTGACCAGGCAATGACGTCGGCCAACGAAGCGGGAAGAATAGGGCTCACAAATTGAGAGCGATTTCACGTCTGCGTTCTGGCACGTAACGGACTGGATCGCCTGGCTGGGCACCTGTCATTTCTTGCAGGGTGCGCCGCGGCCTCCGACGGGGAGGACCCAGCGAGTTCGCTCAGGATTGACTGCGAGCGCGCGCATCGGGTGAATGTAGTCTTGCACGACCATCGCACCCTGGCGGCGCACCTCGCGCGTTCCGTCTGCAGATGTCCTGCCTCATCAAACGAGATCGAGTTCGGCGCCGTTGTAGAAATTCCTGATCTTTACCGGTATGCTGTGGGTCAGTGCGTCCTCCGTGAAGCACATCCGGTGGGCGTTTTTAATCAGCGATTGGACCTCATCTATCGACTCGGATGTTTCGAGCATTAATTGGATTTCGAAACCGAGGCAGGTGCCGGTTTTGGTTCCGCCGAGGACCGAGCCCTGCTCTTGAAAGAGGGCCTGCACCTCGACCTGCTCATCCTCCAGTTCAATTTTCATCTGCGCCGCAGCCTGCGACACCTGCGAGAGCAGTCAGAGCGCCACACCCGCCACGAAGTATGTCAGCGGGGTGGGTGCCGTCCCCTCACCGCCCGGCAGGTATTCACCCTCATCGGCGATGAATGCGAACATGCCGGCGTCCGGCTGACCGGCGATAACCTGTTTGCGCCATTTCTCGATCGTGCGCGCCCTGGCGATGACTTCTATCGTGCGGTTTCCGTGTCGCTGAGGATCATAGGACATATCTTCTCCCGGTTTTTCAGATGCCGGTAGTGTGATGGTTTTCCACGTATTCGTACGCTCCAACCAGCTACCATCCGGGCGTCATCCATAGGTCCAGAGGAACAATTCCTTGCCGCTGCCACCGATAGATTGAGCGTAAAGGATCAGCGGTTCAAGGAAGAACGCCAAGTCCTCCACGGTCCACCCGGAGTCACGCAGTTGGTCTGTTTGAACCCACTTCTCCGCAAAGGTTTCCACATCATGCGGCGCGATATCTGCAAGGATTCGAAGCAGTTCGGGAGGGATCCGGACCAGCCAGGGTCCCTCTTCCGAGGCTTCGGCGACCGGCTGGTAAAGGTCGACCAATTCATCCGTTGGTTTTCCGGATAACATGGCCTGCAGTGCGATGAGCATGAGCGGGTCGAGCCCATCGACGCTGGCCCCTTTATATGTGCCAAGGGGATAGTCGGATGCGACGATGTCCGGGATGTCGGCGGATGTTGCCTGGAGCAGATCGGCGAGTGAACCCATGGTTTCCTCTCCTTCCCACCCGTGTTTGTTTCGACGTGAGGATGCGATGCAAGCGGGGATGTGAGCTTAGCTTATCTTTGCACAAACAGAGCGATAACTCAACCACGTCGCAGGTCCTCGTCCCACGGATCAATCAACGTTAACCGGTTTGAAACGTTTTTACAACGAAAAACCCACATATCTTCAAGATCGGGACGTTAACTGCTGGCATCACCAGGGGGCTACAGAGCTGACGCCCCTGACCGGCAGCCGCTGCGACCAGACAGGGAAGCATTTTTTCTAAACTCGGTGGTCCGGATGCCAGCCGATCCTCTATCCAACGAACCGCCGGGTTTTGAGATCTGCCAGGCTCTCATGGGTTCAGCCCGGCGACTCGCTCAAGGAACCGCACAACGCTCGAGTAATCCAGGTCGCCGTAGCCAGCCACGTTGGCGGCGGTGTAGACCTGGTGCGCAATGGCGCTTGTGAATGCAGGCATTCTCAACGCATGCGCCGCCTCCATGATCAGGTCGAAATCCTTCTGCATATATTTGAGCATAAATGCCGGCTCGAAATTGCGTTCGATCATCATGCGCCCTTTGTGCGAGAGATGAGGCGACCGCACGGAGGTCTCGCTGAGCACCTCGATCATCTGCTCAGGGTCAAGCCCGGCCTTACGGCCAAGCGTGAGTGTCTCCGCCACGGTCAAGACAGTCATGCCGATCATCAGGTTAATCATGACCTTCATGGCGCTCCCCGCGCCGGGCGGACCCATATGATGGATCTTCTCGCCCATTGCGAGCAGCACCGGCCTGATCCTCTCGAGATCGTCTGTGTAGGCGCCGACCATGAACCCGAGGGTCCCCTCCGCAGCAGGACCCGTCGAGCCTGAAATTGTGGCGTCGATGAAGGCTACACCTCGCTCAGCCGCCGCCGCAGCCATCTTGCTCGTGGCGACGATCCCGACCGTGCTGCAGTCGATCAGCGTCAGGTCAGGGTGTGCGCCCTCGAGCACGCCGTCCTGGCCCAGAACGACCTCGAGTTCGTCCTGAACGGTTCCAATGACGGTGATGACCACGTCCACCCCCCGTGAGACTTCGGCACAGCTGCTCACCGTCTTCGCGCCAAGCTCCTGCAAGGGTTTGAGCCGCTCCAGATTGCGGTCGAAGACTGTGAGCGGGAATCCCGCCTTGATCAGGTTTCTTGACATCGGGGTGCCCATTGCGCCGATGCCGATCATGCCTACTGTTAGCGTATTATCATTCATCTGTCCTCCGAAGTCTCATTCAGCAACGTGATTGTGCCCGTGCTCCCATCTAGGCGAATGCGCTGCCCGTTCTGCAGTCGTGATGTCGCTTGATGCACGCCGACAACGGCGGGAATGCCGTATTCGCGAGCGACGACCGATCCGTGCGTCATCATGCCGCCGACCTCGGTAATCAGACCGCTGTCGGCTAGAAACAACGGCGTCCAGGCCGGGTCGGTGCCCGGGCAAACGAGGATCTCCCCAGGGTTGAGCCGGGCTTTATGTGGATCGAACACGACCCGGACCCGGCCTTCGACGGTGCCCGGTGACACCGGGCTGCCGCAGAGCGCCTGTCCGGTGTCGGCGCCGGCTCCCAGGCCAGCGTGGAAAGCGCGGCCATCATTCAGCAGCACACGCGGCACTTGCCGGCGGCGTGCCTCGCGCGCGTAGGTCTGCCGGCGCTGGCGCACAAGCGTTTTCCAATCGCGGATCTCACCCTGGCTCAGGCTCTCCAGATCCTGCATGCTCAGGAAAAAGAGATCGTCCGCGCTCCCGAGGGTGTCCTGAGTGACGAAGCGTTCTGCGCTGGCAAGCAGCGCCTGCCGGACCAGACCCAGGGTACGGATGGCGTAGAACTTCGGGCTCTTGCGGGCGCCTATCAGGGCGCGTATGCGCCGCGCCGACCAGCGAGCCAGGTGCGCCTTGACCCATCCGGCGCGCTGCCGGCGCAGATCAGCGACGAGTGTCGCGAGCGCCTCCTGAGCAGCGCGCTGGTCGTGTGCGAAGACCACGTCCGGCGCGGCCTCAGGCGGCACGCGCAGGTAGTTCTGGAGCGACTGCATCAGCGCCGCGGGGTCCTCACGCCAGCGTTGGCGGCCGAGGTCGATCTCGCCTGTGCCGCGCATCCCGTAGCGGGAAAGAAAGCTCGCCAACTCTTCCTGAGCGACGGCTGGAAGCGCCTCCTGCGGGCAGAGCTCAGCGAGGGCATTGGGCGATAGCGTGGCGAATGCCTGGCGGGACGCCGAATCGGCGTGGATCGCCTCCGAAACTTGCCAGAAAGCCAGGTCCATCTCGGTGGTCACATTGCCCGGCAGGCCGCGGGTAATTGCCAGTGCGGTCTGCTCCCGACCGCCTGCGATCTTCCCGAGCAGTACTAGGGAAGCCATTCCGGGTGCGAAGAGCGGGATGAACCTCGGGAGCAAGAAGACGAAGGTATGGTGCAGCGTCTGGCGCATCCACTCGAGCGTGCGCGCCAGGCGCTCATCAGCCTCGCCCTCGGCGGGTGGTTCGAGGTTCGCGAGGGAGCGCTCCACGAGAACGTCGAAGCGAGCCCGTGCCCGCTCCGGGCGCAGCAGGCTGTGGACAGAGCGGAGCAAGGCCGGGAGAATGAATCGGGCAATCCCGAGGATGGTCTTGGCGCGCAGCCGTCCATCGCCGGCGCGCATGCGGGGGTCCCGGGTCAAAGGCTGCAAGATCTCGACTGCGCTTGCCTCGACGAAGCGGGCGGCGCGATCGAAAAGACGATAGCCAAGGGGGTTGCGCAGCACATCGCTGACGCGGATCCACAATCGCTCCCCGGCACTTGGAAGCGCACGCAGCTGCTCAGGCTCGATCCGTTCGCCAAAGAGCTGCGCTGCGCCGCCAATAACCATACGCAGGGCCTGGCGCCCGAGAGGGGTCATTGGACCGAGCAGGCCCTGGACGCTCCCGAACGAGATCCACGCGGTGAGCGGATCGTACGAGAGCTCTGGTAGGGGGTAAAGCGAGGTGATGGGCCGTGATTGGAGCAGGTAAATTTTCCGCCCCGCAATGGCCCATTCGATATCCTGGGGTGATTCGAGCAGCGCCTGGACCTGATCGCCGAGCGAGGCGAGCCGCTCGATCTGTGTGTCGTCGAGCGTGGCGTGGCCAGCCGCCTCTTCGTCGACGGTCATCACGCCGCCGCCCGGTCGGCTGCGGGTGGAGACTGATTTGGCCCCCAGAGCGCGCCCGGTGACCTCCTGCCGCATGGTGTCAAAGATGAAATGGTCTGGATCGGTTCGCCCGGAGACAAGCGCTTCGCCCAATCCGAAGGCAGCGTCGATGACGGTCTCGCTCCGCAGGCCGGTAAGAGGGTTGGCGGTGAATAGCACGCCGGAGATCTCGCTCTGCACCATCTCCTGGACAATCACGGCGACGGCAGCTCCCTCGTGGGGGATATCGTTGCGCTGCCGGTAGCCGACCGCGCGCGCGGTCCACAAACTTGACCAGCAGTTGATGACCGATTCGAATAATGCGGATTCGCCAATGACGTTAAGAAAGGTATCTTGCTGCCCGGCGAACGAGAGATCGGGCAGGTCTTCGGTAGTGGCAGAAGAACGCACCGCGACGGCGACCTGGCTAAATCCTGCATATGCGGCCCGTAGATTCCTCTCGATCTCTGAAGGTAATGCAGCCTGTGAGAACGCCGGGCGGATCGAGCCGGAGACGGCTTGCAATTGCTCGGGCGAATCGCTTTCCAGGCCATGGATGTGTGCGCCGATCGTTCCATCCAGTTCGTTCGATTGGACGAACGCCTGGTAGGCATGCGTGCTCAGGATAAACCCTGGGGGGATGATAAAGCCGGCTTTCCAGAGGCGAGCGAGGTTTGCAGCCTTTCCGCTGGAATTTTCTATCGAACAGTCTTCGGAATCGAAACCCAGAATCAACATACGGGAAGCCCTGATCGCAGTGAGGTCACGGCGAGAGATCCAACAGGCGTCGATTATCGGGTGTGTCCAAATAGACGCGCCACTGCATGATAAGACCGTCCTCGACTTTCGCCGTCCATAGTGAGGGATCATCAAGGGCGGCGAATGAGCAGGTTGAGAGGCCAGCGAGGAGGACAAGATCTCCGCGTACTTCGACGTGGCCAAAATGATTCATGTAATCTGGATACAGGTCGAAGAACTGCATCCAGGTCGCAAGCATATGTTCCTTGCCGCGTTGGGTTTACCCGTTGCTGTCGATGAAGACATGATCTTCGCTCATTAATGCAGCCAGGCCATTGAGATCGCGGCGGTTGATGGAGTCGTTGAAAGCTGCGACCACTTGGATCGGATCGTTATTGTTCATAGCTGCGCTGGTGCACACGTCGATGCTGATTCTACAAAGGAATGAAAAAGAACTCCAACCGGGTAGGGCTGGAGTCCAGAATGTATGAATGACTGCGATCCAGTCTTACTCGGCCCGCGTATTCTCCTCGATTTCGAGCAGGACCAGCAGCCCCTCGGAGATCGCCCTGAGAAACACAAAGAAGAACAGCAGCAACACCGAGAGCGTGAGGTTGATCACGATCTCTGAAAAGATGGACCCGATCAATTGGAACGAGAGATTCGGGATGGAGATGATCTGGATCAGGAATGGGATGAAGATCAGGATCGCGAACACGAGAAACACCCAGGAAAGGATGTTAGCGATTGAACTGATCGAAAAGACCTTCTCTAAATTAAAGTAAGTATCGGTCTCTTCAAGGGCTTTCTCTTGGATTTCGTTGACGTTTTCGCTCATAAATGGCCTCCTCAGGCTGCTATCGCGTTAAAGGCTTCCCCGGGGATTATGGATGAAGTTCTGTCTCCGGGATACTCATAGTCTACCCTATCAGGTGCCCGACTGGCGGGACTCACATGTGCGGAGCGCGGGTAGTTGCCCGGGAGCGGCGAGGATCCATCCGCTCCACCGGTAACCGATGAACTTCGGCACAGCGCCCCGGCGGCGATTGATCGGAGCAGGCTGATGACCCCCTCACCGGGTTCCGTCAGCCACCTGGCCACGATCGGCATCGGGTTAAAGAGGCAGGATCGACATGATAATCTACACTCTCTATCATGTCAGTCATGTGAAAGCATGCCGGCCGGCGAGCCTCCTCGCCGACCGGCTGACCTCTGAGTTCAGATGAATCGACTATTGAACAGCGAATTCGAGCGTTTGGCTGAGTTCGTCGTTGAGGAAAATATCAACTTTATAGCTGCCTGTCGGCCAAAGACTCGTGTTGCTCAGGTCGAAGTGAATAGGACCGCTGCCGGTGGTGAACTCGGTTTCGTTGATCAGGAAATCAGGCTCTGTATCGGCGACGTTGACTGCGGTCCAAACCGCCTTCAGGCTGGTGTCGTCCGGCGCGTTGCGCAGGTCGACCTGGGCGTAGAAGATGTCGTCCTGCGAGAAGACGTCTGTCTTTTGCTCGCCATTCAAATCAAAAGACATCCAGGCGTCCCCGATGTTAGCGGTGCTGATGCTGCCTCCGCACGCCAAGGCAGCGAGCAGCAGCGACGATGTGACGATGAGTAAGACCCGACTGCGTTTAGTCATAATGCGATTCTCCATGTGCGCGCTCACCGTTTCTCGAGGCTTAGCCATTAGAAGAACGGTGAGGCTGAATTTTTTTACTGCGGCCGTGATCCACCTATCAGGGCGGGATGGTGTTGAATAGAAACGGCAGAGCGCCTGACTACGCTCTACCGTGATAGATGGGATCTCCCTGGCACTGCTATCTACCCGAACTGTATAAAGACGCCCGGTCCGATGGTGTTGGGTTGCAGCAGCGTGATTATACGCCTGAAGGAGTGGCGCGATAATGGGTATGAATTCCTACCCCCTCATCCCATTTCGCACGATCCAGCCAACCTGACAGTCCATTGTTCCAGAACCGAATCATAAGCCTGCTTGATTTTCGTTGCGCGGCGAGAACTGCACCTCGCGCCATTTCACAGCGAAAGAGCTATTCTCGGCCGCAACACGCGCGGCGTGAATAGTTGTCCATTCGTCGTTGTCCACCGCGTGCAGCTGCTGGCCGCTGCCGGTGTGCTCATCGAAGGTGTGCAGCCGGTGGCACTCTCCGGCCGCGACGCTACCAAGCACACCGTGGATCGTCCTCCCCGGTGGCGGCTGGCCGGGCGCTGGCACGATCTCGCCCAGATCGAACTGCGCACGGAGGCGATCTCGATCTATTGTGAAGGACCCGCTCTGGCGCTTGTTAGTCCAGGTCGAGCAGCTCTTTCAATTTTTCCTTGTCGAATCCGACCACGACCTCATCCCCGATCATAGTGACCGGAGTCGTGAAGAAGCCCAACTCCTGGAGTTCGTCCATCGCCTCGGGGTCTTCCGTAACGTCACGGTCTTCAAATTGGATGTCCTGTTCAGAAAGCCACGCTTTCTCAAGTCCACAGAAGTGTCAACCGGGTTGTGAGTACACAACGATTTTTACATCGCTCATTTCTAAAACCTCCTCTGGCAATTGTGCGTTTGGCGATACCCGTTTCCTAGCAAGCTGTTTAGATCTGACAGCATCTGATTGTACATCAGGCGCAGTTCCTCTTCGCCGATCAATCCATGGCAGATCACCAAAGGAATCGCCATGCTCATTGCGCCGCTCTGTAAGTGAAGACCCCAACTTGAGCGGGCTGCAATTGAATTGTTCAGGCCCGGCTCCGCGTTGGATAGCACTCGAATAATCGATGCGAAGATCGCGACTGCGTTCTCCTTAATCTTCCCGGGATGCGCTCCATCAACCCCCGCAAGGACTTGCCGGTCCGCCACTCTCAAGCGCGTTGAGCTGCTCAAAGGCGCCGGCATAGCGGTCGTTGAGTTCGGCGTTCGAAGGATCTTTGTCCAGTTGGATTTCAAGCGCGGAGATGCGGTTGTTCAGCAAATTGCGTTGGAGTTTGTAGCAGCTCTCGCCCGCTGCAATCCGGTCTTGCACAAGGCTCTCGGCCTTTGCAAAAGACTCGTCCGCAGCCGCCAGGTTGCCCTGCGCCGTAAGCACGGAAGCGCGCTGATCGTGATAGCTCCAATCATCCGGCCGCGATTCGATTGCCTGATCGATCAGTGAAAGATCACCCTCACGGGCACCCTGTTCAGCTAACTCGTCGGCCTGCTCCTGGTCGTATACGACATCGCCGGCTTCCAACGCAGCCTGTATCTCAGGGCTTCTCCCGAACGCGGTCCCGATCTTGACCCCGGTTAAATAGACTCCGAGGACGGTCTCGTTCAGATCATAGGTGCAGTCGGTTTGGCCACTGCCCTTGCATTCCAGGCTCATGATGCCTTTCTCGACTGCCCAATCGACGGCGAGTTCAGCGAAGAATTCGGCTTCGGCGGACTCACAGGCGGTCAGGAGCGGCGTGATCAGTAGGATAAGTGGGAGCAGTAGGACTCTGCGCGGCGGGGATTTATGGTGAGTTTTCATGATCGCTGATTACCTCCGTGTCACTGACCGGACATCTCTGAAAGCGCCTCGATTCCACCGAGCAGATTCGAGAGGTCTATCTCTGTACCTGCAAGGAGCTCTTCCCGGCTGATCTCGCCGGCTGTAAAAGCTTCGATATCCTCCTGGTCTGTAGCCACAACAAAGAGCGGCTCGCCGCGTTCATCGCGGTATTCCATCGCCACCTGACCGATGTTGAGACCCTGGGACCGGTTTGCGGCGTCGAGTTGAAGCAGGGCGTTCGCCAGGCCTTCATCGCCGCCCTCTGCCAACCCATCCATCGAAAAACCGCTCACTTCGTCCAGCACGACATAAGCCAGTTGTTCGTCACTGCCCTTGGTGGGGATGACTGTCACGCGGGCGCCGAAGATGCCAGCATTGTTCAGGGCGTTTTCCACGGCGGCCTCCGCCACCGGATCAGAGGCGCCTGAAAAGAGCACTTCGGGATCCGGCTGCAGCGCCCTGATGATCACGAATCCGGCGACAACCAGACAAGCGGATGCGATCATGAGCCCGAGGCAGCCGCCGCAACCCCACAGGCATCCCCGGCCGCTTCTCGATTTTTCGGGTGATGCTCCTTCAGCCATGTCTGCACCTCCATGGGGGATATAAAACCAAGTCAATCCGAAATTTGCGGGAGTATAGGGCATTCCTTCGGATTGCACAATTGATCTGGGGGGGTGCCCGGTGAAATTAGGAGCCGCTCATCCGGAGAGATGCGGAGACCGTCAGCTTCCTGACGGCCGCGCAGCGGAGGATGGGCAGGATCTGTCGATCCTGGATTGAGTGTTCCTTCGTGGGGGCGAGTACACAGCGCTTGTCAGGCTTTGATCAACGAGATAAGGTTCTGTACTTCATTCCTCCACTCGTCGATGACGACCAGGTTATCCTCCAGTTTTTTCGGATCCTTCTCATATCCTCTGGCGAGCTTTTTCATATTCTCATAGTAATCAGCCAGCTGCTGCAGCGGCACGGCCGTTTGATTGCCTGGTTGATCCTCTGCGGCAAGTCGGGATTCTGAGTGTTCCAGCGCTTTAAGCCAGCCTTCCACCGGCATCCCGGCGTTCTTCTTGAAGTCGCGGAACATCCACTGCCGTTCGAAAAGCGGTCGTTCCCGCCATCCATCGGCCTGTTCAGCGAGCGTCGTGTGTATGCTTCGGATGAGTTCAATCGCGCGCTGCCGATCTTGCTCCCTGTGCTGGATCGTGGAGGAGGATGCGCCTTCCAGCGTAATGCCCGCCTCGATCAAGGCCTGGCGGGAGCCGATCTCCTGCCCCCTGAACTTCTCAGCATTGACGACCGCCGCTGCGTAGGCTGCGCCGGCGGCCTCAGCGGAGAGGATCTGGTCCTCACTCATCGCGAAGAATTCTTCTACCGATTTCCCGTAGAGCGGTGCGAGCGCCTCGATCCCGGCCACTGCGCCCGGCGTGCGCACCAGGCCGGGACCGATCGTGAAGGCGTACACACCGGTTTCCTGCAGCTCGGCGTCTAATGTGTCGGCGAGGTGGACCTGCGCGGCCTTGAAGCACTCATAGGCTCCCATGTAAGCCTGGCCTACCGAGGAAATGCACACGAACACGCCTGCATTCCGCTCGATCATCGCGGGCAGGAATGCCCGGGCCATCAAAACCGGTCCGCGCAGGTTGACGCGGTAGCTCGCATCCCAATCTTCAAGCGGGATATCCTGGACCGCACCCATGGGTGTGATCGTGGCGTTATTGATGACGATATCTACTCTGCCGAATTTTTCGAGCGCGCCGCTCTTCAGCGAAGCCACGCTTTCCACGTTCCCTACGTCGGTTTGGATGAAAGCCGCGTGATCGACCCCAAATTCGCGTTGCAGCTGGCGTGCTGCGGATGTGCCGTTTCCTTCATCGATCTCGGCGATGATCACG
This sequence comes from Anaerolineales bacterium, assembly GCA_029210945.1. GTDB lineage: Bacteria > Chloroflexota > Anaerolineae > Anaerolineales > E44-bin32 > E44-bin32. The sequence goes on from JARGGH010000033.1 coordinate 21,979, forward strand.
CTTGCACCCAGCCAGAGCAGGGCGCGGGCCGCTTCATAACCAATGCCGCGGCCGGCACCGGTGATGATCGCGGTCTGACCTTCAAGTGATTTCGAGGTCAAATTCCCTGTGCTGATCAACATTGTTTCCTCATCGGTATCGGCGGCTGCAAATAGAACGGTCAGTAGTTTGTGAAACTTGATGGTCCAGGCTGCTTCCGTTCAGGATGGATTGTACATCTTTGTGTGCCATCGGGTAGTGTGGAGAAACTGGGTGCCCTCAACAGTAGAATCTCGGGGCGGGGAGATGCTCGTGGATCATCGACCTTATGCGAGAACCTTCATCAATCGTTTTATGGCGAACGTTTTCTGCGTCCCCTCCTATTCAAAGATCTGCAGCAAATCCCAGCGCCTCTCCTGTGGGTCCCAGGCAAACTCAAACAGGAATGGCGTGTCTTCATAGTCAAAGCGGAAGACGATGCGATCGTCTTCGAGAACGCCGCGACCCACGACGAAGTCGACAGGGACTTCCGTGGAGTCGAGCAGGTGCAAGACAAAGAGCTTCTGTTCGCGATTGAACCCGATGTGGTAGATGGCTTCATACTCTGCAGTTGGGTTGTCCTCGGGTGCGGTCGACCTGCAGTGCGCCCACAGGTAGGTCTCGTTCAATATCCAACGCGCCAGGACATCCTGTTGCAGCTCGATATCGCTCATCCTTCCGGTTAGATCCCAACGGCCGACTAACTGATTTAGAAATTCACGCTCAGTTTCCAAGGTCTAGCCTCTCTACCACCAAGATTATTCGAGCAGGTTTCGATCCCCGAAGGTCAATACTGTACCCATTTCCCTCCAAACGCGATGCGTCCGCCGGCAGGCGGTTCGTAGAGAATGTGGACGTTCTCTGGCGGGCGATTCAATATCTGTGCAATCGCTTCCGTTAATGCTAGTGCTTCGTCGGCGAGCGCTCCTTGATGATCGAGGGACGCTTTGAGCACGGATACGAAGACCGGTGCGACATCCTCAGGCGGCCCGCCGTCGTCCTCAGCGTACTGGTCGGCCGTGAGCGTTCGAAGCTTTACCCAGGTACGGCCGGGTGTGGATTGAAAGACAGCCGCTGCTGCGTCCGCAAGCTGTTTAGCTGTCCCTTCAGCCAGGGTCAGTTCGTCCGCCAAAACGAGAGTGATGTCAAGAATTGGCACAGCGTCACACCTGTGATTGTTGGTGCAGGACCAGCTTCCAGGTTTCGTCTTCGAATACATATGTGCTCGAAATGTGCGCTTCGTAGAGTGGGGCGGCTTCACGTCTGGCTTCCACCCGGTAGACGATCGTCTTCGCTTTCGGTGTCAAATCGATGAGTTCAGGTTCCAGAATTTCGAAGCTCGCCCACGGCCGCCCTCCGAGTGACTCCAGGATCTGCTGCCTGCCCTGGATGCGCATGCCGCCGGGAAAGAGCATCAGCGCATCCTCCCGCAAGATGTGTTCATAGAACATCTTTCCGGCGTCGCCTCCGGCGGAGAGAGCCTGCCAACCGTGACGTTCAAGTTCAAGTATGTCGTCCATAGTGTCCACCCTTTGGTTCCCCTCGGTATTTCCATGTGCATTTTAACACCCCTTCCGTGGGATGCGCCTATGATCGTGAGTTGGTGGCCCCATTTTATTACGAAGCTGAACGTGGAACCAACTTCCCAGCCTTACTATAATGTACGTCTGTTATCTTTATTCGCCCGGTCCTTGATTGGATCGGTTGAAAGAGTTCAGCCTTGACAGACCATACAAACGACTGTATATTATCAAGTAGTTATATAACTAAAAGGTAATATAAGATCAATGACCGATACGAGTGACAGCCTCAGCCAAATTTTTTCTGCACTGGCGGACCCTACCCGCAGAGGAATGCTCGCCATGCTGGCGGAGGGCGAGAAAACGGTGACCGAGTTGGTTGAATCGTTCGATCTCAGCCAGCCGGCGATCTCGAAACACCTCAAAGTGTTGGAGCAATCCGGTTTGATCGAACGCACCCGTGAGGCGCAGTGGCGTCCGGCGAGACTGCAGGCTGCGCCGCTCAAAGAAGCGTTCTCCTGGGTTGAACAATACCGTCAGTATTGGGAGCAGAGCTTCGATCGACTGGGTGACTACCTGCGCAGTGTGCAAACCGAAGATGTGCTTGAACGGAAGGAGGAAGCTGATAAAAGCAAAAAGCAACCAGGAATGAAACCATCCGAATGGAAAATGTTCTAATCCTGTGCAGCTTAAGGTTCGACTATTGTTGGAAGTATTAATGAGTCCACCGAAATTAGACAAGACTTACCGGATCAATTGGGAGGACGCCCCACTTTGGGCACGATTCATAACGC
>JARGGH010000034.1 GCA_029210945.1 Anaerolineales bacterium
CTATTACTCTCGATCCTTTAGACGCTATTACATAGAACCTGACAAGATTCCGTACTTGCTTCGTGGACATCTAACCGAAGATATGGCTCTTAGATTGAGAACTCTCGCAGACAAGATCGAAGTTACGGATCCCCTCTTGGCGAATCAGATATTATCAGTGATCGACCAAGAATTAGAATAAACCGATCCTCGTGAATTTCATTATCCCGATCTCTCTCGTAGACTCGCCTCAGCACTCTTCGCCCGGCCACCCTGAAAACCCAGCTCGCTTCCGGTCGATCCGTGATGAATTGAGCCAACACCTTCCGGGCAAGATCCAATGGCTCGAACCAGAACCCATTCAACCGGATATGCTCACCACGGTCCACCCCGAATCCTATGTGCGCTTCATCGAGCGCCGCGCCGAAAACGGCCCCGGTATCGTCGACTACGGGGATACGTATGTCACGCGAAGCTCATTCCAGGACGCCCTATATGCTGTCGCAGCGACGCTGGGCACGCTGGAGGCAATTCTCGAAGCCAGCGCTTCGAAAGGATTCGCGATCATCCGCCCCCCGGGGCACCATGCTGCGAGCCAAAAAGCGATGGGGTTCTGTCTCTTCAACAACATCGCCATCGCCTCCAGACACGCCCAGACAATGGGACTCCAGCGTGTCGCCATCGTCGATTTCGATGTCCATCACGGCAACGGAACCCAGGATATTTTTTACGCTGATCCGGACGTGCTCTACATCTCCACTCACCAATCCGGCATCTTCCCGGGTATAGGAACAGAGAACGAGACCGGATATCAGGAAGGCCTCGGGACTACCATAAATATCCCCTTCCCCGGCGGGGTTGGCGATGATGGGTTCGACAAGACTTTCACAGCCATTATCCAGCCTGCACTTTACCGCTTCCGGCCTGACATTCTTCTCGTATCTGCTGGATATGACGCCCACCACGATGACCCCCTTGCCGGGCTGCAGGTCACAGGCAAGGGCTACTTCGAGATCACCCAAAAGCTTGTCGGATACGCCAATGAATTGTGCGAGGGGCGAATGATGATGGTCCTGGAAGGCGGCTACAACCCCGAGGCACTATCAAGCAGCATCCGGAATTCATGTCTGGCTCTTGCGGGAATGAATTTACCCGAAACTGCCGGAACCGGCGTGAGATTTTCTGAGCCAGATATCCAGGAATCACTCCAGAACATCCGAAGAATACACTCATTGTGAGTTCCCCACGGCATGCCTGCTGGCATACTTCTTGCGCCCTTTTTGACAGGTACGGGATCAAAATTTGGGATCTTCGCGCTCCCTTGATGGATGTCTTGCGTTATGCCAGTAGATGAGGCATACTGTTGAGCGAGACACTGCAATGGCAGATGTAACGTTACGCGCATATGTTAAAGAAATCGATGACCTCATCGAGCGGAACCAGCTCGATGAGGCAATTGCGCATTGCCGCCACATTCTCCAGATTTATCCGAAGCACCTTGAGACCTACCGGGCGCTTGGCAAAGCCTATTTGGAGGCCAAGCGTTTCGGGGATGCGGCGGACATTTTCCAGCGCGTGCTCTCGGCCGTACCAGAAGATTTTGTTTCGCATATCGGCATGGGGATCGTCCGGGAAGATGAGGGCAACCTGGATGCCGCCATATGGCATATGGAACGCGCTTTCGAAGCCAATCCAGCAAACCCGGCGATCCGGCAAGAGCTTTCCAGGCTGATCGGAAGGCGGGATGGCCTCGAACCCCATAAGATCCGGCTAACCCGCGGCGCCCTCGCCCGCCAATATGCGCATGGCGAACTGTATGCCCAGGCGATCGCGGAACTGCGGTCCGCACTGCAGGAAGATCCCGAACGCGAAGACCTCGAGATTCTGCTTGCAACGATGTATTGGCGATCGGAACAATTCGATGCTGCCAAAACGATCTGCAAACAGATCCTTGAAAAACTGCCCTACAGTTTTCAAGCCAACCGGATCATGGCCGCGATCTACCAGGCGACCAACAACCCGGAAAAAGCGAGCGAATACCATCGACGCCTGGCTGCACTGGATCCGTACATGGCATTTGTCGATTCGGCTGCAACCGACCCGGGCAGCATCTCGGCTTCTGCCGTACGCATTGAACACTCTGATTGGCTCCCCGGTCAGCCTCTGCCAACTGTTGAAGGCGCGGAACCGGGCTGGGTGTCTTCGCTGGGCATTGACCTGAGCGAAGACGACGGACTGCCCGATGTAGATTCGGTACCTTCGTGGATGAGCGAACTTGAGGGCGAGGTCCGGACACGTCCCGAGACTCCCGACCCTTTTTCTCTCGATGAGCCTGATGATGCGCTATCGGAAGCGGCCGACATTCCCGAGTGGATGCGTGAAGCTGGTTGGGAGCCGTCAGCAGGTGAGGTTGAAGAAGCCCCGGTCAGTTTTTCAGATGAAGAACTAAATGCACTCGATTCAGGAGGTCCTATGCCGACACCGGAGGAGGAACGCGGCGAAGAGGAAGAAATCGCACCCGCCGACATTCCCGATTGGCTGCAAGATATCGCCCCCTCTGAAATCCCGTCCGACCCTGAGCCGGAACCAGAACTAGAGGGCTCGACGGATGACAAGAAGGAATTTGTCCCTGATTGGCTTGCGGATATCTCAAGCGAAGCGGACGATACCCCTCCCGAACCGGTTGAGGACACTCAAGAAGTAAAGACACCTGAAGCCGAACGTGCCGGCTCTCCCCCTGCGGTGGTTGATCCAGATGATGAGGATAAGCCGGAAGTGCCCACCTGGGTGGAAGATCAGGCGCCAGGCGCAACTTCGACGATCATTTCCTGGCTCGGAGACCGCCCGGCATCAGAGCCCGGGGCAGAACTCCCTGATGAGCCAGCAGCCACCATTCCGGAAGGAACCCCTCAGGAAGAAGCGGATGACGAGATCCCATCCTGGCTCGATGAGCTTGACGATGAAGAAGAAGTCCCACTCCCAACGGCCGAATCCGCAGAAGACGAGGAAGTCCCATCCTGGCTGGCCGGTGTCGCTGATGCAGCCTCGGACATTGATCTGGACTTCGATCAAGAGCAACCTGCAACGGAGGTTCCCGAACCTGCACTCGAGACGCCAGAACCTGGTGCTCCGCTTGATTCCGAGCAAGCTGCAGACGAGGATGCCTGGTTGAGAGATTTAGCGGTATCCGACCTCGATCAAGATCAGCAAGTTGAATCTGAGCGCCCCGACCAGCTTCCTGAGGAAGAGCTTCCTGAGCCGGTGGCCTCCGACGAGGTCCCCGATTGGCTTCAGGGAATCGCAGAAACTCCGGAAGGTGGGCTCCAGGACGCAGAGCCCGAAGAGGAACCCGACTGGCTGCGGGGGTTAGATATCGAGGAAGAGCAAGCAGAAGAACCCGCTCGACCGGCACCCCGGCAGGAAGTCCCCGAATGGCTGCAGGGCATTGCGGACCCATCTGCGGCAGGCGAAATCACAACGCCTGAAACTGAACTGCCCGGAACCAAGGAAGAGGTCGAACCACCTCCCGACTGGCTTGAAGACTATTCAGACGGGGACGCGGAAGCTGTTGAAGAAGAACTTGATCTAGATTCGCTGCGTGAGTTTGAAGCAGAAGTCAGCAGCGAACCCGAACAATTTGAAGCTCCCTCGACGCGCGCTCCCGAAGAAATTGGTGTCGGGGAAGATCTTGACGATGAGGAAGTCTATCAGTGGTTAGAATCATTAGCCCGGGAACAGGAAGAGGAGACAGGCTCTGAGCGACCGGTGACGGAAGGCATAGGTGATCAGCAAAGCCCGATTATTGAAGATGCCTTGCCTCCGGAAGAGCCCGAAGCCAGCCTGGATTGGCTGGAAGACCTTGCTTCTGAACGGGGTCTCGATGTTGATGTAGCCGCTCAAGAAGATGCGAGCCAGATCGAAACACCGGAACCCGAAAGTGAAGTGCCTGACGTAGAACCGGAACCAAAGGAAGATCAAGAGGAAGCCCCCGATTGGCTGCGCGAAATGGCCGCCCGTCCAACGGATGAGACGGTCATTGCACAACGGCCAGCTGAGTTTACAACCGAACCGGTTGAATCAGAACCAGCAGAGTCAGAAATCCCGGGCTGGTTGGATGAAGCCACCTCGATCGCTGCAGAGGTCCCCGCTGAACCTGCCGGGGCTGAAGCCCAGCCTGCAATCGAAGAAACAGAAGCAACGCCGCCCGAAGAAGTCGTTGAACTACCCACACCACCGAAAGTCGTCGAACCTGAGGTCGAACCCGCTGAGCTCGAGATGCAAGAACCCCGCCCGCCTGAGCCAGAGGCGGTCAAACCCGAGGTCGTTGAGCCTGAACCCGCCGAGGTCGAGACAGCTGAGGTTGTGCCTGATACGCCATCTGAAGTTCCGGACACACCTCCCAAGGCTATCGAGGAAGCGCCTCCGGAACCGGAGCCGGTGATGAAGATGACCGAAGTTCCTGCCGAGACGGAGGCCGCGCTGCCGTCCAGCGAACCCGAGACCCCTGCGGCTGAGCCGGAGAGCGAAGAAGCGCCGCCCAAGTTCAAAGAACCGCTGACCGAGCCAACGCAGCTGCTTCAGAGCGCCCGGCAGGCATTGGGCGCAGGCGATGCCGGACGGGCACTTTCGGATTACCTGAAGCTGATCGACCGTGATGAAGATCTTGAGACGGTCATCAAAGATCTTCAACGAGCGTCCGAACGCTATCCAAACTTGCCTAAGGTCTGGCAAGCGCTTGGTGATGCTTACATGAAAGCTGACCAACTCCCCGAAGCGATCAAAGCATATAAACGGGGGATGGAGGTCGCCTGAACCGATCGGGCGACTATTCTGAAGACATCCGGACTCGGGCATCCCCGAGTCCGACACTTGTAGGAGGATACATTGGAGCGAACATTCGTCATGGTCAAGCCGGATGGAGTCCAACGCGGACTCGTCGGGGAAATAATCCAGCGATTGGAAAACCGGGGTTTACGACTTGTCGCCGCAAAATTCATGTCCGTCGAAAAATCGCTGGCTGAAAGACATTATGCCATCCACGAGGGAAAACCCTTCTACAAGGGCTTGATCGAGTACATCACTTCCTCACCTGTTCTCGCAATGGCCTGGGAGGGTCCTTCGGCGATCAGCGCCGTTCGACAGACCATGGGGGCAACCAGCCCAATCGAAGCTGCTCCGGGCTCAGTCCGCCACGATTTTGGGCTCGAGATTGGACGCAATCTGACCCATGCTTCCGACTCACCCGAAAACGCGGCCTCAGAGATCGCCCTCTGGTTCTCGAAAGCTGAACTCGTCAACTGGAAGCGCGAGACAGACCGCTGGATATTCGAAAAGTAATCCGGATCTGACCGAAACCGGCAAAGACCTTTTATTGCTATGGCGATCGTCGCGCTCACTGGCGCAGGTATCTCTGCAGAGAGCGGTGTTCCCACGTTCCGCGGGTCTGCTGGATTGTGGAGAGATCATCGCCCTGAGGAGCTTGCCACTCCAGAAGCTTTCAACCGGAACCCTCAAATGGTGTGGGAATTCTATGCCTGGCGGCGGGATCTGGTCTCACGCTGCAACCCCAATCAAGCCCATTACTTGCTGGCACAAATCCAGTCTGAAGGGCACTCACTTACGATCGTCACCCAGAATGTCGATGGACTTCACCAGAAAGCCGGAAGCCAGAATGTCATCGAACTGCACGGATCTCTATGGAAACTTAAGTGCACTCGATGCAGCAAAAAGTGGACTTCGACCGAGGTTCCGTTCACGGATCTCCCCCCGGCTTGCCCGGCATGCGGCGGGTTAGCGCGCCCTGATGTCGTCTGGTTCGGAGAAGCTCTCGATCCCCAAATACTCGAGAGATCGTACAAAGCGGTGCGGGAAGCGAACACACTGCTCGTGATCGGCACCTCCGCGCTAGTTTACCCTGCAGCAGGTTTACCTCAGCTCGCAAAAGATACGCAGACAAGCATCGTTGAGATTAACCCGCAAGAGACGCCGGTTTCATATCTGGCAGATATCATTTACCGGAAAACCGCCACCGAGGGTGTGCGCTTATGGTGGCGGCGTTGGCAAGAACAGAACTAGTGCATCCGCAGGAGCACATTTCCATCTCGCCAGAGATCTTCGAGTTGATAGTAGGATCGAGTATCAGGGGCAAAAAGATGTAGGATGACATCGTTGTAATCTATCAAGATCCAACCCCCCTCTGGACCGCCCTCGACGCTTCTGGGATGCAGCTCGAACTTCTTCTTGATCGCTTGCTGGGCTTCGTCCGCCAGTGCACTCAGCATGCGCTCACTGGTCCCAGAACAGAACACGAAATAATCGGCGAACGAACATACGCCAATCAGTTCGAGAAGCAGAATATCTTCCCCCTTCTTTTCATCAAGAATTTCGACGAGCGTATGCGCGATGTCTAAAGCCTCTGAAATGTCAACCTCCCTCAAGATTTTGCTGGATATACCGGACAGCATCGGTTGCCGATCCAACGCGGACTACATCGGCTGGGATGCTTGCGTGCGATTCGGCTGACCAAGTATTGATGCCGATGACAACTTTGCCCATTGTCAGCGCGAATGCGATTTCAGACAAGGTCCCATACCCACCGCCGATGGCGATGACGATCTCGCCTGCCCGAACGACGAGTGTGTTCCTGACATGCCCCAGACCGGTTGGAATCGCCAGTGTCAGGTACGCATTCCCACTCTCAGGGTCACTGCCTGGCAGCAGCCCGATGCACATTCCGTCACTCTCCGCTGCGCCGCGTGCGACCGCTTCCATGACCCCACCCATGCCCCCGCAAACGATCGCATACCCTGCTTGCGCAAGCAATCGCCCAAGCTCGTATGCGTGGGAATATTGTTCCTCGGTGCTGTCGCTTTGCCCGATCACGCTCACGATCTTCTTCATAGCCGTCCCCCGCCAAGTGGGAAGCTAACTAATTCAGAGTAAATTGGCCCATCTGCATTGAGTCTGGAACGAAGAAGCTGGATCGAATCAACCGGCACAATTCCCAGCCGACCAACGGAGTAGCCATCCAGCTCTGCCGCCAGAGTCTCTCGCTCGCCTGTCGAGGATCCACGGCGCACACGCCCAACGGTCACGTGAGGGTGGAAAGGCCGCTTCTCAACCCGGAACCCTTCACTTTTAAGCGACTGATCAAGCGCGCCTTTCAGAGACTGCAGCGTACCGGTTGTCTCGTTCAACCCTACCCATAGTACCCGCGGTCGCCGGGCATCCGGGAAAACTCCGAACTCTCCGACCTCGAGTGCAAAGGTTGGTTCAGTGCTTGCGACCCACTCTACGATATCAGCGATCGCATCCAATCGGCTCTCATCGATCTCACCAAGAAACTTCAAGGTCAGGTGGTAGAGCGCAGGATCCACCCAGCGCACGGTCAACTCGCCCACCCGGGCTCTCAGGGGGGAGACAGCCTGATTAATGTTTTGTTTGATTCCAGCAGGAAATTGGATCGCTATGAACGCGCGGATCACACAAAAGGTCCTTCAATCGGTAGTAAACGTCCAAATCTGAGCGTGCGGCGAGATTATACCATGCGGAATCCGGACATTTCGTCGACTAACAACATACCCTGAATGCAGAAAAATCCGAATTCCCGCATCAGACAGTTTGGCTATGCGCAAAACCGAAGCAAACGGAGATGGCTTGAATTGAAACGAAAATTTATCCCTCATTTCCATGACACCCGGGTTGCATAAATATATTTTAAGATGACGGTTTTTGGTTGGAGTCCGAAGGCTTGCCTTCGGGGCCGGCGGGAGCCGGCAAACGGGGAGCCCTGATTGGCTTGCGTAAGGATTTCTCGGCCGCACGATCCCGGTTCTGCTGCGGAGTCCGTCAGCAAGCTGACGGACTCCGCGGGCGCGATCGTCTCTGGAATTCTCATGTGGAGTCCGGAGACTTTCCTCGAAGGGGATCGGCCAGCCGAAAACGCTGGATCACGCACCAGGGCACCTGCGGTGCTTCGCAATGATGTGTGGCGCCCGGCGGCCACGAATTCCTGATCCCTGGAAACGATGTCCTGGCTCAAGAATTATTACCTATTGATCGAACACCACTCCCCCGATACAATAAGGACATGGAAGGTAGGATTCAGCGACGCTCGTTTCTACAGATGATGGGGCTGTCAGTCTCCGCACTTGCGATCAAGCCTCCGCCACCTTACGCGGTCAACGATCTGGGCATCGGCCGTGTCTCAGAAACCTACATCAACCTCTACCGCGAACCAAGTTTCAAGGCTCCCATCTTGACGACACTCGGACGTGATTCGCTTCTGCCGCTCCAGGATCGCATCCGTGCAGACGAAGGCCCGGTCCACAATCCGGTGTGGTTTCAAATTCCGGACGGGTTTGTCCACTCAGGCAATATTCAGACCGTAGCGTGGAAACCTCAGAAACCACGCATGGATGTCCCCGAAACCGGCTCAATCTTTGAAGTCTCCGTGCCCTATACGCGGACTTTCCGCAATCCAGATCCGGGGTCTGACCCACTCTACCGGTTGTACTACCAGGCTACTGCCTGGGTGGTCGGCGTCGAGAAAGGCTCAGATGGTCGCTGGTGGTATTGCCTGCTCGATGATCTCCTGAACGTGAAATACTACGCGCGGGCCGAACATCTGCGAAGGGTGGAACCCGAGGAACTGACGCCGATCTCCCCGGATGTGCCGACGAGGGACAAATACATCGATGTAAATCTCGCCCAGCAGGAACTGCTTGCCTTCGAGCGCAATAAACTCGTCTTCAGAACTCGCATTTCCAGCGGGATCCCTGACTCAAGGCCCAAGGAGAACGGCATCCCTACCGCGACTCCAAGAGGACAGTTCTACGTCGATAAAAAAATGCCACTGCGCCATATGGGCAATGGACGTCTGACCGCTAACCTCGAAGCCTACGAACTTCCCGGGGTCCCCTGGGTATCTTACTTCCACATGACCGGCGTGGCCTTCCATGGGACCTACTGGCATACGGATTACGGCCGACCACGCAGCCACGGCTGCATTAACATGCGGCCCGAAGAAGCAAAGTGGCTCTTCCGCTGGACCCAGCCGGTTGTCGAGGCCGATGTCAAATTGGAATGGGGTTACGGCACGCCTGTCTACGTCTATTGATCGAAGCCGGCTCAACCTTCCTGACTTTGATCGCGCTCATCGTTTCTGACTTTACCCAGCAGATCGTCCAAACGTCCTGTATCGCCGTAACCTGTCGCACCCCGCAACATCGCCTGTTTCGCATCTGCCGAGGCCGGACCCTCACTCATCAGGTAAATTCCGATGTCTTTGGATAGTTGGCGCAGCTGCCGGACAAGCCAGTAATCGCGCCCCCGGGCAAGTGATGACTCAACTAAGACAACACCGACGCTAACCCGCTCGGCCAGTGCCAGCGCCTCCTCCGCGCTGCGCGCTTCAACAACGGGATAGCCCTGCCTCTGAATGGTCTGGATCATATCTTCACGGACGTCGTCATCCGTCTTAACCACCATGATGCGCGCTGAGGGGCGCAGCCTAGATCGCAACACCTGGTCCACAGTGTCGAGAATCGCGCTTGCACCTTCTGGCTGAAGCAGGAAGTCAACCGTTTCCATCCGGCGACCAATACCCGGTCCAGCTATCTCGGTGAGGAACAGAATCGGCGTGCTGGCGAGATCTGGTTCCTGGCGGATCATAACCGCCAAATCCATGGCGGTTGGTCTTCTGGACTGCAAATCGAGGATGATGAGATCGGGCGCCTGCCGCCGCGCAAGTGGGATAACCTCCCCCACCACCTGTGTGCTGACGACATCGTAGCCGCCTTCAATAAAATTCTCGATGAGCATGCCGTAGAGCTCATCGTTGACAGCCTGAACCAACAGCCTCGCAGTCCCTTCGCCCCTCTCCTGCAGCCTATTGTCGACGGTCTCACGGACGCTCGTGATGTCCGTATCTTCCCGGCGGCCCTCCTGGAGCGGCAGAGCGAGCCAGAGGCGAATGGCTTCGTCGTCAAGCGACTCGGCCCAGAAACGCCATCCCTGTTCTATCGCACGCACTTCTAGTGAACTGACCATCGCACGCAGCTCATCCAGCGTGGGCGGAGCACCCTTCCGGAGATCGGCTTCAGGTAAAAAGGCAGCGTGCTGATCGCTGACCGATATCAGCGTCCAGAAACCTATCCTCTCGTCAACCTGCTCAGATTCCGACTTTCCTTCGGACTGGGCCGGCAGCTTGTCCGTCGACACGATTTGCGCCTGAATGCGCACCTCCTCGCGCCTCGTCCAGCCCAGGGCCAACTCCACCGCAGCACCGATCATCGCGGCCGCGGTCTTTTCGTGTGCGGCAACAGGCGGTATGTGTGCAGGAAATTCAGCCACCAGCGCGACCGGCTTTCCCGATGGGTCGTCTGAGAGACGGGCGAGGACCCTTTCCATCAGAGATTGTAGGTTGATCGTTTGTTGTTCCGAATCCGTCAAGTCGATCTCCAGTGGAACCAGATTTTCAGATGCGCAGAATTACTCGGGCCAATCTTGAAGCGAGTTCTCGATGCAGCGCATTGCCCATTGGACAGCACCATGCTGGCATTGTAGAATCATCGCCATGGAAGCTCAAGTGGCGGTCGCGAAAATTGGCAAATATGCCACGTCGGAGAGCGGCGACACGCTCGAGATGATCGAACGACCCGGCGGCGGGATATCGATCGTGCTGGTTGACGGCCAGCGTTCTGGAAAACCGGCCAAACGCATCTCGAATGTCGTGACGCGCAAGGCGATCAGCCTCTTGGGAGAAGGTGTGCGCGATGGTGCCACCGCCCGGGCCGCCTCCGACTACTTGTTCACGTACCGCTCAGGCAAAGTGATGGCGACATTGAACATCCTTTCCATCGACCTGATGAGCAAAACGTTTGTGATCACACGCAACAACCCCGCGCCGGTGATTCTCGTCCGCGGAGGTAAGATAGAGCTGCTTGACCAACCAAGTAATCCGGTCGGCATCCGCCAAGGCACGCGTCCTTCGATCTGTGAGATACCCATCGAGCTGAACATGTCCGTCGTGATCTTCACTGATGGATTGACCCACGCTGGCTCCCGAACAGGCAAGCACATGGATATCCCGGCCTATGTCTCCTCTCTCTCAAGCACGGCCGAACCGGATCCACATGACTGGGCTGACGCTCTGCTCGAGCACGCCGTGAAGCTCGATGACGGTCGACCGAGTAATGACATCAGCGTCCTTATCGCGTCCATCCTTCCCAAACACGGCGACGACGTCCGCCGGCTGACTGCCAGGATGCCGATTGCATGAAGTGGAAACGCGATCGAGGCTCACCCCTCATCGCAATCGTTGGACCCTGTGCTTCCGGTAAAACCACACTCGTCGACGAGCTCAGAGCACAGGGATTTGACGCACGTCAGATCGTCCAGGAACACTCCTACGTCCCGGCGATGTGGGCGAAAATCACGAAACCGGATTTGCTCATCTACCTGGATGCGTCCTACGAAACGTGCACCCGACGTAAGAACCTCGACTGGACTCCTGCGGAGTATCAGGTCCAAATTGAGCGCCTCTCACACGCCCGCGAGCATTGTAACCTATATATCGACACCGAGGACTCAAGCCCGGAAGAGATCGCCGGCATTACATTGGAGTTTCTGAACTCCCGGGATTAAATCGACCGGAAATGCAGTACAGAGCCGCCGTCGCTCTGCGAGTTCCTGCGCCCGCCTTGCGTTACTCACGCCTCCAGGTCCGATCGACGAACGCGAGCATGAAGGGAGCGCCCAGTAAGAACACCGGGATCAGCAGCGCAAACGTCGCATTTACTCCATCTGATGCTGGACTGGCATTTGATGTCATCGTTGACGGTGTCGGCGTGGCAGTGGGAGTAGGAGTCGGTGTGGGTGCACTGATGTATGTCGTCGCCGAATCAGTAACTGTGTCCGCGTTGCTCGACTGGAGTTCGGCCGTGTTCATGCAGGCTCCCTCCGTGTCGCCTGCCCTGACATAGACATCGATAAACCCACCGCCGCCTTCAGCTAAATCGCCAATCGTTATCGGGAAACTCGGGCTGATAAGCGTACACGGACCCGAAAGTGCATCTTCCAGCACGACATCGAACGCTGTGCCAGTGCCGTCGTTGCCATAGCCAATTCTGAACCGGAACTCCTGGCCGAATGATGCAGTGGTTGGATTGCCACCTTTATCGACCCAGACTGTTGGCGGGTTGACGGTGACATTCACCGTAGCTGCATTTGATTCGGCGCCGTAGATATCTTTCACTGTATAGGTAAACGAGTCCGCTGCATGCGGTGATGAATTCGGTATGTACGTTATGGAACCATCCGGGTTCAGGGCAGCGAATCCATATGCAGGCAAATCAATGATTGCCACGCTCGTTGGATCGATCTCGCCAGGCCCATCAATATCCGTGTCGTTATCGAGAACAGGTATGGTGACAACCTGCTCGGTATTCGTAATGGCGCTGTCATCATTCGCCACCGGTGCGTCGTTCACCGGGTTCATCATGATCGTCGCCGTCTCCGTCGCCGTCGAGTAGGCCGTCGAATCGCCATTCACGCTCACGTCCACGCCCGTCGCGCCGTTCGACCCGCTCGTCTGGTCCCACGCCCGGAATGTGATCCCCGCCACCCCGTTCCAGTCCGCATCCGGCACGAACCGAACCATGGCCGTGTCCGCCAACAGCACCGCACTCCCGTTGCTCACCGTCCCGAACGCCGTCCACCGAGACCCGACATCGTACTGCCACTCCCCGTTCGTGTCATTCACCCCGATGACCGCAATCCCCTCCACCGCCCCCGCATCCACGTCCGTGATCGCGTCAAATCCAGCCGAAGCGATGATCCCGCTCACCTGGTCCCCAGCAGAGCTGAAATCGTCCTCATCGATCGCCGTCAGCGCCATATCCCCGCTGTTGTCCAGCACCGGCGCATCGTTCACCGCCTGCACTGCCAGGTACACCGTCGCAACATTCGAATCTGTCGGCGTCGCATCACGAATAATGTATGTGAAGCTGTCCGTCCCGCTCCAATTCGCCGCTGGCGTATACATCACCTGATTCCCGCTCACCACCTGCACATCCCCGGGCCCCGCATAGCTCGGTATCACCGCAAGCGGTGTATCGCCCAATCCACTGTCGTTCGCCAGCACGTCAATCGTGATCGCCACGTCCTCGTTCGTCGTGTTCGGAGACGCCAGGCTGCCGTCGTCCACCGCAACAGGTATGTCATCCACCGGGTTCACGGTGATCGTCGCCGTCTCCGTCGCCGTCGAGTACGCCGTCGAATCCCCGCTCACACTCACGTCCACGCCCGTCGCCCCGTTCGACCCGCTCGTCTGGTCCCACGCCCGGAAGGTGATCCCCGCCAAACCGTTCCAGTCCGCATCCGGCACGAACCGAACCATGGCCGTGTCCGCCAACAGCACCGCACTCCCGTTGCTCACCGTCCCGAACGCCGTCCACCCAGACCCGACATCGTACTGCCACTCCCCGTTCGTGTCATTCACCCCGATGACCGCAATCCCCTCCACCGCCCCCGCATCCACGTCCGTGATCGCGTCAAATCCAGCCGAAGCGATGATCCCGCTCACCTGGTCCCCAGCAGAGCTGAAATCGTCCTCATCGATCGCCGTCAGCGCCATATCCCCGCTGTTGTCCAGCACCGGCGCATCGTTCACCGCCTGCACTGCCAGGTACACCGTCGCGTAGCCCCAAAGAAAATCGGTATCCCTTACTCGGTATTCGAAGGAGTCTGGACCAGCGTAGTCCGGCGTGGGCAGGTAATTGAAGGCTCCGTTATCCAGAAGCGATAGATTGCCGTAGGCTGGAGTGGCGACCGGTGTGATGTCCAGCGTGAGCGATTGGCCGTCGGGTTCGCTGTCGTTGGCAAGCAGCCCGGTGATTGCGAGCTCAGAAATAGCCACGTCTTCCAGGGTCATGTATGAATCGTCGACCGCGATAGGCGCATCAGGCACTGGCGTCACGCCAATTGAGACTTGCGCCGGCGAGCAGCTGCCCCCCCCATCACAAGCCTGATAGCGGAAGCCATCGAAGCCGTTCCAATGGGGAGTAGCGATGTAACCGAACGATCCGTCCGCTAGAAGGGTCAGGTCACCATATTGAGGTGTCTCGAGGACGGAGGCTGCCAGCGTATCCCAGGGATCATCCACGTCGTTGGCCAGCACGCCTGGAGCCGGGGCTGCAAGGGGGACATCTTCATCGGTGGAATAGGAGTCGTCATAGGCAACTGGGACGCCAGTGGGCGTGAACGTGGGCGTGGGAGTATATACATAGACTCGCTCGACGTTTACGGCGGTTTCGAAGCTGCCAAGCGACCCTACCGCGCTCACACGGTTCTCATAGACCTCACCAGCGGGAGCCGAATTCACGTCAGCCTCAAAGACGTAGCGCCGGAAGTGGCCGCGCGGGATGTATTCGTTGACCGACCAGCGGACCTCAACGGGGGACACGACCGTGCACGTCACCGGCTCGCAGCTCCCTGCCCGATAGGTCATCCCTGCCGGCAGCCAGTCGATCACCTCGACCAGATGCGCATCGACGGGGAAGCCGAAATTGATCACGTAGATGTTAAAGCGCACAACCGAGCTTCCCGGTGGGATCTCATTAGGGTTGGCGATCTTCACCGGATAAACAAGCGGCGTCGGCGTCGGGGTGTTCGTCGGTGTGGGCGTGTTCGTCGGCGTATCGGTCGGCGTTAATGTAAACGTCGGCAGGAGCGTGTTCGTCGGTGAGGGCGTGATCGAGGGCGTCGCCGTCTCGGTGGGGGTCATGGTAATCGTCGGCGTGTCCGTCGGTCTTGATACCGGGGGCGAGGTGGGGGTTGCGCACGTCCCCAGCAAAAAGCATGAATCCGAGATCTTTTCTGAATAATTTATATTAAAGCCGCGATCACGAACGATATCGTCGAGCAGGCCCGGGTTAAACGCGCCGAACTGCACGCTGTCCGACCACACGCCGTAATCCGCCTGCAGCACGGAGCGGATCTCAACCTGCATCCCCTGGCTCTCGATGATCATCGCCAGCTGCCCGCACCCATAGAGGATGCTGAACACCAACAGCCCCCACAGGAGCCACCACAGTATGCTCCGGGATGACCGTCGGTGCTCGTCTTTAGGAATTTGCTCGTCCAGAGTCAAACCTTCATTCATCCTTTGCGTCGTCTGCCGTTTCTTCCCGCTCAAGCAGGGCTTCGCGGAGAGCGATTTCACCCTCCAGTTTAGGAGGTGCTGTTTCCTGCACTTGTTTCTCTCCGCGCCTTAATTCACCCGATTCGGGGATCGTCATCTCGCTCCACGGCACCGAAACAGTGCCAATCTGGAGCGTAGGATCCCGCTGCTGGGCTTCAATCTGGTCGACCAACGCGAGCAGCTGGGCTGCCCGGCGGGCGACATCGGGTTCGACCGGCTGCTGGCTGATCCAGATCAGCCCGTCGTGAATTTCCGTCAACCCTTCTATCGAACCGGAGCTTGCATCAATGCGGCGTTCCTTAAGGACCACGACCTTGCGCGGGCTGCCCTCTCGAACCGGTAGATCTGAAAGATGGATCTCCAAGGTTTGCGGTCCGAGCTCGAGCTCACTCGTCTCGGACATCCAATCCTCAAAGACATGCCCGAGAAAGTTGAGCAGCGGCTGCTCCTGCATCTCCCGATCCAGCGCCAACCAGGCGTCACCTGCCGGATTGGTCATGACGATGCGACCACCCTGCTCCACCACCAGAACCCCGTCCGGCAAACTCGAGAGCAGATCGAGCATCTCTTTCCTCCGCCGCTGGAGCTGGTGGACGCGCGCCGTGACCTCTTCCTCGAGCATGTCGCCGCAGCGGCGCTGGATGTTTCCCATGCGAATGTTGTCCAGCAGAACGCGCCGGAACTGCAGCGCACGGTTGACGGTGTTATCGAATACGCTCAGATGATCAAAAGGCTTTTTCAAATAGGCGAAGGCGCCATTGTTCAGCGCTTCGATCGCGTTGTCCAGAGTCGCACCAGCGGTGACAACAATCACCTGGGTATTGACATCGACATCCTTGGCCTGCTTGAGGATTTCCAGACCGGTCACGCCCGGCATGTAGATATCCGTCACGATCAAGTCGAAGACACCCTGCTCGATTTTCTCAAGCGCACCCCGGCCGTCTTCGGCCCGGAAAACTTCCAGCCCTTGCCGCTCCAACCGGCGCGCCATCAGGCCCAACATGGCCGCATCATCATCTGCAACTAAGACACGCGTTTCAGACATAACTATCGTCCTTCTGACAATGTCATCACTCACCCATTCCCTTGATCAGATGAACACCCGCCACTTTAAACGCCTGCATGGTTGATCGCGGGAAGCGACAGGGCGATCGTGCTCCCCATCCGGCCCCTCCCCTGCACCCAGACCTGGCCGCCCAGGCTGCCGACAATCGCCTTGACCATCTCCAGGCTCATCCCGTCGAGCTGCGCTCGCCCGGCATCGCGCACCCCATCGGCCGCGCGTTTGTTCTCAGCGTAAATACCTTCGTCGATCACCTCGATCCACACATCGGACCGCCGGGTGGAGACTCTCACGCGCACCAGCCCGCCGGGGCTGCTGCGCTCAGCCGCCCGGTTGAGCAGCGCCTGAAACATCTTATCCATGAGCCGGGGATCCACGCGTACCTCCGGGAGCTGCTCCGCCGTCGTGACCGCCAGACGCAGACCTCTATCCCGATAGGTCTCCTCAAAACGCGCGACGATATCTTCACGAAAGAGGTCGCTGAGGACGAGTTCGGTACGTTCAAAACCAATGCCCGCCTCGAGGCGCATTAACGAAAGCAGTTCGTCAATCCAGTTCTGGATTTTTCCCAACAGCGTTGAGAGCGAGTACACGGTTGTATTGATTTCATCCGCAGATCCCGATGCGGTCTGGTTAAGTTCGGCAAGTTTTGAAATTGCCTGAGCGAGCGGCAATCGGATGCGGCCGGCCGCTTCGCTCAGCATCCGGAGTTTGAGATCATCCAGATTCCGCAAGTGCGTGATGTCACGCAGGACCATGATCCAGCCTCCGGCGCTGCCAAACGGCGTCATGCTGACGTTATGGACGTATTCAAGAGGCCAATTGATCTCAACCATCGAAGGCTGTTCAGGGCCCATTAACGTCCAATTCTCGATGAGATTAGCCAGGATCTCCGGCAGCGCTTCCCCGGCTTTATCGCCCACATCGATCGACCCATCCAACAGCTCGCGCGCGGCTGGATTCACAACGTTGATCAACCCATCCGCACCTGCGGCGATGATCGCATCGCCGGTCGAGCGCACAAGCGCATCGAGGCGATCGTGTTCCATTTCCAACTGATTGTGCAGAATTTCCTTCTCAAGCTTCAACGTCCTGTGCTGGATCACCCTGCCGACCGAGAATGACAGCTGACTGATCGTCTCAAGCGGTTTGAGAAGGTAATCATAGGCCCCATCCTCACGCATCGCGGTGATGGCGTTGGCGACATCATCGGACGCCGTGATGACGATCACTTCCAAATCCGGCTGGTGATCTTTTGCCTTCCTCAGCAGCTCCAGCCCACCCATGCGGGGCATCATCAGATCTGTCACAAGCACGTCATACGCCGGGGATGACTCGAGCACGGAGAGAGCTTCCTCCCCGTTGGCCGCCCGATCGACTGTGAAGCCCCTCCGCTCGAGATGCTTCGCCATCAAGTCGCGGTAGGCTTCTTCATCGTCAACTACTAAAATGCGTGACATCTTCCTCTGTTTGAAGGACCTCCGAGTCCTCAGCAGCCGGTAATTTGATCGTGAATGTCGTGCCCTGCCCGACCTCGCTTTCAACCTCGATCTTTCCGCCATGTTGAGAGATGATCCCGTAGCTCACCGAGAGGCCCAATCCGGTGCCTTCGCCCTCCGGCTTTGTCGTGTAGAAAGGATCGAAGATCCGCCCCAGATTCTCCTCCGGGATCCCGATCCCTTCGTCGCGCACGCTAATCCGCACATCGTCTTCTTGATGCTCCAGATTGACGAACAGGTTGCCACCGTCCGGCATCGCCTGGATGGCATTTGTGACCAGGTTGATTAATACCTGTTCGATCTGCTGGGCATCGTAAGTCGCCATGACCGGTTGGCCTGGAAGTTCTTCATGCAGCGTTACGTGACCCTTGCGCATCAGGTATTCTGTGAGCCTGAATACGGCTTGAATCGTATCGCGCAAGTCCCTGCGGTGAATGAGCGGGGTTGACTGCCGGGCGAACTTCAGCAGGTCGGTTACGATCGTGTTCGCGCGTGTTGCGCTTTCGCGGATCGTGCGCAGCGCCTCAATCGTGAATTCATCCAGATCGGGGGCTTCCGCAGCCTCCTCGGCCAGCCCTTTGATGACCGCCAAAGGGTTCTTGATATCATGAACGATGCCTGCGGTGAGCTGTCCAACTGCGCCCAGCTTCTCCGATTGGATCAACTGGGCTTGAGCGGCCTGCAGGCGGGCGTTGATCTCAGCCAGCTCCTTGTTCCGTTCAACGGCTTCTTCATACAAGCGCGCTGCTTCCTGCGTTCGCTCCCTCAAGCGCAGCGTCATGATGTCGAACGCATTCGCCAGTTCCCCGATTTCATCATGGCGATCAACTCCGCTGTACTGCTCCAGATCGCCTCCGGCGACTGCCTGGGAGATCGAGCGCAGCTGCAGAATCGGACGTGAGATGTGCTGGGCGAGGAGATACCCGACCAGGACAACCGAAAGCGTTCCAATCGTGAAAATCGCCGTGAAGCTGTTCCGGCTGGTCGCAAGTGTCGAGATGATGTAATCCGTGGGGAGGGCCACCCCCAGATATCCCGTCGGCTGATCGCGCAACCTGAACGGTGAGTAAAGCACCGCGTATTCTCGACCCTGAGTCTCAATTTCAGAGAACACAGAAGTGCTACCCTGCTGCTCAAAAAGGGCAGGGTCGAAAGTGAAGCCATCACTGCCCATCTCAAGTTCACCGAACGTCGTCGCGATCAGATGGCCTTCACGGTCGAGCAGCATCAAATCCGCCAGCGCCTGCAGTTTCATATCGACGATCAGCGTATCGAGACGCGTCCCGGCCCAGACTGCGCCGACGAGATCGCCCTCCGCGGACCTGACGGGGGCGGCGGTGATCATGAACTTGCCAGCATTTGTCTCGATCAGCCCGGAAAACTTATCACCGCGGTCATCCTCGACGCCCTGGAGCACATTCTGGACAGGGGTAATATTCGCATAGATGGAGCCGCTGAAAGATTTTGTTTCCTGACTCTCCGGATCGTACGTGACGGTAATCAGTTCCTTACCGGCGACATCCACCGCCGAGATAGCCTCGATCTCGTTGTTAAGAGCAAAAGCGGCGAATATTTCGTTCAGACGCGCGACATTGCTGCTCAGGTAGCTTTGCGGGACACCATCCATAA
The DNA here is from genome assembly GCA_029210945.1 of Anaerolineales bacterium. Taxonomy (GTDB): domain Bacteria; phylum Chloroflexota; class Anaerolineae; order Anaerolineales; family E44-bin32; genus E44-bin32. Next base: position 19,373 of record JARGGH010000034.1, read on the forward strand.
ACGCCAGGATGCGCAGCACCTCGAGATGATCATCTTCCTGACGAACGAGGCTGTCCGCAGCAACCCGGCTCACCTCAGCAAGCTGATTGTTGAAGCGTTCCTGAATAGATGAGGACACGAGCCTGGTGACGATGAATACGCCCACGGAGGCGAGAATGAGCGTGAGTAGGACGTAGGGGATGATCAGCTTACTGCGCAGCGAGAGGGAAGCAGGCCAGCGCGTTAAATACGCGCGCAACCGCCCCTGGATATCCCGGATTGTGGACCGCAGTCCATGATCGCTTTCGCGATCGTAATCATTCATATTTTTCATCAGGCTGCTCCCCTGTTGATCCATCGCTCGCCGACCGTCAACAGGGCAGTCAATTTACTCTTGTTGTCGTTTAACTTCCGACGACCGGGCGAAACTCTGCCCGCCACCGCCGTGCTTCACACTGTACATCGCTTCATCGGCAGCATGGATGAAGTCGTCCGGGCTCTCATAAGCATCATTCCACTGCGCAACGCCGATGCTGGCCGTTAAACTACCAGCGCTGAAGTTGATCGATTTGATTTCCTGATCGACGCGGGCGGCAACGGTTGCAGCTTCTTGCTCATCCGCCTCAGGGAGCAGGATGAGAAATTCATCACCCCCAAAACGTGTCCCCATATCGACTTTGCGGATACAGCGGATGATCGCCTGGCCAACAAGCCGCAGGGCTTCATCCCCCACTGCATGGCCATGCGTGTCGTTGATGACCTTCAGATCATCCATATCCACCATGATGATCGAGAGCGGACGGCTGTAACGTCTGGCGCGTTCCAGCTCTGTTACCAGCGCATCCTGCAGTTTATGCCGGTTGTGGAGCCCGGTTAACGAGTCCGTGACCGCAAGGCGCTGGTTCTCCTCGAACAAACGCTTATTTTCGCTGATCAAGAAGCGGCGTTCCAAGGCGCGTGTAAGCGCAAGTTCGAACGTCGTCATCGAATCGAACGGTTTGGTCAGGTAGTCATAAACCCCGGCCCGGAGCGCTTCGACTGCGCTTTCCACCGATGCGCTGCCGGTAAGAACAAGCGCCTGAATATCTGGATCTTTCTCCCGGGCCGCCGCGATGACATCAAAGCCGTTATGAACCGGCATGTAGAGGTCGAGCACCAGCGCGTCGAATTCCTGGTTTTCCAGCGCGTCAAGCGCTTGGGCACCATCTTCGGCCTCCACGATCGTCAAGCCCATCCGTTCAGCACGGCGGGCGAGCAGCTTGCGAAAGTCCGGATCGTCTTCGGCGATCAGAATCTTGCCGACCGGCAAATCCTGATTCTGGCTCTCTTCACTCAATGGGATGTCCCCTTCAAACGTCATCGTCCACGCTTTTAGAAATGCTGATTTCTTGCCCCCATCTTACATGAAATCACGCAGCGGTTACCTTTCATCCAGCCTACACATAAAGTCAATAGCAAACCCGGACAGCGCGATTGTGAGGAAATGGTTTGAAATGGACATTAAATACAAACAGTTCCGCGTAGTTCACTCATTTCGCGGAGTTCCCGGCTGGAATTGACAACCAGTTCATTTGATTGTGCATTTCTGAATGAAATTCTACGTGAGACATACCGCCTCTGCAAATCGATTCGACACAAAACAGCCCCGCTGCGTGGCGGGGCTGTCGGATTAAATCGCTCTCTATTAGCCATCCCAGGGCATGTCCACCGTAGGCGTTGGCGTTTGTGTAACCGTGGCCGTGGGCGTGTAAGGTGAGACCGTCGACGTGATCGTCGGGGTATGAGTGGGCGTGACGACGGGTGTGTTGGTCGGCGTCGGTGGTGGCTCAGCCCAGTAAGTCCCCACGATATCACAGGTTCCGAAACCGGGGAACTCAAATGTCAGCACCGCCCGGTAGAAGCCGACAAAGGGCTGTCCATTCAGCGCAAAGTATGCCTCCCACCAACGATCAGCTCCCTCACTCAGAGCAATGCCCGGTGCCGAAGAAGATACCGGCGAGCTGTAGGAACTCGAGCCGTAGCTGGTCCCCTGGAATTTGAATAAGTCGAAATACATCGGCGGGGCGTAATCGGTGTTCCATTCCTGCCGAGATGAGACCAGATAGGCGGTCTGCGGGTTGTGGTTGATCAGCCGGATACCGAAGGCGTCGTTCTTGAGCCGGGTGCCGATGTTCTGAATGAGGTTGCAGTTCGGTGTCGGCGTGTTTGTGATCGTCGGCGTCAGCGTTATTGTTGGCGTCTTCGTCGGCGTCGGCGTAATCGTTGGCGTGTTTGTCGGCGGAGGCGTGTTCGTCACCGTGCTCGTTGATGTCGCTGTCGGCGAAGGCGTCGGCGAGGGCAGGTTGACCGAGCTGGCCGGCTTATACAGGTTGCAAGCCGGATCGCTGAATTCTACGGAGAACCCGAGGTGACTCGAGTTCAGGCTGGCGGGCGCCGAGGAGAGATAGCCTGAAAATCCACCGTTAAAGTCAATGTAGATGTAGTTTGCGTTTGTCCCCATCGCGACATTGTTGGGCAGCTTTTTGTTTGCCGTCGTGCCTGAACTGTAATCGTTACCGATATGGATCGTATCTGTATACCAGCGCATCCAATCCAGGTATTCGTTCCAGCCGTACAGATTGGAGGCTTCCTCAACAGCATCCCAGGTGAAGGTCACACCCGTGACCTGCAATCCAGGATAGGTCGTGTTGGATATCCACTGGGCAATGCGGCTGTCGCTGAAGAAGCGGAACATCCCAAACGAAACACCCTCGCAAGAAGGCGTCGCCGTCGGGGTAGGAGTCGGCGTGTCCGGGACGCCGATCGTGAATGTCACATAAGCCCAATCGCTCCATACACCTTCATCATCCAGCGCACGCGCCTGCATCTTATGAACCCCATCCTCCATCGCACGGCCGTTCGGCCAGTTGCCAGTGACGATCGGGTGTTCGTTGCAGGGCGCGTTGCCGCCGAAGGCGCAGTATGCCGCTGTGTAGTCGACCGTCGTATAGCGCCAGGCCCATCCAGTCCCATCCCACCAGAAAAACTGGAACTCTACCTGCCAGATTCCGGTGCCGTCCTCCCCGGTGCCCATACACGTATCCGGGTTCACATTATCGGGGTCGTAAGCCGTCGCCCACCCCGGCAGCTTGTGCGAAATGCCGTCCTTGCCGTAGATATCGCCGTTTTCCGGGCGTTGGATCTCAACGACCGGAGGCACCTTACATGGCGTTTGGGTAGGCGTAGGTGTGTCGGTTGGCACGGCGGTGGTGGTGTTCGTCGGCGTCAATGTGATCGTCGCCGTGTTTGTCGCCGTGTGAGTCGGCACGGAAATCGTCGCCGGGATGCCGACGACGCGCGAGACGCGGTATTGCTCGACGATGCCCTCTCTGCGGGCGGATAACCTTATCTGGGGCAGCCAGGAACTGACGATCGGAGCGATGATCGGATGGTCGAAATCGACCGTGACCGATACGCGGTCCCCTGGTCCACCGCCATCCTCGACGGGTTGGCAGCTGGCTGAGGTGACCGTTCCGGGATCCGGCGGGAAGTAAATGATTCCCGATTTATTTGAACATACCGTGACCTTCAAGAAACCTGCGACCCCATCCGCAACGGCCGGATCGACCCAGATACCGGCACCGCCGGCCCGGGCGGCGTCCTTAATGGAGGGGATGCGGGCGCCCTCGCGTTCTGATTGTGTATCACAAACATTGCCCGGGTACATCGAGCAGTAGGAATCGTCGTACTCCCCGGTGACGGCGTAGCGCACGCCGAAGCGTGCCGCGTTTTCAATCGTGACCCAGGCGTGCAGCAGGCGCGCAATCTCGATCATCGCGAACAAAACCAGCAGCATGATCGGCGCAATCAATGCAAACTCGACCAGCCCTTGCCCTCTCGATCGGATCCTTTTTCGTTTCATGTGCATGACGTAGTGCACGCCTCCCAAAACCTGAGTCACGGCCGCCTTTGCCGGTCAGGATCAATTCAAGTCTACATACTGGAAGGTTTGTTGAGCCTTACAATCAGCTTACGACAGTTCTGGAGGGGTGCTCCGGGGGTTGAAATGGCGGATTACTCTACTTCTCCAGACGATAGCCATAGCCCCTGACCGTGATTAATCGCTGAGGATCAGCGGGATCCGACTCGATCTTCTGGCGGAGCAGCCAGACGTAACGGCGAAGCACGCTTTTCGATTTCACCCTGTTCTTGCCCCACACGTCCGCGATCAACTCATCCTGCGCGATTGTTTCCCCCGCCCGGCTCGCCAGGACCGACAACAACCGGAATTCTGTCGGTGTGAGATCGAGAAACTGCCCCGCCAGGCTGACCTCGTGTTTGCGCAGATCGATATGCAAATCATCCAGACGGTACTCATCTCGTGCACTGCCGTGCTGGCCAGACCTTGCCAGGACAGTCTGGATCCTGGCCTCGAGCTCTGCAAGGCTGAACGGCTTCGTCACATAATCGTCCACCCCCAGCCGGAAACCGCGCAGCTTGCCGCTCTCAGAGGTTTTCGCGGTCAACATGATCACGGGCACATCGGCAAGTTCTCGCAACCGGACGCAGACCTCCCAGCCATCCATTCCCGGCATCATCACGTCCAGGACAACCGCATCTGGCCGGGCAGAATAGAACTCCCGCAGCGCTCTCTCGCCTCGCTCCGCAGTAAACACTTCAGGTTCTCCTCCGAAAAGTGTGGATATCTAACATAAGTATTGGTCATGGAGAACGGCTTCTTGGGGATGCCTGCTTG
>JARGGH010000035.1 GCA_029210945.1 Anaerolineales bacterium
ATGCGTTATGAATCGTGCCCAAAGTGGGGCGTCCTCCCAATTGATCCGGTAAGTCTTGTCTAATTTCGGTGGACTCAGTATTTGTAAAAGTACAAATGCTGTGGAGATTATCGTGCTAGGGTTAGTCGATTGTTTGGAAAGAGCAGCTGTTTTTTCGAAGCTCACCCATGATGACCGCCAGGAAATCGCTGAAATCGCGGTCAGGCGCACGTACGAAGAGGGGGAGTATCTTTGTTGGCAAGGGGAGCCATGGGCGAAGGTGGCATTCGTGCAATCGGGCATCCTGGCCTGGGCGATGTTGTCGCCTGAGGGAAGGCGCCAGGTGATTGCTCGAGTCGGTCCCTGCGATGTAATCTGGGGTCACACATTTCTCGACGGACAGCCGATGCCCGCTTCGATCGAGGCCAATCAAACTGCGACGCTTTATGAGTGGAACCGAGAGGATATCGAACCGATCATCTCACGCAATGTCGATGCTGTCTGGGAAGTTTCCCGTCTATTGGTCGGGTACATGCGGAATGCGCGAGAGTTGATTTTCGGTTTCGCCTTTCAAGCCGTCGCCGGCCGCTTGGCCCGGTTGCTGCTGGACCAATACCAGCTTGTCGAAGGGCAGCCCATACCGCGCGAACTGACCTTGGAAGAGATGGCTGATATGGTCGGGACCAATCGTGAATTTGTCAGCCGGATCCTGCACCAGTTTTCGGATGAGGGCATCATCGAGATCAGCCGACTGGAGTTTGTCCTTACGGATAGAAAGCGGCTGCAGCAGCTCGCCGGGCAAGAGCAGGGCTAATTCGTACTACCGGTCTCATGAGTCAGTCCCCGTGATACTCCAGACTCGGTTAACCGCAACCCATGATGGCATAAACCGGACCGCTGGAGGCGTGTCTCTATCCCCAATCCTGAGCAGGGAATGAGATCTCCGCGCGGGTTGTCACCATTCCACTTCCGCCTCCCACGGTCGGTTTTCTGCTGGTTTGAATTTTCGTCGCCACGAGCCCATGGTGGCTGGCGCCCTCTCACACGTATCAGATGATCAACTGGGCTGACACACTTCGGGTGCAGATGAGCGTGATTGGGTGGAGTTTTATTCTTGGTGGACTGGGCTTGTTAGCGCGATATCTGCGTTCGTATTCCGCTGGCGGGATTGCGCCTGGGCGAAATACAAATGGCGCGGCCAGAGCGGAAGTCCGTCGCTGACATGCAGGCAAACACTGGAATCTATCACAGCCATCAGCGCCATTGATCTGCACCCTGCCCACCGGCAGGGCTTTGTTCACTCTTGATCGTTGTCGACTTCCTGCAGTGGAAGCCAGACCGTGAAGCGGGTTCCTTCGCCGGGGACCCCCTGGCTGTCGACTTGTATATGGCCATTATGCGCTGCACAATCTCGTGAGCGATCGCCAGCCCGAGCCCCGTGCCCGGCGCGCCTGAAGCTCGGCCAACTTCACCGCGGTAAAAGCGCTCGAAGAGATGAGGTTGGTCTTCTGCCGGGATCCCGGGTCCGTCGTCCTGCACATAGAAACCCACCCAATCGTCACCCGTATCGGTCTTGCGCGTAACCCCGACTTCGATGTGGCCGCCTGATGGTGTGTAATTGAGCGCGTTCGTCATGATCACGGAGAGCGCCTGGGCGAGCAGACTGCCGTCGGCGTAAATCTGCGGCGCTCCGGGATCCGGGCTGTGTGAGAGTTCGAGTTGGTTGATGACTGCGAGAGGACTGCGATCCTGCACAGTCGCAGCGGTCAGTTCGTTCAGATCGACAGATTCGAACTGCAGTTGGACACTGTCGGAGTCAAGTCGTGAGAGGCGCAGCAGGTCCTCGATCAGATCGTCCAGGCGGTGGATCTCTCGATCCAGGCGGTCCATGTACTTATCGGGGTTTTCGGGATCGACCTTGAGCAATCCGTAATTCAGGCGCATGCTGGTGATCGGCGTGCGCAGCTCATGGGACACATTGGATACGAAGGCGTCCTTCATGCGCTGCAGCTTCTGCCACGCCGTGACATCGCGGATCGTGCAGACAACGGCGTTGACCGCTGAGGCGTGCATGATCGGCGCCAGGATGACCTCGGCATCGAAGGAAGATCCATCCTGATGGCGGCCATATCCTTCCAGGCTGGTCGTCTGCTTCTCCTTTGAGATTTGGCCAAAATAATCGTCCAAAGCGCCTGCTAGCGCAGGATCGAGGAGGCTCGAAACCGACTGCCCGATGAGCTCATCGGGGTTATGCCCGAAGAGCCTGTCGACGGCTGCGTTGGGTTGCTCAATCGTGCCATCGGGTGAGAGGAGCAGGACCGCGTCCGGGCTGTTGTTGAGGATTGCCTCCAGACGGTCGCGTGACTCGCGCAAGTCAAACGTGGCGGTCTTTACGGCGACCTCTAACTCGGCGCTGTGCTGCTGAAGCTGCGAGAAGAGGGTGGCGTTGTCAATCGCGATCGCGGCCTGGGCAGAAAGCATCTCAAGAAATTGCCTCCACTCGTCATCCGGATGAAGGCGCGAACGGTGGAAAAGCTCGATCACACCGCTGACCTTGCCGCGCGAGATCATCGGGACTGCATAATAGGACTTGAAGCCTTCCTGGTGGAAATACTTCGACCCTTTGAAAGCATCTGGCTGGTCCTTAAGGTCAGGTATGAAATACGCGCTCTGGGTCTCCGCAGCCACACCGGCGCTGCCTTCGGCTAGGGCGAGCGAGGTATAGCGCAGCGCTTCGGATTCGAACCCATTGCTAGTTGCAAATTCAAAGCGCTGGCTCTCAGGGTTTAAGAGCAGGATACAGGCGGCATCGACCCCGAGTTCGATGGTAAGATGCTCCAGGAATATCTCCAGTGTGTCGTCGAGATCCAGGATCCCGGTGATCACCAGGTTCACCTGCCGCACTGCCTCCAGGCGATTGAGCTGCCGCTGGATTTGCTCTTCAGCCCGCTTGCGCTCGCTGATGTCGCGCACGACGACGAGACTGACTTTCTCGTCAGCGATCTCCTGCACGCGCATGCTGACCTCTACAGGAAACAGTGTGCCATCCGCACGCCGGTGGACCGCGGCAAACGGCGCTTTCGTTTCCCCGATGGAGTCGAAATCGCGTGGCGCGAGCGAGGGGTACCCTTCGGGGATTAGATCTGCAGCGCTGAGCTGCAAGAACTCTTCGCGGCTGAAACCGTAAAGTTCGCAGGCGCGTTCGTTTGCGTCGAGGATCGTGCCATCCTGCGCCTCGACATAGATCGCATCCTGGATACCCTCGAAAATGCTTCGGTAATTGGCTTCTGAATCTTTCAGACCCTCGTATAGCTGAGCATTCTGCAGCGCGATCGCCGCCTGTGCGGCGAAGAGCGACGCAGTTTCAATCTCCTCCGGCTCGAAGGGGTCAACCGTCTTGCGATCGAAGGTCAGCACGCCGATGATCTCCTCGCCGGCGATCATCGGGATACCCAACCAGGATCGGATATGCCCTGAATAGTACTGCGTGGCTTGGTCCTTGAAATGCGGGTATTCGTCGGTCACATCATCGAACGCGATAGGTTTTCGTTCCTTGATGGCGAGGTAGTTCGGGTATTTCGGGTCGAGCGGAAAAGCCAGCCGGAGGATCTCATCCGTGCGGTCAAATCCCCGTCCGGCGGTGACATCTAACCGCCCATCCCGCAGAATCTGCAGCGACATCGAGTCGCATCGCACGATCCTGGTGATTTCGTGCAGGATCGCCTCGAGCATCTCCTCCAGATCGAGCGTCGAGTTGATGGTCTTGTCGATCTCGTGCAGGGCACGCAGCTGCGCCAGCTTGTTGTGGATGACTTGCTCGGCCTGTTTTCGCTCGCTGATATCCCGCATCACGACCAGAATTGCGTCTACCTGATTATCCTGCACGACCGGCATCGAATGGATCTCCACCGGCACGGCCTTCCCCGCAGAATTGGTGAACATGACTTCGTAACGGAATGTCCGGTGGTCACCTGCAGCACGCTGGTCTCGGCGTGTGGTGAATTCGACCTGATACTCTTGCGGGATGGACTCGTCGATCGTTCTATTCGATACCTTCGATGGGTTGATGCCGGTGAAATCCAACCCGGCCTGGTTGATGTACTTGATGCGGCCCTGCATATCGTGCAGGATGATGATGTCGGGCGTGGTCTCCGCCAGCAGGCGGTATTTTGCCTCGCTCGCCGCCAGCTCGAACTGCGCCAGCTCACGTTTGAGGAATTCCGCCCTGAGCACAATGAAAAGCAAGATCGACGTCGTCAGGACAAACCCGACCCCTTTGTAGGTCTGCAGCTTCGAGACGATTGCAGTGGGATCGCCAGGCGCGATGAGTCTCGACGCCGCCAGGATTCGCACCAGCTCGTCAGATAGGTAGATGTAGAGAATGGATAGGATGAGGTAGACCAACGCCGCCCGAACGGCGGCAGTTGATACTTGTCTGTTCATCGTTGGTGTGCCTTCTCCATTTAAGTCCCCCTTCGAGCTTTAACCCAGCAAGAGAACACCATTGCCCGATGATATGGTTAACGGGCAAAGGGGAAGGGATTAGCGGAAGGTCGGTCGCAGCGGCTGTGTTCGATGAGCAGAGTGGCGAAAGTCAATCAGCCGTGCCTATACGAGGCCTGCGCCCGAAATCTGTACTGATGCAGGAAGTATACCGTGTGCGTTCCGATCTTGCCGGCCATGCCCATCACCCTCATTCTACCGGAGCGCCAGCAGCCCCATACATAGGATATATCACCTAGTAACGATATCCCGGCACGAATATCGGTCCCATTCACACCCGGTCTCCGGATCGCCGACTGCGCTCTTCGCGATGACGGTATGGGAAATCAGCGATCAGGCAATCAGGGTGACCTGTGATTCTGGTGTCTGCTACCCGATTCCTCCTCGTCTCCTTATCCACCTCGGAGTCTTCATAATTAACACATAGGACCTTCACGGCCTTCTTACGCCATGCGCCTATCATGTAACCAGTTCAACACAGGATGAGCGATCATCCGCACATCAGGAGGTGTAATGTGAGCAAGTTTTTTAGAGTTGGTATCCCGGTGGTTCTGGTGGGTGTCATCGCCCTGGCGGGCGCGACGGCTGCCTTCGCTCAGTCGGGCACGACCCAGGCAGACGCAACCGGGTGGGGCGCCGGGCGCGGCCCGGGCACCGGGCTGCTGGCAGCTTATGACGAGGCCATCCACGCCGAACTGGCCAAAGCGCTCGGGATGAGCGTGGAGGAGTTCGAGGCGGCACGCGCCGATGGCGTGACCCTGGCGGCCCTGGCGGCAGAGAACGACGTGCCGCTCGAGGACCTGCAGGCGGTGATGCACGAGGCACGCGCTGAGGCGATCAAAGATGCGCTGGCTGATGGTGCGATCACGCAGGAGCAGGCCGACTGGCTGCTCGAGCGCGGCGCGATGGGCTACGGCCCCGGCACCGCGCAGGGGCTCTGTGACGGCACCGGCCCGCGCGGCGCAGGCGGCATGGGTCCGCGCGGCGCAGGCGGTATGGGCCGCGCCGGACGAACCGGTTCCTAGTCTGAAGTTTCTTTCCGCGGTTACCCCATGCCGGGCGCTCTTTGAAGCGCCCGGCATGGGGCCTTTAAAGGAGGGAAGCGCGAATAATTGGCCTGTTTTTTCCTGAGTGCCTATGTGCCTTAGTGCATAAAATTCTTAATCCCTACTCTTTGTTCCCTAACCAAATTCAATAAGCGCTTAATTGAATCTACCCATACAAATCAAGAATGAGCCATTTGTCTATGTGCCAGGAAGGACACCTCACAGGAAGTCGCTCTTGATGCCTTAGGTGGTCCGGACAAATGTAGTATGATGGGTATAGACGGCTCTATGTGAGAAGGTCACCCCCTCGACCGATCTGCAGCACCTTCTCTAATCACCGTAACACACGATAAAGCAAGGAAGGCAGAGAGATGCGAGTCCTGCTGACGAACCACTTCCCATTAGAGGGTAGTGGATCCGGCATCTATACCCAAAATGTCGCTCGAGAACTTACTCAAAAGGATCACGATGCGCTGGTGATTACACCGGCGCACGAAGAGCAGCTCAACTTCCCATTCGGAGTGCGCTCGATCTTATTTACGCCGGATGGTCCTGTGGAAGATATCGAGGGTGCTGGAGAGCGCCTGCCCTTTAATTTCCCCTGTTTCACGACTCATCCCTTGAGCACAACCACCTATGGTGATCTGTCCTCTGATCATCGTGGAGCTTATGTGGAGGCTTTTTGCAGCGCGACGGCCAAGGCGGTACTTGAGTGGAAGCCCGATGTTATCCATGCGCAACATCTATGGGTAACGGGATACGCAGCCCATGCTACAGGCGTGCCTTATGTTGCAACCGCGCACGGCACAGATCTCATGGGCATGCGCAAGTACAACACATGGCGAGCCACCGCGCTTGAAAGCGCCGAGCATGCCATCGCTATCATCGCCATCTCGAAACAGGTCGCCGAAGACACCATGCGCCTCTACGACGTTACACCTGAACGTATACGCCTCATCATGAACGGATTCGATGAAGCCATTTTCCGGGTCTTTCCAATCGATCGGAGAGAGACGCTTGCCGACTTCGGGATCCACGGAGAATTCGAGTACATTGTCTGTTTTGTCGGAAAGCTGACCGAATTCAAAGGTGTGGATGTCCTGCTCGACGCCGCAGCTATATATGAGAAGGAACTTGGAGACGTCTTGACACTGATCGTCGGTGATGGCGAGCTCAGGGACTCATTGGAAAAACAAGCACGCGAATTGGGGTTAAAGGGAATTCAGTTCCTTGGGCATCAAACCCAGCTCGATGTAGCCAGGATTTTCAACCTCGCCGATATCTCTGCGGTGCCCTCCCGTGTGGAGCCCTTTGGGTTGGTCGCCGTGGAGGCGATGGCATGCGGTACACCTGTCGTTGCAACCAATGAAGGTGGTCTACCCGATTTTGTTCATGCGGGCGTGGGGTTCCTTGTGGACGTGGCTGATTCCGGCGGTCTGGCGGAGGCAATCACAAGCGAACTACGTTCAGAGGCAAAAAAGAATAAAGGATCTTTCGCAGCGAAGTACGCACTCGAGGGTTTTTCGTGGTCTCGTCAAGTTGATAAGATGATCGCGGTCTACGACGAAGCTGTTCGGAAGCAATGAAAGACACGAGAGGACATCGTATCAGACGGGCTAAAAGGAGTGTAATGACGAGGCATACGCAGCCAACGATCGCACTGGGCATGATCACACGACATTTTGATGACCACAAAACGATCCTGCGCTTCCTGAAGAATGCTGAGACGTATGGCCATGTCATTAATCGTGTGATTGTTGCTTACTCCCACAACAAGGATGAGGCCACTGTTGCAGAGGTTGAAAAGCGGATACCGATAGACCTCCTGCATGTCTCTGATCTGCATGCATTGCGAGAACAGATGCATCAAATCGGGCTTGCGTCGGAGGCTGTCGTGGATTTGCTGGTTCTGCCTGATGGCGGTGAAAGTGGAGAGGTCCCTTACGGCGCCTATCGAAACGCGGTGCTGTTTAAGGCATTGCTGGACGGGATTGATTACCTGCTTTTCTTCGATACGGATGTGGAGCCGCGTGTGCTTACCGATCTTGAGGGGGTGGATGCGAAGTGGCAAGAGGCAGATTTCGTCGGGAGCCATATGCACTCGTTGACCAAGGAACATGTCTCGGCAACGACTAGTGAGTACTCTGGTTATTACATCATCCCGCCCATGTCCTTCCCCGGGTTGGGCGAACTCCTCATCGGGCTGGGCAAGGGCATGGCTGTGGAATACATGGATGACTGCCATGAGCATCAATGCTTGAATTTGGGGCCAGATTCACCGGGCTTTCCAAGGCCAACCGAGAAACCGCTGGGGGGAAACCTCGGTCTCGATCTCAGACAAGCAGAGCGCCTTGCCCCCTTTTACTCCACGGTTTATACCTTCGACAATATGACCATAAAGGGGCGCGGTGAGGATACGCTGCTGGGTCAGGCGATCTCGGCTTCTAGCGGTCAGATCATGGATGTGGACGTGCGAGTTTTTCATCATACCTACGAAGGTTTCCCGGCCGTACCGGATATCCGCAAAAAATCGATTCGCGATCGCTTCTATTGGGCTTGCCTGGGCTGGATCGGACGCAATCCGTTTTTGAGTTGGTATCTCGATCAGACGGGGAAACTGGAAACAGACCTTCGATCTGAGACCACCATGCAGCGCATCGGTCTCGAGATTGGCGGTGAGAAAGCCGCAGCACACCTGAAGGATCCCCGTTTCAAGGAGCTCGTAGCTGCGTTCGAAGCTTCCTCCCAGGCATTACCAGACTCCATTGAGCGTTATCACCGCCTGATGCGTGCTTGGCGGGTTTTACTCGCCGCGATAGGTCGAGAACAGCCACCTCGCCAGGTGGAAGATATTGACGTCAGCGATTTACGGTTGGCATCCTGAACTCATTCACCCGGATCGGCCACCTTCCAGACCACAATCTTCCGACTTGATACCCGTGCCGACATGGTGTAGAAAGTGAGGGGAGGATTGTCCAGGTCGCCAGGCCTGAATCGTTCTTACTACAGGAGAGGTCAGCAGTTGGGAAAGGAGATCGCGGGTCTGGGTTGCCAGATCAGGAAGGCACTCCAGATCGGCAAAAGATTATGAAACCAGTCATGATGATCCCCTCCTACTGGTCTCGTGAATCATCAGTAGGGTGGCAGCCGGGTGACGAGGTCTATGATCACCCCACGCCGCTAGATCAAGAAGGCACCCTCGCGAGGACTCTGGAGTCGCTTTCCACCCTCGACAACACCGATTTCTCACTAGTCATACTCGCTTGTGCGACCGCGGCAGAAATTGAGCGGCAGGTCGAAGCGCGGGTGCGGGAGATCGCCCTGTCGATTGATCTGCCCGTTGAAACCTACGTCATTTCCCATTCCCACCTGGATCGATTTCACGAAGTATTGATGGAAGGCGGCGAGAATCTCCGCGATGTTCTCTCCCTGAGAGGTTACTCAAATATCCGCAACATGTGCCTCTATGTCCCTTATGTCCTGGGTGCAGAGGTCGCGATCCTCATCGATGATGATGAGCTTATCGATGATACGAGATTTGTGGACAAGGCTACCGAGTTCATTGGGAACCGGTTCATGGGGCAGACGATTGATGGTGTGGCTGGCTATTACCTGAATACCAAGGGGACCTATTACGATGACGTCCCTGAAGAGATTCATTGGATGACTTACTGGGATCGATTTGGCAGCAAACGGGAGGCCTTTGATAAATTTATCCCGGGTGAGCCTCGATTAAAACTTACCCCATTCGCGTTTGGTGGCTGCATGGTCATCCATCGCGCCCTCTTCAGGACGGTGCCCTTCGATCCGCGCATTACGCGGGGGGAAGACACGGATTATGTCTTGAATGCGCGCATGTTCGGGTTTAACTTCTTCCTGGACAACAAGCTCTGGATTCAGCATCGTCCCCCCGAAAGCAGCCATCCTACTTGGCAGCGCTTTCGGGAGGACATATTTCGTTTGGTCTACTCGAAAGCGAAAATCGATGGGCAAACAGAACGGGTTAATATGTCCATCGTCGAGGCGGAAGATTTCGATCCCTATCCGGGTGAATTCCTGCGTGACACGTTAGATGACAAGATTTTAAAAACCAATCTAATCCTGGCGTTAGATTACCTCGCCAACGATCGCGTGGACGATGCCAAGGAGACGATCCGCAATATTTGGCTGGCGAAAACGAAAGCCATACCGACGCAAAACCCATTCGAGGCTTACCTGGATTTTCAAAGCCGTTGGCGAAAACTTCGCAGGCTGACAGCAAGCGAGCTCAGTCAAAAGATGCAGGAAATTGTACTATCTGGCAACCTTCACCGGGAGGAAGAAGAGCGCAGAACGCAGTTGATGCGGGAGAAATTCGATGCGATGAGCGCGGATGAAATGCGCAATCGCATTCAAGAGTTTCCGCTGTTCAAAGGTCTGAGCCCGCGGCAAGTCGATTCGCTGATTGCCATCAGCCGGCGGGAGTTCTTCACCAAAGATGAGGTTCTGATCCAGCAAGGCTCTGAAGAACGCGATCTATTCTTCGTTCTGCGCGGACGAGCCCTGATCACGATGAGCAATCACGGTGATGAGACTGTGGGGATGGCCGAAGTCGGCGTAGGTGAGATGCTCGGAGAGGTCTCGTTGCTGATCGATTCGCCTCATTCCGCTTCGGTGATTGCCATGGAGCCAATGGAGGTAATGCGCATCACGCGCCATTCACTTGCGGCTTTAATGGCGAACGACCCTGCATTGGCCGGACGTCTCTGGCATCGCCTGGCCCAGCTGCTGGGCGACCGCCTGCGGGATTCGAATGTCCGCTATCTCAAACGGGCGAGCGAAATACAGGATATTGCCGACGAGTTGATTCAGACCGGCCCTTTAAGCCCGGAAGACAGAAATAAGGAGTAAAGGCAGCCAAATGGTGGCTTCTCCGAAGTTGTTGTGATCCCCACCCGGCTCAGATTAGCGCGATAAGATCCAAACCGAGAAACAATAGGGCGCTTGTTTCTATATCAGACATTCCTGTCCAGACTAGCGGAAGCCTTACTTTTCAGACTCCGGTTGTTCCTCCTCCAGCACCTCCATATCAGGATAGCGGTTCCCGGTAATCCATTCTTATTTCATGATTTTCTCCTCTCTATCATCGGCTTGAGGGAGACCGCCCAGCGAATAACGCCAGGGATCCGTGATCAGGGATCGGGGATCAGGCACGCAAAAACAGCATGTCGCTGCGAGGCACCGGAGGTGCCATGGTCCATGATCCAGTGTTCTTGGCCGGGCAATCTCCCTCGTGGATGGATTCTATCTTCGACTTGCCTGGCTCCCCGAGGAGCAGATCGATTGGTCGCTTTTGCTCCTTGCGATGACGGATTTTGTTTGTTGAACCCAGGCCTACTTCTCTTTACAGTAAGAAGCAGTACGAGACGCTTCCCAGGCACAATCCCTTCTGGCATTGCACGCTGTCTGGTCTAACGTGCTGCACGCCGGAAGATCCTCTCCCCCATCTTGCTCCTTAGGACACAGAATGGATAGCTCCTGGTCCAGCAGGAGCGCCCCGCTGTTCTGGTCTACTAGCTGGACTGGTGCCAGGATACCTTCTTGAACCATCGGACCCGAACAGATGAGACGTTGGGGAGCATCCGACCAGGTCTCGCACGCAAATATCTGTCCATTGACCGCAGCCTGGTACATCCCTTCCGGGACTTCGGGAATTTCAAACGTCAGCATCATGCGCTCATTCTCAAGACACGCCATGCCAATGAGTGAAACCCCCTTGGCGCTCGGCGTGCCGCAGGTCCCGCTGTAATCTGTTGTAAACGTCGCTTCGCTGGAGAAGGGCCCGGTCTCACTTCCTTGCTCCGCAGCAACATGCCAGTGGAATGTCATGCAATCAGGGAGAATAACGTAGGCAGGAAGCTCGGGAACAGGCCCCCACCCTGGATCGCGAGAATCGAGTGCCATTCCTTGCCCGAGCGGTGTCGAGGCAAGATCGGCTCCGGAGTACACCTCGATGTAATAACCGTCCGGTATACACGCTGGATCCAGATACTCCCATTGATATCGAAAGGGATCGCTGAGATCGGTTACAGCCTGGCCACCAATAGGGTAAATCAGATTAGGCGGGGTTAGCTGTGTAGAATCGCAGCTGAATTGCGGGCAATTTCCTGTGAAGTCGGAATAGAAAAGCGATAGATCGTGCCCACTCATGTCCCCAGCGGCTTGCGCCGCTACCCACCAATAGAACAGACCACAATCATCCAGGAAAGGCACTGCGGTCTCAAAACTAGTCCAGGGCCCTATTCCATCTCCTGAGATCTTGAGGTGCGAGAATTGAAAGTCGGCAGCCACCTCAAAGTGATGACCTTCCGGAATACATGATGTGTTGGTGTACTCCCACGAGAGCTCTGGCGAATCATCCTGAACGGTTGCGCCAAAGGGGGGATCGAGCAGAAGAGGCGGGTTTAGCTCACCCGGCATGCAAAGAGGTCCGGTCCAGAAGGCAGGTGCCGGTGAGTACGCGCTGGTGCTGCTCCCGATCTCAGCAGCCACACGCCAATGATAGAGCGTTGCCGGTTGAAGCGTTTGGTTGAGCGTCCACGGCACTTGCCCACTCCCTACAAATTCAACAATGACCGATGGCGAGTTGAAGTCACCTTCCTCCGCAATTTCCAGCCGGTATGCGTCCGGCTCACAATTCTCCGGGTAATACCACTGGATGGAAGGTTGGAGCGAGGGGACCAATTCATTGGATGGGCTGTGAGCCTGCGGAGCTACAAGTTGGGCGAGCGTGCAGTTCCCGGGAGCAGGCGGAGGATTTGGCGCTGGGTCATTACAGCTGGAGATCACAATAATCGTGCTGCATATCAGCAAGGATCGGAACAATCGGCTTGATTTCATCAGAACCCCGTTCAGTGGAAGAGAGAGGGGACAAATTTTTCGATAGATAGAGAAGGATCGGATCCAACTCTGAGATTCCACCTAGTTTAGGACTTCACAAGCATAGCATTTATATCCAGTAAGAGCCAATATTGACTGGTGTACTCAGTTCCCGGCTGATCGTGGATTTTTAAACCATTTCTTGCCACCCTCCATGTTTACACCCACCCCGATTCCCCTGAGTATTCGAAAGTTGCCGATAAGGCAAAATGCCGGATGCAGTTAATTTAGAGATAAGTCAATCTCAACTCCGGTTCGAGAGAATCCGCTCCGGTGATCTTGATCGCTTGATGTTAGAACGAGGAAGAGGGAATGGCAGCCAGGTGTCCGCTCGAAGAAGGGTATCGTTACCAGTTGCCAAGAAGAAATATTATCAGCGCCTAGAAGGAAAATCGATTAATCCCGGAAGGGGTTGAAGACACGCACGCCATCAAAGTCTTGACCCTCGCTCATGTCCTCTGACCAGACTATGCTGCAACCGAGTTGGTGAGCGCTCCAGAGGATCATGGCGTCCCAGAAGGAGGTCTCATAGCGCTGCTGCAGATCGATTGCTCCCACGACATCATCCGCCACCGGCACGTGAATACGCCAGTATGAGAGATCCCGGACGATCCCGGCAGCTGCCTCTGAATCTAAGGGTTTCCTGACCTTCTGTGTCACGGTGACATAGAATTCCTGCAGCACCTGGATACTGAGGTGGCCTCCCATATCCGACCAGAGTTGATCCAGCAGAAAACGAGCACGATCATACTTTTCACCAGCGGAATGGTCGTATGCATAAACAAGCACGTTGGTGTCTACAAAGACCGGGGCCTCATCTGCGCTCATGGAGTTCCTCACGCGTCCAGCTGCGCTCGCCCTTTGTTCTTAGATCAACCCCTTTTGCCATCAATGCGGCCTGTCGCTGATGGGCTTGTTCATATCCCTCGTGACGAGCCAGGCGCTCCTTCAGCAGGCGCTCCATGAGGGCTGAGACAGAGGTCCCCTCCTCAGCTGCCATAACCTTCACCCTCTTCAGCACCTCCTTGGGTAGAGCTAATGTGATGTTCTGCTTCTCCATGATCACCTCACGTGAAACAGTGTAGCACGTAAACACGTGAAGATCAAGCTGTCCAATACTGGCTGCAAGATATTAAACTGGACAGCAAGCATTCATGACACTGCTCTGGCTGTCTCACGGCCGGTCACCTTCAAGAGAGCAAGGCGGGGTTTGCGTTCGAGGCTGCCTCATCCAGGGTAGGGGTCCTGCAATGGCATTCGCAACGCTTCGAGAGGATACCGCCGGATAGCGTTTCATCGCAGAGCGTGGGTGGAGGGCGTTTGCGGAGATCCCGGGCTATTACTATCCGGGCGAAGACGATCAGCCCTGGGTTCCAGCATTGCTCCTGGGGGGGGGTAGGCCGAAACGGCGGCAAGCGCCGTCACGCTGAGATTCGTTGGAGACCAGCGGCTCACGTGTTTTCCGATGATGAAGATGGAGGCCGTGATCAAGCCGAAGAAGAGCGCGACGATGTACTCGGGATGCTCATCCAGGGCTCTGTGGTGGAGGCGCATGGCAGGTTTTTCCTGCGCTTGGGAGCGCATCTTTAGATCGACATCCTATCAGTTGATGTCTTCCCGGAGAGATAAATTGCATTTCAGGGATGAGAGCTTCAACCCGGTTTGAGATCCATGGCCAGCAGTTTCAGCGTGGTGGCCGCGAGGAGCGCAGTTCCGATAGGTAAAGCTGATTCATCCAGGTCGAAATGCGGGCTGTGGTGCGGGCGGTCGACCTCATCCAGCTTCGCTCCGAGGCGAATGAACGCGCCAGGTGCCTGCTGCGCCATATAGCCAAAATCTTCCCCGGCCATGCTGCGATCCGGTTCATAGATGACCTCATCCCCCAACATCTCCGCTCCAACCGTGCGGATAATGTCGCAGATTTCGGGTTGGTTGTATGTTGAGGGGTAGATATCCTGGATTTTGAGTTCGTAATCCCCGCCCAGTGGACGCACGATCCCGAGAGCGTTCTCTAGCTCATTCCGAAGATGTCGGCGCGTGTGCTCCTCGTAGTAGCGGATGTTTCCATGCATTTCTACGCTGGAGGGGATCACACCCGTCGTGCTGCCGCCATACACCGATTCGCAAGAGATAACCCCAACTTCCTGAGGGTTGAGCCGCAGCGAGTGGATTGCCTGGATCGCGTTGACTACTTGCGCAAGCAGGAAAACCGGGTTAACCCCGTGGTGGGGTGCTGCGCTGTGGCAACCGGAACCATGGATGATCACGTCATAAGGGTCCACTCCGGCCATTATGAAACCGTCGCGAACCCCGATCATCCCGCTCGCCGTCTGGCTGTCGACGTGAAGTGCAAGCACTGCATCCAGGCCTTGCAGCGCGCCTTCTTCGAGCATGCGCAGCGCGCCGCCTTTACCTTCCTCATCCCAGGATTCTTCGCTCGGTTGAAAGAGGAAACGCACCTCGCCGGCCGGGAGGTCAGGCATCTGGCTGAGCAGCGTGGCCATGCCGAGCAGCATGGCGATATGGGCGTCATGTCCGCAGGCGTGCATCATCCCCGGGATTTTGGATGTGTACAGGGTTTCGTTAACCTCTTGTATCTCCAAAGCGTCCATGTCTGCGCGGATCCCCACGGCAGGCCGCCCCTGACCGAGATGACCGACGATGCCGGTCTTGGCGATCCCCGGCTCGTGTTCGATGCCCAATGCGTCAAGGGTCTCCGAAATTAGATCGGCAGTGCGATGCTCCTGGAAGCCAGGTTCGGGATGTATGTGGATCTGACGCCGCCATGTGGCGATTTGCTGCTGAATCTCCTGGGCCTTCTTCAACATATCGATTGCCATAATTTAACCTTGAGGCTTGCTAGACCAGATTCCGGGGGATGCGAATGTTCCATGTCTTGGTGAACACTCGCTTCTCGCCCTCGAATGCTTCGAGCATATTTGTGACATGGAAGTGGGTTTCATCGGCGGACATCGTGCTTTCTGTCTCGGCGCGAATGATCCAACCCTCGCGCTTGAGGGTGAGGTTACGCCTGCAGATATTCATCGCGGAGAGCGGGTCATCCTCTGAGATTGAAAATATATCCTCGCGATCCCCATACATTTCCAGGTTTGTCTCGATCAGCCGTGTGTGGCCCTCATCAACGACATCCTGCTGGATGAGGCGGCGCTGGGCCACTTCATGGGTGATCTCCCGCTGGTGTTCGGCCGGCCTGAGAGTCTCGTGCGGCATTGGCTTCGCCTCCTCTGCAGGACCGAACCCGGGAGCTTGATCATCGTCAGGATGTGCCGGTCGGTAGGGCAACAGCAAATAGGATTTCTGGCCAGTTCTCAATTTTAACGTGACCGGTTCGGGCGAGGGCCATGCCATCGGCCAGTACGTCGATGATATCGCCAATCTCCAGCGGTGCCCGGCCGGAAGCCGGTGGCCGATCGCGTCCAGCCGCACCCGGATAGAACAGAAGGTACCGGGTTCAAGCGGTTCAGGATGTTCATGGCTGTTCCTGTGTGTAAGGTTCAGGAAGCCTCGACTGACGAGCAGTGAGGAGCCTGTTGGAGAAACATCACAGAGGCGCACGACGATGAGAGCGTTGGGTTGGTCTGCGGCTAATTCCAAACTCACCTCAGGCGCACCAAGGATCTCCACGGCCTCCGGCGCAGGCGGCGAATCGAACGTGAGGCTCAGGCCATCTTCGGCGCGCTGATCGGACGGGAGGTCGACAAGATCTCCGTACGGGCACCACACGCCGGCAGTGAAGCCGGAGAATTGCGAACCCTTATGAACAAGCTCGATCTCATCCGCACCCGCTTCTGAGAGGGTATGCTCCCCGAGGGCATATGATCGCGGGGAAATTCCCGGGGACGGCCACTTGTGCTCAACGACCCAATGGCCGGGGCGCTCTTTGTAATATGACGCCGGTGGTACGCTGTCCTGGATCCACGCCTGCAACAGCGGTTCCTCCATAATGCCGGTCTCCTGCCCCTTGAGCCAGTGATCCCACCAGCGCAAACACTCCTGCAGGAAGCCGATTTTTGGTCCGGGTATGGAGGCATGTGGGTAAGCATGCGACCACGGCCCGATCAAGCCTTTCTTTGGACCTGGAAGGCCTTCGAGGAGCCTTGGGACGGCGTTCGTGTAGGCGTCAGCCCATCCGCCGATCATGTAGACAGGGCATTGGATATCGGCGTAGTTTTCACAAACCGAACCGTGCTTCCAGAAGTCATCGCGCGTTTGGTGGCTGAGCCAGGCTTCGACATATGGAGGGGTATTTTCCAAGCGGTTGAGCCACATCTCGCGCCAGCGCTCCCCGACGAGCCGCGGATCGGGGGGCATGGCGTTGAGCACAAACATGCGCGAAGCCCATTCGAGCATGTCGGAAGCCAATACACACCCGCCGCGGTAGTGGACGTCATCCGCATAGCGATCGTCTGTCGAAGCCACACTGATCACGGCCTTAAGTTGAGGTGGGCGCCGGGCGGCGATCTGAAGGCCGTTGAAACCGCCCCATGAAATGCCGATGATGCCCACCTCGCCGCTGCACCAGGGTTGCTTTTCGATCCAGGACAGCACCTCCAGGGCGTCATCCTGCTCCTGCTTCAGGTACTCGTCGTAGAGAATGCCTTCCGAGGCGCCGGTCCCCCGGATATCCACCCGGACACAGGCATAGCCGTTGCCCGCAAAATAAGGGTGATAGGTTGAGTCCCGGATTGCGCGACCGTCATCCTTGCGGTAGGGGAGATACTCGAGGATTGCCGGGACAGGGTGTTCGTCCGCACCCTCCGGAAGCCAGAGCGTCGCCGCAAGCTGGATGCCGTCGGACATCTTGATCCAGGTGTTGTCAATTCTATGCACATCGTGGTGGAAATCTTCAATTATGTCGATCATTCGACCTCTCCAGTAGGCTTCAGATGGGTCGGGCCTGGACTTTTTCAGGGAAGTGGCAGGCGACCTGATGGTTGGTGTCGGGAAGCACTCTCAACAGGGGGATCTCAGAGCCGCAGCGTTTCTCGGCATATCTGCAGCGCGGGTGGAAGGGGCAGCCGGCTGGAGGATTGCGCGGGCTGGGGATCTCGCCTTTCAAGATGATCTGATCCTCACGCGCACGTATGTCCGGATCGGGGATCGGGATCGCAGACATGAGCGCTTCCGTGTAGGGGTGCTTGGGATGTGAGTATAAATCCTGCGTGTCGGCCAGCTCGACAACCCGACCCAGATACATTACGGCCACTCGATCGGAGATGAAACCGATCACGTTTAAATTATGCGTGATGATGATATAGGTCAAGTTCAGTCGGTCACGCAGGTCTTTGAGCAGGTTGAGCACGCCGGCGGCGACAGAGACGTCCAGCCCGGCGGTGGGTTCGTCGGCCAGTAGAATGTCCGGTTCGAGCGCTAAGGCGCGGGCGATGCCGATGCGTCGGGCCTGGCCTCCGGACAACTGGTGAGGGTACTTATCGGCTTGTTCTGCCGAAAGCCCAACCATCGTGAGCAACTCATGTACCTTCTGTTTTTCGTCCACCTCGATGCCGTGGATGCGGAATGGCTCAATCAACAAGGATGACGTCTTCATCCGGGGGCTTAGGCTTGAGGTGGGATCCTGGAAGATCATCTGCATCATCGCGCGCATCGGCTGCAGTTGGCGCGTTCCGAGTGCGCTGATATCACGGCCAGACACGATCACCTTTCCAAGAGTCGGATCGATCAATCTCAAGATCGTGCGCGCCAAGGTTGTCTTCCCAGATCCAGATTCTCCCACGATGCCGAGCGTCTCACCGCGCCGCACCTCGATATCGACGCCTGCCACGGCCTGGACACTCCCGCCCTGGCGCCCCAGTAGCTGGCTGAACATACCGGCGTGGTCCGCGAAATGTTTGTGCAGGTCCCGGGTCTGGATGATCGCTGGACCCGTCGACCGATCGGTGCCATCGATTGCTGATGCCGGGAGAATTTCTTGAGCAGGCTCTCTCCAGTCGACCTCTTCCGGTCCTGTCCAATCCGGACTGTAAACATGGCAAAGCACGGATTGGTCCTCGACGCTGTGATATGCGGGTTCTTGTTCGTGACAGATGTCCTGGGCGAGATCGCAGCGTGGTGCGAACTTGCATCCGGCCGGGAGTTCGCGCAAGCTGGGAACGACACCCGGGATCGTGCGCAAACGGTGGGCGTTCTTGCGGTGTGAGGGGTGCGATTGGAGCAGCGCCCGGGTATAGGGATGTTTTGGCTGATCGAAGATCCGGTAGACGTCGCCAGTTTCGGCGATGTTTCCTGCATACATCACGACGACGCGATCACAGATTTGAGCGATCACTCCCAGGTCGTGGGTGATGTAGAGAATCGCGGTACCTAATTCGTCACGCAGCCCGCAGATGAGTTCCAGGATTTGAGCCTCGAGGGTCACGTCCAACGCGGAGGTTGGCTCATCGGCGACGAGCAGATTGGAGTTGCAGAGCAGCGCCATGGCGATCATGATGCGCTGGCGCATGCCGCCGGAAAACTGGTGTGGATACGCCTTAATGCGCTCGGCCGCATCCGGGATGCCCACACGATCGAGCATCTCGATCGCGGTTCGACAAAGGTCAAGATCCGTCTGTTTGCGTGATGCGGGGGTGTGCGCGCGCTGGGCAGCGATCATCTGCTGCTCGATGCTGAAAACGGGATTGAGGCTGGTCATCGCGTCCTGGAAGATCATCGACATTTCGCGACCGCGGTAACGCCGCATTTGTTCCATGTTCAGTCGTGTGAGGTCTTCACCATTAAGCAGGATTTTGCCGCTGCTGATCTCGCCATTCGGTGGTAACAGGCGCATGACTGCGGAGGCGATAGTGCTCTTGCCGCAGCCCGATTCACCGACAAAGCCGACGATCTCCCCTTGATGAATTTCGAAATTTGCATTTCGAATCGCGGTCAGGATGCCTTCGCGTGTGTGGTACTTAACTTCAAGATCCAGCACTTGAAGGATGGGGGTTTCCATCAGATCCCCCTCGTCCCGGATAACGCCGGATCAAGCACATCTCTCAAGGTCTCGCCGAATAGAGTAAAACCCAGCGTGGTGATGATCAGGGTGAGACCAGCCCAGGTGATTGGCCAGGGGGTCTGGCGGATGAAGTTGAATCCCTCCGCAAGGATCACGCCCCACGACGGCGTAGGCGGTCTGACGCCCAGCCCGAGAAACGAAAGGCCGGCTTCAAACGTGATCACGACCGGCAAATCCATAGCAGCCAGGATCAGCAGTGGGGCGATGATGTTGGGCAAGATGTGAGAGGCCAAGATGCGGAGTTGATTCGCCCCTAAAGAGCGTTCGACCTCGATATAAGGTTCCTGCTTTGTCCTGAGGACCTGGGCACGGGCGATGCGGGCATATCCGGGCGTCCAGGTCAGGCCAATCACGAGAACGACGTTGGTCAAAGAAGGACCCAGCAGTGCCAGGATGGCGAGAGCGAGGATTACTGCCGGGAAAGCCTGGATGCTGTCCAGGAAAACCAGTGTGATGTCATCAATCCGACCTCCTGCGTAGCCGGCGATCAAGCCCAGCGTTAAGCCGCTGATCAAAGCGATCTAGACGGAGGGTACCGCGACGCCCAGTGCTATGCGTGACCCGTACATGAGCCGGGAGAGCAGGTCACGGCCGAGGTGATCGGTGCCCAACAAGTGTGCAGCGGAGGGCGCCTGAAGCATGCTGGGGATATCTTGCTCGGCAAAGCCGTAGGGTGCTATCAGCGGAGCGAAGAGGACCATCAACATGAAGATCAAGACGATAAGAAAACCCAATGCGCCCAACGGCCGTCGGAGCACATCACCAAGGATGGGGATTCGATCGAGAAAACTCTGCAGACGATTCGTCGGTCGGGGTTTGAATTCCATATCAACCTCGAGCCTTTCCTAGTTGAATGCGAGGATCCAGGTAGGTGTAAAGCAGGTCGGCAAGAAGATTGGCGGCGACGAAGAGGAATGCCACTACGAGCACCCCCGCTCTCACAACAGGATAATTGCGGGCCTGGATAGCATTGTAGATCAGCGATCCCATTCCGGGTCGTGTGAAAATCAATTCAACAAAAACTGCACCCGCCATCAAGTTACCCACCCCTAACCCGAGCACAGCTACTGTGGGGATGATGGCGTTTTTCAGCGCAAAGCGGTAGTAGATCTTTCGCAGCGGGATGCCGGCCGCCATCTCAGCACGGATATAAGTTTGGTTGAGAACTTCGAGCAGGCTGGCGCGGACCAAGCGGGCAAGATAGCCGATCCAGGTTATCGCCAGCGCACTGGCAGGGAGTATCAAGTGCTTGAGGTAATCCAGCACGTCGCCGGTCTCGCCCAACCCGATCGAGGGCATCCATTGAAATTTAACGGCGAAAAGAAGCAGCAGGAATAAACCTCCGACGTAGGATGGCACGGTGATAAATGAGATCGAGATGATTGCGGTGAATCGATCGAGCCAGGAATCAGGGTGAGTGGCTGAATAAACTCCCAACGGGATGCCGATCAGACCGGCCAGGCTGAGACTGGTCCACGCCAGGATGAGTGTGTGGGGAAGTGCAGCCCGGATAAGTTCACCGATCGAGCGACCGGTGAAGAGGTCTGTGCCCAGGTCACCGCGCAGCAAGCTGCCCAGCGCTAACCCGATCTGGGTCAGCACCGGTTTATCAAGGTTCATCGCCGACCGGATTTTTATGATTCGCTCAGGATTCGCTCTCGGACCCAGGAGACTCTTGGCCGGGTCGCCCGGGACGATATGGATGAGCAGCGTCAGGTAAATGGTGACCAGGATCAGCACCAGGATAGTCATCAGCACGCGTTTGAGCAGGTACGCTCGCATTGCAAGCCCTTTCCAACCAATGGGTGTTTGGCTGCCAAATCCACCCGGCGATTAAATATCCACTCGCTGGGGCCTGCAAACTTGCAGGCCCCAGCTGGTCACTTCGTTCGTGAGAACTACGCGCCTTTATTCTGCGGGCATGAAGAATTCCACCTGTGGTTTGCCATTGGGCGTGGTGGCTGGCGCGATCTTCGGATCGTAGGCATACACCCGCACGCCGTGGGTGACCCATATCGTATGGGCGGCCTCGTCCCAGAGCTTTTGCATCTCGACATAGAGTTCATGGCGCTCGTCCGGATCCATCGTGACCATCGCCTCGCGATGGAGGGCGTCATACTCTTCGTTGCACCAGGAGAAGGCATTCCAGACGCCAACCTGGTCGCAGGTGAACCACATCGTCGCCCAGGCCGGGTCATTTTGCATCGAGTAACCACCGATTGAGAGCTCGTTATTCTCAGCCGCTTGCTCACCAAAGGTGGTGGTCCAGTACGTGCTGGAATCCATCGGGTTGAGTTCGACGTTAATCCCGACCTCCGCTAAATTCTGCTGAGTGATCTCGGCCCAGATGCGGTCCTCGGTGGTGTCCTGCAGGTCCAATCGAAGGTCAAGCGAATCCAATCCCGCTGCGGCGAGATACTCCTTGGCTTTCTCGACGTCGCGCTCATAGCACGGTGCATCTTCCCAGTGGCCGATGAGCCCTGGTGGGATCAGGGTGCATTCTCGCTCGACTTTGCCCAGATAGGCCGCCTGGATGATGCTGGGAACGTCGATACCATAAATAATCGCCCGGCGGACATTGGGATCCTCCAACTTTGGATGCTGCACATTCATGCCGATCCAGGTGTATCGGAGGGAAGGTCTTGACCAGACTTCGAAACCAGGATTTTCCTCAAAGCGTTCGATGGAGGCGATGCTGATCAAGCCAAAATCCAGATCCCCAGCTTCCAGAGCCACTTCACCAGCTTTGTCATCCTCAATCGGGATAAGGTGGATTTCATCCCAATAGGGTTCTTCACCCCAGTAACCCGGGTTTTTTTTCAGGATGACCTTCTCCTGCGGCCGCCACTCATGGAACAGGTAGGGCCCGGTGCCGATGATATTCGTAGCGAAAGTCTCGAGCCCGACCTCCTCAACGTATTTCTTCGAGATGATATTGCCGCTGTTAACAGGCATCGTCGAGTTCCAGAGCGGTGCATAGGGTTCGGTCAGGTGAATGATACCGTTATATTTGTCGATGACCTCAACGAAGTCCAGAGTGGCCCAGTCATCTGCATAGTCTGCGGCCACCTCGGGATCGATGAAGCGTTCGTAGGAGAACTTCACATCTTCAGCGGTCAGCTCACCATAACCGTTGTGCCACATGACCCCTTCGCGCAGCTTGAAGCGGATCTGCAGACCATCCTCGGATTCTTCGATTTCTTCCGCGAGCTGATTGCACAGGTCGTAGGAATTGGGGCAGTAGCGGACCAAGCCGTTCAGAACGGCGTTGGAGACGACCTCGTCGTTCTCGGAAATCCTGAAAGCAGGATCGAGGTTCTGGATGTCACCGTATAGGCGAACGCGCAAGATTTTCGGCTCTTGCTCTTCTGGCTCCGCCTCGGATTCCTCAGCTGTATCCGGCTCTGCAGGCTCCTCCTGGACGGGTTCTTCCGCCGGCCGGGGTTCCTCGGTTGGTGCACACGCGCCAAGCAGCAGTGCCAGCATTGCGAAGAGTGCGACCAATATGAATAGCTTTCTTTTCATTAGAAGCTCCTCCATATACTTGTCATAGCGTTGAAGTGTTAGAGTGCCGGTTTCAATCGATACAGATGCCCTCCTCCCTCAGGTGGATCCGTGGATTTGATCAACCTGTTCGACACGCTCCTCCCCGATCCAGATTTGCTTCTAAGGGAGCCTGATTTGTGACTAAGAAAAACAACCCATCAACTTACTCGGATGGGTGGTCGGTTTCCAAATTGGACGAGCTACCATAAATGCCTGACTTGGATTTGTTCAACCTGCACAACT
>JARGGH010000036.1 GCA_029210945.1 Anaerolineales bacterium
CGGCTAGCGGTTCGTCGGATCAACGCCCGCAGAGGACTCTCACCTCCTAGCTATCGCCCATGCCGGGCGTACAAGCCGGAGAGCCGCAGCCATTTCTGCGGCTCTCCGGTTTATCGCAAATGTCATTCTGATCAGGGCAGCTGTGTGATCACGTCGACGCCAGAGACATCGCCGAACAACGTCACCGCTCCACTCCAAACCCATCCGTCACGACCTTGCTCGATACGTTCGATAAAGTACCAGGTTCCATTGACTTCGTTTTCATAGCGAGCACTCACGACGGCGCTCTGTCCCTCGAGCAGAAAATCAATATTTTCATAGGATTCATCTGGTCCTGATCGGACAAATGCATTGAAATCTGCAGTGACGGTCGGTTGGCTCGGCGTCGGTGTCAGCGTCACCGTAGGGGTGAGCGTGACCAGCGGCGCCGTCGGTGAGGGCGTAATCGGTGTCGGAGGCGGCGTTTGAAAAGTCGCCTCCCGGGTTAGCTCAGCGCGGGCGTGTGCCGTCTCGTACACTTCTGCGCTGGTGCGCGTCGGATCCCCCGGAGATGTCGCAGAGGCGCAGCCCCACAAACCTGTCATCCATAGAAGCGAGGTCGTCATCAAAATGTGTCTCTTCATGGTACCTTGATCCATTGCTTGCAGCTTTGAACGACAGAACGGCTGGCATAGAGATTGCAGCACGAACGGTGCAAGTATACCTTATCCGGGAAACCTTCCAGATCCACGCTCAGGAGGATTGCCGGCACGAGATTCAGCGGTGCGCGAGTGGTACACATTTCCTCTCTACACCCCTGAGTTGACGTGCTATGATGCAAACGTATGCTGGGAGAATCAGGTCCCACCGCAGCTGGTACGCGTACGCATGAAAAGGAGGCCGATGTGCCTTCTGGAAAGGCGAACCCGTCAGCAGCGGGGGACAAGAAGAACAAGGAATATCTTGAAGCGCTTGAGCGCTTAGAGCGAGCTCAGGAGCGAATGCTCTCATCTGCGATCGCGTTCTGTGATGGCGTCATCAGCGCCGGCCAACTGCGTGCTGTGCGAGAGTTCTTGCGCGAGCAGGAAAGAAAATTTGATGAACTCGGAGGCTTACAAGCTTCCCCTTTCCTGGCAGATCTTCCTGCAGAACCAGAGCCCGGGCAGCCCGGGCCAGAGGCAGGGACACCCGAGCCTGCCAAACGCGAAATACAGCCGCCGCGTGCTGCCACCCAGGCATCCGCGATCGCCCAGCCCGGTATTGCACCGGATCCGATGCTGAACAACAGCCAACTGAAGGATATTGACGATCCGGAGCTCAAGCAGCGGCTCGAAGTGCTCGACCATAAAATTGCCCGCCTCGAGCAAGATTTCCAGCAAGGCCGGATCAACGCCTCACAGTATCGCGCCATCTACCGCCATTACATGGAGCAGCGTGAAGTTGCGCTGAGACTGCGGCAGAAATACCCGGACAGCGACCGCTGGCAGGTTGTGCTCGAAGAGGGCAAGACGCGCTTCTTGCTGCAGCTGAACGAAGCGACCTGCTACAGCATCGGGCTTTATGATATTGAATCTCGCGACCGGATTTTTGTGCACGGCGATATGCCCGCTGGAGCCGAAGAGGCGATGGCGCTGCTTGGCACGTTCGGCGGGCGTGAGGATGGGACCGCGGACGGGCGTCTGTTCGCCACAAAAACGGAGAGCGGCGAGACGCTCTTGCTTATTCCGGGTGCGTTCACGCTGAACCTGGCCGTCTTCTCGCAGGATCCACCCGCCTGGCAGGTCAGGGCGCTGCGGGAAGTTCACCGGAATTTCGAGGCCGCCAATCGTGCTGCGCTCCAGCGGGGCGAGACGGAAAAGTTGATCTTCCCCGACCTCAATCGATTCGTAAAGCCCTGACGCTTCACACAAGTTTCCATTAGAATACATAACCCATCCGGGAGGTGGAGCGAATGCCGACCGATAATCTAGCCGCGGTTTTCATATTTTCATTTCTGGTCTCATTCGGCGCCGTGATCTCTCCCGGACCGGTCTCGGCTGCGATCGTGACCGAAGCGCCTCGCCAGGGATGGCGGGTTGGCCCGCTCATCGCGGCGGGTCATACCGGGCTGGAACTGCTGATGGTGGTCGTTATCTCTCTTGGGCTCGCGGCAGGTATGGCCAGCGCCCCCATCCGAGGCATCATCTCACTTGGCGGCGGCTTGCTGCTGCTCTTCATCGGCGGCAGTTATGTCTGGCATGCCGCTCGTGGCAGTATCCGGTTACCTGAACCGGCCGATGATGTGCCTCCACGGTCCAGCTCCGCATTGCTGACATTGGGCGCATTGACGACGATTTCAAACCCCTTCTGGTACACATGGTGGGTCACCGTCGCAGCCGGCTACCTTGCAGAGGCGCATGAGCTCGGCGTCGCCGCGGTGGTCGCGTTTTACCTGGGTCATATCAGCGCGGATTTCGGCTGGGATACCGCCCTCAGCCTCGCCACGAGCGCGGGTGCGCGCTGGCTGACTGATCGCCGCTACCGGACGTTGATCCTACTGACCGGCGGGTTCATGATCTACCTGGGATGGGTTTTCTTGAGCAGCAGTCTCACCTTTTTCCGTACTTGAAACCCGCCCCCCGCCGCTCCATGTTGAAGACACCTCCAAAAGACCCTACACAGGGAATGTCAGCGTTTTTACACATATTTCATGATTTTTAGACAATTTTTCAACGTTCTTTATACAACTTTTGTACGCATCCTGCGTACACTGCGAGGCATCTTAGCCCCTCCAGGAGGTCGCATAATGACACGGGGTTTTTGCCCGGAATGTGACGCGGAAGTTAATGTCGGAAAAGGCGCGAAGATCGGCCAGAAGGTAACATGCCACAGCTGCGGCGCATTTCTCGAAGT
This sequence comes from Anaerolineales bacterium, assembly GCA_029210945.1. GTDB lineage: Bacteria > Chloroflexota > Anaerolineae > Anaerolineales > E44-bin32 > E44-bin32. The sequence goes on from JARGGH010000036.1 coordinate 2,872, forward strand.
TATTGAGACAACACCGATTGAGTTGGATTGGGCATTTGACGACGAAGAGGAGATTGATTACGACGAAGAATTATTTGAAGACGATGATGACGACTGGTGATCTAGAATAACCAGTCTCGAAACAGCCATCGGAACCGATGGCTGTTTCTTATTACGGATTTTGGGGGGTCATCGATGTGGAGCTCCCCAGACTTCTTCAGGCAGCGAGATGTCTGCTTCTTGAAGTTTATCCCGTTGGAACTGAAGCATCCCCCGGATTGAGGTCTCGGTGAGTTCGAGCAGTTCGACAAATTTGTCTCGAGGGATGGCGCCCTGCTCTGCCGTGCCCTGGACTTCGATCAACGCACCACTGGCATTCATGACCACATTCAAGTCGAAAGCTGCAGAGGCATCTTCCCGGTAAGCCAGGTCAACCATAGCTTCATCGTCAACAATCCCTGCGCTGATTGCGGCAACAGCCGGCCGGAAGAGATCCAATCCGGTTCCGTGGCTTTCTGACAATCGGAAAAGCGCCATGGCGAGCGCAATATACCCGCCGGAGATGGATGCCGTCCGGGTACCTCCATCCGCTTGCAGCACATCGCAGTCAACGATGCAGGTAATGGCGGGTAGGTTTTCCAGCTTCACCGCCGCGCGCAGACTGCGCCCAATCAGGCGGCGTATTTCCTGAGAGCGGGCCCTGGGCTGAAACGTTTCGCGTTGGGAGCGGCTGTGGGTAGCTCTTGGCAGCATGGCATACTCTGCGGTGACCCACCCACCGGGCTTATCGCCGGACTGCATCCAACCCGGGAGCCGTTGCTCGATGCTTGCATTGCAAAGCACGCGCGTATTTCCCAGCGAGAAAAGCACGGAGCCCTCCGGATAAGCGATGAAATTCAGTTCAGCCCCCGGAGGGCGCGCTTCGGTACGCAGACGACCATCGGCTCGCTTCATGCCCATCATTCTACACTCCAGCCGGCTTGATATCCATCTATATCCCCCTCGTTATGAAGCGAGCATGTTGGCGAGATCGACATAGCGATCGATACGCGCGGCGATGAAATCGATACTTCCTTGCCAGAATTTATCGCTGCGTAAATCGATGCCAAAACGCTCCGCCAGATCAGCCGCGTTGCCCTGCCCCGTGCTCCGCAGAAGGCTCTCGTAAGCTTCGATAAACGCTGCGCCGCGCTGCTTGTAGATTGCGTACAAACCAAGTCCGAAGAGCAATCCGAAGGCATATGGATAATTGTAGTACGATTGATTCGGCGAATAATAATGCGGCTTCCAGGCCCACATGTACGCGTGCTGGTGGGCTTCATCCAGACCGTCGCCATAGGTTTCACGCTGGGAGCGGACCATCAATTCGGTAAAATCTTCGACGGAAAGCTCGCCATTCACCCGGCGCTCGAAGACCTCTTTCTCAAACAGGAAGCGCGAGTAGATGTCGACAATCACCTGAGAAGCATTCAGCATGAAGTTCTCCAGGATTGCGAGTTCCTCCTCTTCCGAAGTGGCTTCATCCAGCATCGCTTCCGTGATCAACGTCTCATTGAAAATCGAGGCAGTCTCGGCTAACGTCATCGGGGTTGAGCGTTGCAGCGCGGTCAGCCCAGTATGACACTCGTTGTGGAACGCATGCCCTAATTCGTGGGCGAGCGTCGAGACCTGATCCAGCGAACCGTCGAAATTGCACAAGATGCGCGATTCTTCCAGGGCCGGGATGCCCATGCAGAAGGCTCCTCCGCTTTTTCCCTTACGGGGCTCAGCGTCGATCCAGCCGGAAGAAAATGCCCGTGCCGTGAACTGCGCCAGCGAATCGCTGAAGCGCTCAAAATTCTTGATGATGAAGAGGCGCGCCTCGTCGTATGAAAACGCCCTTTCGACCTTCCCCACCGGGACGAAGATATCCCACCAGGCCAGCTGTTCTTTCCCCAGGAGCTTCGCCTTTGCCCTGAAGTATTCCCGGAACTTGGGAAAGGACGACTGCATGCTGTCCAACAATGCCTGCAGCGATTCGCGGTCCAGCCGTGATTGGTCGAGCGAGGCATGCAGCGAATCCTCACGCCCCCGTCGATCATTGAGTGTGTTTACCTGACCTTTGACGCCGTTCATACATGCGGCCAGCGATTCTCGCACGGATTCCCACGCAGCGATTTCGGCTTTAAACGCCTGCCGGCGGATACTCTCGTCCGGGTCATAACGACGGATATTCTGGAGCGCCGCCATCGGCACCTCTTCCGTCTTGCCATCCTTCTCAAACGGGACGGACAGCTGTGAAGTCACCGTCCCTTGCAGTTTCGCCCACGCGCTGCCGCCGGATAGGGAAAGCTCAGAGGCCAATGTCTCCTCCGCCTGGGACATCCGGTATTGAGCCTGACGGTAGGTTTCCTCAAGGAAAAACCGGTGTGCCCCCAATTCCGGCGCCTCTTTAATCAGATCCAGCAGGTCACTCTCGGCAGCTATCGCTGAGCGCAGCCAGCCCTGGAAGTAAATCAGCGCGCGAGTCAGCCGAACCGCCACAATCTCATGCTCGGACAATTTCTTCTTGGCGACCTGGTTGAAAGAATCGGTAGCTACGAAACTGTAAAGGTAGGCTGATATCGTTTCTTCAAGCAGAGCGCATTCATTCATTCGTTCAATGTAACCGAGGACAATCTTCGCCAGCTCACCTATTCTCCCCGGCACCTCACCCCCTTCCTGAATATTGTTCTCCTTGAGATAAGCTTCGAACGCATCAATCTTAGACCGCAGTGCTGCGACAGCCTGATCAAAATCATCGTGTTCCAGACCCGGGTACACATTGCTCATGTCCCAGTGTGGAAGGGCAGCGGTTTCTTCTTGAGCCATTTCTACAGTACTCCTTCTAGGTTGTTTATTGACAATTCATGCCTGTTAGCCCTCATCGCTAGAATTGTTCGGCTCCGGGACGTGCCCATAAACGATCCAGGCACCAACCAGGCAGAGCAATGCCCCGACGAGAAAAGGAAGCTCAAATCGAATTACAGCAAGCGAGCCGGCAATGATCGGACCGGCAGCGATCCCGAGCCCGAAACCCATCGCCAGGATGCTCATTTGCTGACCCTCACCCCCGCGGATCGAGATATCTCCAGCCAGAGCGAAGGCTGGTGCAGCAATTGCGGCCGTCGCTAACCCCTGGAAGGCGCGCGCCCCGGTTAACTGTAGTGTGCTCGTGACGTAACCAAGCAGTGCAGTGGCAGGGGCCAGCGCGATCAGTCCGGCAATGATAATCGGTCGGCGCCCGATCAGATCTGAAACCCGGCCAAAGGGAAGCTGGAAGATCAGGCGGCTGACGGTGAGCGCGCTGAACGCAATCCCGAAACCCAATGCGGTTTGCTGCAAACGCAAATTGAATTCGTTCTCTAACGCAGCCATCATTGAGAAAGCGCTGGCCATGAGAAACATGGCGATCCCCAAATAGACGATTCCGTCCCCGAGCAGCCGACGGTCGAGGATCCGGTACCTGATAACTTTTTCGGTGCGCGCGGGCCGGTCGTGAACCCAGAACTGCACCAGTACCGCACCGACGATCAGCAATGCTGTGCCGGCGAGGAAAGCGCTTTGAAACCCGTGACGCACCTGTAGATAACCCCCGAGCAGCGGCCCGATCGCGAATCCGACCATCCGCAGCGTGGTGTAAAAACCCATTGAACCCCCGCGCGACTGTCTGCTCGTGCCCTCGGCCAGGACCGCCAGGGATGCCGGCACGGTCAGCGCCACGCCCAGACCCTGGAGTGTGCGGATGATAATCAGATGGGTGAACGAAGTCGCAAAATTGAAGCTGAAGGTGCTCACCGCCATGACGATCAGTCCCCCCAGGATGAAGGCTTTCCGTCGATCCAGACGATCGGACATCGCTCCGGTAAAAGGCTGCAGGATCGTGAATACGAAGCCATAAACCGATATGAGCAGACCGACCAGCAGCGATTCAGGGATCGATGGCGTGGAAAGCTTAACAACATAAAGAGGGATGATCACGACAAGGATGCTGTTGCCCATCGCATCTGCCAACCGGGCGATAGAGAGCGCCGCAATCTCACGGTTGATGCCGTAGGCATCGAGGAAATTCGCGATCATGAATGGGCTTGTACGGTCCTTTTCCGAGAATTGGGAGATTTATCGCGGTGCCAACCCAGTGTTTATACCACGAGCCCCTGAAAACAGTGAAAAGCGCACAGTCTCCCTTTACCTGCGCGCTCTTCGAAGGATTGTGCCCTGGCAATAGCTGCTGCGGTTACTCCCCTTGATATTTAAAGGATAGTTTCACCTTCGCCCGGTACGCGACGATTTTGTTCTCCTCCAGCTGCATGTCGAGTTCCGAGACTTCGGCGATTCGCAGGTCCCGGAGAGATTTCGAAGCCGTAGCAATCGCATTTTTTGCGGCGTCCTCCCAGGATTCACTGCTTGTCCCTACCAGTTCAATGATCTTGTAGACGCTGTCAGTCATCGTGCCCTCCTTCAGGTATTGGCGCGCATCTCTATTCATTATAGTCCAACCCTTCAAGGGGCCCTCACGTGCCCAACATGACGAAAAGCCGGCCTGCTGGCACAAGCTTATTGGCTATGCGAAGCGTTCTGCGCATGCTCCTGGCAGGCACTCCGGATCGATGGGCATGATCGACAGATCTTGCCGGACGGGTTCCCGAATCAGGGCGATTGCATACCGCAGTCTTCGTCGCCGAACTCGATCTCGATCGTGGAGTGGGAGAATCCCCACTTACGCACGACATCGTGAATATCCTGACGGATGCAGACGATGTCCTCGCGCGGTGTGTCTTTGTCAACGACGACATGCGTTGTGAGGACATGATGCTCGCCGTCCAGGGACCATACGTGGGTATGATGCGTCGAGCGGATATGGTCGATGCTCACCAGTGTCTCGTCGATTGCGTCCAGGTCGACATCTTCCGGCACCGCCTGGAGAAAGACCCGCGCAGTCTGCTGCAGATTTCGGACAGTGTTGTATAGGATGTAGCCCGTCAATAGAATCGAGAGGATCGGGTCGAGAATATAGAGATCAGTGAAGAGCAGAACGAGACTCACGACCAGGAGCGCAACCCAGCCCAGAACATCCTCAAGCAGATGCCAGGCGACGGTCCTGGAATTCAGGCTCTTACCCCTCTTCAAACGCAGAACTGCTGCGCCGTTCACCACGATGCCGACGATCGAGAAAAGGATCATCCCCTGAGCGTTGGTCACCTCTGGATCGAGCAAGCGCGGGACAGCCCGCAACAGGATCAGGATCGAGCCCGAAATCAATATCACCGTATTGAGGAAAGCTCCCAACAACGAGAAACGCCGGTAACCGTATGAGAAGCGAACGTCCTCCCCGCGTTTGGAATAGCGTTCAAGGTACCACGCCAATCCCAACGACAGGCTGTCACCAAGGTCATGCACCGCATCAGAGAGGATCGCGAGACTGTTCGTCCAGATTGCACCGAAGATTTCAAAGAGCGTGAATCCAAGATTCAAAAGGAATGCAACAAGGATGTTCTTTTCCGTATCTACGTGCCTATGTGAATGACTCATTTTATTAATACCCGGCTCATGGCATTTGCTAAGAATCTCAAACCGTTCCGATCGGATTCAATTCGCAGCAATTGATTTTCGCTTCCCCTTGAATGTCTTCTCAAATTTCTCAATCTTCGGCCGGATGACCATCTGACAGTAGGGCTGCCCGGGGTTATTCTGATAATATCCCTGATGATAGTCCTCGGCGGGATAATAGGCGTCCAGCGGGGATAGCTCGGTAACAATCTGGCGGCCCCAGATCGATTCGGCGTCAATCGAATCGATGGCCTCCTGCGCGATCTGCCTTTGCTGATCGTCATGATAGAAAATCACCGAGCGGTACTGTGTGCCAACATCCGCCCCCTGACGGTTCAGCGTCGTCGGATCGTGGATCGAGAAAAAGACCTCCAGGAGCTCCCTGAAACTGATCTCCTGCGGATCAAACGTGATCTGCGCTACTTCTGCATGACCGGTCGTGCCGCTACACACCGCACGATAGGTAGGATCGGGGATATCCCCTCCAGCGTAACCCACCTCCACTTGCTCGACCCCGATCAGGTCGTTATAGACGGGCTCAAGGCACCAGAAACAGCCGCCGCCGAGCGTCGCCTTTTCTACATTTTCAGATGAATTACTCATACTTCACTCACTATCCCTCAACACCAGATGTCAGTCTCAATGGATTCTACTCGATGGCGGCGTTACTAACCTCAGACTTCGTCTCTAGATTTCCCCGGAGCTAATTCTGCAGTATCTTAAGCTATCGCAACAGCCGCCCTACTCGAGAGGCATAGATATGGATGTTCAAGGTTCGCTCGAGCAATTGCTGGTCGAATTCCTGGCCTTTCTTCCTAAAATCATCTCGGGGGGCGTCGCCTTTATCATTGCGCTCTATCTGTCTGCGTGGATCGCTCGCATCGTCAGGCGCTCGGCTGAACGCCGCCAGGCCGACCCCGAGATTGTCATTCTGCTCACGCGTGGAACCCGCTGGACGATTATCATCCTGGGCATCATCGTCGCTTTAGAACAGGTCGATTTCGATGTGACCGGCTTGATCGCGGGTCTGGGAATCGCCGGCGTTACAATCGGATTCGCGCTGCAGGACGTCGCCAAGAACTTCATCGCGGGCGTGTTGCTGCTGATCCAGCAGCCGTTTGAGATCGGGGACGTGGTCAAGATCCTCGACTACGTTGGGACTGTCCAGGACATCTCACTGCGCACCACGGATATTCTCGCCCAGGATGGGCGCATGGTGATCATCCCCAACAGTGAAGTCTTCATCAACCCTCTGATGAACTACAGCCGCACTCCCCGCCGGCGGATTGAGATTGCGGCCGGTGTCGCTTACGATTCGGACCTCAATCACGTGACCAAGACTGCGCTGCGGGTAGTCGGGGGGCTGGATGAGGTGCTTGCGGACCCCGCTCCGGAGGTGACGTTTCGTGAGTTTGGCGGTTCGACGGTCGACTTCGTCGCTTACTACTGGATCGCGACGATCGGTGCCGGGCTGAAGGAAGCCAACCTGCGCCAGGCGAAAGATGCCGGGATGAAGGCGCTCAAGACTGCTTTCGAGCAGGAAGGCATCGAGATGCCTTTCCCTACAATGGAAATCCGGATGGACAAGAGCGCAGGTATTTGATCCCCTGGCTTGGTAACTGTCTGCATCAAAGGCACCCACGTTCAATTGTGCCGCCAACGAGATTGCCACCGCGATCAGAAACAGACTAGCTGCTCTTAGCTGCGTTAATCAGGGCAGATCCCACAGCCAACACTGCTAGTCTTTCGATCCTGTCTCGATCCATGTGATGCACTTCTCCAAACCGACCTACCGCCGCATTTACTTCCCCGCTGCCGATGTATGAATGTTAAAACAACCACCTCACGAGACCAGCAGAATAAAGATGATCTGCAATCAGATAAGCAGCGATTGAACGCTCAGGCGATCAGCTGATCCAGCCCAACGCGGCTGCGCCTTTTGTGGTTATCAAAAAGCACATCCTCATCGTAAAACGCCAAATGGAAATCTCGGACGGTGCGTTCGATGAACTTCAAAACTTCTTGAGCCTCCAGGAGGCTGATCGTGAGATCCGAGAATGTTTCCGGCTCGTTGATGTGCTTACGGTCCAGGTGTGCCAGGCGGCGATCACGGAGGGCACGCAGTCGCTCTTCTAAATGATCCAGCGCAGCGAGCGATTGACGTGCGCATCGCACTTCAGCCTGAACCTGCTCGGGCGTCCAGCGAGCGAAATCATGAGGGTGATTACCGGCCAGATCCAGGAGATAGCGCAACGTAATAGACTCCTGGTCCGTCGACAGCAATCCAGCCAGGCCGATCAACAGCGCCCTCCAACTTGCTTGATACAGACCCGAGAGAATGGCCTGCCGGGATTCTTCCCCCTTTGCGCCGGCTTTAATGGCCATCTCTGCCAGGACCTCAAAACGTCCCAGCATGATGGTCTCCTCGCGCAAGATTCGCAATGTTCCTTCAATGTGCTTTCTCGACATCTTCATCACGAATCAGGACGACCGCTCACCCACGTGGTCCCGCCGGGGCTCCAGCAGCGAAGTGACAACCTCGTCAAGGGCTGGAAGCGATTTCCGGTCCTTGAAATGGCTCAAACGCGCGTAGATTTCGTGCGCAGCCTGATGGAAACCATCAGGAAGACCTTCGCCGGCAAACGTATCCGCGATCTCATCCATCTCGCCTGCGAAACGCCACGCTTTACGGGTCACTCGCAAGGCGCGCATTTCTGCCTCCTCAGCGAAGGTAGATCCATCCAGAGACCACAACTTCATCAACTCCTCACGCACGCCCAATGATGTTGAGGCCGCCAGAAACATGGTCACCAGCGCTGTGCTTCCCTTGCTGTAGGCTGCAAAGCACATCTTTAACGCGGAAGCACGCCCGGGCTGATCCCCTAACAGGCAGGTCTCGAGTAAGCCTTCGTCAAAGAGCCTGGCGACCAAACCGGCATGATCCCCGCTCAGGTAGAGATGGGTTGAACCCGACTGCCAGGCAGGTCCCCCGACGATAGCGCCATCGACATACTCCAGACCGTGTTGACTGCATTTCGCTGCCAGGCGCATCGATTTCTGCGGTGAGATGGCATTCGCATCCACGTAGATCCCCGAAAACCCCGCCCCGATCACGTCATCAAGGACTTCTTCGGCAGCATGAGGTGGGCAGATGCTGAGGACTACCTCCACCCTGGCGCATAGCGCTGTCAATGTTCCAAGGTCAACCAGATTTGATTTTTGAGCACGCAGACTGGTCTCTGTGCTGCGGCCTTCTGAAGCCCAGTAAACCGGATGACCGCTTCTCATTGCGGAAGCCCCGACCGAAACACCCATCTCGCCTGGATGCAGCAACCCTACGCTCATTTTATGCATCGGTCTCTCGCTTGCCAGTGTGTTGATAACAATTAATCACTGTAGAAATCCAGCAATTTGCGGGCGTAGTAGCTAGCCCACTTCTCATCTGGCGCCTCCTCTGAATGCAACCTACTAAACTGCGCCAGCAAATCAGCGACGCCATCGACGCTGATCGAACGCCCCATCAGCCGCTCAAACTCCGCGTGCATTTTCTCCGCATACCACCTCGCCCATTCTGGATCCTCCCCATCAACGTCCATGAATTCTTCATGGTGGGCTTCGCCGACGTTCTCCAACAGCTCAACAAGCTCTTTCTGCTTCGATCCCATCGACCCATCCTCCCGTAACTACAGATAACAACCAAACAACTTCAACGTTTTTGAACAGATTCCGCCCGCGGCTTATGCCTATATGATCCAGTGCATCGCCTGCGCGCGAGCGAGTAATTTTCCCTCCGGATTGCGCGCGTCCGCCTTGAGGTACAGGCGCCGGTCATCCCGGCCAGTGAGCTCTGCGATGACGATTAGATGCTTGTCAGCTGGTTCAGCAGGACGGCTGTACTTAACCTCCATCTTCCGGGTCAGGTTCGGAGGAGCGATGAGCATGCTCAACGGGCCGAACGTATTGTCAATCGCCGCCGCGATTATGCCGCCCTGCAGGTAACCATAAGGGTTTAAGAACCGTCGCTCGATCGGAAATCGCGCCCGGAGCAAACCCCGCTCCGGGTCGAACTCGGTGAATTCGCCCCTCAACTCTGTAAACACCGGAGGAGGGACGCTGAAACGATCCAGTTGATCTCCGTAGCGGGCTTCAAAGACCTGCATGATTATATCGAGCGTTTCCGTCGGCTGATCTACCAACTGATCACCTCCTTGTGAAGGACATGAGCGGACAGCGCTCTGCTCTGAGCAGGTGTCCAAATCTGACGGCAGCCGCGCTCAAAAGGGATTTGGGCATAACTCGAATAGGGTTCTCAACTAGTTCTGACCGGCTTCGCTCAGGACCCCCTGCAGCTCAAGCGCTGAAAATGCCCCCGATCTAACGTACAATAAGCCCTGTGATCAATACTACAACAGGAATGCAGCGAAGTGGAACATTTTGATTTTATCGTGATCGGCGCGGGGCCAGCGGGGATGATGGCGGCCGGACAGGCTGCCAGCTCCGGGGTTAAGACACTGATCCTGGAGAAGATGGAGCGCCCCGGCAGAAAACTTGAGATCACGGGCAAAGGCCGCTGCAACCTAACAAATATTGAAACGCTGGATCGGTTTATTGGACATTTTAACCGTGAAGGCCGCTTCTTATACTCCGCTTTCTCCCGTTTTTTTTCCGAAGACCTGGTCAGATTCTTCGAGCGCCTGGGCGTGAAAACAAGGGTGGAACGCGGCGGGCGTGTGTTCCCGGTCAGCAGCGATGCGCATGAAATCGTCGACGCGCTTGCCCGGTGGATGGGGCAAACCGGCGTGACGAGCCGTACTGCCTCGAGGGTCACGGCTTTACTGGTTGAAGATCGTGCCATCCGGGGGGTGCGGGTTTTGCCAGGGAGAGAGCGCGGCGGCCGGAGGGCAGCAGATCGAATGGAAGAGATTCAATACAGCTGTGAACATGTGCTGATCGCGACTGGAGGGCTCTCCTATCCAGGCACAGGTTCGACCGGCGATGGATACCGGCTGGCTCAATCCGTTGGCCACAGATTGATCCCTGTACGACCCGCACTTGTCCCGCTGGATACCGCCGGGAATCTCGCCCAGAGACTGCAGGGGCTGGCTTTAAGAAATGTCCGCGTGCGAGTACACATCGGCGACGTTCCGACGCGCGAGGCTTTTGGTGAGATGCTCTTCACACACTTTGGCGTCTCCGGACCCATCATGCTCACACTCAGCCGCGACATTGTCGACGCGCTGTCAGCCGACTCCAGCGTTGAAATCTCGATCGACCTCAAACCTGCTCTGGACGAAGGCAAACTCGATGCTCGTTTGCTGCGCGACATCGATCAAGCCGGGACAAAGCAGTTTAACAACCTGCTCAAAGGCTTGCTGCCGAGCAAGATGATCCCGGTGTGCATCGACCAGGTCGATATCCCCCCCAGCAAACGCGCCAACCAGATCACAGCCGAAGAGCGCACTCGCTTGAGGGATTGGTTGAAGGATTTTCGTCTGACGATAACCGGGCACAGACCGATTGCTCAGGCGATCGTGACCGCCGGCGGTATCGATACCCGCGAAGTGGATCCGCGCACGATGCAATCGCGCCTCGTTGACGGCCTTTACTTTGCCGGAGAAGTGTTGGACCTTGATGCGGACACAGGTGGATATAATCTGCAAGCTGCATTCTCAACGGGGTGGCTTGCAGGACGATCCGTGTCCGAGAAATACGGACGCCCGGCGAACTGAAATATTCGAAAAAAATATCGATACGACCATGGTATCTTTAAGCCGCCATCACAGGATCAGGTCCCCGCGAGCAGAGCAAGCAAAGGCATAAAGTACGGGCATGAATTTCTCCGCGATACCCAAGAATTCGTTAATTGGAAAAATACTGCGCTTTCCTTTAAAGCTACTGCCCGCCCGGCTGGCCGTGCCCATCGTCCAGGGGCCGATGCGGGGGATGCGATGGATCGTTGGATCCGGCGATCACGGTTACTGGCTGGGGAGTTACGAACTCGCCTTCCAGAATCGCTTCGCCGAAGTTCTGCGGCCAGGGGATGTTGTGCTCGATATCGGCGCGCACGTGGGTTATTACACACTCCTCGCTTCAAGACTGGTCGGCCCGGATGGAAATGTCTTCGCATTTGAACCGCTGCCCCGCAATGCGACTTACATCGAGCGCCATATCCGCATCAATCGGTTAGAGAATGTCACCCTGAGCCAGCTAGCCATCTCGGATCGAACCGGCACTGCGCATTTCGGGGGCGGCGTGAGCTCCTCCACAGGCCGGATCGACATGACCGGAGATCTGGAAGTGGACACCGCGAGCCTGGATGATCTGCTGCAGACGGGGAAGATTGCGCCACCTAACGTGCTCAAGATCGATGTCGAGGGGGCGGAAATGGATGTGCTCGCCGGCGGCCAGGAGACCATCCGGTCCGGGCGCCCGGTTATCTTCCTGGCAACGCACGGTGCGGACCAACACGGGGTGTGCTTGAAATTCCTGCGGTCATTCGGATATGCACTGCAGCCTCTGAACGCGGACGGAGTCGATCAAGCCTCCGAGATCCTCGCACTTCCCTCTCCTGATGTGCGTGCGGAATCCGAATAGGTCAGCGGACGATTCGCTTGCGGGGCTGGTCACCTCACTGGTGTAGACGCGATACCATCCGCTCCCTCATCTTGAGGCACTCTCAAGAGCCAAACTCTGCGATACACTCGATTTCAACCTTTGCACCGAGAGGATTCTGATGCACGGCAACCGTCGTGCGGGCCGGCTTGTGTGGACCAAATACTCGTTCGTAGGTGTTATTCATGCCAGGAAAATCATCCATCGTCTGTAAGAATACGGATGTTTTCACGACGTGCTGCACAGAAAGTCCCGCCGCTGCAAGGACCGAGGTCAGGTTTGCAAGTGCCTGTTCGGTTTGCTCTTCGATCGTTTCCCCGACCAGCGACATAGAACCGGGATCTAACGGCGTCTGTCCGGAACAGAAGAGTAAATTGCCGCTGCGAATAGCCTGACTGTACGGCCCGATCGCGGCCGGTGCATTCTCACTATGATATGTTTTCACTGCCCATCCTTTCAAATTGTAGGCTTTGCGTAAAATGATCCAATCGGTCGCGAGGAAAGCCGTGGATGCAATTGAACTTAAATCGTCACCTGACACCTGGGCACCCAGGCCGGGATTCCGTATCGATCAGCACTCCGTAACAAGCCCCGGAATCAGGGCTAATTGATTCAGACGACGCGCGAGCGCTCTTCCTGGCAGCAGCACACAGGGCAAGCCTGGTCTATGCGCAATACGAGCATGCCCACCGCTGTCAATCATCCTGCCGAACCACCTTTCCGCTCCTCGTTGAAAAACGCCCCTCCAGCAAAAAGAGGAGCCCGATCAGAAGCATCGGCAAGGTCAGGAGGGGGTGAGCCCATGAGACCAACGGCTTCGAGAAGAATCCGAGGGACAGGATGGCGAGCAGCAAGAAAGCAATCCCGCCGGCTCGCGGTCTGCGCCACGCGATCAGAAGGGCTATGATGATTAGAAATTGGGGGATCACGTGCAGCACAAAAGCGAGAATTGTCTCCGGGAGACCGGCACTTCCGTCAAACACGTCCAGAGCGAAGACGCTCGTGAATAACACAATGACCACGGCCAGTGCTCTCGGGCTCCAGCGGAGAAAGTCCGAAATCTTCATTGTTCTCACCCTCGATCGGGGTCAGGCACTCCACCTTTTGAAAAAGCCCCGCCAGCTTTTCGGGCAATGAAAATGAGCTCGCCCGGATAAACCGCCCCGTACGGTTTCCGATCGAAGTCGCCGTACACTTCCTCAACCTCAAAACCGCAGCGTGCGACGAGATGCTCCAGCTCGAAGCGAAAAAGATGCCGCATCTTGAAGGCGTGAACGAGCCGCTCTTGATGGCCGTCCGGATCGGCTACGTTGTAAATCAGCTCCACGGAAGAGATCTGGTCGATCAGGTCTCTCTCTACAATCCGGTGTGAACGGACGACACGACTCCCGTCCGGGAGCACAAATTCCGGCTCCTGTCCGAACTGTTCTCCATGATTATCATCGGTCAGCGCATTCAGGGAGGGGTTGAAGACATCCAGGATGAAATGACCACCTGGCTGCAGATGGCTGAAGGCATTCCGGATCGTGCGGATCTGAGCTTCAACCGTCAGCAAGTGTTGAAATGCCCGAAATGGGCTGGTCACCAGGTTGAACCGCGCGCCCACTTCGACCGTTCTCATGTCCCCTTCGATCAGCTCAACATTGGACCGAACCTGCCCGTCTTCTTCCTGCAGCCGCTGCCGGCAGACTGATAGCATGTGATCGGAGAGATCTACCCCGGTGATCTGGATACCGGATCGAGCGATCGGGATAAGAACCCGACCGGTCCCACAGCCCAATTCCAATACCGGACCGCCATTAATTAATGCCTGCTCCCGGTAGAATCTGATATCGGGACGATCCCGGTATGGCAAGACATGATCGTAAAATTCAGCGACAAATTCGTAATCCGCATAGCTGAAGTCGATCCCCTGATCCGGACGCGATGCAGCGCTCATTGCATCAGCCTTTCGGAAGCAGCAGGTAAACGCCGAATGCGGTCACGGCAAGACCGGTAATCCGGGCGAGCGATGCCGGGATTTGTTCGACCCCGCCGATGCCCAGACTGTCGATCAGGAATGAGAAGGCCAATTGACCCAGGATGATCGTCGCCAGCCCGGCCGCGATCCCTGCGCGTTGAAGCGAGAAGGAGATCCCGGTGATGATAAAAATCCCTAACGTGCCGGAAAGAGTGAGAATCGCGATGATTGCCGAGGGCACTTTCCATACCCCGGATCCATCATAAACCAACAGGAACAGCATGAAGATGACCGCGACCAGGCCACCCATGAGATTGGAGAGCAGCCCGGTCCGGAATTCACCGATCAGGCCTCCGACCCGGCTGCTGATCGTTGCCTGTGTTCCAATCGCAAGCCCCGTGAGCAGCGCCACCAGCGCTCCAGTAATGATTGATGTCTTCACTTAATACTCCTGCCGATGAATAAATGGCGTCATCGCTCCGGTCGTCACCAGACGAACGGGATCAAACGGTGGGAGACCTTCCCCGCATACTCCCCATAACCGCTCAGTTTCTTGAGAAGCAGCCGGTCTTCCAGGTATGTTCGTAGGACGATCGCGGCGATATAAGCCGCGCCGGGCAAATACGCCCAAAGCGCCGACAGCATGAGCGGAAACCCGAGCGTTGAGAGCAGTGATCCGGCATAGCCGGGATGGCGCACAAAGCGGTAAGCTCCCTCCGAGATCACGGTATGATCCCGGTCGGTCTGAATGCGCACGACCGAAGAAAAGTATCGGTTTTCGATCATTGCCCAAACCGCGAGCAAATAGCCGGATGCAACCAGAAGCGTGCCGCCAACCACAAGCCAGGGCTGAATCGTAGGCGACCATTCGAAGCGATGGTCAAGCCCCGCGATGAGGGCCAGAAGCATAGGGCTAACCAATCCGACGATGAGAACAAGAATGCGGTCCCATGCCGGCACCCCTTCTGCGGATGTGAATTTCGCGCGCTCGTGCAGCGCTTCCGGATCGCGCCGGTAGACTACCAATCGGCTGAGAAGTGATGCAAGGAGGAAGAATGCGACGTAGAGCCAGGCCATCGGCCAATCCAGCGTTCCGGCTGAGACGAACAAGACAAACGGGATCAGGAGAAGAAAAAGCAGCAGGCCGATCAGAGCCCGCATCCGTTGAACTGGATTAACCTGCATTCCGCTTATCTCCCAAGGACTAGATCGCGTCCCTGACTGTCACTTCTTTCTGGAAAGACGGGGGAACAAGAAGGGAGTCGTTTTCTTGTATTCAAGATAGTCTTCTCCGAACCGGGCTTCAAGCTCCTCTTCCTCGAATCGTCGAATGTACATCAGGAGCAATGTGAACAGGACGATCACAATCACGATCGCTCCGGGCGATTCGATCACGATCCCCAGACCAATGTAGAGCAGCATCGTCCCGAACGACATCGGATTCCGGCACAGCTTAAAGGGTCCGCTCACGAGCAGCTTCTGGGTTGCCATCATCGGCAGCGGGGTGCCCCCCGCTTTGAGCAGTTGATCCGTGATGGACCACAACGCAAAGAATGCGCCTATCAACATGAGAACACCACCGATAATTTGCGGCCAGCTGCCAAGGTCAGGCGTCAAATACGGTATCGTCCGGTCGAGTGCCGGACCCAGATTGATGAGGATGAGCGGCAGCACGATGACGAAGAACAGCCCCGCAGCCAGGGTCCCGATGAGCCGGGATCTGAGCGTGTACTCTTTTTGGGCCCACTTGACAAACCGATCTTTCATCATGCCACCTTTCGCGATCCACCTCACGAAAAGATCCATGCCAATAAGTAATTATAAAATCGTTCACCGCCCTTTACGAGCAGGGATGAGGCGATCTTGCAAGACCGTTCTCACTGTCGCACCGAGGTCCCAGGAGTCGGACGAAGGAAGACTGAGGTGTTGGAGTTAGAAGGTGATCTTCGTCAGTAGATCACCGTGCGAGTGCCGATGGCGCGTTCGAGCACGATCCAGTCGTCGGCATCAGGGGAGTAGGCATTGTATTTTCTGAATGTGTCTGGAGAGACAAAATGGAAGATGAGAATCAGCGGTCCTTCTTCGTACCGAAGGTCAAAATATTTTTCGCCCTGATCCAGGCGGCGCGGAGCCAATCCGATCATGTCGTTCACTCCGACAACCTGGACGCCGCTGCGCTCATCCGGTGGGCCGTACCGCTCAACGATATCCGCCTCTGTTAAACCGATATCGCTCCTCGACGGTGTGCTGCCAGTCTCTGGAAGCGCAATCAGGTTGCTCAGCATGCTGAGAATCACAATAAGCGCCAGGAAGCCCAGAATCAGCTTGCGGATCAGCGCGGCAAAATCGCTGCCTGGCTCCGAGGAGATATCCGGAGTAAATTCCTCGTCGAAAGCGTGCTGATCCTGTCCGTTCATCAGTTTCGCCCGGCCTCAACCGATCACCCATCGCGTCGGCAGCCACTGGAGCCAGATTTTCGCAGCTAATATGGCGGTGTTCATGACCATCGCGACGGCTGTGTTCAAAATTGCCCGGTTGCGTGAATGTGAGCCTGGCCACACGCCAGCGGCCAGGATGATCCCGGCAGATGAGATGATCGCACCCAGAAAAGCGAGCCTGCCCCAGAGATCGGTCGAGACGATCACTCCCCAAGACGAAGCCGCTGATCCAAAAAACGCAAGCACGGCAGCGAGCCAGAATGGGATCAGCAGCCTCGCTGCCTGGCGGGGCTGCGCATCGCTGAAAAGCCATGATCCGACCGTTACTCGATGCCCGGCTCGCCCCAGTGCAGACTGACGCGTCAATGCGACCAGGGCGACAGCGTGCGCGATGCCGTGCAGGAGCAGAGAAGCTGTGATGATGATTTGAATTAATCCCATAGCGGAACCATCCACCCAATGATCGATTGTGATTTCATTAAAGATTGAGCGGCATCACTCCTCAAAGCGCTTGCCAAACCTGCCTTTGTGGACGACATCTGAAAATGGCTTGCGCTTCTTATGGCCTCCGGAGGTTGCTGATTCGCTGTAGCCGAACGGGATGATCGCGAGCAAATCCATTTCGTCAGGGATGCCGAGGTATTCCGCTGCATCATCAAGCCCATAAAACCCGACCCAGTTCGATACGATGCCTTCTTCCCAGGCGGTCAGGATCATCGATTGGATCGCCCGGCCTGCATCAGATTCAGAGTACTTCGTGGGCTCGGTCGCCACCGCAACGGCAAAACCCGCTTCGGCGATATACGGACCTGTCGCAGCCATCTCCCCGAGCGCCCGCAGATCCTCCCGCGATTCGACAGCGATAAAATGCCAGGGCTGCAAATTCATGCTGCTGGCCGTCAAACGCCCGGCCTCGAGTATCTTGCGCACAGTTGCAGGCGGGATCGATTCTGGTTTGTAGCTTCGAATTGCGAGCACAGTTCGGACAGCTTCAAAAACCTGCATCTGAACCTCCAAATTATTTGAGATCGAGTTGGTTGAACAGAGAGCCCAAGCTCGTGTAATCAGTGTACCGCGAGGATTGAAGATCGACCTGCCTGACGCCAGCGAACGGAAGGCTGAAGAGATCAAAATGTGTACTTCATGATGCTGACTAACCTGCCGCGGTACTGCTCCTGCTCAATCGCAAACCAACCCAGCTTCTTGTAAAGATCGTAGGCCGTGTTTGTATAAAGGAACAGCTCATCAAAGCGTAGCTGCTCCGCTTTCTCACAAACTTTTTGCACGAGGGCAGATCCGACACCTCGATTGCGAAAGGCCGGGTCGACATAGACCCCCGCGAGCCAGGGGGATAGGTCCTTGCGAGTGTCCATGTCGAGCTCAACCAGGGAAGCCGTGCCCATGGGAATCTCCTTCTGCAATGCCAGGTACGCGAACGGGATGCGCTCGCGATGTACCCGCTGAGACAGTTTTTCAAGCACGAGGCCAAAAGAGCCTTCCGGATTGTAATGGCCCCACTCCGCCCAGTGCCAGCGGGCGATCACCGGGATCGCCTCAGGATGATCGGCAAGCAGCTCGATCTTCATCTCTCAAACCCGTCGATAAGAATTACCAGAATATCTAATCAGACTGGCGGGAATTTATCAACTCGACGATCTCGCCGCAGGTTTGATCAGGCGTTTTGTGGTCCGTATAGAAGACCTGCTTAGCGAGGCGATGATTTGCAGGGTGTCTGACATAGTGCTCGTTCAGAACCAGGAGGTCAGGGTTAATCTCACCCACCTCCTGCAGCAGCAGTGCAGAAAACCTATCATTCAGGATGCGGGTCGACCGGTCGAGATCTGCAGACGGCAGGAGCAGGATCACGAAAGGTACAGGATCAAGTGCCTCCCTGACGCGTTGGAAAAGCGTCTCATCTTCATGGACCGAATGGCCCGCGCCGAGATCTAACACGAAGCGATCATGCTGCAGGATAACACTCTCGACTGCGAAGGCTTCGAAAGGCTTGCAGTAATGTAAGATGCCCAGGGTGCCCTGCTCCTGATAAATCTTTCGGGCAATGTCCTCGTCATACCCGGCCTGCGCGTAGTACGACCAGCGGAGTTCGTCCATCTCCAGGCGCGGCAGACCCAGGCGACCTGAAAGCAGGTTTGCAATCGTGCTTTTGCCGGCACTCATTGGACCGATGAGCGCGACCCTCAACCCTCTCACATGATCTGCGCTCTTGTGTTCGTCGCTCATCAAGAGCTGGTCCTAACTGCTTCTAGCGCCAGGCGCATCGTCGTTCTGGATAGCCTCGATGTGCTCGGCGTAGTGATCATAGGTGTTCGCAGCGATGTATTCGTAAAGCGGATAGGGCTCAAGACCAATCGCTGCGATGGTGGCTGCCGGCTCATCAAAAACCTCCGCAGGGAGGGCATGAAGTGTTTCCATCATTTCATTGTGCGTCTGCTCTGCAAACTGCTCAACTTCGTCCATGCTCCATCCACCATAAACACTCAAGAGATGGTCATTGATGTCATCAAACGAGGTGACATGGTAGCGGGCTCCCGGCATGCCAATTACTTCATCAAAGGGTTCGCCACCGAGATGGAACCGCACCAAGATCTGCTCCCATGCAGCGACATGTGCCAGCAGGTCCTTAAACGTCCATCCCCCGCCTTGGGTCCGGATCTTATCTGCTCCTCCAGACGCTGACTTAATCGACTCCAAGAAAATATGGTACTCACGATTAATCTTCTCAATGATCTCATCATTATTCATCGAGACACTCCTTCGGCGTCCATCAGGTGTTGCACGGTACAAGAAACCAGGAATTGACGTTCAAACGATCCTGCTGGGCAGAGTTCCCTCAACCCCGCCATTTGAAGAGCAGGCCTGTCCAGGTTTGGTCGACCGAGCAGACCTTTGATTTTTTCGACCTTCGCCTGGTCCCCACCTGCGAATATCAGCGGGAACAGCCGCGTACCTTTCCTTTGCGAAACGCGATCCCCAGATCGCGCCCCCGGGAAGGGATGCGCGTCAGGTCGATGATGATCGCCGAGGGATTGGCTTCTTCAATGGTGCGCAGTATGCCTGACCCTGCCGGCAGATCGTCCAGAACGTCGTAGCCCGCGCGCCGCAGTTCTTTCGCTCTCTGCTCCCGTTCTCCTTGGTTCCAATGAATTAAGGCAAGCGTTTGCTTCTTCATCTTAATCTGCCAAGTCGCGGGTTAGTCGGCCGCTCCTGGTTCTATCAGAACGACCTTTCCAAAGTAGAATCCCGCCCGACCGTCGGGGTAGTAGAGAATCTTATCGACCTCGATGCGTTCGACCTTCGGACTGCTGGATGCCCGCTCATATTCCTCCGGCAGCATGACGAAGATTGTGTCGTCTCCAAGAGGATACCCCCCGGCCAGATAATCATCAATCACCCCCCATCTCAAGCGGTCTAGATCGTCCATGAAGAAACGGGCAAG
>JARGGH010000037.1 GCA_029210945.1 Anaerolineales bacterium
AAATGGGTGGAACCAAGCGTCTGGACGGAGCGCATGTTGGCGGCCCCTGAAGAAGGGGTGACTTTGCGGTGCAAGGGCTGTTCTCCATATTCGCAGCCTTTGAAGCCGCCAGCCAATCCTCTCGGAGGTGAACCACCAACTGGAGAGCCGGATGCGGGAGATCCGCACGTCCGGTTCGGAGGGGGGAGGGACCGGGAAATCAACCGGTCCTTCCTACCCCTATCATGCGGTCGGTCGCATGGTTTCGCCCGTCCGAATCCCGAAGTTTTTTCCTGAGTGCCAGGGTGCCTGAGTGACCGGGTGCCCATTTCCAGCAATCCCCGATTACTGATCCCCCAAAACCACAAACTCTCCCGAGTCGTAGAAGAGTTCCCCATCGACAAAAATCTTCCCCCCGTCACGCATCTCGGTGATGATGTCCCAATGCAGACCGCTGGTGTTTTTACTCCCCAATTCCGGAAACCCTGAACCGAGGGCGATGTGCATCGTGCCGCCCATTTTCTCGTCGAAGAGGATGTTGCGGGAGAATTTCTGAATGCCCATATTCGTGCCGATGGCGAATTCGCCCATGATACTGGAGCCTTCATCGAGGTTAACCATCGTTTGTAAATACTCTTCGTTGTGCTCGGCTTTGGCTTCCACGACACGACCATTCTCAAACGTAAGTTCAACGCCGAGAACTTCCTGCCCACCGTTCAGCGCCGGGAAGGAGCCGCGGTACCAACCCTGGGCCGAATCTTCCACCGGGCTGGTGAAGATTTCGCCGCTCGGCATGTTGCGATCGCCATCCGAGTTCTTAAAGAGTCGTCCCTCGATCGAGACTTTGAGATCGACGTTCGGCCCTTTTGCCACGACTTCCTTCTTCCCTTTCAACCAATCGACCAGCTTCTGCTGATCATCATGCACCTGCCGCCAGGCCGCAATGGGATCGTCCCGATCGGCGAAGGTCGCCCCGTAGACGAAATCCTGAAACTCTTCAAGCGACATCTCCGCATCTTGTGCCAGAGCAGGCGTGGGGAAGATCGTGACAACCCAATTGAATTCGCCCGCTGCACTGCGCCGCATATACGTTTCCATAACGGGTGCAATAGCCTTCGCTTTAACAGCATGCTTCTCGGCTGGAATGCTCACCAACTCACGCGTGTTCAAATCGCTGCGGATGTGAACAAGGCCTTCGAATTCTTCCTGGACCATTTTGAAAAACGGGTTTACATAGTTCAGTTGCTCTTCGGAAGCTTCGTTCATGAACAGGTAGTCCCACCCGGAGAGATGCACCACAGGTGTCGGATGGCCACCGGCACGCAGCACATGCCTGCTGACCTCTCTCATCAGAGGTTCCGCCTGCGTGGTACCGCCAATCGCGACCCGGTCCCCCTTCTTGACACGGATCGAATACTCAACCAATGTGCACGCCAGATTTTCAATTCGATGGTCTGTCATGCCAGCCTCGCTATAAGAAATTTATCCGACATCGACCACGAACTCGCCCGAGTCATAGAATAATTCGCCGTCCACGATGATCTTGCCGCCATCCTTCATGTCGCAGATCATGTCCCAGTGCACGCCGCTTTCGTTCGTGCCGCCGATTTCTTTAAACCCTGCTCCGAGCGCCATGTGGATCGTGCCGCCGAGCTTCTCGTCAAAGAGGATATTCTTCGTGAAACGATCGATCTGCTTGTTGGTGCCAATCGCGAATTCGCCCACGATCGAGGCCCCTTCATCGACCTCGAGCATCGCCTTGAGAAATTCCTCATTCTTCTCGGCGCGCGCCTCGACAACCTTCCCGCCCTCGAGCTTAAGCTCGACACCGGTGACCTCACGGCCGCCCTCAATCGCCGGATAGGTGAAGCGGATCCACCCCTCCATCGAATCCTCGACCGGGCTGGTGAAAATCTCGCCGCTGGGCATGTTGTCCTCGCCGTCCGCGTTGATAAAATCACGCCCTTCAATCGACATTCTCAGTTCGGCGTTGGGACCCTCGACAACGACCTCTTTCTTACCCTTGAGCCAATCGACGAGCTTCTGCTGTTCATCGTGGATCTTGCGCCAGGCGCCGATCGGATCTTCCGCATCAGCGTACGTCGCGGCGTAGACGAAATCTTCAAACTCCGCCAGCGACATCTCGGCGTCCTGCGCCAACGCCGCCGTGGGGAACATCGAGATCGCCCACTTGATCTGCTTGTTTGCCGCCCGGTCCATGTAGGCTTTCATCAACGGCGCCATCGCCTTCGCCTGCATCGCCTGGCGTGCGGGGTCGATATTGCTGAGTTCCTTGGTGTTCGCCTGGCTGTACACCTGGATCAAGCCCTCGAACTCCTCCAGGTACATCTTGAGCACCGGGGAGACATATTCCAACTGGACGTCGTTCGCTTCAGTGAAGAAGACATAGTTACTGCCCGGGATGGATAGAAGCGTGTGCGGGTGTCCGCCGGCGCGCAGCACCTCCCGCTGCAACTCGAGGATCAGCGGGGAGGCCAGGGTCGATCCATTCAGCACAACCCGATCGCCCGGCTGCACGTCGACACAGTACTCGACGAGGATCTTTGCTAGATTGGTGATTCGGTAGTCCGCCACCAGTTATCTCCTTTAACATCTCGCGCGTCGGAACGCATCAAATCAAAAACTCGCCGGATTCGTAGAACTGCTCGCCGTCGACGAAGATCTGCCCCCCGTCACACATATCCGAAAGCATATCCCAGTGAATGCCGCTCGTGTTCTTTCCACCGATCTTCGAGAAGCCGTTGCCGAGCGCCATGTGGATCGTGTCCCCCATCTTTTCGTCGAAGAGCATATTGCCGATGAAGCGATCGATGCGTTTGTTCGTACCGATCGCAAATTCGCCCACGAAGCGTGCCCCTTCATCCACATCCAGCATCTGGTGCAGAAAGGATTCACCCTTCTCCGCCCTGGCTTCGATCACTTTTCCGGCTTCGAATGTCAGCTCGACACCGGTCACAACCGTACCCCGGTAGATGCAGGGATAATCGAATCGAACCCAACCTTCGACGGATTCCTCAACCGGGCTGGTGTAGATCTCACCGCTGGGCATGTTCAGCGTGCCATCCGCGTTGAGGAAATCCCGGCCTTCGATCGAAAGCTTTAGACAGGCGTTTGGACCCCTGACCTCCACAAGCTGATGTCCCTTGAGCCAATCCACCAGACGCTGCTGTTCATCATGGATCCTGTTCCATGAGAGGACAGGATCGGGTGTGTCACAGAAAGTCGCAGCGTACACAAAATCCTCGAACTCGCCCAGGCTCATCTCGGCTTCCTGGGCGAGGGCCTGCGTCGGGAATAACGTGATCAAGATGCGCAGTTCTCCCGCGTTAAGGCGTTCGCTGTATCGCTTGTAGATAGGCGCCATGGATCTGGCGCGCAACCCCTGGCGAGCGGGGGTCACGCTGGACAACCTGCGCGTGTTTCCATCGCTTGCGATCTGGATGAAACTGTCAAATTCTTCGATGACCATCTTCAAGTAAGGGTTCACATACGCGATCTGGTCGTCATCAGCCTCGCGCATCAGGCGCGCATCGGCTTCCGGAAACGCAGCGATAAGATGGGGATGGCCGCCTGCTTTCAGCACGCTGCTCTGCAGCGCGAGCATCAGCGGCTCAGACAGCGTGGTTCCCGTGATGGCGATGCGTTCCCCGGGTTGGACCTTGACGGAATATTCGACGATCAATTCCGCCAGCCTTTCCGTTCGGATGTCCGTCATTGACATGAGCTCCTGTGTGGAAGTTAGATCTTGAATTCCCCTGATTCGTAGGCAAGCTCGCCGTCAGCGAAGATCTGGCCGCCCTCGCGCATATCACAGATCAGATCCCAGTGAATCGCGCTCACGTTCTTGCCGCCGATCTCGGGGAATCCAAAACCAACCGCCATGTGGATCGTGCCCCCGATTTTCTCATCGAAGAGGATGTTCTTGATAAAGCGGTTGATGCGCTTGTTGGTCCCGATCGCAAACTCGCCCAGGTATCGCGCACCTTCGTCCGTATCGAGCATGTTGATCAGGAAGCCCTCATTCTTCTGCGCCGTCGCCTTGACGACCCGCCCTTGCTCGAACGTCAACTCGACGCCTTCGACCTCACGAGCCTGGCGGATTGCCGGATAGCTGAA
The DNA here is from genome assembly GCA_029210945.1 of Anaerolineales bacterium. Taxonomy (GTDB): domain Bacteria; phylum Chloroflexota; class Anaerolineae; order Anaerolineales; family E44-bin32; genus E44-bin32. The sequence goes on from JARGGH010000037.1 coordinate 4,117, forward strand.
ACGCACCCAGCCCTCAGCCGAATCTTCGATCGGGCTTGTGTAGATCTCCCCGCTGGGCATGTTATGCTCGCCATCCGAGTTGATAAAATTGCGCTCCTCGATCGAAAGTTGGAGATCGACATTCGGACCCTTAACTTCCAACGTCTTTTTGCCCTTAAACCAGTCGACAAGCTTCTGCTGCTCGTCGTGGATGCGCTGCCAGGCGCCCAGCGGGTCGTCCGTGTCTGCGTAAGTTGTGCTGAACACGTAGTCCTCGAACTCCTTAAGGTTCATCTCGGCATCCTGGGCGTATGCTTCTGTCGGGAACATCGTGATCGCCCAGCGCAGATCCTTTGTGGCGCTGCGTTCCTGGTAAGCCTTGGTGACGTCTTTGTACGCCAGCGCTCTCAAACGCTGCAGTTCGGGCGAGATGTTGCTGAGACCGCGCGTGTTGGTTTGGCTGTAAAGCGCCAACATGACCTCGAACTCTTCCCTGATCTGCTTCTCGAACTGGTTCACATGCTGGATCTGATCTTCAGTGCCTTCGGTGAAGAGCAGGTATTCGAGCGCCTCCGTCTCGACACGCGAGCGCAGCCCCCCCAGCTGAACATAGGGGTAACCTCCGGCTCTCAGAACCTGCCGGTAGATGGCTTCGACCAGCGGCATCGCCGCCGGCTGCGTCAGGATCGCGACCCGGTCGCCTTTTTTGATCTTCGTCGAATGTTCAACCAGGATGCGGGCGAGGTTCGTCAAACGGGGATCGGCCATGGGTGGGCTCCTTTTTCTCGATGAGGTCTCGATTGCTGGCCGGATTATACTCCCGGTCTGCTGTGAGTCCGGCACACACTGGTCCGCCCTCTCAGCTCAGCATGGACCGGCAGCACTGTAATATTAATACTTCGCAGGGTTGTGTTTTGGTTTAATCAGTTACAGGCTATGCAGCAAGTCCGTCTTGAACTTTAGAGGGAGACCGTCAGGTTCCCCCGGGATTTCATAGACTAACAAGTCTCCCGCCCGGCTACCATTCCCCGCTCAACTGACAGCCCTCGTTGAAACGCAGATCCAGCGCATAACCCGTCCTTCCCGGCTCGAAATCCGAGACCAGCGTGAAGAAGCTGTGCTGCCCGGCTTCGAGTGCCAGACCGTCATTTTCGCTAATCTCGATCGCATCTCCGGGAACGAGTGGTCCTTCCTGAAGCACACGATCCCCAAGGCGCACCTGCATGATGCGCCCGTTGGCGGCCGGCCATTTGAGGATGGCGATATCCTGGAGCGTAAGGTCCTGAGCGCTGGCGTTATCGATCAGCCACGAAATTTCATCGCCTTCAATTTGAGGCGCGTACAGCGCGACCTCGGGACACCTGCTAGCGTACAGCGGGGTCGGCACCGTCGTCGCGGTGGCGCCTGCTTGGATCAGCGTCGTCGGGTCTGCAGCGAGCGTCCCCTGCACAGCGAGCGTCGCCTCCGCCGCGGGACCAATCCCTTGTCCATCTTCGGGATCCGGCGGGCTGTCTCGGAAGAAACCGAACCACACCGCGCCGGCCGCGACTGCGACCAGAACTAGGATGGCGAAGTAGACCGGGCGGAAACCGTGTCCTGTGGGCGCCGCCTCCAGCCTGCTTTCCGTCTCCGGCATTGCAATCACGCGCTCATCGACCGCATCGATCCGCCGCGTCGGTTCCGGCGGCAATCTACCCATCTCGGGCAGCGGTTTGCCGGCGTTGGCGGCCTGGAACGCCTCGTTAAAAGCTGCGACGCTCGGGAAGCGTTTCTCGCGGCGCTTTGCAAGTGCCTTAAGCAGGACGACCTCAACATCCGGGCTGAGGTCACGAGCAAAGCGGCGCGGGCGTGGGACCGGCTCTTGAATATGCTGGAGCACCGTCGCCATGGCCGAATCGCTTTCGAACGGAATGCGACCCGTGATCAGTTCGTACAGGATGACACCCAGCGAATACTGGTCGGATCGCGCGTCCACCGTATCGCCGCGCCCCTGCTCGGGCGAAACATACGCTGGAGTGCCCATCAACATCGAACCGGTCAGGCTGCTGGGCAGCGCGATGGCGCGCGCCAGGCCGAAATCCGTCAGCCGGACGTTGCCTTGCTCATCGAGCATCACGTTGCCGGGCTTGATGTCTCGATGGATCACGCCATGGCTGTGAGCGAACATCAAAGCCCGGGAGATCTGATCGAGCCAGCGCGCGATCTCCTCGTTCGTTATCCCGCCGCGCAGGATCCGTTCGTGGAGTGACTCGCCGCGTACGAACGGCATCACGGTGTAGATGAGCCCCTCGGACTGCCCGTAAGCGAGCACCGGGACAATGTTGGGGTGTTTCAGTTCAGAAACGAGAGCCGCTTCCCGGCGGAAGCGCTTGATGAAGCGCCGGTCCTCCCCGATCCCGGGCGAGAGGACTTTAATCGCTGCATCTTCACCTGTGCGCACATCGATAGCCCGGTAGACCGTCGCCATACCGCCCTGACCGACGCGTTCGACGATTTCGTAGTGATCCAGCCTGCGGCCGATGAGTGTGGTCATGTTGTTCCAGATTCTTGCGGCAATTGACCCACGGAGCAAGTTTGAATCCCAATCTATCATGCGGTCGACGGTTGGCAAAAGGGGAGATAAGTATTACAGGCTTCTGCTGATTGGACTGTGACGCTCATCAAAGCGTAGCAAACTTCCGGCAGATCGTCACCTTGGTCGGTTCACAATCAACCAGCCAGTCCCTGCTGTTCAGATCCAGCAGAATCAGTGGCAGGAACGCGATCAACGGATCGCCTTCATAACCAGGCCGGCACAAGCTCTTGAGCGGTGGCTTGCATTCAAACCTTCCTCAAAATGAAGCCCGAGCACATTGCAAGAAGGGTTCAAGTGATGGGAGAAGCTAACGAACCTTTATCTCCCACCTGCATGGCACCCGGCGGATCAGACACCGCGGCACCCGGGTTCCATAAATACGTTTCAAGATAACAGTTGTTGGTTGGAGTCCGAAGGCTTGCCTTCAGGGCCGGCGGGAGCCGGCAAACGTGGAAGCCTGGCTGCCTGCGCACGTATCGCTCAGCCGCACGATCTCCGTTCTGCTGCGCAGCCGTCAGCAAGCTGACGGACTCCGCGGGCACGATCGTCCCTGAAATTCTATTGTGGAGTCCAAAGGCTTGCCTAAAGAGGGCCATCCGGCCGAGAACCCTGAATCACGCACCACGGCACCTCCCGATGCATCACAATGACGCGTGGCATCCGGGTGACCACGAATTCCTGATCCCCGGTAACGATTTCCTGGCTCAAGCACTATGTCAACTTGACTCGGAGACAAAACCTATCTACAATCGCTCGCCACACCAACATCGCCAAAGTACATCCTTGCCCACATCGCAAATAAATCCTTTCGTGCGTCACCCAAAATTCTTACGCATGTAGGAGACAAGCCTGCTGACGGAGCGGCACAACCTGCTGCCAGAATATCAGCGTCCAGATGATTCATGAGGAGGTGAAATCCGGCAGATACACTTTCGGAGATCTTCAGTAGAGGAATCCCACACCAACGCCCAAAGGAGGAGACCTTATGAGTCGAAAGTTCACGCTTTTTCTTGTTGCCACCCTGATCCTCGTTCTAGCCCTCAGCGCATGCCAACCGGCTGAACCGGAAGTGCGCGAAGTCAAGGTCGTCGAGACGCAGGAAGTGCGCGTTGTTGAGACCCAGGAAGTTCAGGTAAACGTCCCCGTCGAATTACAGATGGAATCCGAGCGTCTCGCAGCCATCAAAGCAAACGGTGTGCTGCGCTGCGGCGTGAACTCGGGAGTCCCGGGATTTGGCTTCCTGAATGAGGAAGGCGATTTTGTCGGCTTCGACGTTGATTTCTGCCGGGCGCTTGCGACGGCGATTTTCAACAATCCCGACGCAGTCGAGTTCCGCCCTCTCACTGCCGCAGAACGCTTCACGGCGCTGCAGACAAACGAAATCGATGTTCTCATCCGCAATACGACCTGGACCTTCACCCGCGATGTAGAGCTGGGCACCGATTTCGGGCCGACCACATTCTATGACGGCCAGGGCATGATGGTCCGCAGAGACAGCGGCTTCGGTTCGCTGAACGACATGGATGGCGCCACAGTTTGTGTGCTGTCCGGGACGACAACCGAGTTGAACCTGGCGGACGCGTTCGCTTCACGCGGCATCAGCTACACACCGCTCGTATTCGACAAGTCCGATGAGACCGCGGCGGCATATGATCAGGGTCGCTGTGACGGGCTCACCTCGGACAAGTCGCAGCTTGCGGGCTTGAAAACCACGCTCTCCGACCCCGCCGCTCACCTGATTCTGCCCGAAACAATGTCCAAAGAACCGCTTGGACCGGTTTGGGCGCACGGCGATCAGCAGTGGGGCGATATGGTCCGATGGGTCGTTAACGGTCTCATGATCGCGGAGGAAAAGGGCATCACCGCCGCGAACGTGGCTGAAAAGGCCGCAGGCGCGCCAGAGGACCCGGAGGTTGCACGTTTGCTGGGGTTAGAAGGGGAGTACGGCCAGCTTCTGGGGCTCGATCCTGATTTCATGGTGAATGTCATCAGCGCAGTCGGGAACTACGGCGAGATCTACGAGCGCCACCTCGGACCCGATGGGACCGATATCCCGCGCGAGGGCAGCTTCAACGCACTGGCGAGCGATGGCGGCTTGATCTATCCACAACCCTGGCGCTAGGTAAAGCATCACCGGTCGTCGAGGGCATCCGTTGCAGCCCGGCGCATGCGCCGGGCTGCAACCTGCCCGAAAACGGGACGGATAGCGATCCAATGAAGCCATCAACGAACCCGTTCTCTGGATCAAGTTTCTGGTCATTCTGGCGCGACACCCGCTTCCTGCAGGCGCTGGCCCAGGCCATCTTCCTGTTGCTTGTCTTTATTGCGACCCGGTGGCTTATCGGCAATCTGCTTGAAGCGCTTGATTCGCGCGGCTTGAGCTTGAGCTTCGCATTTCTCCAGCGGACCGCCGGATTTGGCATCGGCGAGGGGCTGACCTTCGAACGCACAGACAGCTTCTGGTATGCCTATGTTGTCGGCGTGGTCAACACCCTACGCGTCATCGTTGTCGGGCTGGGATTAGCGACAATCGTGGGGATCTTCGCGGGGATCGCTCTGCTTTCCCCGAACTGGTTGCTTCGATCGATTGTGAGCGCGTATGTTGAGGTGATGCGCAACACTCCCCTGCTCGTCCAGCTGTTCTTTCTTTATTTCGGAATTATCCTGAAATTGCCCTCCCTCCAGGAGCGCATCACGTTTGGATCATTCAGCCTGAGCCAGCGCGGTTTTTTCTTCCCGCGCCTGGAACCCATGCAGAGCTTTACACTCTGGATTGTTGTGGTAGCCGCCAGCCTTCTCGCGGCGATCGTCATCTTCAGGGTGCTCTACCAGCGGCGCCTTCTAGATGGTGTCGAAACTCGACCGGGATTATGGGCACTGCTTCCGCTGCTCGGGCTACCCGCGCTGACGTGGCTGCTGCTCCCGGAAGCGCCGCTGTCGCTTGACCGTCCCCAACTGGATGGCTTGCGCATGGTTGGAGGCGCGCAGCTCTCTCCCGAGTTCGCCGGCATCCTGCTCGGACTGGTCATCTACACCGGAGCATTCATCGCCGATATCGTCCGCTCGGGGATCCTGGCCGTTCCAAAGGGACAGACTGAAGCCGCGACCGCGCTGGGCTTGAGCAAGTTTGAAGTGCTCCGTCTGGTGATCCTGCCGCAGGCTCTGAGAGTGATCATCCCGCCCCTTACGAACCAATACCTGAACCTCGCCAAGAACTCAAGCCTGGCCGTCGGGGTCGGCTACCCGGACCTGTACAACGTGTCGTCGACGATCTTCAACCAATCCGGACAGGCGGTGCAGGTCATCACGTTAATGATGTCAACCTATTTGTTAATTTCACTGGCCATTTCTATCGTGATGAACGCCATCAACTCACGACTGAAGATCGTTGAGCGCTGAGCATGTCTGCAGAAATTAAGGCACATCCCGGTATGGAGAAACCGCCGACGACCTCGGTCGGCGTCCTTGGCTGGCTGCACCAGAATCTCTTCAGCAGCTTGCTCAACTCAGTCTTGACTCTGATTTCGGCGGGTATCCTTTACTTGCTTGGTCGTGGGCTCGTCAAATGGGCGCTGACAGAAGCAAGATGGGGTGTCATCACGAGCAATATTAAGGTGCTCGCCTGGGGGCGTTATCCGAACGAAGAGGCCTGGCGGCTGGGAATCAGCTTACTCATCATCCTCGCCATGGGATTGCTGACATGGGCTCTCCGGCGGGGATCACTCACCCAGAATGCTCGGCGGGCTTTGCTTACAGTGTGGGTATTGAGCCCTGTGGCAATAGTCATCCTGATTCACGGCATAACCCTGCCGACCATAGCGACGATTACCAATAACCTCGGGTATTACATCTACAGGCCTGAACTGATGCCGCTGCTCGGAGAAGCCTGGCGGGCAAGTGCAGCGCTTCTCGTGCTCGCCTTTGTCGCCGGACTGACATGTGGATCTGTCTCAAAGCGCACCGAGCGATTGCTCTCGCTGGCACCTTTGCTGGCGCTCTTCTTGTTCACTTTACCACTTGGTCTCCTGGCGAACGGTTCGCTTTTTGGCTTCGATCTTCCCAGGCTGCTCCCGCAAACGTTTGCCCTGCTCGTGGGCTTCTTCTCCGGAATGACCGTCGGGCGCGCCCTCACCAGTATAGCTGCGATCCGCTGGCTGCGGATCGGCAGCTGGGTGGCCGTGCTTCCAGGGCTTCTCATCCTGCTGACCACATTCGACGTGGGGGTTGAAAGTGTGGCACCGGTCGAGGTGCTGCAGATCATCGAACCCAACATCTGGAGCGGAATGATGCTCACGATCCTCCTCGCCGTCGTGAGCATCGTGGCTTCCTTTCCGATCGGCGTGCTGCTTGCACTCGGGCGGCGCAGTTCGCTGCCGGTCGTCAAAGGCTTCAGCGTGCTCTTCATCGAGGTCGTGCGCGGCGTTCCGTTGATCACGATCCTTTTCATGGCACAGGTGATGCTCCCGCTCTTCCTGCCGCTTGAACTAACCGTCGATCGCGTGATAAGGGCGATGGTTGGCATGACGCTCTTCACCGCAGCCTACCTGGCTGAAATCGTGCGAGGCGGACTGCAGGCGGTGCGCAACGAGCAGGTAGAAGCGGCACGCGCCCTGGGCTTGAGCGAAATGCTGGTGACCGGGCTGATCGTGCTGCCGCAGGCGCTGCGCGCCGTCATCCCGCCGATCATGGGCCAATTCGTCAGCATTTTTAAGGACACCACGCTTGTGACCATCGTCGGCTTGCTCGATCTGCTTGCTGTAGGCCAGAGTGTGATCAAGCAGCGCGAATTTCTAGGCGCCGTTCGCGAAGTCTACCTGTTCGCGGGTGTCTTCTACTTCGTGATCAGCTACGCCATGTCGGTCGCCAGCCGCCGCCTGGAACGTCAGTTGGGTGTGACAGAGGAATCTTGAGGTGCTTGAATGAGTGAGCCGATCATCATCTGCCGAGATGTTCACAAATGGTTCGGCAACTTCCATGCCGTGCGCGGAATCGACATGCAGGTCGAAAAAGGCGAGGTCGTCGTGATCTTCGGACCCTCCGGTTCGGGAAAGTCGACCTTCATCCGCACGATCAACCGCCTCGAAGAACACCAGCGCGGCCAGATCATCGTGGATGGGATTGAGCTGACGCATGACGTGCGCAACATCGCCGCCATCCGCAGCGAAATCGGGATGGTCTTCCAGCAGTTCAACCTCTTCCCGCACCTCAGCGTGCTCAGCAACGTGACCATGGCGCCGATCTGGGTTCGCAAATGGCCCAAGCAAAAGGCCGAAGAGGTAGCCATGGAGATCCTGACACGCGTCGGAATACCCGAACAGGCGGAGAAATACCCCGGGCAGCTCTCCGGCGGTCAACAGCAGCGCGTCGCCATCGCGCGGGCGCTTGCCATGCAGCCCAAGATCATGCTCTTCGATGAGCCGACCTCGGCGCTTGATCCGGAGATGATCAAAGAGGTGCTCGATGTGATGACCGAATTAGCCCGTTCCGGGATGACCATGCTGGTTGTCACACACGAAATGGGCTTTGCGCGCGCCGTCGCCAATCGCATGTACTTCTTTGATGAAGGCCTCGTCGTCGAGAGCGGCACGCCGGATGACATCTTCAAGAACCCCCAGGAGGACCGGACTAAACTGTTCCTCTCTCAAATCCTCTCGCATTAACGCAGGTCCAACGCCTATGAATGGATTACCTTCCACAAGGAGGGTCTTTTCAACATCGCCGATTGCGCGTAGACTCACGAGCAGGCCGCACAGCACGAATACAAGCACGATGCGATCGGATGGGATGAATGCCGAACACACTTGAAATCTCTGAGCGCTACATTCTCGACACGCTGGAAAACCTGCTGAAAATCCCCAGCCCGACGGGCCGGACGGATGAAGCGATTGAGTTCATCGCAGACCAGATCTCCGGGTTGGGGCTGGAGGGCCAGAGGACCAGAAAGGGTGGGCTGACCGCTGATTGGCCAGGAGAGTCCTCGGATGAACGGCGTGCTCTGACTGCGCACGTGGACACGCTCGGGGCAGTCGTCAAAGAGATCAAATCCAACGGGCGCTTGAAACTGAGCCAGGTAGGTGGGTATGCGTGGAACACAATCGAGGGCGAGAGCTGTCATGTGTTCACCGCCGGCGGCGAGCGCGTTCCGGGGTCGATCCTGATCCACAAGGCCTCAGGACACATCTATGGTGAGGAGACCGGCAAGGAGGAACGCTCCGCCGATACGATGGAATTACGCCTCGACATCCGGGCGCAGACCAAAGATGAGACCCTCGCGGCAGGTGTGCGGGTCGGAGATTTCGTCGCTTTCGACCCGCGCCTCGCCCTGTTTAAGAACGGATTCGTCCGCTCCCGCCATCTGGATGACAAGGCCGGCGCGGTCTGCATTCTGGCGGCGTTGAAGGCCATGCAGGACGAAGGCTTGAAACCGGCCCGGGACGCAACGCTGCATTTCAGCAACTATGAGGAGGTCGGGCACGGCGCCGCCAGCGGGTTCCCGCCCGACCTGCACGAACTCGTCGCGGTCGACATGGCCGTTGTGGGTGATGGGCAGGAATCGGACGAATTTCATACGACGATTTGCACCAAGGATTCCGCCGGCCCGTATCATTTCGAACTGACCAGAAAACTCATCAAGCTGGCCAAAGAGCAAAGCATTCCCCACAAAGTCGACGTGTACCCTCATTACGGTTCAGACGGGGAAGCCTACTGGCGCGCCGGCGGCGATGTGAGCGTAACGCTGATCGGCCCGGGGGTCGACGCCTCCCACAATTACGAACGCACGCATATCGAAGCACTGAACGCCACGACGCGCCTGATCGCAGCGTACCTGCGATCCTAGATGGCAGCCCCATGAACACGGTGCATTCCGAACGACGAGGCGCGTTTATCGAAGGCGTGCGCGACCAGCTTCCGCTGGTGCTCGGCGTGGCTCCATTTGGAGCGATATTCGGGGCGCTGGCAGTCAGCGTCGGGATCCCGGCGATCGAAACCCAGGCTCTATCACTGCTGCTCTTCGCGGGCAGCGCCCAGTTCATTGCCGTCGGTCTGATCGGCGCCGGCACCCCGGTCTTCATCGTGTTGTTGACGATCGCGATCGTCAACATGCGTCACCTGCTCTACAGCATCGCCCTCTCGCCGCATGTCCAAGAACTGGGCGTTCGGTGGAAAATCCCGCTCGCCTGGCTGCTGACCGATGAAGCCTTCGCGATCGCCTCGCTCCGCTACCAGCGTTCCGGCACGGTGCAGGATCACTGGTATTTTCTGGGAACCGGGCTGACGTTATGGGCATCCTGGCAGGTCAGCACCTATCTGGGGATCACCGCCGGGGCGCTGATCCCGGCCAGCTGGCAGCTTGAGTTCGCGCTGCCGCTGACCTTCATGGCCATCCTCGCACCCGGCCTGACCGACCGGGCCGCGTGGGTCACCGCGCTCACCGCCGGCGTGCTGGCGCTGGTTCTGGCTAACCTACCGCTCTCAACCGGGCTGCTCATTTCTGTTGTCGCGGCGCTCGCCCTGGGAGCAGGCATCCAGGAAGCAGAATCGAGACATGAAGAGCAGGCCGGCCGATGAACTATACGCGCCTTGATTACTGGCTGATCATCCTGGGCGGGATGCTGGTGACCTACCTCACCCGCCTCTCATTCTTCAGCATCGACCCGGACCGCCTCCGGCATGCCGTCCGCCGGAGTCTGCGGCTTGTGCCCGCAGCCGTCCTCGCCGCGATCATCACCCCGGCATGGATCGGTGACATAACCACCATCTCCTGGCGGGATCCCCAGCTCCTGGCCGGCTGCGTTGCGGCGATCACCGCCTGGCGCACGAAAAACACCTGGTTGACGATCATGATCGGCTTTGCAGCGCTGTTCCTGTTCACCTGGGTGCTGTCCTGAAACGGTTTTTTAGCGCGATGGTACAATCGCCGGGATGAACGGTCGAAGACCACTCACCCACTACGCCTGGCTCTCGGTCGGAGCCGCTCTGCTTACGATGGGGATCAAAGCGAGCGGCTATCTGGTCACCCGATCCGTCGGCCTTTTATCCGATGCGCTTGAATCGGGCGTAAACCTGGCGGCTGCGTTCACCGCGCTCGCCGCGCTGCGCATCGGCTCCCAACCGCCGGACGAAGAACACGCCTACGGACACCAGAAGGTCGAGTACCTCTCGAGCGGCGCGGAAGGCGGGCTGATCAGTCTGGCGGCGATCGCCATCATCATCACCGCCGTGCAGCGCTTGCTCGACCCTCAGACCGTGCAGCGCCTGGGTATCGGCCTTGCCCTTTCAAGCGCCGCGTCCGTCGTGAACCTGGTCGTCGCCACGATCTTGATCCGCGTGGGCAAGCGCGAGCACTCAATTGCGCTCGAAGCCGATGGCCAGCACCTGATGTCTGATGTGTGGACCTCAGCCGGCGTGCTCGCCGGTGTATCCCTGGTCTGGATCACAGGCTGGCAGATTCTCGACCCAATCGTGGCACTGCTGGTGGGAGCGCTGCTGGGCCGCACCGGATTCTTTCTGCTGCGCCGGTCAGCTTACGGGCTGATCGATACGGCGCTCCCCGAAGAGGAACTCCAGACAATCCAGAGCATACTTAATCGCTATGAAGCGATGGGTGTCCACCACCATGCCCTGCGCACGCGCCAGGCAGGCTCGCGCAGTTTCATCTCCTTTCACATTCAAGTGCCGGGACGCTGGTCGGTCCAGAAAGGGCACGATCTGCTGGAGGGTATCGAGGCGGATCTGCGCCGGGCGCTGCCTTCAGCGACGATCTTCACTCACATCGAGCCGATCGAGGACCCGCGCTCATTTCGTGACGAGCAGCTCGATCGGGACTACTCCGGCGATGACTGAAGCCTTCACACGGTGACATTCACCCGGCTGACGGCTGCGGCGCAGAACGGAGATCTTGCGGCTGAGAGGCACTTCCGCAGACAATCGGCCTGCCTCGCTTGCCGGCTCAGGCCGGGGCAGAAGGCAAGCTTTCGGCCTCCAAATAACTTGAGATCCAATTGAGTCCGGATACCCAAATCGCCTAATCCCTAATCCCGATCCCATACCCTCACCGCATTGGTACGCGGTTCCTGCCTCTAAGCGCCTGCGGTTTGGGGTAGAATGATTTTCCTACGATGTTCGGTCAGCGGAGTCACCCAAAATGACAACAGACATTCGCGAAGTGCCCAGACGGGAGACGGTCCAGATCATCCTGCCCGATGATCGCGTCCTCGAAGGACCCATCGGCGATCAACTGGAGTCCTTTTTCTCCGTCCTGAAACCGAAAGCCCCGATCGTCGGTGCGATCGTCAATAACTCACTTCGTGAACTCACCTATCCAATCGAGATCGATTCCTATGTGCGACCGGTCACAATGGCGGACCCCGACGGCATGCGCATCTATCGCCGCTCGCTGACCTTCCTGCTCGCAGCCGCTTTCGACGAGCTTTTTCCTGAGGCGAAACTCACGGTGGACCACTCCGTCTCGTCCGGGGGCTACTACTGTGAAGTCACCGGGCGTGAACCGCTGAGCAGCGCGGAGCTCGAACGCCTCGAAAATCGGATGGCCGAGATGGTGGAAGCCAACCTGCCGTTTGCAAAAACCCAGATGCCGATCGAGAAGGCGATTAATCACTTCAAGACACACGGCTTGCAAGATAAAGTCCGGCTGTTGGCTCACCGCAGGAAACCCCACCTGGTGCTCTACCAGCTCGGAGAACACAAAGATTACCACCACGGGTATATGCTGCCTTCGACGGGTTATCTCAAGTGGTTCGCTCTGGCTAAGACCGACGGCGCCTTCACGCTGCGTTTTCCCCGCCGCCACCGACCGACCGAACTCTTGCCCCTGCCAGAGTATCCAAACCTTCTCGCTACGTTCCGGGAATACGGTGACTGGCTCCAGACGCTGGGGATCTCCAGCATCGGCGCGCTTAACGACGCCATCGCGAATGAACGCGCAATAGAGGTGATCCTGATATCTGAAGCACTGCATGAAGGACGCATCTCAGAGATCGCAGGCACGGTCGCCAACCGCGAGCCCTCCCCCAAAGTCATCTTTGTCGCCGGGCCATCCTCGTCGGGCAAGACGACCTTCTCAAAGCGCCTGTCGATCCAACTGCTCGTGCGCGGTGTCTCACCATTTCCATTGGAACTGGATCACTTCTTTGTGGACCGGGTGAATACCCCTCGAGATGAAAAAGGCGAGTACGATTATGAATCGCTGGAGGCGCTCGACCTCGACCGCCTGAATCATGACCTGCATTTACTCATCGAGGGTAAAGAGGTCCAGCTGCCGAAATACAACTTCATCACGGGTGTGCAGGAAGAAGGCGAGGTCGTACACCTCGAGCGTGACCAGCGCATCATCCTTGAAGGCATCCATGGCCTGAACCCGGACCTGGTGCAAAATTTACCTTCCGAGACTGCATTCCGGGTCTACGTCTCTGCACTGACCCAGCTCAACCTCGACCGCTTGAATCGTGTCTCGACGACGGACACTCGACTGATCCGCAGAATAGTGCGGGATGCCAAGAGCCGCGGCTACACTGCCGCCGAGACGATCCGGCGTTGGGAATCGGTCCGCAGGGGTGAGAAGCGCTACATCTTCCCGTTCCAGGAAAACGCGGACGTGATGTTCAACTCAGCGCTCATGTATGAGGGGTCTGCTCTGGCACCGCTGGCTGAGCCGTTGATCCGTCAGGTTCCATTCGGGACCGAGGAGCACGTTGAAGCCAAGCGTTTGCTGGCTTTCCTCGAGTGGTTCCTGCCCATCGAGACCGATTTCATCCCCGATAACTCGATCATGCGCGAATTCACGGGGGGTTCGATCCTGCGCAAATTCAACCCCTGGCGGGCCCCCTGAAACCGTCTTCTGTTTGAACCGAAACCCAGAAGGACCGTGACTATCCTTTAAACTGGCGGTTGAAGGAATCGATCACATCGAGAAATTCGGCCGGCAAGCGGGCACGCACTTGTCCGGCGATCGTGTCCGGAACGCCGCCGTAGTACGCCGCCGCAACCCCTCCGGCGATGCAGGCGAGCGTGTCGCTATCTCCACCCAGTGAGATCGCGTTGCGCAGCGCGTCTTCAAAGTCTCTGGCCTGGAGGAATGAGATCAACGCCTCGGGAACGGAACCCTGGCACGAGACGTCGAATTGATAATCAGGCCGGATCTGATCGATCGGGCGTTTGAGGTCGTACCCGAAGTGCGCCTGGATCTTTTCGCAAATCTCTTCCTTTGAATAACGCTTGCGGGCCAGGTAAATCGCCAGCGCAGCAGCCTGGGCACCTTTTATCCCTTCAGGGTGGTTATGCGTGATCGCAGCAGATTTGCACGCTTCTTCGAGTACCTCTTCTGCAGTTTCGAACGCGAATCCAATTGGGCTGACGCGCATCGCCGACCCGTTGCCCCAGGAGTGATAAGGCTCTTGCCGCTCATTCTGCGCCCATCGCCAGAAATGGCCGCCATAGCCGGCATGCGGGTATTTGCGCGTAAAGGCAATCAACATGTCTTCATAGCTGCTATCGGAAAGAATCGCCTGCGCAATCGCGACCGTGAGCACCGTGTCATCGGTGAAACGGGACCCCTCTCTGAACAACGGGAAATCTTTGCTCTTGATCGGATGGCGCTCGTAGATAGAGCCAATCACGTCACCGGCAATGGCGCCCAGCAATTCAGAACTCCAATCCAGGTGGTTTTCGCCGGCGCTTCTTCTCGCTGCGCTCACGCTTGTTCTGCAAGCGACGTTCCTTCGAGGCGCGCGTTGGCCTGGTTTTCTTGCGTCGTGCAGGTGGTCTGGCGGCACGCCGGACGAGGCGCGTGAAGCGTTCACGGGCGTCGTCGCGGTTCATCTGCCGGGAGCGGTGCTGGCTGGCCTCCAGGATCAACACGCCCTCTTTGGTCAAGCGATTGCCGGCGAGGGATTTCAACCTGCGACGCACGGCCTCCGGCAGAGAAGGTGAGCTCTCGACATCGAAACGCAGCTGAACAGCCGTGGCAGCCTTATTGACATGCTGCCCTCCGGGTCCCGAGGCGCGGATGAACTGCTCTTCGAGCTCCTCTTCCGGTATCGCGATGTCTTTTGTGATTTGAAGGGTCATGGTTGATACAAGCCGTTTCCCGATTCGCGTCCAGTTATGCAAAAATTGACCGATTCGAACTTGATTCCGCTGTGATTTTGCCCTACTTTTAGTATAACGAATGCCAAATAACGAATTTGTAGGGTAGCTGCAAGTGCCTGATAGGATAAAATTCGACAAAATCAATGGTAAACTCATTAAGCACGAGGGAGTGTGGGGCTCGTGCGCTTTTTAACCCACCCACGCCCTTGCGAACAGGCCTGTCATGTCTGATCTGATCGGACAAAAGATAGCGCGCTATGAGGTCCTGCGCCAGATCGGCAGCGGGGGCATGTCGACGGTCTACAATCGGGATAGGGGAGGGCCTCACGGCCCTACCCCTCCCACACCACCGGACATGCGGGTCCGCATCCGGCGGTTCGG
>JARGGH010000038.1 GCA_029210945.1 Anaerolineales bacterium
GAACCGCCGGATGCGGACCCGCATGTCCGGTGGTGTGGGAGGGGTAGGGCCGTGAGGCCCTCCCCTATCCCGATTTCGATTGGTGCAGCCCGTCAGAAGAGTCCCCAATCGGCGCCGGTGCCCTCTTCCATCATGCTGGGTTCCCACATTTCATGCCCGAGCTCGATGTGGGTCTCCATACTGCTGGCTTCCTGCGCCTTCTCACGTGCCATCTCGAGCAGCGCCGGCCCGTACGGGCAGAACGGTGTCGTCATGATCATCTTGACGCGCAGGTTGTCGTCCTCGATGATCGCGTCGCGGATCAGGCCGAGCTCGACGATGTTCAAACCCAGCTCGGGATCGATCACCTGGCGCAGGCCATCACGGATCTTCTCCGCTTCTCTGGGGTGGGTGGAATCGGCAAGCCAGATCGTTTTTGTGGTTTCATCCGTCATAAGTTTTTATACCTTCGATTGGGATTAGAAATGCGCAGTGCGCGTCGCCGTCAAGCAAGCAGCGCACCCGCTCGACAGGGAGCGAGAGCGCCCGGGCGATAAATGCCTGATCGATCAGACAAACTTCGGGGTGGCTTTGCCCGACATGGAAATATGGGCAGCTGAGCTCTCTGAGCACGACTTCGCCTCCTTTATGCTCGATATCGGCGTTGAAACCCTCTTCATTCAACAGATCGACGAGGCGTGCCAGACGTTTCTCAAGCGGGAGACCTTCCAATTGGCTGGCGTAACCCTCAGCCATCGAATCGGCCACGCCAGACAGCAGAGTCTTGATCGAGCGATCGGGGAGCGACTCCTTCAGCTCGCCCAGCAGGCGGTTCGTCAGCCGGTAATAGCGGGTGGGGAAGAGCTCGTAGCCATCCTCGGTGAGCGAGAACACATGGTGCGGCCTTCCCACTCCGTGGCGCACCTCTTCCGATTCGATCAGATCATCGGCCTGTAAACTTGAGAGGTGGTGCCGGACGGAGACAGGCGAAATCCCGGCAGCGTCGGCCAGGTCTTTGACCGTGCAACTGCCGCGTGAACGCAGCGTTTTCAGGATAAGTTCTCGTGTTTCCGATGCCATGCGAGCGCAGTATAGCACGCAGGGTCTGCCGCTGTCAATACTTAAGATATTTATGATATATATCCGCGCCAAATTGGTTTGTATGCATGAATATTTCTTATATTTCTCACAAATATTGACACCTTCGGAGCCGTCGTGCTATAATCTGACTCGAATGTCTGTGGCTGGCACACAGCCTTTTTTATGATGGAGGCACTGCATGACCGAGGCGCTTGAAATTCGCAACCTGCATGTTGCGATTGAGGACAACGAAATATTAAAGGGTGTCGATCTGGTGGTGAAGCAAGGTGAGATCCACGCCCTGATGGGACCGAACGGCACCGGCAAATCCACGCTCGCCAAGGCGCTGCTCGGCCATCCGGATTATGAAATTACCGCGGGGGAGATCCTTTTCAAGGGTGAGAACATCATCGAAATGGACGTCGATGAACGCGCCCGGCTCGGGATGTTCCTTGCGTTTCAATATCCGGTGGCGATCCCGGGGGTCTCCGTGGCGAACTTCTTGCGAACGGCGATCAACGCCCACCGGAAGGCAGCCGATCCGGAAGATAAAGGCATTTCGATCCCGGATTTCCGGACGTTATTGAAGGCCAAGATGGATTTGCTTGAGATGGATCATCAGTTCGCAGGTCGCTACTTGAACGAAGGTTTCTCCGGCGGGGAAAAGAAGCGCGCGGAAATTCTGCAGTTAGCGACGCTCGAACCGGCGATTGCGATTCTCGATGAGACCGATTCCGGACTCGATATTGACGCGCTGCGGATCGTCGCCGACGGCGTCAACTCGCTTGCCGGACCGGATCTGGGTGTGTTGATCATCACGCACTACCAGCGCATCCTGAATTACATCAAGCCGGATTTCGTCCATATCATGCTCGATGGGCGCGTGGCGGAATCGGGCGGTCCCGATCTCGCCGAACATCTCGAGGAGCATGGCTACAATTGGCTGCGCGAGAAGCAGAGTAAAGCCACAGCGGGTTAGTTTGTGGAGGTATATTGATCATGGCAGCTTCTTCCGATCTCGAACATCTGGAGGGGATCGACCAATACAAGTACGGGTTCAGTGATCCAGACGTCTCTGTTTTTAAGACCCGCAAGGGTCTTGATGAACAGGTCGTCCGGGAGATCTCACAAATGAAGGGGGAACCCGAGTGGATGCTCGAGAAGCGCCTCGAAGCATACGGGCATTACGTCGAACGCCCGATCCCGACCTGGGGACCGGATCTCAGCTCGTTGAATCTGGATGATATCTATTACTATGTGAAGCCCTCCGAGATGGAGAGCAAGTCCTGGGACGACGTCCCCGAATCAATTAAACAGACATTCGACAAGCTCGGTATCCCTGAGGCGGAACAGAAATTCCTTGCCGGCGTGGGCGCCCAGTATGAAAGCGAGATGGTCTACCACAGCGTGCTCGAGCATCTCGAGGAGCAGGGAGTTATCTTCCTCTCGATCGAGGATGGGCTGCGCAAGCACCCGGATCTTTTCCGCGAGTATTTCGGGACGATCATCCCGCACACCGACAATAAATTTGCGGCTTTGAACAGCGCCGTCTGGTCAGGCGGTTCCTTCGTTTACGTACCGCCGGGAGTGAAGGTTGAACTCCCGCTGCAGGCCTATTTCCGGCTGAACGTCGCCAACATCGGCCAGTTCGAGCGCACGCTGATCATCGTCGATGAGGGCGCGCAGGTGCATTACGTCGAAGGCTGCACGGCGCCAACCTACACGACGGACAGCTTCCACAGCGGTGTGATCGAGATCGTTGTCAAGAAAGGTGCCCGCAGCCGCTATACGACCATCCAGAACTGGTCCAACAACGTCTACAACCTGGTCACCCAGCGCGCCATGGTTCACAAAAACGCCTCCCACGAATGGGTCGACGCCAACATCGGCAGCAAGGTTACGATGAAGTACCCCTCCTGCTATTTGATGGGTGAGGGAGCCCGGGGCGAGATCCTCTCGCTGGCATTTGCGGCGGAGGGCCAGCACCAGGACACGGGCGGCAAAGTGATCCACGCCGCCCCGAACACGACAAGCAAGATCACCTCCAAATCGATCAGCAAGGGGTCGGGCCGCGCCTCCTATCGCGGGCTATTGCGGGTGCATGAGAACTCGGTCAATTCGAAATCGAACGTGGTTTGCGATGCCCTGCTGCTCGATGAGCGCTCCCGCTCAGATACCTACCCCTATATCGAGATCGACGAAGACCAGGTCACGGTCGGCCACGAGGCTTCCGTGAGCAAGGTGGGCGAGGAGCAGCTGTTCTACCTGATGAGCCGCGGCCTGAGCGAGGAGCAGGCGATCAGCATGGTCGTCTCCGGTTTCATAGAACCGCTCGTACGCGAGCTCCCGATGGAGTATGCCGTTGAGATGAACCGGCTGATCCAGCTGCAGATGGAAGGCTCGATCGGTTGATGCCGGCCGCCGGCGCGACGATACCAACGACAGTGATGATAAGGAAAGCGTTCGTATGAGTGCAAAGACAGTCTCACGCGCAAAGCGTGTTGTTCGTAAAAAGACCGCTCCGGAGTTCGCGTTCAACCTCGAAGATGTTAAAGCTATTTCGGCTGCGATGGGTGAACCTGAAGCGATCGCAAAGGGGCGCATGAAAGCCTGGGAACGGTATGCGGCGCTCCCGATGCCGACGTTGAAGGATGAACCTTGGCGGCGGACGGATATCCGCACGCTGCCGGCGGACCGCGTTGAACTCAAGGCGGTCGATAATGCCGCGGTCGACGAAGGGCTCTTAGAGCCTTTACTCGGAGAGGAGCATGGATCGCTGCTCTTACTGCGGCCGGGCCATGAACCGGAGCTGCGCGCGGACGCAAGCGTGGAGCAGCAGGGCGTGTTGTTCACGGACTGGGCGGCGGCAGTGCGCGATCACGGCGACAAGCTCGGCGATTACATGGGGCAGATCGTACGGCCCGAGGACGGTAAGTTCGCCGCGCTAGCGACGGCCATGGCTCAGGACGGCGTCGTGCTTTATGTGCCCGAAGGGGTCCAGCTGGAGCAGCCGCTGCACTCGATCCTGTGGGCGCCGGGGGCTGGGAACGTTTATTTCAGCCGGGTCTTGATCATCTTAGAAGCAGGCGCTTCGGCGACGTTCGTCCATGAGGTAGCTTCTCCGACCGATGAGGAAGGCGAGGCGGTGCATGTTGGCATCGTTGAGATCTTCGTCGGCGATGGCGCCTCGTTGAAGTTTGTCGAGCTGCAGAACCTGGGCGAGCACACCTGGAACCTCACGCATGAGCGCGCCAAAGTTGGGCAGAGCGCCAACCTGGATTGGATTTTCGGCGCGGTGGGCAGCCGGCTCACCAAGAATTTCAGCGATATTGACCTGCTCGGCGAGGGTTCCAATGCGCGCATGTCGGGGTTTTATTTCGCCAACGGGCGACAACATCTCGACCATGACACGCAGCAAAACCACCTGGCGCCGCACACAACCAGCGATTTGCTCTACAAGGGTGGGTTGATCGGAAACAGCCGCTCCGTCTGGCAGGGCATGATCTACGTCGCGCCCGGGGCGCAGCAGACCGACGGCTACCAGGCAAATCGCAACCTTGTGCTGAGCAAGACGGCGAGAGCCGACTCGATCCCGGGCCTGGAGATCATGGCGGATAACGTGCGCTGCACGCACGGCGCGACGATCGGCCAGCTGGAAGAAGAACCGATTTTCTATCTCATGACGCGCGGCATTACGCGCCCGGAAGCCGAGCGATTGGTGATTGACGGCTTCTTCGCACCGATCATGGAGCGGATTCCGTTCGAGGGTGTGCGCAAGCGCTTTGCAGAGATGATCGATAAAAAACTTGGCACAGATTCAACCTGAACATACAATTAGCGCTTAGGCGAAAAGACACGGATATGACGGAAAATACAATGACGAAAAAAGAAAGCAGAACACTCGACCCCACACGCAACAACCAGTACCTGGTGGGGGATCGGGTGGAGGTGTATTGTGACCACGACCGGGAGGGCAAACGCGTCCGCGATTGGATGATGGGTGTCGTCGTACAGGCGGATGAAAAGATGGTCGCAGTGCAGTTCAATGAGGATGTTTACCTGACCGATGGATGGATGGTGCCCGACAGGGTGCTCTGGACGCAGCACGACAGCGAACAGATCCGTCCGACTGCCAAATCCCGCAAGCGCAAGAAATAAGCCCACCTCATGAGAATGGATCAATCTGGATGACCTCGGACGCGAAGGTTCACGCTCTCGATGCACGAAAAATTCGCAGCGATTTCCCGGTTCTGGGGCGGGAGACGCAGGCGGGTGTTCCGCTTGTTTATCTGGACAACGCGGCGACCTCACAGAAACCCAAAATGGTCATCGACTCGATGACTCATTATTATGAACACCAGAATGCCAACATCCACAGAGGCATCCACCGTCTGGCGGAAGAGGCGACGGAAGCGTACGAAGCGGCACGCCTACGGATAGCGAAGTTCATCGATGCCCGCTCGTGGCGGGAGATCATCTTCACACGCAACACGACCGAATCGATCAATCTGCTCGCCCGCAGCTGGGGGCATGCCAATCTGCAATCTGGAGACCGGGTGCTGCTCACAGAAATGGAGCACCACTCCAACATCGTGCCCTGGCAGATGCTGGCGGCTGAGCGTGGCCTCGTGCTCGAGTTCGTGCCGCTGACCGATGACGGCATGTTGGACCTGGAAGCTTATCGTTCGCTGCTTGAGCGCGGTCCAAAGCTTGTCAGTTTTACGCAGATGTCGAATATGCTCGGCACGATCACCCCGGCGAAGGAGATCGCTGAAATGGCGCGGGCAGCCGGTGCGTTGGTGGCGGTTGACGGCGCGCAGTCCGTACCGCACATGCCCGTCGATGTGCAGGATCTGGGGGTCGATTTCATGGCGTTCTCGGCACACAAGATGCTCGGGCCGACCGGCATCGGGGTCTTCTACGGACGCGAAGATTTGCTTAAAGAGATGCCGCCGTTTCTGGGTGGGGGCGACATGATCAAGCGCGTTCAACTGGACGGTTTCACGCTCAATGAGCTGCCCTATAAATTCGAAGCGGGAACGCCGCCGATTGCGGAGGGGATTGGCTTCGGAGCGGCGATCGAGTACCTCGAATCGCTCGGTATGGGCAACGTTCACGCTTACGAGCAGCAAATCACCGAATATGCGCTCGATCGCCTGGAGGAAATTCCGGGCGTGCGCGTCTACGGTCCTTCCTATAAGGACAAAGGCGCGGTCGCTTCGTTCACGATGGAAGGGACCCATCCGCATGACGTAGCACAGATCCTTGACAATGAGGGTATCGCGGTGCGCGCCGGTCACCATTGTGCGATGCCGGCACACGAGAAGTATGATATCCTCGCCACCACGCGCGCCTCATTCTACGTGTATAACACAGAGGATGAAGTAGATCGCCTGGTCGAAGCGCTTTACAAGGTCAAGGGACTCTTCGGCGCCTGACCACACGACGACCGAACCCAGCGAGAGCAAGAGGGCACTCACTTCCATGGACGATTTTTACCGTGAATTGATCATCGACCGCTATAAGAGTCCGCACAATAAGGGCAGATTGGACCCGCACGACTATTCTTACGAGGATGACAACCCGCTGTGCGGCGATGAGCTTCGGATTGATGTGCGCGTCGACGAAAATGAAGTCGTCACAGAGGCGTCCTTCGAGGGGCAGGGGTGTGCGATCTCGATGGCATCCGCCGATTTGCTCGTCGAGCACATTGTCGGCAAACAGCTGGCGGAGATCAAAGCTATGTCCAAGGAGGACATCCTGGAGCTGCTCGGGATTGAGCTCGGTCCGGTACGGCTCAAATGTGCCCTGCTCTCCCTGAAAGTTCTCAAAGCGGGGATCTACGGCATCGAAGAGCTCGAAGAGGAGCTGACCTGAGCCCCGGACTGTAACGGCGCTGCCATTACCGCCGGTCATCCGGCGGCTTTTTTTGGGGAGAAATATGTACAACTACGGTACGTATCCAGAAGAGAAGCTAGAGTACATTGCGGTTGCGGCCGAAGGCGAGGTGTCGAGCGGCGAACGCATTTTCCTCGAGATCGATGGCCAGCCGATAGCGGTGTTCAACATCGTCGGGAAGTATTTCGCGATCGCAGATGTGTGCTCGCACGACGATGGCCCGGTGGCGGAAGGCGAGCTTCACGAGACCGAGATCGCGTGCCCCCGTCACGGAGCGCGCTTCGATCTCAAGACAGGCAAAGTGCTCTCCCTGCCTGCCGTGGTCGATATCCCGGCGTACCCTGTGAGGGTTGAAGGCGGGGAGATCTTGATTGGAATGCCGGTTGAAGGATGAAGTGTTCCTGCCCGGGTTAGCTCGTCAGAACGTTCAGCCGATAGCGACGAATCTCCCGCTGTTTATCCTGACAACCTGAACTCCTTGTATTATCATATAAGTGTAGTGCGCCGTGGCCGCGAGAGTCGTGGGCGCGGCGCATATTTTGTAAACGAAATCAATCATGGTCTCTAGAAGGGATTGGCAAGATGGCAAACAAGTGGGTCTACAACTTTGATGAAGTCGATCAGGCTGAGAAGTACGCCGGCGATTGGGAGGGCGTGCGCAGCCTTCTGGGCGGCAAGGGCGCCAACCTGGCAGAGATGACACGCATCGGCGTGCCGGTCCCGCCTGGTTTTACCGTGACAACGGAGGCTTGCAACGCGTTCCTGGCAGCAGACAACAAGTTCCCGGAGGGGATGTGGGACCAGGTCAGAGAGGCGATGTCGGCCACGGAGAAAAAGACCGCGAAGACGTTCGGCGATCCGAAGAACCCCCTGCTCGTTTCCACACGTTCGGGTGCCAAGTTCTCGATGCCCGGGATGATGGATACGGTACTGAACCTGGGCATGAACGACGAAACCGCCCAGGGGATGATCGATCTCACCGGTGACGCTCGCTTTGTTTACGATGCCTACCGGCGCTTGGTGCAGATGTTTGGTTCAGTGGTGCTCGATATTCCTGACGAAGCCTTTGAGGACCCCTTGGAAGAGTACAAGGAAAAGAAGGGCGTCAAGCTGGATACAGAACTCAGCGCCGAAGATTGGAAAGAACTCACGGAGGCGTTCAAGTCGGTCATCAAGAAGTACAAAGGCTTTGATTTCCCCCAGGATCCCTACGAGCAGCTGCGCTACTCGATCGAGGCAGTCTTCCGCTCCTGGAATGGAAAGCGGGCGGTTGATTACCGCAACGCGGCCGGGATCAGCCATGATCTCGGGACCGGCGTGAACATCGTCACGATGGTCTTCGGAAACATGGGCGACGACTCGGGTACCGGCGTGGCGTTCACGCGCGATCCCGCAACCGGCAAGAAGGAGATTTACGGCGATTACCTGATTAACGCCCAGGGTGAAGATGTCGTTGCGGGCATCCGTAACACGAAGCCGATCGACGAAATGAAGCAGGAACTCCCCGAGGCGTATAAGACCTTCGAGGAGATCTGCGACAAACTCGAGCGGCACTACAAAGAGATGCAGGATGTCGAGTTCACGATTGAGAACGGGAAGCTGTGGATGCTGCAGACCCGCGATGGCAAGCGCACGGCCAAGGCGGCGGTCACGATCGCGGTTGATTTTGTCGATGAAGGTTTGATCACGAAGGATGAAGCCGTCGGGCGAATTACGCCCAACCAGGTGAACGCGCTGCTGCACCCACAGTTCGACTTTGACGCCCAGAAGAGCGCCCGCGACGATGGCAAGATGTTCGCCAGCGGCGTAAACGCTTCTCCGGGCGCGGCGGTTGGCAGGGTCTACTTCGATGCCGATACCGCCGAAATCAAAGCCAAAGAAGAGCATGAAGACGTGATCATGGTGCGGCCGTTTACCAAGCCGGATGACGTCCATGGCATGCTGGCTTCGAAAGGCATCTTGACGAGCGAGGGCGGGGCGACCAGCCATGCGGCGGTCGTGGCGCGCCAGTTCGGGATCCCGTGTATCGTCGGCGCGGCCGATTTAAAACTTGACCTCAAGAATCTGAAGATGGAAGCCAACGGCATCGTCGTCAAAGAGGGGGATTGGATTTCGGTCGACGGGACGACCGGAGAGGTCTTCCTGGGCCAGCTCCCAACGAAGATGCCTTCATTTGAAGAGCAGGAGGAACTGCTTACGCTGCTCGGTTGGGCGGACGAGATTGCAAGCCGGGATGGCGCGCGCGAGGGTGTGGACGGCTCGCCGACCAAGGGGCTGCAGGTGTGGGCGAACGCCGACTACCCCGCCGATGCAAGGCGGTCGCGGGAGTACGGCGCCCAGGGTATCGGCCTGTGCCGCACAGAGCACATGTTCTTCGAACAAGAGCGGCTGCCGATCGTTCAGCGCATGATCCTCGCCGATGACGTCGACGAGCGCGTCAAGGCGCTTGATGAGCTGCTGCCATACCAGCGCCAGGATTTCGACGGCCTGTTCGAGGCCATGACTGGTCTGCCGGTGATCATCCGTTTGATCGACCCGCCGCTGCACGAGTTCTTGCCCGAGATGGAAGAAGTGATCGAGGACGTGGCGACGATGAAAGCGAAAGGCGAGACGGAAGGTCTGGCGGAGAAGGAAGCGCTGCTTTCAAATGTCCGTTCGCTGCACGAGAGCAACCCGATGATGGGATTGCGCGGTGTTCGCCTGAGCATCGTGATGCCCGAGATCGTCGAGATGCAGGTGCGGGCGATCTTCGAAGCGGCGGCAGACGTCAAGCTGCGCGGCTTCGAGCCCAAACCGGAGGTGATGATCCCGCTCACCGGGCATGTCAACGAGTTGAAGGCGATCCAGCCCCGGCTGGTTGAGATCGCTAAAGAGGTGATGGACGAGAAGGGCGTCAAGTTCGAGTATAAGTTCGGCACGATGATCGAGATCCCGCGCGCTGCGCTGACGGCGGACGAGATCGCTTCGGTGGCCGAGTTCTTCTCCTTCGGCACGAACGACCTGACGCAGATGACCTTCGGTTACAGCCGCGACGACGCCGAGCGGAACTTCCTGCTCGAGTACGTGGAGCAGGGCATCCTGCCGGTGAACCCATTCCAGAGCATCGACGAGGACGGTGTCGGCCGGCTGATGGATATCTGCACGAGCGAGGGGCGCAAGGCGCGGTCCGATCTGGAAGTAGGGATCTGCGGTGAGCACGGCGGCGATCCAGATTCGATTGAGCTGTGCCATAAGTACGGTTTGAACTACGTGAGCTGTTCGCCCTTCCGTGTGCCGGTGGCGAGGTTGGCCGCGGCGCAGGCGGTTCTGGGGAAATAAGTCGAATTGCTGCCAACTGTGCGGCCGCCCGCGAGGGCGGCCGTTTTTTTTATAACCAGGGATTGGGGGGGGGGCAAGTATTCCGGGCACTTCGGCACCCGGGAACAGCACGTCATAACGAAGGGCTGAAGGCGTCGAGGGAACCTCTTTGATGCGAGAGGGAGATCGCGTCGTCGCTTCGCTCCTCGCGATGACGAAGACGATAGGCACCCGGTCACTCCGGCACCCAGGCACCCGGGCACATATGGGTGAACGGCACGCGGAGTCCGTCAGCTCGCTGACGGCTGCGAAGCAGAGCGATGGGGATTGCTCCTGAGCTTGAATGACGAGACAGGGACCGATCGGATCCTTGCCGGCGTTCGCCGGCACCGAAGGCAAGCCTTCGGACTCCAGATCGATTTTGGGCTTTCGATGACGCTCCTTGCGATGACATTCACCTTGTAGGGGCGGCCCGACGGGTCGCTTCTTTCTGTGTTAAAGTAGCCTAAAGGGGCGGGAGAACGGGAAATCTATGTCGGAACTGGGCGTGATCGGCAGCATCAACATGGACCTCGTCGTCCGGGCGCCGCGTTTTCCCAAACCCGGGGAGACAGTCAGCGGCGGCGAACTGCAGATGGTCCCGGGCGGAAAGGGCGCTAACCAGGCGGTGGCGATGGCGCGCATGGGCCGGCGGACGGCGCTCTTCGGACGTGTTGGCGATGACGTCTTCGGTCCGCGTTTGAGAGAAAACCTTCAGGAAGAGGGCATCGATGTCGCGCGGGTGGAGATTCTGCCGGGCGTGGCGACGGGCGTTGCGCTGATTGTCCTGGATGAGCACGGCCAGAACACGATCGTGAGCAGCCACGGTGCGAACGACGCCATGAAAGAGGATGAAATCCCGGCATTATTAGAAGATTGGAGCGCAATCCAGCTGGTCGTCATGCAGATGGAGCTGCCGCTCGACGTGGTCGAGGCCGCGATCAGGGGTGCGAAAGCGCGGGGCATGCAGGTCATTTTAAACGCCGCCCCGGCTGACGTACGCGCCCGGGACTGGTTTTCCGACATCGATGTGCTGATTGTGAACGAGACGGAGGCTGAACTCTTAAGCGGGCTGGAGGTGGCGGATGTTGCGAGCGCGACCGCAGCAGGGAAAGCGCTGTGTGCGGAAGGCTGCGAGAGCGTGATCCTGACGCTGGGACCGGATGGCGCGCTGCTCATCGATGGGGGTCAGGTGCAGCATGTGCCGGCGATTGAGGTGGAAGTGGTCGACACGACCGGCGCGGGCGATGCGTTTGTCGGGGCGTTCACTGCCATGCGGGCGGAGGGAGTGTCGAACCTGACGGCCGTACGCCACGGCGTTTGTGCGGGGGCGCTGGCGGTCGGCGTTCTGGGCGCGCAGGCGTCGCTGCCCAGCAGATCTGCGGTTGAAAGGCTTTATGATGAGGAGTTTGGGGGGTAGGGATTGGTGTTGATTGGGCACCCGGTCACTCGGGCACCCAGGCACCCGGGAACAGCAACGTCGTTGCGAAGGGCCGAAGGCGTTGGGGCAACCTATTCGATGCGAGAGGGAGATCGCATCGTCGCTTCGGTCCTCGCGATGACAAATTGGTGGGCGCCCGGTCACTCCGGCACCCAGGCAACCGGGCGTTATTGCGAGCCGCTGTAGGCGGCGTAGCAAGCTCGACGCCCGAAGAGGGAGATCACTTTGTCAATCGCGTGTAGAATGGGTCCGGGTGGATTTGTGAGAGGGCAGTAGATTTGATTGCAGCGGTTGTTGTCTCGGCTTCGTACGTCGCTGCGCAGATGATGGCGGACATCGCCTCGCTGCGCATCGTGACGCTCTTCGGCCTCTCGATCGATGCGGGGACGTTCATCTACCCGTTCACGTTCACGCTGCGGGACATGGTGCACAAGGTCGCCGGGATCAAGGCGGCGCGGGCGCTGATCGTGACCGCAGCGGTGATCAACCTGCTCATGGCGCTGCTTTTCTGGTTCACGAGCATCCTGCCTCCGGACCTCTCGGTCGGACCGCAGACAGCGTTTGGCGAGGTGCTTGCGCCGGTGTGGCGTATCGTGATCGCCTCGATCGCGGCGGAGGTCGTCTCCGAGATGATCGACACCGAAGGCTACCGCATCTGGGTCCAGAGAGTGACCGAGCGCTACCAGTGGATGCGAGTGCTGGTCTCGAACGCGATCTCCGTGCCGATCGACAGCCTGGTGTTCGCCTGGGTGGCGTTTGGCGGGGTGCTTCCTAACAGTGTGGTGTGGAGCATCGTGCTGGCGAATGTGCTGATCAAGGGCGCCGTGACGCTGCTCTCGCTGCCCGGCATATACCTCGTACCTCCGCGCGAACAAGCCTGAATTATCTCAAGAGGACCTTCGCCGGCGGTGTTTTTCCCACATAGCGAGAAAATCGACCACCGTCCCGGGCGTCTCCTGGATACCCAGCGCGCGCGCCAGGCGGGCCAGCTGAGGTGGTTCCAGACCAGCGCGTTCAAGCAGGCCGGGATCGTCGAAGGCAGAGTCGATCCCGGCGTCGAGCTGGACGGCGCCATCCGCCATGATGATGTAGCGCTCGACGTGCTCGGCGCAGAAATCCAGATCATGCGATATCAGGATGACGGTCTTTCCCGCCGAGAAGCAATCCGCAAGCAGGCTGGATACCATCCGCGTGCCGTGCAAGTCCAGGCCCATCGTCGGCTCGTCTAACACGAGCACCGGCGTGTCCATGGCGTATACCGAGGCTATTCCGAGCAGTTTGCGTTGGGCGGGCAGCAGATCATACGGATGCTCGGAGGCCGCTGCCTGCAGGCCGACCGCTTCGAGCGCCGAGCGGACCATCTCTTCGACCTCCTGTGGCGAGAAACCGAGGTTCCTGGGACCAAACGCGACCTCATCCTGCACGGTGTTGCTGAAGAGCTGCTCATCCGGATTCTGGAATACGTAGCCGACGATATGCGCGAGCTGCGCGACCGTCTTGCGGCGCGTGTCCTCGCCGTTTACGAGCACGCGTCCACGCCCCGGCTTGAGAAGCCCGTTCATATGTTTGGCGAGCGTGCTTTTTCCGGCGCCGTTCTCGCCGACGAGAGCGATGCGTTCACCCTGCTCGATAGACAGCGATAGGTCAATGAGGGCTTCGACGCCGCCCGGGTAGGTGAAGTGAACCGATTCAAACCGCAGCATCGTCGAAGAATTCCTGTGCATCTTGCAG
The DNA here is from genome assembly GCA_029210945.1 of Anaerolineales bacterium. GTDB lineage: Bacteria > Chloroflexota > Anaerolineae > Anaerolineales > E44-bin32 > E44-bin32. The sequence continues at coordinate 13,466 of JARGGH010000038.1, forward strand.
CGTGAGCGGGAACTCATCTTTTTTAAGTATCAAACCGCGCGCCCGAGCCTGCCGCGCGGCCTGCGTGTAGCGCGTAGGCTGGACCCCGATCTCCTCGATGAGAGGGTCGGTCAATACGGTTTTCGGCGGACCATTTGCGAGAAGCCGGCCCTGGTTCAGAACGAGCACGTTGTCGGTAAATTCGGCGAGCCGTTCAAGCTTGTGCTCTGCGATGAGAACCGTGGTCTCGTGCTGCCCCACGAGCTGGTGCAGGAGCGCGTAGACCTCGCTGGTGCCGACCGGGTCGAGCTGGGAGGTCGGTTCGTCGAGGATCAGGACGGCGGGCTGCATGACGAGGATCGAGGCGATCGCCAGGCGCTGCTGCTGACCGCCCGAGAGGGCGAAAGGGGAGCGCTCACCCAGGTCTGCAAGCCCTGATTGCTCGAGCGTTTCGTCCACCTGATCTGTGATCTGATCTCTCGGGACCCCGAGGTTTTCCAGGCCTAAAGCAACCTCGCCGCGCACGCTGAAGCGCGAGCCGCTGATCTGGTTGAAGGGGTTCTGGAAGACCAACCCGATCGTGCCGGCCAGTTCTCCCAGCGAGGATTGCGCAATATCGATCTCGGCGACCGTCAGGCTGCCGCTCAGCGTGCCTTTGAAATAGTGGGGGATCATGCCGGCGAGCGCATAACAGAGCGTCGATTTTCCGGCACCGTTCGGTCCGACCAGGCCGTAAAACTGCCCGGCCGGGACCTCGAAACTGAGATCGCTGAGGGCGGGCTGATCCTCGCCCGGATAGGTAAATGAGAAGCGTTCCAGCCGGATCATGCCGTCATCCATCCGGCTGCCCGCGCCAGGATGAGCAGCAGCATCACGATCAAGGAGAGCCAGCGAAAGGCGGATTGAGGGGCGGTGTCTTTCAGTGTGGTGAGGCTGGTGCGAGGGCCGGCGCGGGTGAAGCCGCGCGCTTCGAGGGCGATGGCGCGTTCGTCGAGTTCGAGGATGCTGCTCAGGATGAGCGGTGCGACGAGCGGGACGAGGGCGCGCAGGCGTTTGACGAGGTTTCCTTCGGTCTCGAGGCCGCGGGCGCGCTGTGAATCGAGGATCGTCTCAGCGCGCTGCTGGAAGCGCGGGATGATCTGCAGTGCGGTCAGGATGATGTACCCGATCTGGCGCGGCAGGCCGCGCTCGGTCAGGGCGAGCATGAGTTGATCGGGGCGGGTGATGAGCATGAGCAAGATCACGGCGCTGAGCCAGACGAGGATCCGGGCGGTGTAGTCTGCGGCGAGCTGGATGCCTTCGAGTTTCAACGAGAGCGGTCCCAACTGAAGCAGGATGTGCTCGCCGGGGGCGAAAAAGCCCTGGATAAGGGTGAGTGAGAGCGCGAAAGGCCAGATCAGAAGCAGACTCGAGCGCAGGAAGGCGGGGAGGACCTTCCCCCATGCGGCGAGGGGCATCAGGATTAGTAGATAGACGGCGATGACCCATAATGTGACCGGCAGTGTCGCGCCGGCGACGATCGCGAGGCCGATCAGCGCCAGCTTGGTGAGCGGGTGCAGATGATGAAGGCGGCTATCACGCGGCAGGTAGAGGGTTGGTGTGGACATCGCAGATAATCACTGCGCAGGAGACCCGTTCTGGCTGGACCTCCTGCGCGTGTTATTTAGCGTGCTGCGGCGGCTGCTCAGTCGCCAGAAAAGCGGGCCTTCAGGCGGCCCGGAAGGGCGCGCAAGATCGCCCAGATGATGAAGAACGTGACGGCCTTGTCGATGGGGTCAGAGACGACGCCCTGGGCCATGTTCGCGCCGAGCATGTCAAGCCCGGTGGCGCGGAAGAGGGCGACGAGGGCGTCGGTGCCGCTGCCGGTCACGCCGCCGAAGACGTAGGCCGCGATCGGTGCGGAGAGGATCGCGGCGATCACGCCGGTGATCAGGCCGGCGAGGATCGATTTCCACCATTTCTCCCACCAGTCGCCCGAGCGAAAAGCGCCGGCGAGGGCGCCGATGATGGCGGCGACGCCCACCCAGGCGATCGCCTGCGGGAACAAACCGGTGAGCGTCCACACGAAGCTCGCCAGGAAGCCGGTGACCGCGCCGGCCCAGGGACCGACGAGCGCGCCGACGAGCACGGTGCCGATCGAGTCGAGGTAGAGCGGGACTTTGAGGTTGAGCACGAGTGTGCCGATGGCGATGTTGAGCGCGATTGCGACAGGGATGAGGACGATGGTGAGCGTCGAGAATTCACGTTTGAGTCGATCCATAGGGATACCCTCCATCAGACTGGTGTGTTCGAGAAGACTATACGTCAGATGAGGTGGGATGTCTAGTTGGAGGGAGAAGGGATTGGTGAATAGGAATTGGGAATCAGGGATCCGGAATCAGGGAATCAGGCACCCGGGAACAGAAACGTCGTTGCGAAGGGCTGAAGGCGCGGGGAAATCTCTTTGATGCGAGAGGGAGATCGCGTCGTCGCTTCGCTCCTCGCGATGACGGAGAGGTGGGCACCTGGCCGAGATCGGCGAACTGCGTGCGGAGTCCGTCAGCTTGCTGACGGCTGCGAAGCGGTGCGAACGAGATTGTTCCTGGATTTGATCGGCAAGACAGGGGCCGATTGGATCTTTGCCGGCTTTCGCCGGCACCGAAGGCAAGCCTTCGGACTCCATATTAATTTCGGGTTTTCGATGGCGCTGCTCGCGATGATGGGGAGGTGGGCACCTGGTCTGGGCAGCTCTCAGGCTCCTCTTCATGGACTGGGGGCTCTGAATGGTTGTGCGGGTCTGGCAGTTCGACTATATTTGCTGCAATCCTGGCAGAATTCCATCCCCTGGAATTCCTACCCGTTTGGAGACATGACATGAGCCAGAACCGGAAATACATCGTTTTCCTGGCAGTCCTGGCACTTCTCTTCGCGAGTCTGAGCTGTTCATTGACTGAATCCCGAACCGAGGACACCCCGGAAACACCCGATCAGCCCACGGCAGCGGCGACCGAGCCACCGATGTAACCGCAGGAAGAGACGACAGTTAGAGAGCCCGGAGGCGCCGAGCTGAGCCTCGCGGCGGGCGCGCTGAGCGGAGAGGCTGAGGTCGTCGTTGAGGAGGCCGGGGAGGGGGTGCCGTTTTCAGCGGGCAGCCCGTTAACTCCCGCCAGTGCCGAGTACGTCGTGGATTTCGGAGATGCGCAGCAGATCGGTCAGATCCGAATGACGGTCCCGCTGGAGGGGAGCGCGAAGGAAGCGGCGCCGGAGGGTTCATTTGTTTACATGGTCTGGGCGGAGCCGACAGCGGGATTCCCTTCTGTCGTTGGCGCCCGCGTGGTTGAGGAGGGGATCCACTTCCCGGTCGTTGGCGCGGGTAAATATCAGGTATTTAAACTTTTGGATCACGAAGCCCTGTTGCAGATGGTCAGCCTTTACGATCCACTGGCTGTGCCCACCTACCAGCAGCGGACGCCGGCGTGGTGCAGCCCGACGGCGATGACGAACGTGGTGAACTACCATCAGGGGAGCTGGCCGGTGGGAGGTTTCGGGGCGGTGTGGGGTGAATCGAGCAACTGGTACCTGGCGGGGAAGGCCGGCCAGCCTTTTAACAAGGGATACTTTTTCAACTGGCTTCTGGGCGCGGGCGGGTACAGCGTCCCTGCAGACGTAAAGCAGAGCTTTTCAGATGGCAATGTCGAGGTGATTATCTGGAACTGGAGCGCTGCGGTCTGGTATGACTTCAGTTTTTCGGAAGGTATTCAGAAGCATGTCGATTACGGATTTGCCGATAATCTCTTCGACTCGTTCCAGGCGTACGTCGAGTCGTTTGTCTGGGGGGTGAATGGTTCACGCCGGCCGGTCGCCTGGGGTTCCAGCCTGGCAGGTCACAGCCGCACGATTACCGGAAGCAATGGGAACGAGTATTACTTCAACGATCCCAGTTCGGTCTCGCTGAACACGGCGAAGACGTGGGCAGCCTACCGCCAGGAGGTGATGGACAGTATCACCGCACCCAAGATTGAGGTGATCGACACGGTCGTCTTTTACGCCGAACCGCGACCGGCCAACGCGCGCCGGGGCGTGCTGTGGCTGTTTCCACAGAAGGATGATGGTTTTCCCGGCTCGGTTGCGCTGATCGATGGCGCCACGGAGCAGCCGGCGACGAACTGGGATTGGGACGGCGATCTCGGGCATGAGAACGGCTATTTCCATGAAGACCTGCGGGGCGTGCTTCCGACCGACCCGGTGTTTGACTCGCAGTTCAAGGCGCTGGATCTCGGTGATGAGGTGGAGTATGTCTTTGGCATCAAGAACATGACCGATGCGGCCTACGACTTTCACGTGGATGTGACCTTGCAGAACGAGAACCTGAGCGTGCTCGAGAATGTTGGAACGTTTGATGCCACCGTCAACCCGGGCGGGCGGGTTGATTTCAACCCGGCGGATCGCTTCGATTTGTTCGGACTGCCCCCGGGGTTGTACACACTGAAATTCGTCCTGCTGCAGAACGGGGTTACCCAGGACGTGAAGTACGTTCAGTTCCGGGTGGCGCAGACTGAACTGCTATTTATCGTCCCCGAGGCGGTACTCATCAAGAACGCCTTCTGCCGCAAGGGGCCCGACCCGGTCTTCGATGATTTGACTGCGTTTGAAGCCGGGACGGAATTGACGTTGCTGGGGTACAACCCCGACCGGACCTGGGGATACTTCGAGCGGGAGATCAATGACATCGCGTTGAAATGCTGGATCGCATTGGGTTCGGTTGAGATCAAGGGTGGTGGGGATGCGCCGATCCTGTCCGTACCGGCGATGCCAACGGCGACGGCTGCGCCGGTATGCCGGGGCGACATGGACCAGCCGACGTGTGAGGCGGCTGGAGGCACGTATTTCGTAGGGATGGCCGGAGTGTCGTGCCGCTGTCCGGAGTGAGTCAATTAACAAGGTAGAGAGCGGCTTAACCAGTGTGTGTTGGGCATAAGCCCCGGTATGTGCCGGGGCTTTCGCTTCGTGAAAATGCAGAGTGCGGCAGGCGGCGCGCCCATCCAGCGATGGGAGGCAATCTTGGCCCTTGCTGGATGTTCAACAGCCAATCCGGAGAAGTGGTCATCCTTACTGGAGATTCTCAGACTCCTTACAGGAAAAATTTTTTTCGCAGGAGGAAAATATTTTTGCCTTCAAGGAATCGAGTCGATTCCTTGAAAGAAACGCTTTTATCGTCGCCGGCACGAATCGGGGGATTCAGAGACCCGCATCGAGCGGGCTGCGGACGGCGAGAGGACCCTTCTTGAGCACGTGGGTGTAGATCATAGTTGTCTTGACATCTTTATGGCCGAGCAGGTCCTGGACGGTGCGGATATCGTAGCCGGCTT
>JARGGH010000039.1 GCA_029210945.1 Anaerolineales bacterium
TGTGCATGTCACGGTCGATAATGAGCCGCCGATCGGGGAGTTAGTTTTCCCGCAGGAAGGTCAAATCTTCAGCGGAGGTCGCACGGAGGAGGTCGCGATTCAAGTTGATGCTCAGGACAGTTTCGGCATAGAAAGGGTTGTATTTTTCATCGATGGGGAGGAAGTCGCAACAGTCAGTGAGGAGCCCTTTTCCATTCGCTGGCAGATGGGAACTCTAGGATCTCACGAAGTTTATGCAGATGTATTCGATCTAGCAGGAAATAAAGCGAGTACTGAACCCATTGAATTTACCATAAATAAACAATAACAAGATCTACGAGGGCCCCGGCGGACGCCGGGGCCCTCGGACTATCCTTTAAGTTGAATTATCCGATATTTCGCCCGAAACCGAAATTGATCCCAGTTACAGTTCCATCCGGTGCGATGGTCACCTCTTGGTAAGGATTAGGAGGTGGAGATCCCCCGAATCCGCTTGGGTAATAGACAGACCACCCATATGTCGCTGGAGGGAGAGAACTGCTGATGACAGTGACACAGTATGTCCCCGCTGGGAGACCGGTAAAATTGTAGAAACCGTCGCTGTTTGTAGATTTTGAACTGTACCCGCTCGAAGTGCAGGCTCCCTGCCCAAGCCGAACAGAGACACCCGAGATCCGGGTCCCTGACGGTCCGGGCCCTCCATAACCCTCGTATACATACCCGGATATGGATCCCTGCGGCACTGGCGTTGGCGTCAATGTTGGCGTCGGAGTCGGTGGAATAAAGCACACTCCTGGTTCAGAACCAGTGGGTTCGAAGCCGTAGCCCCAGCGGCAGGTGTTATCGACCAGCGCGAGCGCCTTGATCGGGTACTCGCTGCTGTTCGAAGCCGCCGAGCCCGCCTCGGGGAACGTGAAGTGGTCGTGGTAGTCGAACCAGCCGGGCTCCTTGACGCCTTCATCGGCCCAGGCGCCCCAGAGGAACTCACCATCGGAACCGATCAGGGAGAACATAAACGCGATTTGAACGCGATCGGACTGACCGGGGTCCCGCCGGATCCAGGCTTCATCTGGACCGATCCCGTACCCATTTTCGAAGACGCAGTCCTCGTAGCCATCGCGGGCGGAATTTGGCGAATCCGATCGCATCGGGGTCGGCCCACCCACATCGCCGTTGGCGTCCCGACACGCTCGCACACCATCCGTGGTCCAATCGCTTCCCGGTGGGACCAGCCCCATGATCAACCAGTCGCCGTGGCCATCGAGGTCGGTATCGACCTCCACGCCATAAGTGGGTTCGGCATCGGCAGGCGCACTGCCTTCGAGATAGATTGTGACGTAGACAAAGGGTCCGTTCAGGCTGAGTTCGCCGCGGGTGATGTCGAGATAGTCTTGATAGTTCATCTCTGAGGATGTGAACGGTCGTTCGAGCAGGTTGATATCGAAGTTATCTGCGATCGCACGACGTTCAGAGGCGAGGGCGGCTGTTGAGCGATCCGTCATGAAACTCGCGACGCCGCCCGGACTCGTGGGGAAGACTTTATGCTCGACGGTCGGGGTGGCGGTCGGCTCAACGGTAGGTTCCTCGACTACGGCCGGCTCTTCGGTCGCTGCCGGGACATCGCCGGTTTCGTCGGGCGGCTGGTCCCCCACCTCTTCCCCGCCGGTCGTCCTGGCTAATGCTTCCAGCGTTTGAGTGACGGCGAGATCGATATCTGCCTGGGATGAAGGTAATCCGCAGGCCATGATGGCGAGCAATATCGCCAGCACGGGCAGTAGGAGGGAACGGTTTCTGATCTTCATTTTTGGTCTCCTTTAGGCGTGATGATCGGTGTGCGTTTGCTTATTCAACTGTATAACGGCCCTCACCGGGGATTTGTGACAACAGATTCGATCGTCAGGATCAGGCTTCAGTTTCCCATGGCGCGTTTCCATTGTAGTCGCCTGCGAGAGTGGCGCTAATCTCAGTGCCCACCCCGGGGACATGATCGGTGATGGCAGAGAGCAGCCCGAAACAACCTGTGAGCATCATGTCGCCGTGTGGAACGGCGAAATACGGGCGCAGCCTCGAATCTGCAAGCATGGAGCGGCGCGGCCCGGTGACGACGACCTCGAAGCCTGGTTCATCGAGCGGCAGCGGGTCGGATTCGAGAATCAACGCGCCGTGGCCATTTTCGGCAAAAACCTGCTCGCGGCGCAAGGTCCCGGCGGCTAACTCGCGCAGCAGTCTTTCGAGATGGGGTTGATCGAGAAGCCCGGTGTGGTGTTCGAAGAGACCTTCAACGCGCTGGTCGTGGAGGCGGAATGCCAGGGTATGTAAGTTGCCCAGGTTGACGATCAATGAGCGAGCACGTGCCGTGACCCGTCGATCCTGCAAGGCGCCCAGCACGGCGGCAGGTGCGGTGTCCATCAACACCAGGGGGCAATCCAGTTGGGCGCTGGCTGCGACAGCCTTCATGCGGGTGAGGGCCGGCGGGACCTGATCGGAGAGGAAGGCGAATGCCGAAAGCCGGTTTTGCTCTTGCAGGCGCGCTGCCAGGAAATCGAAGCGGAATTTTCGATCCGAGACATCCGGGGGCGCTTCGCCGTGATCGAAGACAGCTACGCCAACCGCATCAGGATCGAGTTTGACGGCGAATGCATCGAAAGAATTCGCGATCGCTTCAAAGTCGAAATCCCGCAGGACGATCTTCCGGACGTCCTTTAATGAGAGCGCTTCATCCTCGCTGACGACCGTGATGCCCATTTCCCGCTGCAGCAGATCAACGTCATCGTTGAAGGAGCGAGCCGCGGACGGGGTCGCGTACACGTTGAAGTCGGCCCGGAGGTGGTCCTCGGCAGCCCAGTGATTGGGCCCGCCGCCCATCGTGACACCGGTTAATAAGATGTCGGTTTCCTGCTCCGTCGCTGCCTGGATCTTCCGACGGGTGAGCATCGTCGGGGAGGGCATGACCAGCTTGAGGCCGTTTTCAGGGCTCATCCCTGTGCGGAGGACATAAATGTCCTGGGTCCCGGTCCCGATATCGACGGTCAGAATCTGCATGGACGCGTTAGCAGCGGCTGGTTGATCGGGTCGAGAACGTCGCAACCGGTCTCATGGGGACGAATACGGGAGCCAATCGGGTTGGAGATCGCGTCCGGGATCGTTGGTCAGGTTCTTCTGCCCGGAGCCGTTGTTGGTCATGATGTAGATCTCGGGGTTTTGGTCGCGCGTGGTGGTGAACGCAATCCACTGCCCGTCGGGTGAGAACGCCGGTTCTTTGTTACCCAGACTGTTGGTAAGCTGCACCGGGTCCAGGCCGGGATTGGCGAGCGAGGCGATGTAGATCTCCTCGCGGCCGCGGCTGATGATCCAGCTGAATACTAGAAACTCGCCGTCGCTTGACCAGCTCAGCTCCTGAGCGCCGATGATACGATCGCGCACGTCGAACATGCGCGCTTGCCCTTCGTCTGGATCACCGGTTTTGTTTTCCTCCCGGATGACCGGGCGCAGGAAGATGCGTCCGGGCGCCTGATTAATCGAGGCGATCACCGCCAGTCGATTGTTGTCTGGCGCCCAGGCAGGCTGGTACTCGACCGCAAACCCTTCGGTGAGGTTGTCGGGGTTCTGAGCGACCGCACAGGTTTGAGGTGCGGGTTCACAGCTCACACCGATCAGGAAGACCTGGCGCAGCTCGTTGACGCGCGTGCTCGTGAACGCGATCTGACTCCCGTCGTACGACCAGGCTGGATCGAAATCGTCGCCGATGCTCTGGGTAAGGTTGATCGTTTCGCCCGATCGATCGGCGTTGACGACGAAGATATCCAGGCCGAAGTCGTTGCCAAATTCATCCCGCCCGCCCGGAGCGACGTAGAGCAGCCTGGTGCCATCGGGGGACCAGCGTGGCTGCGACTTATCGCCGGGTCCGAACGTCAACTGGCGCGGATCGGATCCATCGGGATTCATTGTCCAGATCTGCAATGTGCTGCCGTCCTCCCGGTCGCTGACGAACGCGATCCGTGAGGCACCCCCGAGCGTGATCGGCGCCGGGGTGGGAGAGGCCGGTGCGGTTGCGGTCGGTGCCGTGGTCGCGGTCTGCGTCGCTTCGGGCGGCAGCGGAGAGGGTGCGATCGTTTCAGTGGGCAGCACTACGGCGACTGCGGCGGTATGCGTTGGCGTCGAGGTCGGCTCGGAGCGCAGGAAAGGCAGCGCTCCGCTCAGGGCAAGCGCCAGTCCGCCGCCGACGAGCACCACTGCGGCGATACCGCCGATCCAGATTGCCCGATTGCTCGACCGGCGCGCCGGGATCGTGGCGCCATCAAGCGAGGGGAGCGAGGCGCGGACGGTTTCCATGTCCAGCTCGCCGCGCAGCGCCTTGCGGAACTCGACCACACTTGGGAAACGTTGATCTTTGTCCAGGGCGAGGGCGCGCTGCAGCCCTGCGTCAACATGTTCGGGGATCGCCGGATTCAATTCGCGTGCAGGTTTCAGCTGCTCTTTGCCGAGCATCCGCTTGATGCTGTCTGCGGGCCGCTGGCCGGTGAGCAGAGAATAGATTGTGGCGGCGAGTGCATACTGATCGCTGCGCGCATCGGTGCGCTGATCGCCATATTGCTCGGGTGGAGAGAATCCCGGGGTGAGGCCGCGCGCGCCGGTCGTGGTAATTCCCTGGTCGGACTCTTTGGCGATGCCAAAGTCGACCAGGACGACATTGCCGTCTGGCTGCAGTTTGAGATTCGCCGGCTTGATGTCGCGGTGGATCACCGGCGGCTGACGAATGTGTAAATAGGCGAGCGCGTCTCCAACGCTGTCCGCCCAATCAAGCACCTCTTCGACGCTCGGCGGTTTTTCCATGCTGCGGGTGTGTAAATCGGTGCCGGCGATGTAGTCCATGACGAGGTACTGGCGGTCTTCGAGGATGAAATGATCGGTGACGCGCGGAAGGTTTGGATGACGCAGGGATGCCAGCAGCCTTGCCTCACGTCGGAACTGTCTCTCCGATTCAGGGTTCAGGTTGAGATTTTCTTTGACGGCCACATGGATATCGAGCGTGCGGTCGTGGGCGAGGTAGACTGTACCCATACCGCCCTTGCCGAGCTGTCCATCGATACGGTAGCGATCGTTGAGGATCTCGTTCTGTTCAAGAGGCATGTCGCAGATTGTATGCCAGCGCGGGAGAGCGGTCAACCAGTGCAAGGTATATAATGAAGGCGGTTTTTGCTCTCGGGCGATTATCGATCGGGAATCGGGGATGATCTTCAGTTGCCGGCAGGATCTCTAGGCGGTATTTTGTTCACAGGAGATGCAATGACGACAAAGACACATGTTTTTGATAGAGAGACCCTGAACGCCATCGTCGACGGACAGAGCGAGTCCGGAAGAACGGCGCTCATCCCGGCCCTGTTGGAGGCACAGCGAGCATTCGGCTACCTGTCTGAGGAGCTTGTCGAGCAAATTGGCCAGGATTTACGGGTTCCGTTAGCCGAGATTCACGGGGTGATCGAGTTCTACAGCATGCTCTATCGCCGCCCGGTGGGGGAGACCATCATCAGGGTTTGTACGAGCCCGATGTGTGCGATGGTCGGTGGAGAAGAGGCGTGCACCGCGGCATGCGATCATCTGGGTGTGGAGCGCGATGTACCATCTCAAGATGGGCGGTTTATGGTGGAGGCGGTCGAGTGCCTTGGTCTGTGCGACCATGCGCCCGCCGCGCTGGTCGGTGATACCCCGGTCGCCGGGATTGATCCCCGCGAGCCGGCGTCATGGATCGCGTCACCCGAGGAGGCGCCGCCGGGTGTTGTCGATGGAGACCTGCGCTGGCTGACGGCCCGTTGCGGCGTAATCGACCCGACCGACCTGGCCGCGTATGAACGGCTCGGCGGTTTTCAAGCCCTAAAGGATGCGATCAAGGACTTGCAGCCTGAGGATGTCGTCGAGACGATTAAGAAATCCGGTCTTGTCGGTCGCGGAGGGGCTGCGTTCCCGACCGGTTTGAAATGGGAATACACAGCTGCGGCTCCGGGTGAAACGCGTTACATCGTCTGCAATGCGGACGAATCTGAGCCAGGAACCTTTAAGGACCGGGCGTTGATGGAAGGCGATCCCTTTTCGGTCATCGAGGGGATCCTGCTTGCCGGGTATGCGATCGGTGCAAAAAGTGGATACCTCTATATCCGAGGGGAATACCCGCGGGCGAGGCGCATTCTATCCGAGGCGATCGGTCGCGTGAGAGATGCCGGTTATCTTGGCGAGAATATTCTCGGCACCGGATTCACGTTCGATCTTGAGATCCGATCAGGCGTCGGAGCATATATCTGCGGTGAGGAGACGGCGCTATTCGAATCGATTGAAGGCAAACGCGGCTTCCCCAGGCTTAAGCCACCTTTTCCCACAACCCATGGTCTCTTTGGCAAACCAACCGCGATCAACAATGTGGAGACGCTGTGCACGGCGACATGGATCCTAGCGAATGGCGTCAAAGCTTACCGCGCGAAAGGCACGGAGAAATCGCCAGGTTCGAAGCTTTTCTGCCTCTCCGGAGATGTCGAGCGCCCGGGAGTTTACGAGGTCGCCTTTGGGGTGCAGCTGCAGGAGTTAATCGACATGGCCGGGGGCGTTACCGGGGACCTGCAGGCTGTCCTGCTGGGCGGAGCGGCGGGCGCTTTCGCGACACCGGCTGAACTACACCTTCCGATGACGTTCGAGGACCTGCAGGCGGCCGGGTTGTCCTTGGGCTCAGGCGTGGTCACGGTGATCAACCAGGAGCGCGATTTAATGCAGTTCCTGGTCAGCCTGGCCCATTTCTTTGCCCACGAATCTTGCGGAAAGTGCTTCCCGTGCCAGCTTGGCACGCAGCGGCAATTGGAGATTGTCGGGCGGTTCGCAGAGGGTGAAGCGAAGAAAGGCGACCGCGAAGCGCTCGATGACGTCGGTTTCGCGATGACCAACGCCTCACTTTGCGGACTTGGGATGACGGCTGGCACGGCGATCCTCTCAGCTGTGAAAAAATGGCCGGAGCTCATGGCAGATTGATCGATCAGGGTTATCCAGGTGATGCTATTCGTATGAGCGATGGTGCGGTATCCGCGGAATGGTTTGAAGTCAGAGATGGCTTTCAGCTCCAACAAGGCGAGGTCATTAACGAGTCGTTGATCTCGATCTATGTGAACGGGCGTGAATTAGCAACGATGATGGCCACCCCGCGTGACCAGGAGGCTCTCGCAATTGGCTTCCTGACAAATGAAGGCTTTCTTGAGGACCCCGGAGCGATCGACCACATCTACCTGAGCAAGAACGGGTGCTGTGCGGATGTCTGGCTGAAACACGTGATCGATGAACCGGAACGGAAAATAATCACGTCGGGGTGTGGAGGCGGGATCACTTTCCGTGATCCCGAGACGGAGCTGCCATCCCTTGATCGCTCATTCAAAGTTGATGCTGAACGCATATTTGATTGGTTAAACGGTTTGCAGCACGCGGAAAGTCTGTACGCACGCGCCCGCGGCGTTCATGCCGCGGGCTGGAGCGATGGCAAGGAACTGCGGGCCAGCGCTGAGGACGTCGGCCGGCACAACACCGTCGACAAGCTGCTGGGCATCTGTCTTCAGGCCGGCATTGAAACTCAGGGCGGGGTGCTGCTCGTGACGGGCAGGATATCCTCCGAGATGCTCATGAAATCGGTGAGCATGGGCTGCCCGGTTGTCGCTTCGCGCAACTCGCCGACCTCTCTCTCGGTGGAACTGGCCCGCAAATTCGGCGTGACGTTGATCGGTTATGTCCGTCGCAATACGATGAGGGTGTATGCGCACCCGGAAAGACTGCAGGTCGGGGGAGCAACGATTACCGGGGATGAGCTGCCGGATCGGTTGTGATCCGCTGCAACCCGGTGCAAACAAGATAGGTCAACTAGCGCATAAGGTGGTAGATCGTGGAAGATTCAATCAGTCTGACAATCGACGGAACTGAAGTCAATGTTGAACGCGGGACGACGATTTTGAAGGCTGCCGAAGCAGCCGGGATCGAGATTCCGGTGCTCTGCTACTTCGCACATACAACCGCGAATGGATTATGCCGGCTCTGTGTGGTCGAGACCGAAGGGGTGCGCGGAATGCAGGCGGCCTGTGTGGCGGAAGCCAGTGAGGGCAGCGTGGTCCATACCGATTCTCCAGGGGTGCAGAGCGCGCGCAAGACGATCCTCGAGATGTTGGCGTCTACTGTAGACCTATCGGAAGCGCCGGAACTGCACAAACTCATGCAGCGCTACGATGCCCAGCCCAAGCGCTTCGAGGGCGGCAAGAGGCGCCAGCCCGAAATGATCGACGACAACCCGATGTACATCCGCGACTATGCCAAGTGCGTGATGTGCTGGCGCTGCGTGCAGGTTTGCGCAGCGGACGCCCAGTACACCTACGCGATCGATTTCAGCGGCCGGGGCTTTAATTCAAGCATCGGCACGTTTTTCGATAAACCAATCCCGCAGACCACCTGCGTGTTCTGCGGGCAATGTGTTGGCGTTTGCCCGACCGGCGCATTGAAGGGCAAGCGCGAATTTCTGTTTGAACAAGGTGTCGCGCCCGAGGATATTTTCCAGGTCACGCGGCGGAACGGCAAGAACCAGCGGTCGCTCAAGGGGCCGCATTTGGATCGTGGAGGTTGAGATGCTAACAGCCGAACGTACGGTACCGACAACCTGCCCGTACTGCGGGGTGGGATGCCAGATGGATCTCCATCTACAGGACGGGTACATATTTCGTGTGTCGGGCAGGTTTGATAACCAGGTCAATTACGGAAACCTGTGTGTGAAGGGCCGCTTTGGTTACGACTTCGTGCATGCTCCCGACCGTCTCGGCGCACCAATGATGCGCGCTTCGAGAGACGCCGCTTTCCTGCCCGCGGGCTGGGATGAAGCGCTTGATCACACCGCGCAGCGCCTTGAAGCGGTCCGCCAGGAATTTGGTCCTGATTCGATCGCATTTCTGGCTTCCGCAAAGTGTACGAATGAGGAGAACTACCTCATCCAGAAGCTGGCACGCGGGATTGTGGGGACGAACAACGTCGATCACTGCGCACGTCTTTGACACTCCAGCAGCGTGGCCGGTCTGGCCACAACGCTGGGCTCGGGGGCGATGACCAACTCGATCTCGGACATTGTCGACGCCGAGGTGCTTTTCGTGATCGGGAGCAACACGACCGAAGCCCATCCGGTGCTCAGCCTGCAGATGAAGAAAGCCGTCATGGAGCACGGCGCGAAGTTGATCCTCGCCGATCCCCGGCGCATCGGGCTGACTCCTTTTACCCACCTGCACCTTCGCCACCGGCCCGGCTCGGATGTCGCCCTGGTCAACGCCATGGGGCATGTCATCCTCGCTGAAGGTCTCGAGAATCGCGAATTTGTCGGTGCGCGCACAGAAAATTTCGAAGATTATCGAGCGTCGGTCGAAGAGTGGACCCCTGAGCGGGCGGAGCAGATCACCGGTGTCAGGGCGCAGGATATCGTGGAGGCCGCCCGTCTCTACGCCCGCGCAGAAGCCTCGGCGATCTTCTGGGCGATGGGGATCACCCAGCACACGACCGGAACGGACAATGTCAAATCGCTCGCCAACCTTGCTCTGCTCACGGGCCACATCGGACGGCCGGGAACGGGCTGCAACCCGCTCCGCGGTCAGAACAACGTCCAGGGTGCTTGCGACATGGGCGGGCTGCCGAATGTCTTTCCCGGTTACCAGGCGGTGAGCGACGAATCAGTCCGGATGAAATTTGCGAAAGGCTGGGACGTTCCGTTGGACCGTCTCAGCCCCAAGCCGGGCCTGACAGTCACCGAGATTATGGACGGCGCCTTATCCGGAGATATCCGGGCGATCTATATCGTCGGCGAGAATCCGATGCTTTCTGACCCCGACCTCCATCATGTCGAAAAGGCGTTGCGGGAGGTGGACTTCCTTGTGGTGCAGGACATTTTCTTCAATGAGACGGCGCTTATGGCGGACGTCGTACTCCCCGGGGCGAGTTTTGCCGAGAAGGAAGGTACCTACACTAATACCGAACGCAGGGTGCATCTGATACGTAAAGCGCTGGAACCGCGGGGCGAGTCCAAGCCGGATTGGGTGATCCTCACCGAACTGGCCGGCAAGATGGGTGCGGATTGGGAATACGAGCGTGCATCCAGCGTGTTCGAAGAACTCGCAAAGCTAACCCCCTCTTATGCCGGGATGTCCCACCATCGACTCGAGAGCGGCGGGATTCAATGGCCTTGCCCGTCGGCCGACCATCCAGGGACCCCAATCCTGCATGTTGGCAAATTCGCGCGCGGCAAAGGGCTTTTCAGTGCGATCGAATATATCGAGCCGGCCGAGATGCCGGATGATGAGTACCCCTTCATCCTCTCCACCGGGCGGATTCTCTTCCACTGGCACGGCGGTACGATGACGCGCCGCTCCCCGGGTCTGGATTCGCTAGCGCCTGAAGCTGAACTTGAGATTCATCCGGACGACGCGCTCGCGATTGGGCTGGAAGAGGGACAATTGGCGCAGGTCACCTCTCGAAGAGGTTCGATTGAGGCCCGGGCAGTGGTTACGCGCCGCTCGCCGCCGGGCACGGTTTTCATGAACTTCCACTTCGCCGAAGCGGCCGCGAATATCCTTACACCCAAGCATCTCGATCCGCAGGCGAAGATCCCGGAGTACAAGGTGTCCGCTGTGCGGGTTGACCCGCTGGTGGAGAGCGTCGCTTCATGAGGTAGTCAGGTTTTCGGATCGACTGCAAATCGACAATGAAGAGGTGATGCGCGTATCACCTCTTTAGTTTAATGTCCCACGCTTCCAGCGTTGCGAGCATGCCCTTATCCGTAAGATCGAGGGAAAGCGGTGTGATCGAAACAAAATTGTTCGCGAGCGCCCAGATGTCAGTCCCTGGATCGGCGACCCCGGTTGGCGCTTCACCTCCAATCCAGTAATAATTTCTCCCGCGCGGGTCTTCACGTTCGACGAGCGAATCCCGGTAGACGCGTAATCCCAAGCGCGTGACGGCGATGCCTTCAATTTGATCCTCGGGGCAGGACGGGAAGTTCATATTCAGCACAAGTTGTTTTGGATGATTGCATCCCATCACCTGGGCGATGATCGAGGCTGCCAGCGAGGCGACTGTCCTGTAATCGATGTCTCCCTTATATCCCTCGGGAGGATCAATTGAGCAGGCAAAGCCAGGAACGCCACAAATCGCGGCTTCCATCGCGGCGGTCACGGTGCCGCTGTAGGTGACATCGTGTCCGACATTGGCCAACGGATTGATTCCGGACACGACAAGGTCGATCTCCTTTTCCACAAGCCCCAGCAGCGCAAGCGCGACGCAATCGGACGGCGCGCCATCGGTGGAGTAGGCGAGGGTGCCATCCCGTAGATTCGTTTCGTTCACCCGCAATGGACGGTGCATTGTCTTTACATGACCCGATGCCGACCAGTTGCGATCGGGTGCGACGATCGTCACCTCGCCGATCTCAGCCAGGGATTGCGCTAGCGCAAATAAACCAGGTGCGTATACTCCATCGTCATTCGTCAACAAAATATGCATCTTCAGCCTCCCGTGCTGGAGGATTGTACTGCATCGAGGGTGAATTTCCAGCCGGGGTTGCAAGGAATCTGAAAGGCTGGATCATGATTGACTGCTCTATACTCAACCTTGGATTGGGCCGGGCGTCGATCTCCAGGCTCGCTCCGATTTTGCAGAGGTCCAGAATACTGACGTGCAGTCGTTCTTTTAGCATCCACAGAAACGCGAAGGAGAAAAATTTTATGAGACTAAACCGACACCTGGGTTGGCTGGCATTGCTTCTCGTGCTGTCGCTGCTGCTTTCTGCTTGCGGCTCGACCGAAAACCCGGAAACGGCCGCACCGGTTGAGGGGCAGGAGAGCGCCGACCAGACCGGCGGGAAGAAAGGATCATCCGGCGATCAGGAGAGCGCGAGCGGCGTGACCGCATTGCAGGACGTCCAGAATGCAACCGTGCTGATTGAAGCGCAAGGCACATTTATCGATCCCGAGGTCGGAATGCAGGTGAACTCAGCCGGATCGGGTTCGGGCTTTATCATCGACCCCTCCGGGATCGCCGTTACGAACAACCATGTTGTGACCGGAGCAGCACTGCTGAGAGTGTGGGTCGCGGGAGAAGATAGTCCGCGCAATGCAAAGATCCTGGGCGTCTCTGAATGTTCAGATCTGGCGGTCATCGACATCGAGGGCGATGGGTTCGATTATCTAGACTGGTATTCAGACGAGATCAATGTGGGCCTCGAGGTCTACTCGGCCGGCTTTCCGCTCGGCGATCCGGAGTTCACGTTGACGAAAGGCATCGTGTCGAAGGCACAGGCTGATGGTGAGACATCATGGGCTTCGATCGATTCGGTCCTTCAGCATGATGCGACGATAAACCCGGGCAACTCCGGGGGTCCGCTTGTCGACAGCGACGGCAGGGTTGTGGGGGTGAACTACGCGACGTCGCTAATCGCGACGAACCAGTTCTTCGCCATCAACGCCCCCGACGCACGTTCGATCATTGCCCGTTTGAAGACCGGCGATGATGTCGATTCGCTCGGAATTAACGGTGTCGCGGTAAGCTCCGGTGACGGGTCGCTTTCAGGCATCTGGGTGTCATCGGTCGCCTCTGGGACCCCGGCGGACGAGACTGGCATTCAAGCCGGCGACATTCTGACGACCCTGGAAGGCTTAGTGCTGGCTACCGATGGAACGATGGCGGACTACTGCGATGTCATCCGCACGCAGGGGACGGACGCCACGATGTCGGTTGAAGTCCTGCGCTACGCGACCAGCGAAGTGCTGGAAGGTCAGATCAACGGGCGTGCTTTAAACGCGGCGGGAAGTTTTGCCGGGGGCAGTAACGATGGCGGGGCTACTGGTGCCAGCTATGCTTCCTACACCTATGTCTTCGATGATTACAGCGTGCTGCAGGTTGAAGTGCCGACGGAGTGGTCGGATGTCGATGGAGCCGCATGGATCAAGGACGATCAAATCTTCGGCGCCTCGCTCTGGGCCGCCCCCGACTTGCAGGGCTTCATCGAATCCTGGACCGTGCCCGGACTGATCTTTAACGTCAGCCCGAACGTCCAGGCGCTCGGCGGGCTTGAGAACTACTTGAACGAGGTCAGCGCCTACGAAGATTTCCAGGCCTGTGTATATGATGGCCGCGAGGAATACAACGACGGGCTCTACGCCGGGCTGGCCGATTACTTCATGGACTGCGGGGGCACGGGTACGGATTATTTCCTGCTGATCGCGGCGCCGGTTGACGCGCCTGACGATTTCCTGATCGAGCTGCATGTCCAGATGCCCCAGGATCGTGATTGGGACGCGGGCGAACGCATCGTCGACAGCTTTGAAGTGATCGGACCGCTCCCGAGCGAGGCCGGGCCCACAGGGAGCACGACGTCAGACGACGCTTCCAGCGGGTATGTATGGGTTTTTGATGACTACGAATCCGTGCGCATGCAGGTCCCGGCTGGCTGGAATGAAATCGATGGTTCGCCGTGGTACATCGATAATGAAGTTGTCGGCGGGGGCATCACCGCGGCCCCGGATCTTCAAGGGTACTACGACTACTGGGACTCCCCCAGGGTCATGTTCGCCGCCTCAGATGACCTTGCAAACGAACTCGGCTATGTCGAGCTCCTGAACCAATTTCAGGGCTACGGGGACGGCTGCGAATACGTCGGTCGGTTTGATTATGAAGACGCGTTATATCGAGGAAAATACGATCTTTTTGAAAAGTGCGGCGGTTCAGGCGGGTCGACATTTTTCCAACTCGCTGCGGTTTCCCGCCAGGATCAGTTCGCTTATCTGATCCATCTACAGGCAGTGGTGACACAGGAATCGGAATGGGACATCCTTGACCAGGTACTGGCCACGTTCGAGGTGGTGGGTCAGCTGCCCTAGCGAACGCCTGAATTTCGATGCCAAAACAGGACGCGAGCCTTCTTGATTCCATGGCAGGGCTCGCGTCCTGCTTGAATGCAAGTGGCCAGGAGATCGTCATCTGGGGGGTAGGTCACGATCAAACAGCAAGTCACTTCTGATCGGATCCAGCAGAATGCGTGGCAGGAGCACGATCATCGGATCGCCATCATGACCAGCTCGAAACAGGTTCTTGAGCGGCGGCTTGCGTTTCATGCATTCCCCATCATGAGGCCTGCGCACCTACCGCTCAGCCGCACGATCTCCGTTCTGCTGCGCAGCCGTCAGCAAGCTGACGGACTCCGGATGCGTGTGAGAGGTGTCAATGTTCCGGAGCAGCGTAAAGGCATAAGCATGGCACGGGGGATTCCTCACTTCGTTCGGAATGAGAAAAATTCCAGGGCGCCCGAGGGGCGGAGTGACTGAGTGCCCCTGATTCCCGATCCCAAGTCCCTGATTTCTGATCTCCAGATACATAAAACTATAGAACTTTCGCTTTGAACGTGATATGATAATGAGGCTTGAGGGAATATTTATCCTTTTCAAAGCTTGCTCCCTCGACGCCCGGTCTTATTTGATGATCATCCTCAATTGTGCGATCGGTATGGACAATACATAGATAGGCGAAGCACGACGATCGCAGCGGTAGCGTTTGAAGATGGCGGGGGATGGAACAGATAACACGGCAAGCGCCGTAAACCGGGCGTATGCCGTGTTTTGTGTTTAACAGGAAGGATGGACTCATGAGCGTCGATTTTATTGCACGGATCATTGGCATGGTTGTTTTCTTCGTTGGCGGGATTTATCTGGGAACCTATCTGGGACGCTCCGCCGGCGAGGAGACGGTACTCTGGGCGTTGGTCTTCGGACTGGTAGGCGCATTGATGGGGCTGGTCGTGACGCCCTTCATCACCACGCGGCCGATTCGAACGTTCCGGAAGCAAGCTTCCCAGCTGTCTGTGCGGACGATGGTCGCAGGCCTGGTCGGGTTAATTGTCGGCTTAATCATCGCCGCGCTGTTGGCCTTTCCGCTTTCACTGCTCCCCCAGCCGTTCAGCCAGATCCTGCCCTTTCTTGGAGCTGTCTTATTTGGGTATCTAAGCGTGACATTATTTGTGCTCCGCCAGAATGACATCATGAATGTTTTCGGTCAGCGTTTTTCGGCTGGGAGCGGTGGTGCGAGTGCGCCGGCTGCTCAAGACAACCTATCCGTTTTATTGGATACGAGCGTGATCATCGACGGTAGGATCCTTGATATCGCGCGCACTGGATTCATCGCTGGCCCGATGCTTGTGCCTTCATTCGTCTTGAACGAACTTCAGCATATCGCCGATTCTTCAGATGGTTTGCGGCGGCAGCGCGGCCGCCGGGGTCTCGATATCCTTAATCGACTGCAGAAAGATCCCAACATCTCGTTCCGGATCGTCGACCTGGATGTTGAGGGTGTGCGGGCAGTAGACGACAAATTGGTCATCCTGGCGAAGCAGCTCCGCAGCCAGGTCCTGACGAACGATTACAACCTCAATCGAGTCGCCGAACTGCAAGGCGTCGGCGTGCTCAATATCAATGAACTCGCCAACGCGGTCAAGGCGGTCTTCCTGCCGGGCGAACAGATGGAAGTGAATGTGATCCAGGAAGGCAAAGAGAGCGGGCAAGGTGTCGGTTATCTCGATGACGGCACCATGGTGGTGGTCGAAGAGGGTAAGGAATATATCGACAAAGTGATCCCGGTCACGGTTACCAAGGTCCTGCAGACCGCCGCGGGGCGGATGATTTTCGCCAGACCCGACATAGGTGAATATCGCGAACGGGCAGTGGAGTGATTAAGATGGCATTGACGATCTACAACACGATGACGCGCAAGAAAGAGACCTTCGAGCCGCTGCACGACAAACAGGTCAAATTATACGTCTGCGGTCCGACTGTATATGACTCGGCACATGTGGGTCACGCGATGTCCTCGATCGTCTTTGACGTCATTCGACGCTATCTGGAGTATCGCGGCTATGAGGTTCGCCACGTCATGAATTACACTGATGTGGATGACAAAGTGATCCTGCGTGCTAATGACCTGGGAGTGGATCCGCTGGAGCTGGCGGAACAGTATATCGGCGAGTACAACCTGTTGATTGAAAAGTTAAATATCCTGCCCGCGGAAGAATACCCGCGGGTTTCGGGAGAAATCGATCAGATCATTAAAATGATTGAGGGTTTGATCGAGAAGGACTACGCATACGAAGTCGAGGGCGATGTTTTCTTCAGAGTCTCGAAAGATGAGGACTACGGTCGCCTTTCCAGGCGGGATCTGGAGGAGATGCGCGCCGGTGCCCGTCTGGGGATCGATGAGCGCAAGGAGGATCCGGCTGATTTCGCGCTCTGGAAATCGACGAAGGCCGGCGAGCCTTCCTGGGAAAGCCCGTGGGGGCCCGGCCGGCCCGGTTGGCACATCGAGTGCTCTGCGATGAGCCTGCACCACCTCGGTGAACAGATCGACATTCATGGCGGCGGGAATGACTTGATTTTCCCTCACCACGAAAATGAGATCGCCCAATCAGAGAGCTACACGGGCAAACGGTTCGCCAAGTACTGGGTTCATAACGGGATGATGCAGTTAAGCGGTGCGGCGATGTCCAAATCGACCGGCAATGTGCTCAACGTGGAGACCTTTCTTGAGGATCATGATCCGGATGCACTGCGCCTGCTGGTCCTGAACGCCAGCTACCGTAGCCCGGCCACATTCAACGAAGATGTCGTTGAACAGGCGGAAGCAGGACTGGCGCGTTTGCGCGGCGCACTGCGGGACGCGATTCCGGGCAGCGAGGCGGATGAGGAGGTCGGCGAGGAGCTGGCTGCTGCTGCGGAGAAAGCGCGCCAGCAGTTCGACAAGGCGATGGACGATGATTTCAACACGGCCGGGGCACTGGGGCATCTATTCGATCTTGTCAAGGAAATTAATCAGGCCCGCTCAGCTGGCGCTGACCAGAAGACATTGGAACCTGCAAAAGCCACGCTAATAGAATTGACCGGTGTGCTTGGCCTGCGGCTTGACGATCGCTCGCAAACAGAGCAGGCAGAGATCGGTCCGTTCATCGATCTGCTGCTTGACGTCCGGCGCGAATTGCGCGATCAGGGACAGTATGAACTTGCCGATTCGATCCGCAATCGCCTGAGCGAGTTGGGCGTGACGATCGAAGATAGCAAGGGCGGCACTGTCTGGCACACTTAACCTTACGCGGATCTGTGGCGCCTCAGCCGATCCGCGGCTGGGGCCCTTTTGTTTAATCACGGGTCGAAAAGGTGAAGATGGGTGACGGAGAATGGATCTACGGGCGCAATCCTGTGCTGGAGGTTATGCGCGCGGGGTCGCGAGAGGTCCAAAAAATTCGGATTGCATCCGGCGTTGAGATGGCCGGTCCACTGGCCGAGATTATGGAGCGCGCAGAGCGCAACGGCGTGGGGGTGGACCGCTTGCCCAGGGCGGAATTGGACCGGGTGACAGACAATCATCAAGGCGTATTGGCGCTGGCATCTGAGTACAGGTACGTAAGCCTGGACGAAATCCTCGGGCATGCGAGCTCCACGGAAGAAGCTCCTTTTTTGCTGCTGCTGGATATGGTCCAGGACCCCCAGAATCTAGGAACGTTGCTGCGCACGGCGGAGGCGGTCGGCGTGCACGGCGTGATCATTCCGACCAAGCGGAGCGCCACCGTGACACCTGCGGTAGTCAGCGCTTCCTCCGGGGCTAGCGAACACATCCGGATCGCGCAGCATAACCTCGCCCAGGCAATCCGTACTTTAAAGGAACAGGGTGTCTGGGTTGCAGGATTGGAGGGGGCGAGGCAGGCTCGCCCATTGCAAGAAGTGGATCTGTCCGGGCCGATCGCGCTGGTTGTGGGGCATGAGGGCAGCGGGATGCGCCGTCTGGTCCAGGAGAGTTGTGATTATCTTGTTCGCATTCCGATGCGTGGATCAGTCGAATCTCTGAACGCTGCGGTTGCCGGATCGATCGCGCTGTTCCATGTGTGGCAGAAGCGTGAATTTCCCGGGGCAAGCGCGTGAATCGGGCGAATGAAACGAAAATTTGGGTTACATTGACGATGCCCTTGAATCTTGGTACACTGCCTCGGCATAGTCGGCGGGGGAGTCTGGTATAATCAAACGGCGCCGAGCAGGTGAGGCGCGTTTTGTTGTCATGCCGACGTAGCTCAATGGCAGAGCAACCGCTTTGTAAGCGGTAGGCTACGGGTTCGACTCCCGTCGTCGGCTTGCAAAAAGCAGGTCTGCGTCGAGCGTGGAGGAAAAAGGGGCTGCCGGCGCGCGGCAGATCATGGGCGGTTACCCAAGTGGCCAACGGGGGCTGACTGTAAATCAGCTGGCATAAGCCTACGGCGGTTCGAATCCGTCACCGCCCACCTGGGGCAGCAGATGACAAGCATCTGTTACGGTCGTGCCCTCATAGCTCAGGGGTAGAGCACGTTCTTGGTAAGAACGGGGTCAAGGGTTCAAATCCCTTTGAGGGCTCTAAAGACCAGCAAAAACTCTTGAAAGCTTAAGGAGATGGAATTATGGCCAAGGAAACATTTGAACGAACAAAGCCGCATATGAACGTGGGGACGATGGGCCACATCGACCATGGGAAGAC
>JARGGH010000003.1 GCA_029210945.1 Anaerolineales bacterium
CAAGCTCGGTTGCTTTAGTTAGGACCGTCGCAGTGAAGGGCTCAAAGCCCCGCCGCTTGCGGCGGGGTAGTTTACTTAGCGCAATATGCCGGTGAGGGATTCAGTTGATAAGCGACTGGATTGATCTGAAACAACAGCCCACGCGAGTGTATGTCCTATCCATGCTTGCCGGATTTTCAACTGAAAATGCAACAATCCCGGTCCGCCCGGAAGAGAACTCAAAACCTGCAGCCAATTAATATGACTATGCGAAATTTCTCGTCAAGTCACATGCATGCGTGCTCGGTCGAAAACCTGAGCGATCCCGATATGGATGTCCTCCTGACCAATATCCAATCCTTGCATCCCATCCAGACCAATCGCCGGGATAGGCACTGCTGATGTGTCCTTCGACTCAGCGCTGGTTGAGGGTGCGTCGCGCGAATTCTATCGCCCCTCCCCGGTCGTGGATTTCGCCGGTGACCTGCGCCTCTACCAGCGCCTCTAAGAGCTCCCCGATCTCAGGACCGGGCTTCATGCCCAGTTCTTCGATGAGCACGCTGCCGTCTAAAATCGGCTCCGGATTCACGAGTTCGCCATAGCGCTCAAAATAGCCCTCCCAGAGCGAGCGTGCAGCGAGCAGCCGCCGTTCCCAATCACTCGCATCGGGGGGTCCCGGGGATCCGGCCAGGAGATTCCCCAGATACAGCAAAACTGCACCGACACCCGCAGAACCATGCACCCGATAATAACGATAAACCGCCAGATCGGTGAGAGCATCCTCCCCATCTATCTCTTCCAACCGCGTGAATGCTTGCATGATCCCGCCAATGAATGTGCACTCCACCCTGCTTAAACGAAATCGCCGGGCCGCTTCGACGGCCGGGTGCTCGCCCGAGACCCTCCGGGTGCAATCTCCTTCATGAGACTCGAATTCGCCACGATGAAGGCTGTTGTCCTCCTGAACATGTTGAAGCAGTGCAAAAACGATCAAGCCATATCTCCGCCGCTCATCGCTCAACTGCTCATGAAGATAGGCGTGAAGCTGCTGCCGAAATCTACCTAGCCGGAGGGATGCAGAGCCCAATATCGCATCAGCCGCCGCTTCAGGGTCGTGTTCCGGACGAAGAATTCCGGTCAGCTTGACAAATTCCCGGACCCGGTCCAGACCAGACTGCAGGTGATCCCTGCCTTCAACTGAGCCTGAACGATTCGCGCCAGGGATCCGAGGAAAGATCGCTGAAAGGACCCCGAGCTGATCAAGGAGACGCGTTGACGTATGTGCTTGAGAGCTGTCAAGGATCAAGAAGAGCTCATCACGCGTGCGCTCAATCGAAACTTGCTCGATTTCACCAGCGGCGTCCCTGACCTGGGCCGTCGTCTCAGGCTCCATTTTTAACCCGAGGTCGGTTGCGAAGCGCACCGCCCGGATCACCCGCACGGGATCTTCGTGCAGTGATCTGGGTCCACATGGGCGAAGCCTTTTCGAGCGCAAGTCCTTGAGTCCGCCGGTGGGATCGATGAGCCGTGATAGATTGAAGGGATCGATTGCTAACGCATTAATCGTGAAATCGCGGAACCGGAGATCTTCAAGGATACCTTCACCACGCAGGCTGGAGAAATCCATGCGCTTGATCCGTGAAGAGACCGCTCTGTGCAGGATGCGGGCAGCGCCACGGTCACCATCCAGGATGAAGAAATCCCACCCGAGAGCATTGGCGACAGAACGCGCCAAGCTGATTGCATCCCCATCGACGACAAAATCGATATCGGAATACGTCCTTCCCAGAAGATGATCGCGAATCGCCCCACCAACCACCCAGATGGATGGCTCCGGATCAGGTTCGGGCAGATGGTCAAGCAAGTCTTCGGGCAGATTGAAGGTGGTTTCCATCGAAACCAGCGCTAATCAGGGGGAACGTACTTATCAGGTTTGACCACACCGACAAAAGGCAGGTTGCGGTAGTACTCGTCGAGGTCCAACCCGTATCCGAACACAAACTTATTTGGGATCTTAAAACCACTGTAATCGATCGGCACCTCGGCCTCCCGGCGTTCGAATTTGTCAAGGAGGGTGCAAACCTTCAGAGAACTTGGGTTGCGTGTCCGCAGCAGTTCCAGCACTGAGGCGATCGTGTGCCCGCTGTCAATAATATCTTCCACGAGCAAGACATCACGCCCCTCCACTGACATCTGCAGATCTAAAGTAATTCGCACCTGCCTGCTCGATTCGCGCGCCCCGGTGCCATAGGATGAGACTGCCATAAAGTCGATCGTGTGTGGCAGAGTGAGCGCACGCATCAGATCGGTCAGGAAAAGCACACCGCCGCGCAGGATGCATACCAGCATTAGCTGCTTACCTTGATAATCTGCGGAAATCTCTTCACCCAGTTCCCGGATCCGCTGCCGAAGCGTGTTTTCATCGATGAGAATATCTTCAAGAAACGTTTCGTATTGGTTCATATCATGACCTCGGAACCTGGTGGTGTTCTCGACAGCGCGCTTCATAGAGTTCGCTCGCACCAACGACGACGATCGGTTCATCATATTTTGCAGGGTTCCCATCAATCAACCGCTGGGTGCGCGAGGCCGGGCCTGCGCAGACCATGCAAATCGCGTGCAATTTATCGACACGCTCGGCCAGAGCCATCAACTCCGGCATCGGCCCGAAGGGCTCCGCCCGGAAATCTGTGTCCAGACCGGCGACAATCACCCGCCGACCGTCATCTGCAAGATCCTGCACAACCGAGCAGATCGACTCATCGAAGAACTGTGCTTCATCGACCGCCAGAACGGTGATCTCATCCGTGAGGAGCGCATCGATCTCTGCCGGTGTTTGGATCGGCGTTGCCTCAAATTCTGATCCAGCGTGTGAGGCAACCTTGTCCACACTGTAGCGCCGATCCATGCTCGGCTTGACCACCAGGACGCCTTGCTTGGCAATTTTTGCACGGCGCAGCCGCCGGATAAGTTCATCTGTCTTGCCGCTGAACATCGATCCGGTTATCACCTCAATACTGCCGCTTAGATGACGCATGTTTGAAACAATCTCCTCAGGATAATAAAATGGCAGGCGCTTAAAGCACCTGCCATGAGTTTACACCAGCCCTTGAAGCGGGCAAGTCGACCTGGATAAGGCTACTCTGCGCCTGCTTCAGGCAATGAGAAACCACGGCGTTTGAGAGCGCGCTTGAGATCTGCGAGACTCTTCCGGCCGAATCCGTCGATATCCAGCAGCGGCTGATCACCACCTTCAAGCAGCTCCAGCACCTGCCCGACCTTATCAATGTCCGCCTTGGCAAGCGTCGATTCAACCCGACCGGTCAGCTCGAGCTCAGCGATCGACAAGTCAGGCGAGGTCTTCTCCTCTTCCTTCGCTTGGAGCTCTTCGACAAACTGCTGGCGCGCTTCCAGTTTCTTGTAGAAGCGATCGACCTGACCTTCGGTGTCAACGATGCGCTGCTCGCCGGTGTAGAACGGATGACACTCGGAACATACATCGGTCTGGAGCATTTCCTGGGTCGAGCCTGTATGCCATGTGTTTCCACACGCACAAACCACCTTGGCCTCAGGATAAAATGTTGGATGAATATCTGTTTTCATAACTCTCTTACCTTCCCGGGGTACCGATGCGGCAACCTGCAGCACGGATACCCGGGGTAAACTGGCGACCTATATTCGGTGCACCGGACGGTGGGCTACTCCTGTGGAACAACGTTAACGCGCTTACGCCCTTTGCTGACGTAATCGAATTGGATAACACCGTCCGCGACCGCGAAGAGCGTATCGTCTTTGCCCTTCATCACATTCGTTCCGGGATGAATGCGCGTGCCGCGCTGGCGCACGATAATGTTGCCCGAACGGACCAATTCGCCGCCAAATTTCTTCACGCCCAAACGTTTTGAGTGACTGTCACGCCCGTTGCGGCTGGAACCGCCACCTTTTTTGTGTGCCATAACAAACCTCTTCTATCTTATTACGAATCAGACGATTTCTTCGTCGATTTTGAGGGAGCCTTCTTAGGGCTCGAAGGACTTTTCTTCTCCGCTGCAGCGCTCTTCTTAGCCTTGCTCTCACCCGATTTCTTGGTGCTGGTCTTTGAAGCGGACTTTTCAGCTGTCGGTTTTGCAGCCGATTTCTTCTTCGCCAGCTTCTTCTCAGCCGCCGGTTGGTCTTCGGTCGACTTCGTTTCGGCGGCCTTCTTCGCGCCCGGGAGCGAAATCTCATCCACCAGGACACGCGTATATTTCTGACGGTGCCCGGCTTTGCGTCGGTAGCGCTGTTTCGGCACGTACTTGAAGACGATGATCTTCTTCGCCTTGATCTGATCGATGACCTTTGCCTTTACCGCGGCGCCCTTTACCAGCGGATCGCCGACCAGGACCTCTCCGTCATTGACTGCAAGCAGCACCTGGTCGAACTCAACCGGTTTACCGATCTCGAGCGGCAAACGATCGACTTCGATCGTCTCACCCTCACGGGCGACATATTGTTTCCCGCCCGATTCCAAAATTGCGTAACGCATTTCATTCCTCCAGCTTCACTTCGCCATCGGACCCGCGTCTCGAACGCCGGATGATGGGGAAGAGGGGGATACATACTCCTGCCCCAAGCTCAGCGCTGGGGCAGGATTAAGATTATAAACTTCGCAACGCAGGCTGTCAACGGAGCGGTTCCGATTCAACCGGCCGCGTTTAAAGACTAATCGGCGGCAACTGCCTCCATCTCAGCAGCGGGCAGCTCCTCGGCCTCAACTTCGAGTTCTTCTAGAAATTCACCATCAATGCGCTCGTCGTGCAGCGCGAGATCGGTCCCGGGGAATCCCGTGCCAGCCGGGATGAGCTTGCCGATGATGACGTTCTCTTTCAAGCCCCGCAGATAATCCACCTTGCCTTCGATGGCCGCCTTCGCCAACACCTTAATCGTGTGCTGGAAGGATGATGCGGAGAGGAATGATTCGGTGTTCAGCGAAGCCTTGGTGACGCCCAGTAGAACCTGCATCGCCTTCGCCGGCTGTTTGCCTTCTTTCAGAGATTCCTCATTGATCCGCTGGAGATACCTGCGGTCGACAAGATCGCCGGGCAGCAAAATCGTTTCGCCTGGCTGGGTAACCTGAACCTTCGAGAACATCTTGCGAATGATGACCTCGAAGTGCTTATCGTTAATGTTCTGACCCTGCGAGCGATAGACTTTCTGCACCTCGGTGAGCAGGTACAACTCTGCCTTTTCCCTGCCCATGATGCGCAGGATGCGGTGCGGGTTGAGTGAACCTTCCGTAAGTTGACGGCCAGATTCGATCTTCTCCCCATCTTTGATCAGCATCCTGCCGCTGGCTGGAATCTCGTACTCAACCTCATCGACCTTATCATAGGAGACGATCACCTTGCGGTCTTCTATGCGAACACGGCCGCCGTGGGAAGCTTTGATTTTCGAGTCGCCGCGCTTTGCGATCAGCTTGCCAGCTTCGACCTCATCGCCGTCTTCCACCCTCAGAGCCCAGTTGCCGGGAACGTTATATTCGTCCTGAATCAACTGGCTGTTGGAGATCCGGATTGTACGGGGACCTTCCGGCATATTCGACCGGATGATCTCGACCGTGCCGGCGATCTCCGAGATTACCGCCTCACCCTTGGGCTTCATGCGGGCTTCAAAGAGCTCCTCGACTCTGGGTAAACCGGTTGTGATGTCACCACCGGCAGCAACACCACCGGTGTGGAACGTGCGCAGCGTCAACTGCGTTCCTGGCTCGCCAATCGATTGGGCTGCGACGATCCCGATAGCTGAACCGAGGTCAACCATCCGCCCGCGTCCCAGATCCATGCCGTAGCACTGCTGGCACATCCCAAACTGCAATTCACAGGTTAGGGGTGAGCGCACATAGACCTGCTCGACTCCGGAACGATCGATCCGCTTGGCGTGAGCCAGATCGAGCGGCTCGCCCTTCTTGCCAATCACCTCACCCGTTTCCGGGTCGACGACGCGCTGGGCGAGCACACGTCCAAAGAGCCGGTAAGCCAACTCCTGTCCGGCAACATCATCCTGACGGCGGAGCCAGATGCCTTCTTCCGTCCCGCAGTCTTCCGAGTTGATGATGACATCCTGAGCGACATCAACCAGACGGCGGGTCAGATAGCCTGCATCCGCCGTTCGCAGCGCCGTGTCAGTTAACCCCTTGCGGGCACCATGAGTCGAGATGAAGTATTCCAGCGTGTTCAACCCGTCCCGGAAGCTTGAGCGGATCGGAAGCGGGATGATGCGTCCGGCTGGGTCGGCCATAAGGCCACGCATACCGGCCAGCTGTGAGATTGGCTGGAAGCCACCTTTCGTAGCCCCCGAGATAGCCATCACGCTCAGGTTCCCGGCCGGGTCCATGGCCTGCTTAACCGCGTCGGCTACATCGGATGTCGTTTCTTGCCACAGTTCGATCACGCGCTCGTTCTGCTCTTGATCGGTGAGCAAGCCGCGACGGTAGTCCTGTCTGACCGCCTCCGCTTCGTCAAGCGTCTGAGCGATGATGTCCGATTTCGAGCCGGGCACGGTAATATCGGAGACCGCAATTGTGGTCCCTGATTTGGTGGCGTACGCGAAACCGATATCCTTAATGGCATCGACGACATCCGGTGTCCCATCCTCGCGCAGTAGCTGGTAGACGTCCCCGACCAGATCCTGGACGGCACCCTTATCGAGCACCCTGTTTACGAACTGCAGCTCGGGCGGCAGGACCTGATTGAAGAGCACCCGCCCTACCGTCGTGTCCAGTACCCTGGTCTCCGGTTTGTCGAGCTTCTCATGATCCTCGTCATACCACGTCTCAAGCTGGATCTTGATCGGAGTGTGAACCTCCACATGGCCAAGAGCGTAGGCCATCTCGACCTCATCAAAGTCGCTGAACGCCTTGCCAGCACCGCGATGCTCCTTGCCTTCTACCTCCATCGTGAGGTAGTAAACGCCGAGGATCATGTCCTTGGTTGGCCCGACGACAGGCTCGCCATCCGCTGGCTTAAGCAGGTTGACGGACGAAAGCATCAGCTCACGCGCTTCCGTCACCGCCCGCTTGGATAGCGGTAGGTGAACCGACATCTGGTCACCATCAAAGTCTGCGTTGAACGCCGCGCATACCAGCGGGTGCAGGTGAATCGCTTTACCCTCGACGAGCACCGGCTCGAACGCCTGGATCCCCAGCCGGTGCAGCGTTGGTGCACGGTTGAGGAGCACCGGACGGTCCTTGATGACTTCCTCAAGAACCTCCCAGACTTCCGGGCGCTCACGTTCGATGATGCGCTTGGCACCCTTCACGTTTGCAGCGTAGTTGTATTGAACCAACTTCGAGATGACGAATGGACGATACAGCTCCAGTGCCATCGATTTCGGCAAACCACATTGGGACAGCTTCAGATGCGGTCCGATAACGATCACCGAACGACCTGAGTAGTCGACCCGTTTGCCGAGCAGGTTGCGTCGGAATCGGCCCTTCTTACCCTTGAGCATGTCGCTCAATGATTTCAATTCGCGGCGGCCGCGGCGTGAAAGCGCCTTGCCCCGCTGTGAATTGTCGATCAACGAGTCGACCGATTCCTGGAGCATACGCTTCTCATTGCGTACGATCACATCAGGAGCGCCGAGTTCAATGAGCCGTTTCAGACGGTTGTTTCGATTGATCACGCGGCGGTAGAGGTCGTTCAGGTCGGAGGTGGCAAAGCGGCCGCCGTCCAACTGGACCATCGGGCGGAGATCCGGGGGGATCACCGGCAGGATCGTCAGGATCATCCACTCCGGCCTGTTCTCGGAGCGGCGGAAGGCCTCGACGACGTTCAAGCGTTTGGTCGCTTTCTTCTTGCGCTGCTTGCTGCGTGTCGTGCGGACTTCCTTCCAGAGGTCCTGGGCTAATTGGTCAAGATCGATCTGCTGCAGGATCTCGTAGAACGCTTCAGCCCCCATATCCGCCCGGAATACCTGACCCCATCGCGACTTCAATTCGCGGTATTGAGTCTCGCCGAGAAACATCATCTGATCGATCGCTTGCAGATCTTCCCGGTCTCGCTCGAGCGAAGCGCGCGTCTCGACCACCGTCTCATCCATAAAATCGTCGAGTTGTGAGAGCGCCAGTTCCGCTTCGGCCTTGGCTTCTTCTACATCCGTCGCCATCTGTTCGAGCTTCTGATCACGCTTTTCCTGAAGGGCCGACTCGACTTCGTCCAGGTGGGATTTCACCAGCTCCTGAACTCTGGTAATGTGGTCCTTGTTGATCGTCTCGCCCTTATCGGCGACGAGGGTGTCGAGTGCTTTGAACTGAATCGGGGCGCGGATCGTCACATCTTGCTTATCTTTAAGCGTGTTCTCCAGGCGCTGACCTTCCCGGATGACGGGATCAATCTTCTCCCCAACTTCTTCTTCGTAGTCATCCTGGATAACTTTCTTCAGATCCTCAAGTTCGGCAAGACGGGCGTTAAGCCCCTCCTTGATTTCCGCCTCATTCTCCTTGAGCGCCTTCTTTTCCGTCGTTTCGAGCTCGACGAGCTCATCCTCAATCCGGGTGATTGCCTTCTTGCGAGCGTCCTCATCGACGAAGGTCACGACGTACTGTGCGAAATAAAGCACACGATCGAGGTTGCGGCGGGAAATGTCAAGCAGCAATCCAAGATAGGAAGGTACCCTGCGCGTGTACCACACATGGGCGACAGGCGCCGCTAAGCTGATGTGGCCCATGCGCTCCCGGCGCACCGAGGAGCGGGTTACCTCGACGCCACACTTTTCGCAGGTGATGCCCTTAAAGCGGATATTTTTATACTTCCCGCAGTAACACTGCCAATCCTTTGTTGGCCCAAAAATCGCCTCGCAGAAAAGACCATCTTTCTCTGGTCGCAGGCGTCGATAGTTGATCGTTTCCGGTTTTAATACCTCACCATGCGACCAACTTCGAATGGTTTCAGGAGATGCCAAACTAATCCGGAGTGCACGAAAACCTTTAGATTCCACCCAAGAACCTCCGTCGCGTTTTGCGGTGGTTTAAACAAACCCCGTTATGAAAGATTCGAACAAACGTGCTGATTTGAAGACAAAGCAAACAAGCGCATGGGACGCAACTCGCCCCAAGCGCTCCTTAGGCGCCGACCGAGAAAATCGATATTTACCAAACCTCGTCTAATTATATGGCAGATCCCGGCTCTGTCAAGTGTTGCGGAGTCGGTTAGAGCCCGATCCACACATGAAGGCGGGGATTTTCCGGTGCTATTCGCCCTCTTTCCGTGGGATCTTGCCGGTCCAGGGGCCGGGGAATAGCTCCAGCGCCCGTTCGGCAGCCTTGGCGATGTGTGCGTCCTGATCGTAGCACAATTTCTGGATCGCCAGTTTCGCCTCCGCTGTGTGCCATTTTACGAGCCGTAGGAGCGCCACCATGCGCGAACGGTTGTTATGGCGCTCCACATGTTCACCCTCACCCCCCTGCTGGACATAACCCACACGCCGTTGTGTGGCCACTTCGACAAGCACAGGGATCACGCTCGGATGGTTGAGCCTGGCGAGAAATTGGACTGCCTCGTGCGCCTCATCCAGGTCGGCGAACCTAATCGCCCGGAATCGGTATAACTGAATCGTGGTTAGCGTGGCCAACTCCGCTACCAACGGGTCGGGATCCCTCATCGCGGCAGCGATGTCCACCAGAACTTGCTCATCCTGGGCCAGGCCCAGCCGGTTCGCAAACGCGACCGCCTCGCGCTGCCGCACCCCCGGGTCACTTGCACGGAGATCGTATTCCGTCCGGGCTCTCTCGATCAAGCGCTCCACCGGAGTCTGTTCTGAGTAATCCGGAGTGGCGTCAATCGGACCCCGCTCCTCGGGAGGTGTGTCCAATAATTTCAACGCTTGATCGATCGAGGGGACGATCGTCGGCTCATCGAGCTCGAGGAGCTTGTTGAGGTAAGTGCGGAGCATGCCTTCACCGGGTTGAGCGAGCACATCGCGCGCACGCCTGCGCCAGAGGTTGACTTCCTCCGCCACATCACGCTGCCGTTCACGCAAGAGGCGCTGCTCTTCCTTCAGCGCTTTCTTCTCTTCGCCTTCGGCTTCGATAATTTTATGACCGAGTTCATCCAGTTCATCGCTCATACGGATGAACTCTTGTTGAACCAGATTGCCTTTGCGATCCAGAGCTTCCTGGACCTGGCGCAATCCAATCCCTATGCTCACAGTCTCTCTCCCGGAATGGTTTCCGATCCAAATGCTCGAAAATGAATCCGATTGGATCGAATGAAAAATGGATTGGTCGGACCGTTTCCGAGACGTCTACCGAAATGCTTTGTGAGAGTACGGATTGAACGCTCGCCACGTCTCATTAAATCCCATGTCAGTATAGATAACCTGACGACAACCGTCAACTAAAACCTATCTCCC
Source organism: Anaerolineales bacterium (assembly GCA_029210945.1). Taxonomy (GTDB): domain Bacteria; phylum Chloroflexota; class Anaerolineae; order Anaerolineales; family E44-bin32; genus E44-bin32. The sequence goes on from JARGGH010000003.1 coordinate 10,369, forward strand.
ATAGCACTTCTCGATTAGAATAACGCACTCCTAATCCAGGAGGACAACTTGCCCAGAAACTTAACCTCAATCTACAATAAAATCCCATCCACTATGAGACTGTCTGGGAGAAGGGTGCGGCTATGGTTCGGATCATCGATATTGAGGGAATCGGGCCAGATTATCAGCAGAGATTGATCGAGGTTGGTGTGCGCTCGACGGCGCGTCTGCTGCAAGCTGGCGCGACACGACGCGGCCGCAAAGACCTTTCGGAAAACACCGGGATCAGCGAAAAACTTATCCTCGATTGGGTCAACCTGGCTGATCTAATCCGCATCAAGGGTATTGGGGAGGAGTACTCCGATCTGCTTGAGGAAGCCGGTGTGGACACTGTTAAGGAACTCCGTAATAGGGATCCCGAAAAATTGCACCGCGCTATGATGGAGCTGAACGAGCATAAACGCCTGGTGCGCCGCCTTCCTTCGCTGCGCCAGGTTTCAACCTGGATCCGACAAGCAAAAACACTCCCGCCTGTTGTCAAGTACTGAATATTATTATCTGGTTTCCGATCGCCAGAATCCGTCACAATAATCGATACGCCGGCTTCGAAAGTCAGACCTGGAATCCTGTCTCATCCGTCCATGTGATTAACCTCGAGGAGTAAGTCGATTTGTATCAACTCGCATTGATCAACACCTGGCATGGTAACGGGTAGATGCCAGCAGCAAACACCGATCTCCCGCGTCTATACTTTGAAACATTGCAGGGCGACCGCATCCCCTCCGTCACGGAGCCGGAAATGCGCACGGTTGACAGGATTGCGGAGGATCGATTCTCTCTCAGCGTTCTGCAGATGATGGAAAACGCCGGGCGGAACCTGGCGCTCCACGCGATGCAGTTCGGTCTAAAAGCCGGCCGGATTGTTGTGCTTGCCGGACCCGGTGGCAACGGTGGAGGTGGCCTCTCCTGCACGCGCCATCTGCACAATCATGGCTTCCACGTTGACCTGCTGCTGACTCATGATCCGGATACTTTACGCGGCCCAGCCGCGACCCAGTACCGGATCCTCAAGGAAGCCGGGCTCCAGAATCAGGATCCGGCGGCGCTGCCCACGCTGCTCTCCGGGGCTGCGCTCATCATCGATGCCCTGCTCGGATACAGCCTTAAAGGACCGCCGCGGGGGTTGTTTCATGAATTCATTGTGGCGAGCAACGAATCCTCTATCCCGATCCTGAGCCTCGATCTGCCCTCCGGCACTGATGCCACCACAGGCGAGATGCCCGGCGTCGCCATCTCCCCGGCACGCACGCTCACTTTAGCACTTCCCAAACGGGGGCTGCGGGACATCCCGGGCCAGCTCTTCCTGGGAGATATCGGCATCCCCCCGGAGCTGTATCAGCATCTCGGGATCGATCTCAAGCCGGCCTTCACAGAGAATTATTGGGTGGAGTTAGTTGTCCCCGGACCAAACTCATGACCGGATGGATGGTATCGATACCACGGAACCGCTACATTTTGTATAATCATCCGCGTGACTGAACCCAAGGACCGTCTGATCTCCCCCGGCCGTAGAGATGATGATGATGGTGACCTCACCATCAGACCTCGCTATCTGCACGAGATGATCGGCCAGAATCGCGTGCGGGAGAATCTCTCGATCCTCATCGAAGCCGCCAAAGCGCGCCACGAATCGCTCGATCACGTTTTGTTCTACGGTCCCCCGGGATTGGGGAAAACCACACTGGCACATATCCTGAGTGTCGAGATGGGTGTGAACCTCAAAGTAACTTCCGGTCCCGCAATTGAGCGTGCCGGTGATCTGGCGGCGATCCTGACCAACCTGCAGGTCGGAGATATCCTCTTCATCGATGAGATCCACCGTCTCGGACGGGTGGTCGAAGAAGTGCTTTACCCGGCTATGGAAGACTTTGCGCTCGATCTCACGGTCGGCAAGGGACCTGGCGCCCGCTCGATCCGTTTGAAGCTGCCGCATTTCACTGCCGTCGGTGCAACCACGCGACTTGCACTGTTATCAGCACCGCTGCGGGCGAGGTTCGGCGCTGTTCACCGGCTGGACTTCTACGAGAATGGTGCCATGGAAGCGATCGTTCGCCGCGCGGCGGTTGTGCTGGATTTACCTATCGAAGATGGGGGAACTGAAGAGATCGCATGTCGCGCTCGCGGCACACCGCGTGTCGCCATCCGGCTCCTCCGGCGGGTGCGTGATTACGCACAGGTCAGAGCCGATGGGCGCATAACCCGTGCAGTCGCCCAGCAAGCCCTTGAACTGCTCGAAATCGACGACCTCGGTCTGGACGACGCCGACCGCAAAGTCCTCAACACGATCATCGACAAATTCCAGGGCGGGCCGGTGGGACTGCAGACGATATCAGCCTCGATCAGCGAGGAGCCCGACACAATCATGGACGTGGTCGAACCTTACCTGCTCCAGTTGGGCTTTATCGATCGCACACCTCAGGGACGTGTAGCCACTCAGCTCGCCTATGAACATCTCGGCCGCACCCCTCCGCCGACGACCGCTCAAGCTCGCCTGCCGGAGCTGTAACTCCCGCGATGAATGACCTGACCACCCTCGGGCGCTGGATCATCCTGGCCGGGATGGGCGTGCTCATCCTCGGTGCCTTCGTCTGGCTCGCCGGGAAAATCGGGCTCCCGCTCGGCCAACTGCCCGGGGATATCCATGTCGAAAGAGGAGGCTTTTCATGCTTTATGCCTCTGGCCACCTCGCTTCTCCTCAGCATCCTGCTCACGCTTCTATTAAACTTGATCCTTCAGCGGATGAGATAATCCCCTCGTGCGCACCTCTGATTTCGACTACGAACTCCCACCCGGGTACATCGCTCAACAGCCGGCCAGACCCCGTGACCATTCCCGCCTGATGGTCCTTGATCGCCTTACCGGCATTATCGATCACCGTCGATTTTATGAACTTCCCGGGCTCCTGCGCGAAGGCGATACGCTTGTTTTGAACGAGACCCGCGTTCTCCCGGCCCGGCTCTTCGCCCGCAAACACCCGGATGGTGGACGCGTCGAGCTGCTGTTGCTCAAGCGCATCGATCCCCGAACCTGGCAGATTATGGTCGGGGGAAAGGGGGTCTTCCCGGGTCGCGAGATAGAGTTGGAAAATGGCACCAGGGGGGTCGTTCTCGAAGATCTGGGTGGCCCTCGCCGAGTAATTCAATTCAAATCACCGATCGATAATTTGCTGGAAGATTTCGGTCAGGTGCCGCTGCCGCCCTATATCACCGAACCGCTCACCGACCCTGATAGCTACCAGACGATCTTCTCGAAAATTCCCGGCTCCTCCGCCGCCCCTACGGCAGGTCTCCATTTCACCCATCAGGTATTTGAAGGCCTCAAGAAACGTCAGGTCGATACGGCCTTCGTCACATTGCATATTGGACTGGACACGTTTGCCCCGGTCCGTGAAGAAGATCCGAGCAAGCACCCGATCCACAGCGAGTGGTGTTCGCTGTCATCGCAGACAGCCCGGCTATTAAAAGCGACACGGGCGCGCGGGGGGCGCGTGATTGCCGTGGGAACGACCGCCGTTCGTACGCTGGAAACAGCCGCCAGCAACGCAGACCAGGCAACCGTCGAGGCGTTTGAGGGCCCAACCGATCTCTTCATTCTGCCTGGTTATTCGTTCAAAATTGTGGACGCGATGATTACAAACTTTCACTTGCCCCGCTCCACGCTTCTGATGCTTGTCTCCGCATTTGCCGGTCTTGAAAACATCCTCGGTGCGTATGAGCAGGCAAAACAAACTGGCTATCGCTTCTACTCCTTCGGAGATGCGATGCTGATCGAGTAAATGATTGAGATCAGATGCAGTAAATTGACTTTCGAAATCGGATATGAGATACTCTGCCCAACGTAGGAACGATCTACGTCATAAACATCGCTATCTCTTTTATGAGGAGGTGATGCCCATGATTAGTGACTTAGCTAAACCTGCTGCGGCATCCCTCCTCCTCATTGGATGAGGATGCCGCAGCAAACGAAGGGCCGTCTGTCTCAGACGGCCCTTTGCCCTTAAAGTGTTCTAACTTCCAACTTGACAAGTCGATTTCAAGCGATAAATTGACGGAAGTAGCCAAGCCCGGTCAGCGCCGCAATAATCCCGACTTGCGCGATCAGAAAAGCGACGATCCCCTTGCCCCGGAACGTCTGGGCGCTGAGGCCTCCGGTAAGCGCATAGATAAAGCCCATCGTCAGCCAGCCAACGATCGGCGCGCTGTCCCGATTGACCACCCAGGCGATCCCGCGTGACGTCGCCCGCGCAAGGTACCACTGCATCTCGGATGCGCACACGTCGAAAGGGTCCGGAGCCAGCCGGACGCTGGAAATCGACGCCCGACAATCCTGGTCGATGGCAATCAGGATCTCGGCGATGCCTGCTTCGACGAGAAATAACGCGCCAGCGAAGAGCGCACCGACGATAAAAACCTTCGTGCGTGCATCCAGCCGGATACGAGCGCGTTTTTCAGGATGTCCAGAGTTCAAGCGTCCCTCCCGTAAACTGCTTCATTCATCACCGAGGCTGATGCCCAGCCCACGCGCCGTCAGCACCGCGTCCCCTTCCACATCGACTCGCTTTGGTTCTGCGAGCGCTTCTTCCAGCGGAATATCCCGCACCTGCTGCCCCTGGAGTGAAGCCATGCACCCGTGTTTACCCTCCATCGCCATGCGCACCGCCGCGGCGCCGAAACGCGTCGCCAACCAGCGATCGAATGCGGTGGGCTGCCCTCCGCGCTGAAGGTGTCCGAGCACCGTTACACGGGTCTCCATGGCGCAGGTCTCCGCCACAAACTCACCCACATCCTGGCTGATGCCGCCCAGGCGGGCCGCTGAAATCTCGTCGCCAGAACGGGAATAAACCTGCGCCCCCCCTGCCGGAAATGCCCCTTCAGCGACGGCGATAATGCTGAAGTGACGACCGCTCGCGGCGCGCTGGTCAATCTTGCGGCAGACCTTCTCGAAATCAAATGGCACCTCGGGGATCAAAATCACGTCGGCGCCTCCGGCGATGCCAGCGTGCAGTGCGATGAAACCCGCATCCCGCCCCATTAGCTCCAGGACCATCACACGGTGGTGAGACTCAGCCGTCGTGTGCAGCTTATCGATTGCATCGGTGGCGGTTGAAACAGCGGTGTCGAATCCGAAGGTCACATCGGTGCCCCCGATGTCGTTATCGATCGTCTTAGGAACACCCACGATCGGGCAACCCTTCAGGTAGAGTTCATAACTGATGCGCAGCGTGCCGTCGCCGCCAACCACGATGAGCGTGTCCAGTTGGAGCGCGTCGATTTTCTCGAGCACCTCGTCCGAAACGTCGACGACAACTTCTTCTCCATCGCGAATGACCCTGCGCGCAAATGGATTCCCCCGGTTGGCCGTTCCGAGAATCGTCCCCCCACGCGGAAGGATCCCGCGCACCTCGGCGCGCGTCAGCTCGATCGTCCTCCCAGTCTCGTACAACCCGTCAAAGCCATCGTAAATTCCGATCACCTGCGCCCCGTAGACATTCAGCGCGGTTTTGACAACCGCCCGGATGACGGCGTTAAGTCCCGGCGCATCGCCCCCTCCGGTTAGAATTCCGATTCGATCGGCCATGCAATCGTCCTGTTCGCTCAACCCGTAATCTGACCTGATCCCCACAGCTTTCGCGAAGATCACCACGTGTGTATCATGAAGAATATCAAACTGCAAACAGCCACCATCCAGGGCGGATGGTTGACCAGCACCTTTCGCTTGCCCACGGCGCAGGATGTTTTGGTCTAGAATACTGGAAGAGACACCGGGGGGTCGACCCGTTAATGTGATTATGTGTATTCGAAATGCTTATCAGTGATCCGGAGGTCGTGAGTATGTCAGAGACAACTACCACACAGAGAGGGTTTATCAACCCTGAACTTCTGATGACGGTGGCGATATTGATCGGGATGGTCGGGATTGTCATCGTTTTTCTTGTTGGAATAACGACGCGTGATGAACGCGCAAGACGGAATGGTGAGCTCGCAGTGGTCCAGTCGGCAGCCATCATTTTCATGGACCAGAATGAAACGGATACGATCACGCCGCGCCCCAGAGCGAATGCTGCCATTATCACCAGCTCAGATGCAGATGCGCCCTTTAAAACATACCTGCGGTCACTCCCCACACACTGCAGCTACTATTGGAACATCGATGGCGATGTTACCCAGGCGCAGTGCCCCTGATCGCTCTGCAATCGACCACTAGCGGGCAGCCTCCCAATTTGAGGGAGGCTGTTTCTCGTTTGACGGCGGTCAGTCAAGATTCCAGAAGGAAATCTCTTTTACCAGAGTCGTGAAATTGGCAGTTTGAGCCGAACTCACGAAAAGTCCGAAGAGGCCTTCCGTTTTATGGCGGGAATCGCTGACCTGAACAAGGAATTCCCCATTCGCGTACAAACTCAGCTTATCGCCATCAGCCCAGATCCCGATACGGTTGGATCCCTCCGGGCCGCTGATGATGCTCGTGTCCGGCGTCCAGCCGACGATGGTCTCCATCGAGACGCCATCCCAGCTGCGCAGCGAGTAACGCCCATCGCAAGATATGCCGAACAGATACCCGACGTACCCACGGCTCCCACCGGTCGAACGGATCATCAGGCCAAATGAATCCCGGTCGGCGCAGGAGCCAAATGTGCCCGTCGTTTCGAGATATAAATTCTCCGCCTTCCTCCAGCTAAGAACCCAGCTGTTGAAGAAGTCAGGGTTGAAGGCGGTCATTTTCAGCCCATCCTCCACGATCTCAAAACTCGCGTGACCATCAGCGTACAACGCCCAATCCGACTGATCTTGGAAATCATCCACCCAGGTTGGATTCTGTAACGCTGCGCGCGGATCCTCCGCGCCCAGCGTGGGCGTGGGAGTGACCCCAGCGGTTGAGGTCGGAGAGGCGGTCGGGGTGTTTTCCGGGCTGGCGGTCAAGGTCGGTGTGGGCTGCGGCGGAACCGGAGTTTCGACAGTCATCGTCGAGGTAGGGGCTGCAGCGAACGCAGGTAGGAACTCGTAATCCCATGCAAAATACACATCGGCCTGGATTTCCTGAGGCTCGAGATCGATCTGGGTGCTGATGACTCCTTCGGGCTGTTCTGCGCCTGGATATGTCCACCGGCCAGGAAGCAGGATGCCGGCATTCGTGCTGCTTGCTGGATCGATCGTGACGCAGTACGTGCCCGCTTCCAGACCAGAAAAGAGGTACAAACCATCCGGTTCTGTGCGCGTGGATGCATCACCAAATGACGGACAAACGCCCCGTCCGAGGCTGACCTCGACACCGCCGATCCCGTCCTCTTTTTGATCCAGGCGGCCATTCGCGACGTATCGCGTTCCATCGACTCCCAGAACGCAACCCTCAGGCGCCGATTCCGGGAGTGGCTGTCCTTCCTCAGGCCCAGCACAGACGTCATGCCAGAGCCGTCCCGCAATTCCGGCTTCACCGGCAACCACGGATGGGGCAACCTCCGCCGGGTAATTGCAGGCACTCAGAGCCAGCACGGCCAACAACACGGCGATAACTGGCGGACGGTCTACTCGGATCACGCGCATCGGCATCAAACCTCCACTGAGTTCCAATATCTGAAAAGAAAATGACCACCGCCAATATAGCATGACGATGGTCGTAGTAAAAGGAGAGTGCCCCCACGGGGGTTCGAACCCCGGTTTCGGCCTTGAGAGGGCCGCGTCCTGGGCCACTAGACGATGGGGGCAGCGGATGTCATTCTACCATCCGCCCGAATCAGCGTCAACGGAATCCTGCGCCGATATCACCCTCGTCCCCTCAAGACTTCCAGGCTGGCCGGCGTGCTATAATCTGAACACTTTTGTCCTATTAATCAGTGTGGATTGATCCCATGGCGCCGGTAGAAATCACGCGTGAACTCGAGAAAATCTTGCCCACCGTTCGCAAGCCGGGACGATATACCGGCGGCGAATTAAACCAGATCGTAAAAGATTGGGAGCACTGCGACGTGCGGGTCGCCCTGGCATTTCCAGACATCTATGATCTGGGAATGTCTAATCTCGGCGTTATGATCCTGTACGACATCGTCAACAAACAGGACAGGATGCTCGCTGAACGGGTCTTCTCCCCCTGGCCCGATATGGAAGCAGCCTTACGCGCCCACGAACTCCCCCTCTACACCCTTGAGACCATGCGTCCCTTGCATGATTTCGACGTCGTTGGCCTCTCGCTGGCTTACGAAAGCCTCTACACCAACGCGATCAACCTGCTGGACTTAGGCGGCATCCCGTTGATCGCGGCGGAGCGTCAAGATGGCGATCCGCTTATCATTGCTGGAGGTCATGCAGCCCTCAATCCCGAGCCAATGGCCGCATTCATCGACGCGTTTGTCCTCGGCGAGGGCGAGGAAGTCATCATTGAGATCGCCGAATGTGTACGGAACTGGAAGGAACAGGGGGCTCCCCGCGATGCGCTGCTCGAGTCACTGGCCGGGATATGGGGGGTTTACGTCCCATCGCTTTACGAAGCACACTACGCCGCCGACGGCACCTTCTCTCAACTGGCAGCGCTCTCTGAGAAAGCCCGGCTTCCGGTGCTGAAGCGGATCGTCGCCAAACTCCCAGCGCCGATCTCGAATTTTATCGTCCCTTACATCGAGACCGCGCATAACCGGATCCCGATTGAAATTACGCGCGGCTGCACGCGCGGCTGCCGCTTCTGCCAGGCCGGGATGGTCACCCGGCCGGTTCGAGAACGCAGCGTCGAAGAGATCGTCTCTGCGATTGAAGCAGCCATGCAGAAAACCGGCCTGGATGAAGTCGGCCTGCTCTCGCTCTCATCTTCGGATCATGACGAGATCGTGCCGCTCGTGAAAACCGTCAGTGAGCGCTTTAGAGATAAGAACATTCGTATCTCACTGCCCTCGTTACGGATCGAGTCGGTTTCGGTCGATCTGATGGATGAACTGCACGGTAACTCCTCACGCTCGGGTTTCACGCTCGCCCCAGAAGCGGCGACAGAACGAATGCGCGAGATCATCAACAAACCGATGCCCACCGGACAACTGCTCGAAACCGCACGCGAGATCTACAGTCGCGGGTGGCATACGATCAAGCTCTATTTCATGATCGGACATCCCGAAGAGACGCTCGAGGATGTGCGCGCAATCGCCGAACTCTGCAAATCAGTGTTATCCATCGGCCGGGAGGTGCTGGGCGGAAGGGCCCGCGTGCATGCCGGCGTAGGTACGTTCATCCCCAAACCTCACACCCCTTTCCAGTGGGTGTCCTGTGATACCCGCGAACAAATCCAGGCCAAGCAGGCTTTGCTGAGGAAGGAACTTAATGGCAAGGGGCTTAAACTTAACCTCAGTTCCCCTGAGGAAACCCGCTTCGAAGCCTGGTTAGCGCGCGGCGATCGCCGGATGAGCGCGGTTATTCTCGAAGCCTGGAAGCGCGGCGCAAAGTTCGACGCATGGCGTGAGTATTTCAATTACGATCTCTGGATCGAGGCGTTCCAACATGTCGGATTAGACCCCGCCTTCTACACGCACAGAGAACGACCGATCGATGAACCCCTTCCCTGGGATCACATCGACGTAGCCGTTAAGAAAGAGTATCTGACCGGGGATTATTTGTGGAGCAAGCGTGGTCAGACCCGGATCGATTGTCGTGAACGATGTTATGCGTGCGGTATCCTTCCAAAATACGCAGAACTGCGCCGCAGGCACCCTGGCGAGACGTGGGAATGCCCGGAGGTCAGATCGCCGGCCCGCCAGAAATCTGATTTGATCCCACTGGTTCCAGCATGACCAATCCTGAACGATATCGATACCGCATCCAGTTCGAAAAACGAGACGAGATTCGCTTCATCGGACACCTCGATCTACAGCGTACATGGGAGCGCACTCTCCGCCGTGCCTCCTTGCCGCTGTGCCACTCGCAGGGTTTCAACCCGCGGCCGAAGATCAATCTCGGTCGTGCCCTTCCGCTCGGGCAAACGAGTGAGTGTGAGTTGATCGAAATCTGGCTGGAGCAAGAGATCGAACCGGATGAACTTCTTCAGAGGTTGAAAGCCGCCGCACCCCCCGGTCTGATGGTGGTGAGCGCAAATCAGGTGCCCCTCTCCGAAGCATCGCTCCAGTCCAGAATCTCCTCAGCCTCTTATCTCGTCACGCTGGATGGCGAACTCGACAGGGACCATTTGCAGAGTTCTGTCGAGCGGCTGCTCCAATCTGAAACCTTGCCGCGTGTCCGCCGCAAGAAGGAGTACGATCTACGGCCGCTGATTGAATCGATATCAATCGCATCCAGCTCACCGGAGGCCGCCAAGCTCCTGATGCAGCTTGCGGCCAGAGAGGGCGCCAGCGGGCGGCCGGAGGAGGTTTTGCTGGAAATCGGCCTCGAACCAGCACACGCACGTACCCACCGGATAAAACTGTTCTTCGAAGATGACCTCTAAAGATTAAAGGACCACAGCGCACCTTCAAGCGGAGTGCGCTGTGACTAAAGTGTTCCGGATACTGTTAGAACCGGTTCGGGATTCAATCGCTTGATTTGTCGACCGATTCTTCTTGGATCACAGAAACGTCTACAGATCGAACACATTCATATACTTCATAGCCAGATTTAGATCGCCCTTCAATTCAATCTTCTTCGTCGCGATTGCGGTCATGGGGTTCAGTTTGCCGGTGATCATATCGATATAATCTGAATCCTCACCGGAGACCACCAGATCTGCATCGTCGGTCGTGCCCTGCTCCACCGTGCAGGTCTGGTCCTTAATCTTGCAGATCCAATCACCACCTTCTCCAAGATGGAACTGGATGACCTCATCCATCCCCTCCGCTTTCTCCTTAATCAGCGCACCTGGCATGCGTTCCATCAGGTCTTTGACTGTCAATGGCATCTCAATCTCCTTCTTTATTGTTGTAGATTTTCAAAAATCCCGGCAGCGCCCATGCCGCCCCCGATGCACATCGTGACCATAACATACTTCGCTTTGCGGCGCCTGGCCTCGTGCATGATCTGGACGGTTAGTTTTGCACCCGTCGCGCCCAACGGGTGACCGAGCGCGATCGCGCCACCGTTGACGTTTACCCGCTCCGGGTCGAGTTCTAAGCTGCGGATGACCGCAAGGCTTTGCGATGCGAACGCTTCATTGAGCTCGATAAGGTCGATATCCTCGAGCTTCATGCCGTAACGATCGAGCACTTTTGGGACCGCCTGCACCGGCCCGATCCCCATGATCTCCGGCGGGACGCCGGCAACCGAGTAACCGACGAAGCGCATCCAGGGGGTCAACCCCAACTCTTCCGCTTTCTCGGCGCTCATCACCACGACAGCAGCCGCGCCATCCGACAGCGGAGATGAATTGCCCGCAGTGACGGAACCATCGGGCGAGAACGCCGGCCGCAGTCTGGCAAGCGCCTCCAGGGTCGTATCCCGGCGGACCAATTCATCGTCTTCAAAGATGACCGTCTCGGTGCCGGCCATCGTCGTCGTGTGCACCTCAAGCGGGACAATCTCATCCTCGAAGAGATCGTTATCCTGCGCGTTGGATGCCTTCTGATGACTTTCGAACGCGAACTGGTCCATGTCCTCCCGGCTGACGCCGTACTTTTCGACAACATTCTCAGCGGTCTGGCCCATGCTGATGTAAGCTTCTGGCATCTCGACGACCAGCTCGGGGTGCGGGCTGATGCGAAAACCGGTCATCGGGACCATGCTCATGCTCTCAACACCACCTGCAATGATGATGTCCGCGCCACCCGCGATGATCCTTTCACATGACTGGGCGATAGTTTGCAAACCAGATGAACAGAAACGATTCACCGTCATCCCGGGCACCGAGGCAGGGAAACCAGCATGCAGCGCGATCGATCTGGCGACGTTCAAGCCCTGGCTGCCTTCTGGGAATGCACAGCCCACGACGATATCGTCAACCAGAGCCTTGTCCAGATCTCCGGCTCGATCCCACGCTGCCTCAACAACCGATCTCGCCATGTCCTCCGCGCGGTATGTCGCCAACGTGCCTTTCTTGGCCCGACCAACGGCGGTGCGTGCACCTGCAACTATTACTGCTTCTCGCGTCATAGCGGTACTCCTTTGTCATAAGGAATCAGTGATTCGGGATTAGGACTCTAGATTCTAGACCGTAGTGCTCCCAAATTGTGCAGCACTCGGGTTGAGGCTGCTTGATCCGTGGTCCCGAATCTCCAGTCCCTGATTCCTGGATCACTAATGCCTAATTCCTCAACGGCTTATTCGTCTCAATCATGTGCTGCAGCCGATCAAGCGTCTTGGGCTCATGACACAGCTCGAGGAAAGCCTGGCGTTCAAGGTCAAGGATATATTCTTCCGTAACCCAGTCGGGCGCTGTGATGTCGCCTCCACAAAGCACCCAGGCAAGTTTATTCGCGATGACCGCATCATGTTCGGTCGCCCATCCAGCTTCCCGAAGCCCCCAAACAGCTGCGCGCAGCGCGGCGAGGACGTCGCGGCCGGCGGCGTAGATCCGCTCTCTCGGCGGTGGACTGTAGCCCTCCTGCACCATCGCCAACGCCGAGCGTTTCGCTTCGCCCAGCAGATGCTCTTTCTTCATGATGATCCGATCGCCGGGTTGGAAGAAGCCCATCTCGAATGCTTCCCAGGCACCTGTGGCCACCTTGGCCAGAGCGATCTGCTCAAACACACGCTGCATCACAGAAATCGGATCAGCGTTCTCGATGCGCATGACCGGGTTGATCACACGCCGGATCATCTCCTTCGTGCCGGTACCGGCCGGGATGACGCCGACCCCCATTTCGACCAGACCGATGAACGTCTCCGCCGCCGCGACTCGTTTCGAGGCCGCCATGGAAAGTTCTGCGCCTCCCCCGAGCACCATGCCGTGCGGCGCTACAACAACCGGTTTGTGGAAATAGCGCATGCGCATGAGAGTCTGCTGCATGCCCTGAATGAGGTCGCTGATCTGGTCGAAGGCTTCCTGCTGGGCTGCCATCCAGATCAACATGATGTTGGCCCCTGCGGAAAAATGCTGCCCCTCATTGCCGATCACCAGAGCGTCGAATTCATCCGCTTCGGTCCGGTCCATCGCAATCGACAGCATCTCGAAGATGTCAGCGTCGAGCGCGTTGGCGGTGCTGTGAAATTCGACCAGGCCAACGCCATCGCCCATGTCGATCAGGCTGGCGGAGGCGTTGCGTTTGATCACTGCGCCATCGGGCGCTTTTAACAACTCAATCGGGAGTACGCGCTGATCAACCTCGAGCGGTTTATACCCACCCGACTCAAGGTCGTAGTAACCGATCGCTTGTCTCGAGTCGTCATACTCATAGAAACTGTCGTTTCCAGAGGCGAGCATCTCTTTAACCCAATCGCCGACCTCAATCCCTTTTGACGTGAGCTGCTCGACGGTCTCTTTAACACCGAGGGCATCCCAGATCTCAAACGGGCCGATCTCATTAGCGAAGCCCCACTTCATCGCCTGATCGATGTCAACGAAGCGATCGGCGATCTCCGGAACCCTGCGCGAGGCGTACCCAAGCATGAAAGCGGTCGTCTCCCAGATATATTTTGCCAGGCGCTGTGTTTCCGCGGAGGCATCCTCGTGATCGACCTGAGCAACCAACCAGCGGTACCGTTCGCCCAGGTCAGCAATCTCTTTCCCTTTGCTGAAGATCTCCAGACGAGGGTTCTCTGGTGGTTCGTGCTCAAGCGTTTCCAGATCGAGGACCCAGAACTCTTTCTTGCCTTCCTCGTTAATGATCTGCTTGTAGAAGCCAACCTTGGTCTTATTTCCCAGCCATTTCCGCTCAACCATCTCTTCAAGCAGTTCGACTGTCGGTCCATGCCGCAGGATCTCGCGCGATTCGTCTTCCGGCAGAAGTTCGTAGAGATTGGCACCGACATGCGCGGCGACATCATTGCCGATCAAATCGCGCAATCTGAAGATCGCCGTCTTGGGACGGCCGACCAGCACGCCCATCAGAGCATCCAGCTCCTCGATCCCGTAGCCGTGATCGAGCGCATACGCCATCTCGAAAGCGCTGGCGATGGAGAACATCCTGTTGGCGATAAAGTTGGGCGTGTCTTTACAGACGACGACGCCTTTGCCGAGAGTCTCCTCACTGAAATGAACGACGAAGTCCAGCACCTCAGGGTCAGTGCCCCCGTGCGGGATGACTTCGAGCAGCTTGAGCCAGCGCGGCGGATTGAAGAAATGCATGCCGAGAAAGTGTTTCTGGAAGCCTTCATCGCGACCCTCCGCCAGGTCTTTGATAGGCAACCCGGAAGTGTTGGTAGCGACGATACAATCCGATTTACGCACATTTTCAATACGTTCATAGAGACCACGCTTGATCTCAAGATTCTCAACAATCGCCTCGACGATCAAATCGACCTCCGCCAACTTGTCGAAATCATCCTCGAGATTACCCAGATCAACCAGCTGCTTTGAGCGCTCGCTGAGCACGGCCGGTGGCCTGCTTTTTACGACCGCCTTCCAGCCTGCTTCGACGATCCGGTTGCGAACCTGCTCGTCTTCCATGGTCAATCCAGCAGCTTTTTCAGCCTCGGTGAGCTCGCGGGGAACGATATCTAACAGCAGCGTCGGGATCCCCAGTCCAGCGAGCAACGCGGCAATCCCACCGCCCATCGTCCCCGACCCAACTACTGCAGCTTTCCTGATTTGATACACCATCGGATCCAAACTCCTATCCTCTGACCCGAATCAGGGTCTATCTTTGATGAATGAAGCCTCAACGACGGCGGTACACCATCGTAGACAATAGGCTTTTGCTAATTCAGTTCATGCCGGCTGTAGTCAAGGATCCGGCGCGCGACGATCAGTCGATTAATTTGGCCCGTCCCTTCATAGAGGTCATTGATCTTCGCATCACGGAACCACTTTTCGAGCAAATGTTCCCGTGAATATCCGAGTGGACCGAGCAGGTCCAGGGCTTTTTGGGTGATCTTCACGACCACATCACCAGCCTTAACTTTGCAGGCCGAGGCCTCGATCGTGTTTCCCTTGCGCTCATCGGCCAGCCACATCGATTTAAGCGTCAGCAGCCAGGTCGAGCGCAGCCAGGTTTCCATATCCACGACCTCGCGTTCGATATTGGTCATACGACTGCGGGGCAGGCCGTAGCGGATCGTCACCCCACGTTCTTCCAGCATTTCTTTGAGGAGTTCCAACGTCGCCCTCGCAATCCCTAACGCAGACGCCGCCACAAGCGGACGTGTTGCGTCGAAGGTCGCCATGGCTCCTTTGAACCCCTCTTCATCTTTTTTCTTCTTCTCGATGACCTCGGCGGGTCCCAGGATGTTTTCAAACGGGATGCGGCAATCCTGCAGCACGATCGAAGCCGTATCGCTGGCACGAATGCCGAGCTTCTCTTCCAACTTCGTGACCTTGGCTCCCGGCGTTCCAGCCTCGACGACGAACGGCCGCACACCGGCACGGCCCGCTTCAGGGTCGATCGTGGCCCACACCACGACAAAACCATCCGTATCGACGAGCGCTTTGTGGCCGGCGGTGACGAAGATCTTCTCGCCATTCAGCACCCATTCATCGCCATCACGGACAGCTATCGTGCGCACTTCGGCCGGCATCGCGGAGCCAGCATGCGGTTCGGTCAGTGCCATGGCGTCGAAGACCGGTTTGTCGCCCTGGAAGCGAGTCAGGAATCGCTCTTTCTGTTCCGGTGTGCCGGTGGCATTAACTGCCGCCGCGCCTAGCAACCCGCCCGGGGTGCAGAGCCACATGCCCACATCGCCCCAGGAGAGCATCTCAACCGTAAAAGCCAGCGTCTGAAAACCGGTGCGCGGGCGTTTCTTTTTCTCCCCACCCTCTTTCTCTTTGCGCTGCTTCTCATCCCCGGGAGTCATCCCGGAAGCGCCCATCGCCTTCTGGGAAGTGTGCATGAACTCGATGTAATCCCAGGGGATTTCGTGCTCATTCTCGTCCAGCTGCCTGGAAACCGGCCGCATCATGTTCTCGGCAACAGTCTCCATCAGCACTCTAGCACCCTGAATTTTTTCTGGCATCTCAAAGCTAATCATGGTTCGGCTCCCTTATTCACTCAGCGCTGCTTCTAGACCATCGCCAGACCGGCGAAGGCGGCAATGCCGCGACCGTTGCGCATCCACAATTCGACCGGGTATTCACGGATGTACCCGTAACCACCCAGGATCTGGACGGCCCGGTCGGTTGTCATCATGGCGGTATCGGACGTCCCGTTCAGCGCCAGATATGCCTCGCGCGCAGCGTCATTGCCTTGATCCAACTTCCAGGCTGCCTCCCAGACCAACAACCGATTGGATTCAATCTCGATCGCCATTTCAGCGAGCATAAAAGCGATCGATTGTTTTTGAGCGATCGGAACGCCCCAGACCTCGCGCTCTTTAGCGTACGGCAAGGCATAATCCAACGCGGCCTGGCTGACGCCGATCGCCATCGAAGCGATGGCGGTGTTCGCACTTGCGAAGATCGCCGCAGGATCAAATCCCTCATCGCCACCGATGCGGTTTTCCGCGGGGACTTCCAGATCGTCAAACTTCAAAGAATAGGTGGGCAGCGCATTGACCCCGAGCCATTTCTCCCGCTCCCCGACGGTTAATCCTTCCGCGTCTGCCGGGACAACGAACGCCTGGGTGGTCCCTTCCAGGTCTGCAAAGACCAGCAGCGATGGCGCCGCGTTTGCGAAAGGTACAAAGGTCTTCTCGCCGTTGATCACATAGGAGCCGTTCTTCCTGACCGCTTTCGTGCGCATCTCGAGCGGATAGAAATCATAGTTGGGCTCGATGTAGGCGCCGACATACGGCTTCCATTCTGCCTCGATAACCGGAGCAATGAGCTTCTCTTTCTGCTCTTGCGTCCCGCCGATCAAGATCGGCATGACATAGGTCGAGGGCGCCATCACAGCCAGCGTACCGGCGAGATCGCCCCACGCCATCGCCTCCGCGGCAAGCACACCGGTCACGGCGGAATGTTCCCCGAAGCCTCCGTATTCTTCAGGAACGCTGGCCTGCAACACCCCCAGCTCCCAGCCTTTCTTAATCAAATTTCCGGGCAGTTCGCCGCTTTCTTCAGCCTCGCGCGCCGATGGACGAAGATCGTTCTCGGCGTAGCGCGTGACCGCGTCGATGAGCATCTTCTGCTCGTCATTGGGTTCAAAAGAGTACATAGGATTAACCTCCTCGGGTAGCCCGTGTTCCGAAATGTAAGTGCTTAAAAAATCGCTTCGGCGGTCTCTCCAATCGCCTCCGTCGCCGGACCAAATACAGCGAACAGTGGATTAAACCGTTCGAAATTCCCAACATCCACCCTTCTGAAGAGCATCGGTACACCACTGTGACGTTCGATTTGCTCGTAATTTTCGACAATCAGGAACCCACGCTGATGCAAGTATTCGATGTGCGCCCCCGCTTCTTCCAGGGCGAGAAGTTGATGATACCCATCAACATCAGGAAAAAGCCGCCCGGCTATTTCAGATATCGTGCAGGCTTCTTCGGTAAACGAGAGGATCTCCAATAATCGCTCACGATGGACATTGGCAATTTCCCGTATTCGTCGATCGAGATCGTACACTGGTCCCTCATGACCTCCGAGGGTCAAATTCACCTGATTGGAAAGCGGGAGCAGCCTGGCCAGTGATTCGAGGTAATGGTTCAGCCCGGTCGTCAAGCTGAGCGATTCCGGTGCTTGGTGCGGGGAGGTCGTTTCCAGCACATGATCCGCACTGAGCAATATGTCGTCGATGCGCGCCACAATCTGCCCCGGACAATGACCGGGGACATGCACCCACTCCATCCTCCCTAACCTCATGCCCAGCTCTTCACAGATCAGATCAACAGGTTGTGATTGAAACAATCCCTTGTTGAGCATGTACATCGCCATCACGCCCTCGATCTGCCCGGGCGTGAGACCGGCTTCATGCAGGTACCCTTCCAGGCGCCGCGCAACCAGCGCCAGACGCTGCTCGTAATGAGTGATCACGCGCCGATCGAGCCCGTGGATGATGACCGGGGCGCGGCAAACCTTGCGCACGTTTACAAGACCCCCGAAGTGATCAATATGACCATGCGAGATGACCACATGCGAAATATCGGACCAGCCAGCCTTCTCTCCGTATTCTGTCCGGATAACGGCGAGTCCCTCTTCCAGTTCTTCGTTGGCTGGCCCAAATCCGGATCCGACGTCGAAGAGCACACAGAACTCATCCATCAGAACCAGATGGACGAAACCGTCGAGCTCTGGAAATAGATGCAGCGGGATGCGGTAGATGCGCGCCCCTCGCTCGGTCTCAAAACGCTGAATCGAGGTCGACTCCGTCATTATTCGTCTATCCCAACGAGGAGGCCACCCAGGACGAGATCGGCAAATTGATCTGCGATCTTCTCGGCTCGCAGCCTCCCATTGGGTCGATACCAGGTGATCATCCAGTTCAACACTCCGAGGACTGCGAACGTAGCCAGGCTGCTGTTCATCTGGCGGAATGAGCCAGCTCGGGAACCTTCATCAATGATCGCCCGCCACAACGCCTCGAATCGATCGCGGCGTGCGATATGATCCTCCTGTAGATCGTCCTCGAGGCTGCGGTGCTCCATCAACAGCACGGCGGAGAGGTCCGGATCTTCGGTGAGACGCCTCACGTATACTTGCATCGCCTGACGGATCTTTTCCTCCGCCGGCAAGCTCTGATTGAGAACGGTCTGCATGTCCTGGATGAGTAAATCCAAGGCTTGATCGAGGATCGAGAGGAGGATATCTTGCTTCCCGGAGACATGATGGTAGAGGCTGGCTTTTTTCAACCCCACCGCGTCCGCAATGTCCTGCATCGAGGTGCCGTGATACCCTTTTTGGCGAAATATCTGAGCGGCGGCCTGGATGATTTCGGCTCGCTGCATGGCTATCTCCCTACCGACCGGTCGGTAGACCAATCGTAGCACAGTTCAATCGGGCGAGTCAAGCAGAAGTCACGCAGGCATGGCCGAGTTCCGGAAGATTTGCGTATCCTTTCGCCAAAGAGGTGGTTTAATTAACCGTCCGGCATGAGAGTGGGCATCACCCACCCGGGCCTATGACGCGTTGTACTTCGTTCATCCATCCAGATATTGAGGTAGCACATGCTTAGAAAAGAAGCACTTGAGTATCACCGGCGAGGACGTCCCGGAAAGATCGAGGTCACGCCGACCAAACCTTTAGAGACGCAGCGTGATCTCTCGCTTGCCTACACACCCGGTGTTGCCGAGCCGGTGTTAGAAATCGAGCGCGACAACCAAACCGCATACGATTACACCGCCAAGGGAAACCTCGTCGGCGTCATCACAAACGGAACGGCGATTCTGGGACTCGGCGACCGGGGCGCTTTGGCCTCTAAACCGGTCATGGAAGGCAAAGGGGTCCTCTTCAAAGCCTTCGCGGATATCGATGTTTTCGATATCGAGGTTGACGCAACCGATCCGGAGCAGTTCATCCAGGTTGTGAGGGCGATCGCGCCGACATTCGGCGGCATCAATCTCGAAGACATCAAAGCGCCGGAATGCTTCATGATCGAGCAGAGCTTGAAGGCGGATCTGGACATCCCCGTCTTCCACGACGACCAGCATGGCACCGCGATCATTTCTGGAGCGGCGCTGCTCAACGGCCTCGAATTGGTAGGAAAGGAAATCTCTGATGTCAAGATCGTCGTCTCGGGGGCTGGCGCCTCGGCGATCTCCTGCAGTGAACTCGCCATCCGGCTGGGCGCTAAACGCGAGAATATTCTGCTCGTCGACAGCCGTGGGGTGATCTACGCAGGTCGCGAAGAGGGTCTGAACCCCTACAAGGAACGCTTTGCAAACGAAAGCTCTGCAAGGACCCTGGCGGACGCGGTCGAAAACGCCGATGTCTTCTACGGTCTTTCGGTCGCAGGCTTGCTCAAACCGGAAATGGTCAGAACGATGGCTGACAAGCCGCTCATCTTTGCGATGGCGAATCCGGATCCGGAGATCCGCTATGAAGATGCCATCGCTGCCCGTCCGGACGCGATTGTTGCAACCGGACGCAGCGATTACCCGAACCAGATCAACAATGTGCTCGGCTTCCCATTCATCTTCCGCGGGGCGCTCGACGTACGCGCCCGCGCCATCAATGAGCAGATGAAGGTGGCCGCCGCGTATGCCCTCGCAGCCCTCGCGAAAGAAGACGTGCCCGATTCAGTCCTGCATGCGTACAACCTAGAACGACTGAAGTTTGGACCGGAATATATCATTCCCAAGCCTTTTGACCCCCGCGTCCTGCTCTGGGAAGCGCCTGCGGTCGCCGACGCGGCGATGCAAAGCGGGGTCGCCCGCAAGCAGATCGACCTGGATGAATATCGGGAAGAGCTGGCACTGCGCAGAGGCGAAGGTGCCCGTGTGCGGCAGTTCATCGTCAACAAGGCGCGCCAGGATCCCAAGCGGGTCGTTTTTGCGGAGGGCGAAGAGCCAAAAATCATCCGCGCCGCGGCGCAAGTCATCGAAGAAGGTATCGGACGACCAATCCTGCTCGGAAGGCCTGCAGCCATCGCGGAAACGCTGGAAGCGCTCGGGCTGGAATGCGACCTGGAGATTATCGATCCAGCCACATCAGACCTTAAGGAGGAATTCGCCGAGGCATACTTCACGCGCAGAGGGCGCAAGGGGATCACCATGAGTCATGCCCGCCGCAGAGTTCGTGAACGCAATATTTTCGGTCCGATGATGGTCGCCCAAGGGTACGCGGACGCCTTCGTCTCCGGTTTGACGTATGACTATCCCGAGGTGATCCGCCCCGCTCTCGAGATCTTCCACACAAGGGAGGGCACGCGCCTGGCTTCCGGCCTCTATATCATCATCGTGGAAGAACGTGTATACATCTTTTCGGATGCGACAGTGAACATCACGCCAGACGCGGAGGATCTGGCAGAGATCGCCTGTCTGGCTGCTGATTTTGCCAGGCAGTTGGAACTCGAACCGCACATCGCCATGCTCTCGTTTTCGAACTTTGGCTCCACCCGCCACCCGCTCTCAGATAAAGTGCGCAGGGCGGTTGAGTTGATCCGTGCCAAACGCCCAGAACTGGTGGTCGATGGCGAGATGCAAGCCGATACCGCCGTCACGCCGGAGATCATTGACGAACGCTATCCGTTCAGCCAGGTCAAGGACGCCAATGTGCTCATCTTCCCATCGCTTGAATCGGCGAACATCGGCTACAAATTGATCCAGCGGCTCGGGAAAGGTCATGCAATCGGGCCGATCTTGCTGGGCATCGACGCTCCGATCCAGGTCATCCAGACCGGCGATGACGTGGCTGATATCGTCCGGATCGCGGCCGTCGCCGTGATGGACGCGCAAAGTCGCTCTTAATAAGGCCGGATCGGCCAGCGAATTTAAACTTGAGCGCTCACCAAGGATAGGTTAGAATCAGATCGTGATGCCCCTGTAGCTCAGTTGGATAGAGCACTGCCCTCCGGAGGCAGGAGCCGGCGTTCGAGTCGCCGCAGGGGTACAAAAATAACACGGTATTTCCCGTGTTATTTTTTTAACTGCATGCGATCAAGCTGCGCACAAATTTTGATGAGATCGGATAAGATGTAGCCAAAGAAATTCAAGTTTCAACAGAGAGGCAATTGAGCAGCCGATGACAAACAAACCCCGGCAGTCACTGCAACGAGAAAACCTGCGCGTCTACACGCTGGCGATCCTGGTGATCGTACTTATACTATCCGGCTGTTCCACGGCAGCAGGGGTTGGCGCCCCGGAACCATTGAGCGAGCGGATCAGCGCGGCTGAGTACAACCAACGGTTCGGGACAGGTGTTGATCATTTGCTTATCGATGTTCGAACAGCAGATGAGTTTGTGACCGGACATATTCCAGGGGCGATCAATATTTCCGTGCAATCGCTGCCCGACCGGCTCAACGAGATCCCCACCGATAAGCCGCTCGTTGTGTACTGCCGCAGCGGCAATCGGAGCGCGACCGCAACCAGCATTCTGATCGACGCTGGTTTTTCTCTAGTCTATGATCTTGGAGGGATCCAGGATTGGGTCAGCGCAGGAAATCCCATCGATTATTAGACCGAGCGTGTAATTCCCCCATCGACGCGGATATTTTGACCTGTGATGTAACCCGCCTCCTCCGACAGCAGGAAGCGGGTCGTCTTTGCTACTTCCTCCACACGACCGTAACGCCCCATCGGGATCCGATCGACCAGTTCCGCTTCTTCCGGATAACTGTCGATGAAACCCGGGAGGAGATTATTCATTCGAATACCGGCATGAGCATAGCGATCTGAATACAACTTGGCGAAACTTCCCAGGGCCGCACGGAGACTGCTGGAAACCGGGAAATCCAGTGAGGGTTCAAACGCAGCAAAGGTGGAGATGTTTACGATCGCTCCGCCCCCCTGCCCTTCCATCATTGGGGTAACTAATTTCGCCATGCGAATCACATTCAAAAGCACAAGATCCAGTCCAAGGTGCCAATCGGCGTCAGGGATCCCCAGCAGTTCGCCTTTCGTCGGATGACCTGTGTTGTTCACGACCGCGTCAACACGTCCGAAACGATCCACAGCTTCTTTAACGAAGGAGGACAAATCGTCTGCTTCGGTGATTGAACCCGTAAAACCCTGACATCCCAGTTCCGAAGCGAGCTCCTCGGCGCCACCTCCGATCGACATCAAGGCCAATTGATATCCCGCTTCGTGCAGCTCGCGTGCGATCGCTGCTCCCATCCCCTGCCCAGCTGCTGTCACCAATGCGACTTTCATTTGACGCTCCGATCGAAATGCCGAATGACTATTAAATGAGGCTTTGTCTATCCCAAATCTCTCGCTGCAGCCTGTTTGCAACGAGTTAGATTTCGATATGCTCGACTTCCCGGGTCTCCGTGTCAAAGATCGCTAATGTGCTCGGGCCGTTCATGCCCAGAATTTCCCCGGGATTCACCAGGGTGCAATCACCAACGATCTCCGTATGCGCCGTATGGTCGTGACCGTAACAGACCAGATCGTACAACCCTGAACGGGCCAGCCCCTGTGCGATGCGCGGGTAGTGATTGACCGCAATCCGCAAACCACCGAGGTCCAGTTCGGCCAATTCACCGTGCAGGTAGACATCTTCAAAATTTGCCGCGATCTTGGAGATCATGAATGTGTCGCCTTCGTTATTGCCCCATACGACGTGCAGTGGGATCCCTTCCAGACCCTCTCCGAGTCGCTTGATTACAAACGGCGCGCACAAATCTCCACAATGCAAGACCACCTCAGCCCCCTTCAGAACGTCCATGCTCGCCTCGATATTTTGAAGGTGATCATGGGTGTCGCTGATGATTGCGATCTTCACGGGCTCCTCCTTCGGCATCTGTCCGGTTTACTGCTTGCTGTTCTTTCAATTGATCTGGAATCCTTAGCGCAAGGGAGCGGACCATCGCGCACCAAGCGCAGCCGGCGCAAATGTTCTTTCAGTCTTGGTACCGTGTGGGCGAAGCGCGCGATCAGCAATTTCGATCCTACCGCTTGTTCGCGGCTAACCGACAAGCCTGACCGATCCCAGACTCAACGAAACGCGCATGATGATCGCCCGGTCGATGTCTGGCTTTCACCGCAGCCCCGGTTCCGGATAGCCGCTCATACACGCCGGAAAACAGATCAGCCTCGATAACTTTTATTGTAGCAGAGAGACTTGATTGGAGCTCTTCACCGGGAGGTCAGGGAAAGGACAGGGAGCGCCGCAGTGGACGCTCCCAGGGTCTCCAGATCGGTTCCCTGCTTGCTCAGCGATTCTTCAACTCTTCAGTGAGCGGCGGCAAGACGTCGAACAAATCGCCGACAACCCCGAATCTAGCCAGCTTGAAGATCGGTGCATCGGGGTCTTTGTTAATCGCGACGATCGTTTTGGCGGTCCGCATTCCGGCCAGATGCTGAATCGCCCCAGAGATCCCGGCGGCGATATACAGATCGGGCGAAACGACTTTGCCCGTCTGGCCCACCTGATGCGAGTAAGGTATATAGCCCGCGTCGACTGCAGCGCGGCTGGCACCAACGGCGCCTCCCAAAACATCTGCGAGTTCACCAATCAACTTGAAGCCCTGCTGCGCCCGCCAGATCTCCTGCTCTTTCTCATCCGTGATGTCAGCGGGAGGTTCGAGGTCTGGATTGTTCGCTGTGCCACGGCCGCCGGAGACAATAACTGCCGCGTCAGAGAGACTGACTCCTGCCTCGGTCTCGCCATAGCCGGTGACCTCCGTCACTGGCTGTTCGATCTCGACCTCCACTCCTTCCACTGCCCCGCTCCGGTTGCTGTCCGGTTCCGGCTTTGGAAAGGCACGGCTGCGCAGCGTCAGAATCTGCGGACGGTTTACCGGGATCGTCACCTTCGAGAGCAGCTTGCCTGCGTAGATCGGACGGATCGCCATGATGGCGCCATCGGCAGTATCCATCTCGATGACATCAGGGATGACCCCGGTGTCCAGATCCACCCCGACCATCGCCGCCAATTCACGGGTCCTGCCGGAGGTCGGCATGAGCAGCACATCAGCATCGGAGGCGATCTTTGCCACAATCGAGCTGAATGGTTCCGGCCGGAAATCGGCCAGGCTGGCATCCTCAACGTGAAGTGCTTTGTCTGCACCATATTGAATCGCCTGCTCTGCAAGATCGCCGACGTTTTCGCCGACCAGAATTGCTGCCACATCACCCCCCAGCGACTCCGCCAGCGAACGGGCGGCACCAACAGCCTCCCATGATGCCGGGAGCGCTTCGCCCTGGAAGTGATCGATATAAACAAAGATATCCTTAGCCATCAGATCACTTTCTCCTCAGCCAATCGTTGTGCAAGCTTTTTGGCCTTTTCTTCCGCTGTGTCGCCTTCGATCATCTCGACTTCCGTCTCAATTTTCGGAGGCGCGATGATCTCCGGCCAGTGCACCGCTGCGCTCAAGTCATCCGAAATTCCCAGATCCGCACCCGACCAGATCGGAATTTCAGCCTTTGAAGCTTTACGGATCCCCATAAATGATGGATAGCGTGGCTCGTTGATCTCTTTCACGACGGATAAAACCGCCGGGAGGGGTCCGGCCACCTGCTGGCGTCCTTCTTCCAGCATGCGTTCGACCTCGATCTTCCCCCCGGCGGGGTCCAGGCTCACCACCTTCGAAACCAGGATCAGTGAGGGGAAGCCCAGGCGCCGTGCGACTTGCGTCCCGGTGATACCGGTGTCGCTGTCAACAGACGATCGACCGAAGAGCACCAGGTCGGGATCGCCAACTTTCTCGATCGCGGCGGCCAGCACTTTCGAGACCTGGAGTGTATCCAGGCCTGCAAATGCAGGATCGCTGATCAAGATCGCCTGATCACAGCCCATCGCCAACGACTGCTTCAAAGCCTCCTGTGCGTCCTCAGGTCCCAGGCTCAAAGCTGTCACCTGGCCCCCATGTTCTTCTTTAATCTGAAGCGCCTCTTCGACCGCGTACTCATCCCACGGGTTCAGAACAAGCGGCGCATCCCCCCAGGACACTTCGCCACCTTCAACGGTGACTGTGGCTGCCGTATCCGGCGTTTGCTTAACACAGACGACGATATTCAATTGGCCCTCCTTTTTTTGATGAGTGTGAGTGCTTTGCTGGATGAGCGCGTTGGTGCTGCCTCCCTTCGATCAGGTCGACTGCCACTCTTCCGTTGAGTATGCAGGCATTTCGCAGCGCAGCGGCTTATCCTTGCGCCAACCCAATGCATAATCAGCCTGGATCAGAGTCTGAATCTCATTGCTGCCTTCATAGATGATCGCGCCACGTGCGTTGCGCATATAGCGTTCAACATCGTATTCATCGCTGTAGCCATAGGCGCCGTGGACCTGAATCGCCTCCGAGGCGGCGGTGAAAGATACATCGGTTGCAAAGTGCTTGGCGATCGAGGTCTCGTAGGTGTTGCGCTCACCCCTATTCTTCAGCCAGCCAGCCTTGAGGTAGAGCAAACGGCCAATCTCGTAATCGCGCGCCATCCCGGCTATTTTCTGTTGGATCAACTGATGCTGCGCAATTGGTGCACCGAATGCGGTGCGTTCCTTGGCATAGGATACGCTCGCTTCCAGCGCGGCGCGCGTCAATCCCACTGCTCCGGCCGCAACGGTATATCGGCCGCTGTCGAAAGCTGACATCGTCACCTTAAAGCCCTCACCCTCCTCGCCAACCATATTGGCAGCCGGGACGCGCACGTCCTGGAATGAGATCCATCCGGTCGAGCCGGCCCGAACGCCCAGCTTGCCGTGGATGTCCCCCCGGGTGATCCCGGGGCTTTCTAGATCGACGATGAAGGTGGTCAGTCCGGAGGAGACCTTTTCGGTGTCAAACAGGGTTCGCACGGTGACCATCGCGTAATCTGCCTTCGTGGCAAGCGAGATCCACATCTTCTCGCCATTCAGGACGAAATCATCACCATCCCGTTTTCCAACCGCCTGGATATTGGCAAAATCAGATCCAGCGCCAGGCTCAGAAAACGCTCCACAGCCGATCTTCTCACCCTTCGCCAACGGGATCAGGAATTTCTGTTTTTGTTCTTCGGTACCCCATTGGAGCAGCGTCATGCTGCACAATCCAGTGTGGACTGACATAACGACCCGCAATGTGGTGTCGATTGCCTCAAGCTCCTCACAGGCCAACCCAAGTGAGATGTAATCCATACCCTGGCCGCCATAGCGGACCGGGATGCAGATTCCCAGGATGCCTAACTCGCCCATCCGCTCAAGAACATTTGGAGCCATCTCACCGGTGCGGTCGGCCTCTTTGATGATCGGAGCGATCTCCTTCTGTGCAAAATCACGCACCATCTTCTGCACCATCGAATGTTCTTCACTCAGCTCAAAATTCATTCACAACCTCCCGTTGAAGACTTCAAGATTATAGTGGGTTGGGTACTGCCAGACAAATTCCGGCGGCTGCTCCATCCCACAAGAATTAGGATATCGCAATTGGGAATAGAATGGAGGGTCAAACTCGGTCTATAATCAGCGCAAACCGTCATGTTTGAAAACATCGCCCGCAGGTTTACAAATCGCTGGCAGGTCCTGCTGCTTGTTGCACTCCTGCTGCTCGCGATCTCGCCCGAGCCACTGCATCGTGCGTGGGTCGGATCGATCAAGCGCGCCTCCGTCGCGCTACAGTATGACCGGATCCCAACAGCATTGGAAGAGGTCGAGGCGGCTCTCATCGCCGAGCCCGCGCTCGCCAGCCTGCATCTGCTTGCCAGCGACCTCGCATTCCACCTCGGAGATCAAGCGCGAAGTGAAAAACACCTCTTAGAGGTCCAACCCGGTTTGCTGAACGATGAGTCAAACTTCTGCCGTCTCGCGCGCTTGGAAGATGGCGCCAGCACAGCGCAAACGCCTGACGCGTCCTTTTTTCGCTGGATCGAAGCCTGCCCCTCAGGTTATCAGCAGGCAAAGGCCAGGTGGCTCGATGCCTTCAGGACGGACCCGGGGTCCGATCAACTCGCTTTCTTCAAAGCCCTCCACCGGACCCGCCCGGACGACGCCCAAATCCACAGCGTCTATGCACAGCTCCTCAGCGTCTATGATCCCGGGAGGGCACCCGATCACCTGCGCAGATTGAGCAACGCTCCTGGAGGGTTGAACGAACTTGAGCGGGATCTCCTGCGTGCGATCACCTCGGCTGCGGCACAGGGGTCTCAAGCTTACCTCCATGCCCAGGTTGGCCAGGTCTTTGCCCGCTATCAGCGCTGGCCTATCGCCCGGGCTTCATTCCAGGCCGCGTTGCAGGTCGAGCCCGATTACGTCGATGCGCTTGCATACTTCGGACTTGCCAGGGAACAGACCGGTCAAGACGGTTCTGCAGAAATCTTGTCTGCGCGCGCGGCCGCGCCTGAAGATCCGAGACCCTATGCCTTTCTGGCTCTGCACTATCTGAAACGAGGGGAAACCGAACTGGCGAGCGACGCGCTGGACAGTGCCGCAAGGCGAGATCCCGAGAATCCCGCCATCGCGGCCCAGCTCGGCTCGGTGTACGCCGAGCTCGGTGATTTCTCCGCCGCGACCCAGGCATATTTGACGGCCACTGACCTCGCCCCTGACGACGCGCGCTTCTGGCTGCTGCTGGCAAATTTCAGCCTCCAATATGACCTCGATCTCAGCGGACTTGCACGACCCGCGGCTCGCAACGCAATCTCGGTTGCGCCGCAGAGTGCGGACGGCTATGAAGTGTTGGGTACGATCCAATTAGCCCTTGAGGAATACGCACTCGCAGAACGCAGTTTGCGGACAGCTCTGGCGATCAAACCTGACTCTCCCGGCGCTCAATACAACTATGGTCTGTTGATGGAAATCCTGGGGCATCCTGAGATCGCACAAGCAGCATTTGATGCCGCTGCGATCATGGACGCCGGCGGACGGTACGGTCAGATGGCCGAGCGGATGATGGACTGAGAAACGGGATGGATATTCAGTAGGGAAAGAACACGCACCCTCCTCCAGCCTCCACCGCGCGTAAGGTGTGCTAGAATGCCCGCTACCATGCGGAAAAGAAAATTTCGATCAGCAGCTCTGCTGCACATCATGATCTTCGGCGCCGGCCTCTCGATCTACGGATGCAGCTGGCTATCCCCCCAGGTCCAACCCGGTGAAGTGCTTTTCCAGGATGACTTCGCGATCAGCACCAGCGGTTGGGATCGGTATCGTGACGGGCTTTATCAAGCCGACTACGACCAGGGCAGCTACCGCATCGAGGTCTTTACACCCGACACAATGGTCTGGTCTCTACCCAACCTTTCCTATACCGATGTCATCCTCAGGGTTCAAACCTGGCGGGCCGCTGGGCCGGAAGATAACCTGTTTGGGTTATTGTGCCGCTACCAGGACGCCGACAACTTCACCTTCTTCGCCCTCTCCAGTGATGGGTATGTCGGCATCGGGCAATACATTGAAGGTCAGAGAACCCTGCTTAGCGATGAATCGCTGCTGCCGGTTGATGGTATTCGACCGGGAGACAACATCAACCTCATCGAAGCCCGCTGTGTTAGCGACGAACTCACCCTCTCCGTGAACGGACAGCTAGCTGCGCAAGTCCGATCCGAGAGCGCCCTGGAAGGTGATATCGGGCTGCTTGCAGGCACGTATGAAGAACCCGGAGTGGAGATCCGGTTTGATAACTTCTCGATGCTCCAACCATAGCCGGGCTTGGGTGAACGACCGATGAAGGTCTATCTGGATACTATTGGCTGCCGGCTCAATCAAAGCGAGATCGAACGCTTCGGCCGCGAATTCCGCCGGGCGGGTGTGCAGCTCACCGCACGCCCCGAAGATGCGGATCTGGGTGTGATTAACACCTGTGCGGTCACTGCCAGAGCCTCATCTGATTCGCGCACAAAAGCCAGGCAGGTCGCAGAGCGGGTGGGTCAAGGGATAATCCTGACCGGGTGCTGGTCGACTGTCAATCCCCGGGATGCGAGTTCCATGCCCAACGTCCTTAAAGTTATCAGCAACGCCGAGAAGGGCGAATTAGTCCCCCAATCGCTCCCCGTCGAGGCGATTAAATCCGAGAAAGGCCTGCTCGCTCGCGAACCTTTGCCGGGACTGCGCAGTCGCACAAGGGCGTTCATCAAGGTCCAGGATGGATGTGATCTTCACTGCACATACTGCATTACGACGATCGCGCGTGGCGCCGGGCGGAGCATGCCAACCGAACAAATTGTCGATGATATTCAGTACGCCCGGAGAGGGGGCGCGAAAGAGGCGGTGCTGACCGGGGTCCATCTCGGTTCCTGGGGCAGCGATCTTGATCCCGCCCAATCCCTCGAACAGCTTCTGCATGACATCTTGAATTACACGGATATCCCACGGCTGCGCCTATCATCAATTGAACCTTGGGACTTAAATCCAGAGTTGTTCTCGCTCTGGGAAAACCCGCGCTTATGCCGACACCTCCACCTACCGATACAATCCGGCTCCGACCGCATCCTGCGCCGGATGGCCAGGCGCACGACGATTGCGGAGTTCACCAAGTTGGTCGCGGGCGCCCGGAACCGGATCCCGGATCTGGCGATCACGACAGATATCATCGTTGGTTTTCCCGGTGAGAGCGATCAAGATTTCGAACGCAGCCGCGCGCTGCTTGACGAGCTCTCCTTCTCCGGGGGACATATCTTCACCTACTCCGAACGGAAGGGGACCGCTGCGGCGCGATTTCGCGGCAGGGTCCCCACGAAAGTGCGCAAGCAGCGCAGCGCATTGCTCCGCGCGAAGTTGCAGAAAAGCGCCGAACGCTTCCGCATCCAGCAGCTGGACACCCCCCAATCGGTCCTGTGGGAGGGGATCGCAGGGTCTGGACCGCAGGGCTTTGAATTGCGAGGCTGGACGGACAATTACATCCGCGTGCAGCTCACCAGCCCGCGCAACTTATCGAATGAGATAACACGGGTACGCCTACAGGGCTTCAGCCCGGATCGACAAACAATGCAGGTTGAAGTGCTGGACTGACCGACTGACGGGCCTCCCCCGGGTGGCATCCTTGTTGCAAGCGAATCATCTCTGCGGTCCAGGATCTTTTTACGCTCGCTTCGCAT
Organism: Anaerolineales bacterium; assembly: GCA_029210945.1. Taxonomy (GTDB): domain Bacteria; phylum Chloroflexota; class Anaerolineae; order Anaerolineales; family E44-bin32; genus E44-bin32. The sequence goes on from JARGGH010000003.1 coordinate 40,938, forward strand.
TGGAAAGAAGCTGAGCACAAATCCACCCTGTGCCCGCGCAAACCGCACACAACGCTATGTGGCTATGCGAAATTGGTGCAAGCGGACCGGTATCGCGCCGGGGCACTCTAAAGGTATAATGACGGCATGCTTACAAAAGAACAGATCGAAAATGATTTAAAGGACGCCATGCGCGCCGGTGACGATGTGAGAAAACGAACACTGCGGATGGTGCTGTCAACCATCAAACTTGCCGAAGTTGACCGGCAAGAAGAGCTTGAAGGCGGTGCTCTTCTGGGCATCATCCAGAAGGAAGTCAAATCGAGGCAGGAAACGATCGAAGAAGCCCAGCAAATCGGACGTGACAGCCTGGTCGAATCAACCCAGGCCGAGATCGAAATTCTTGAAGCTTACCTGCCTGAAGCGTTGGATGAGCAAGAGCTCGATAACATCGTCTCAGAAACGATCAGCGAAACCGGCGCTTCTGGCCCGCAAGATATGGGCAGGGTCATGAAAGCGATCATGCCGAAAGTTCAAGGGCGCGCCGACGGAAAAACCGTCAGCACACTCGTACAACGGAAGCTTTCGGCATCCTGAGGATTGATGCAAGAAGCCCCTGATTCACCGCTCACAACGATCGAACGGCTGCGCAGCATCTGGCTATCGCTCCGGCTGTGGTTCATCCTTGTCATGGGCTTGGCTGGCGTCGTCGCAGCGATCTCGCTTCCCATCACAGGTGGGACGCAGTCTTTCGGTTTAGGGGTCAACGATGTCGCCCCACAGGACATCCTGGCTCCATACGCCCATTCCTACGTTAGCGACGTATTGACCGAGCGTGCGCGCGAAGCCAGCGCCGCTGGAATAAGCCAGGTTTACGACCCCCCGGACAGCAGTGTCGCCCGCCAGCAAATCGAGCAGCTGAATGGAACACTCGATTTCATCGACGCCATCAGGGCAGATAGTTTCGCAACCCGTGAAACTAAACTCGCCGATCTGGCCGCGTTGGAAGATGTCCGCCTGGATGCGACGACTGCACAGGCGATACTGGATATGCCAGACAGCCGCTGGGAAAGCGTAAAAGCCGAAACGCGGTCTGTGCTTGAACAGGTTATGCGCACGGAAATTCGCCCGGGTCGGATCGAGGAAGCCCGCCGCACTATCCCGGCATTGATCAGCATTTCCATCCCCGAAAACCAGGGGGAGATTGTCAAGACGATTGCACCGGGGTTTGTTGCCCCAAATGCAAAACTCAACGAAGCCGCTACAGAAGCCAGCCGGGAGGCCGCCCGCCAGGCGGTCGAGCCCATCACGAAATCCTATGCCGCCGGGGAGACGATTATCAGCCGGGGTGAAGTGGTCAGCGCAGTCGAACTCGAGGCACTCGAGGAGTACGGATTGCTGCGTGCGCCGGAACCCTGGCGTGAGATCGCGATCAACGTGCTGCTTGTGCTGCTGCTCGGCGGCTCTTTTACACTCTACGCCTACCGTACACACCCGAAGCAGATCTCCAACCCCTCTATGGCATTGACAACCAGTTTGCTGTTTATCGTCAGCGCATTCGCGCTGCAGGTGATGATCCCCGGAAGAACCGTCCTGCCTTACATCTTCCCCGCCGCAACGCTGCCGATCTTGTTCGCGGTCTTCTTCAGCCCTGGCATGGGGGTATTTTCCGCACTGGTGACCGGTGCTTTAGCCGGGTTCATCGCGCCGCGCGGCCTCGAGATGAGTCTCTACGTCATTTTCGCAGGTGTCCTGGCATCACTGATGGTCGGTCGAGCAGAGCGGCTGGGGTCATTCATATGGGCGGGCGTCGCCGCCGCCGTCGGGTCCGCCGTCGTGATTGTTGTGTTCCGCATTCCCGATCCCGCCACGGATTTGGTCGGGAAGCTATCACTCCTGGGGGCCTCCGCCACCAGCGGGATGCTCTCGGCCAGCCTGGGATTCGGTCTGCTGCTGGGAATCGGAAATGCAATCGGCATCACAACCAATCTCCAGTTGATCGAGCTTTCCCGCCCTGATCATCCGCTCCTGCAGCAAATCCTGCGCAACGCACCGGGCACCTACCAGCACAGCTTGCAGGTCGCTAACCTGGCCGAGCAGGCGGCGCGTGCCATCGACGCCAACTCGTTGTTGACCCGCGTGGGCGCGCTTTATCACGATCTTGGAAAATCCCAAAGACCCCAATACTTCATCGAGAATCAGGTTGGTGGTCAAAACGTTCACGATCAATTGGATCCAAAGACAAGCGCCGACATCATTCTCGGACACGTACGCGAAGGCGACGAGCTCGCTCGCAGGCACCGCATTCCACAGAGCATCCGTGCCTTCATCAGAGAACACCATGGCACACTCGAGACCACCTATCAATACAACCAGGCCCTTGAAGCGGCCGACGGCGACGAAGCCAACCTGGATCGCAGGGATTTCCGCTATCCCGGGCCGCGACCGCGGTCACGAGAGACTGCCCTGTTAATGCTCGCGGATGGCGTTGAGGCAGCTGCACGGGCGGAAACCCCCCAGGAGGAGGAAGCGATCGATGAACTCGTACGCTGGGTGATCGAGGATCGAATGGCAAAAGGGCAGCTCGATCGCACGAACCTGACGCTGAAGGATCTTGATACGACCCGGAAATCATTTGTCGCGACCCTAAAGAACATCTATCACCCCAGAGTTCGTTATCCCAACTCCAACGCGAAGGAGGCCGAGAAAGAACACGTCGCACAGGCGGAAGACGCCTCCCCGCTGCCTTCCACCCAAGCATGAAATACAGCGTAGAGATCCAATCGGGTTCAAGCTGGACCCAATACCACCAGCAATTGAAACACGTCGCTGAAACTACCCTTGCACACGCGTCGGCTGAAAGCGGATCGCTCACGATTGTGCTCACCGATAAGGGCACAATCCGAGAGCTCAATCGGGTGTACGCAGGTGATGACCACGCCACCGACGTGCTGTCATTCGTGGATGGCACGATCCTTCCCGAGAACGACCGGCGCTATTTTGGAGACGTGATTATCGCAGTTGACGTCGCCCGGGAGCAGGCTGAGAGCGCGGGCCACAGCCTCCAATCCGAGTTGAACCTTCTGGTCGTACACGGCGTTCTGCATCTGCTCGGCCATGACCATTCAGGACCCGAAGAGAAGCGCGCGATGTGGTCTGCTCAACAAGAAGTCCTGCACGATTTGGACGTCACGCTGGGGACTGAACGGATTGAGCAATGAACGAACCCCGGCGCTCACACTCACGTATTCAATCCTTCAAGCACGCATTCGCTGGCTGGTGCTATGTGCTGAGAACTCAGCGAAATGCGTGGATCCATCTCGTCGCAACGCTTGCCGTGATCATTGCGGGACTCATTTTACGGATAAAAACGGTCGAGTGGGCAATTCTCGCCGTCGCGATCGGCCTGGTTTGGACGGCTGAATTCGTCAACACAGCACTGGAAGCCGTTGTGGACCTCGCCAGTCCAGAAATGCACCCGTTGGCGCGGGTGGGCAAAGACGTCGGAGCTGCGGCAGTGCTCATCTCCGCACTGCTCGCCGTCGTTGTCGGTTTGCTGATTCTCGGACCTGCCCTGGTGGAATTTTTCATTGAATGAAGGTTAACATTGACCGATAAAGGGACTTGCATCTCATTGCGACAGGATTCGATCTATGCCATAATCGGCTACATTGCGGGGAGTATAGACGAACCCCAGAAGGTTCACGTAGATGGTCACTGAGAATTTGAGAGGCAATCTCTACGAAGCGGCGACCGCGTCGCTCGATATGCACAATCCGATGCAGGCATTGACCACCTTGCTTGAGGTGACCTGCAAACTTGTCGGCGCTGATCGTTCGGCACTCTACGAGCTTGACGAGGGCGAAAATAATTTCACGCCCCGGCTGGCTTTCGGGGTGTCGATGAGCGATCTCGGCCGCATCGCCTCGAAGACCGAAAACCCGGTGATGCAGAAAGTGTTTTCCAACCGCCGCGCTGCCTTAACGCAGGGCGAGGGCGGTGCCCTCGGGCTACCGCTTGCCCCAGGCGTCGTCGCTTGTGCTCCATGCCTGACGAATGGAGACACAATTGGGCTGCTCTTTGCGGGAGCTGAGCCCGGCAATACCTTCGATGCAGACGCCTTGATGACGCTGGAAATCCTTGCCGCCCGGGCAGCCGAAATTTTCGAGCTGGCCAGTCAGACTGCCAGCCAGGGCTACTTGCTGCACAAACTTTCGTTGCTCTACCAGGCCAGTCATGCGATTACCGGAACGAGGGACCGACATGAGGCCATCAAGCAGACAGCCTCGCACCTGCTGAAAGCGACCTCCGCCGACGTCTGCGAAGTGCTCGTCACCGAAGATGGCGGCAACCAGGAGACCATCCGCTTCCGGCAGCGGCTCGGCAAATCGATGCAGCAGAACGTTGTCACGATGGTTGCTGACAACATGCCGGATTACCCGATCCACAGAGAAGTCCTCTCCTCATTGAAGCCGATCACGATTAGTTTGAGCCCGCCGACAGGCAGCGCCAAGGACATCGCCATGCTTGAAGCGGAGAACTTCACCTCCGCCTCAATCTTCCCTCTGGCGATCAGAAGCAAACCCCTTGGATTAGTCCGGCTTCTGTACACTCAACCAGGCCGGCGCATCAATGAGCAGGAACACGAACTCGCCCAGGCGATCATCAACATCGGCGCGGTCGGCCTGCAGGACGCGATCCATTTCGAAACGGCAGAATCGCGCGCCAACCAACTTCAGACGCTCGGCGATATCGGCCGCGAAATGACTTCCACGCTGGATCTGGAGGATGCCCTTCAGAAAGCGATGGACCACACCCAGAATCTACTGAAGGCAGAGGCAGTTGTCCTCTTCTTGCTGAATGAGAAGGGTGAGAAATTGATCCTCAAAGCAAGTGGCGGCGCACGCTTACGCATCCGGGACGTCGCGATTCGACTGGAGGAAGGCATCGCCGGATGGGTGACGCGCAACAAGAGCCCGCTAATCGTGAATGACGTTCGCGCCAATCCGCTCTACCACAGCGCGATCGACGGTCAGACCGGATTGCTCACCACGTCAGTTCTATGCGTTCCGCTTGAACGGCGTGATGAGATCATGGGCGTGATCGAGGCGATCAACCACCCGCGGGGCGCATTCAACGAAGCGGACCAGCAGCTGCTCTCCTCGGTTGCCTCCTGGGCGGCGGTCGCACTTGATAATGCCAATCTCTTCCGCAGCGTCACCGAAGAACGCAGCCGGCTTGAGACCACGCTGCGGGAGACTGCAGATGCTGTGGTCCTGACAGACAACGATGGAAGGATCATCCTTGTCAATCAGGCTGCAGGGCAAGCGTTTCGAATTAACCCGGAACTGGCGGAGGGACGCTCCGCCGAGGAGATCTTCCTCAACCACCCCTTGAGCGAGCTTCTCGTGGACGATGAACTCAGCTTGCCGACGACGATGGAAATCACGACTCCCACCGAACGTGTGCTTTACGCGACAATCAGCGAAATCACCGACGTTGGACGTGTGGCCGTCATGCAGGACATCACGGCCCTCAAACAGATCGACCGCATGCGGTCACAACTGCTGGGAACGGCTGCGCATGACCTGAAGAACCCCCTCAACGCAATTCGGCTCGGAGCAGATCTCCTGAATGACGCCGCGTTATCCGATCAGCAGCGCAAAGCACTGAACATGATGCAGCGCGCCACCGACAGCATGACCAACCTGATCACCGGCTTGTTGGAGACAATTCGGGTGGAATCCACCTCCAATGTCGCTTATGAACCGTTTCAGATCAACGACCTGATCCGTAGAGCCATCGAGGATCTCCGACCGCTCTCCGATGATCGAAACCAGGTCGTCGAGTTTGAACCCCCGGACGAGTCGATCTTGATCATGGGGGACACCAACCGGTTGAATTCCGTCATGTCGAATTTGCTCAGCAACGCGATCAAATTCTCCCAGGATGGCGCCAAGATCAAGGTGAAGGTCCGCTGGGATGAAGAGGAAGTGATCGTGAGCGTCGTCGATAACGGTCCAGGAATCCCGGAGGATGAAATCCCACGGATTTTTGAGCACCTTTTCCGGGGCAGCATCACGGTCAAAGATCCGAACAACCCGATCGAGGGGACCGGTCTCGGGTTGGCCCTGGCGAAGACGGTCATTGAACAACACGGAGGCCGCATCTGGGTGACCAGCAAGGAAAACGAGGGCAGCACTTTCAGCTTCTCCCTTCCAAAAGAAGCGACACCAAAAACCGGATCGCTGCGCCAGGAACGCGGGGCCGAGATATAATTTCGCCGGATTGAGTAAAATGCCTATGCGCGAAGATCTGCATAGGCTTTTTTTATGCGTTCACCTAGCGGACCGGTCACGCAGCACAATCTCTGGAGGCTATCAATGAGCGATACGTTTCAATTTGGATCCGTGGGAACTCCAAAATCCACACCGAAGAAACCGGGGGGGTCTGTCGGGACAATCCAGCACCTCGCCGATCAGGGCCTGCTGGCATTTGAAATAGGCTGGGTCCGGTCTGTGCGGGTATCCGAAAAGACCTGCCAAACGATCAAAGAAGCAGCAGTGAACGCCGGCGTTGCTTTGAGCGTCCATGCTCCCTATTACATCAACCTGAATGCAGACGGAAAAGAATGGCCGAAGAGCCGCAAACGCCTTATGGACGCTGCGTATTATGGCCATCTCGCCGGGGCGACGGATATCGTCTTTCACCCTGGATCCTACTTCGAGGAAGCGCCGGAAAAGGTCCTGGAGATCGCGATTCCCAGGTTAAGAGAATGCGTCGAGGAACTCCATTCGAAGGAAATCTCCGTTTCCTTACGCCCGGAGACAATGGGCAAAGGGTCCTTGCTGGGATCGCTCGATGATACGCTGGTCATGTCGAGGGAAATCGAGGGTGTTGACCCATGCCTCGATTTTGCGCATTTGCATGCCCGCGCCGGGGATGGGACGGTCAATTCGTACGATGAGTGGTCTCAGATGCTGGAAGACTATGCGAATGCGCTTGGAAAATCTGCGCTCAAAAGGCTCCACTGCCATCTCTCCGGGATTGAATATTCTGAGAAAGGCGAACGGAAACACCTGATGCTGGCCGAATCCGACTTCGACCTGCAAGCGTTAATCCAGGCGCTCCACGATCACGATTGTGCCGGCCGGATCTTATGCGAGAGCCCGGAATATATGGACAAGGATGCATTGATCGTCAAAGCGGCATGGCAGAAGGTGTCGGCGACCTGAAGCCCTCCCCCGGGAGATAGGTTGCACGGCAGCGATGAACCGCCGGTGAAACCGCCGGCGTTTTTCTTGCTGTAAATGCCAGATTCAGCGCTTTTTCTTCCGGGTCCGCGGATCGATAACGTCACGCAGACCATCACCAAGAAAGTTGAAAGCCAGGGTGAGGATCGTAAGCGCAATGCTGGGGAGCAGGATCAGGTACGGGCTGGTGCGGAGACCCGGATAGCCTTCGCGGATCATCGTACCCCAACTCGGCAGGTCTTTCGCGGCGCTGCCTCCCCGCTGGCTGGTGAGCACACCCAATCCGATGAAGCTCAACGTCGCTTCAAGGAAGATGTATCCGGGGATCGAGATCGTCTCCATGACCAGCAGCGGACCGATGATGTTGGGGAGCAGGTGATGAACGATGATCTGCACTTCGTTTGCCCCGATCGATTTGGCAGCCTCGATGTAATCATTCGCTTTCTGGCTGTGCACCATGGCTCTTGACAAGCGTGCCATACCCACCCAGTTCACGGCGCCGATTGCGATGAAGAGGAAGAGCAATCCCCCCGTTTGCCGGTTCAAAACCTCCAGAACCCCTAAGACGCCTTCCTTTTCCACGTACCAGAGCCGGAAGAATGATTGGATGCCGAGCACGATCAGAAAGACGGGCAGCGAGTACAGGAAATCGACAAAGCGCATCATCGCTTCGTCAATCCGGCCCCCTTCATAGCCGGCGATTGTGCCGTAAGAGATCCCGATCAGGACGCTTACCGCGGACGCGACCAGCGCGACGCTCAGCGACGTTCTGGAAGCGTAAACTGTCCGGCTGTAGAGGTCACGGCCCACTCGATCGGTTCCTGCCAGGAAGATTGTACAGCCTCGTTCCTCTAGCGGTGTCCCGTACCAGTGGCAGGCTTCCAGTCTTTCTTGATCAGGCTCGAAGCGCGTCATCGGCTCTTCGCGGATATGCTCGAAACTGGCCACATCCGGGTCGTACGGCGTGATCAACGGAGCGAATATCGCCATGAAAAAGAAGAGCAGCAGTATCACCAGGCTGGCAACCGCCGCACGATGTCGTTTGAACCCGCGCCAGGCATCTTTCCACAGGGCCCCGCGCGGAGCGCTTAATGTTTCAAGCCCATCCTTTACGAGTTGTGCGGGCGCGGCGATCCATCCAGAGTCAACCGGCGCTTCAGGAACCTCCCCCGGCAGGCGCTCCTCAAACCAGGCGACGGCCTGGCTGACGCGCTCGTTATCGGGTTCAATTTCCTGAGCTTTCCGGGCATAAGCAAGCCCGGCGCGCGGCTCGGCCAGCGCGGCCAGCACCAACCAGGCCTCGTACCGATCGGCGCGCCACTCGAGTGCCCGCAGCGCCATTCTACGAGCCTCGGTAGGCAGGCCGGCTTTCAAAGCCGCCGCGGCGTACCTGAGTGCTGATTCGTAACGCTCGTTGATATCGTTAGACATATCAGCAGCTACCTGCCAATTTCAAACTTCTCATTTCAAGCGAACACCCTGGATTAATCATCAAACTTAATCAACCATTCGATGCCTTGTAGGTGATGCGCGGGTCGAGGAAGACGTAAAGAATATCAGCGAGTAAGTTTCCGGTGACCAGGATGACCGCAAAAATCAGGATGCTGCTGCTGAGTAAAAAGTATTCGGTGTCAAAAACACTGTTGACCATGACGCGCGCCAGGCCGTTGATGCCGAAGATGTTTTCAACGACGACCATGCCGGGCAGCAGCGCGACAAAAAGCGGACCGAGGATCGTCACGGTCGGAATGAGCGCATTCTTAAGTGCATGAGTGGTGAGAACTACCCGTTCACGCACCCCTTTTGCCCGTGCCGTGCGAATGTAGTCTTCCGATAAGACCTCCAGCAGACTGCTTCGAACCAGGCGTGCGATCGTGGCCGAGATCGAGATCCCGAGCGTGACCACTGGCAGGGCTGCATGACGGAAGAAACTCGTTTCCAGAGGGGGCAGGAACCCGAGCGCAAATGGTGGATCGGCCCCCCAGAAGGCGATCGGAAACCACCCCAACTTTAAGCCCAGGAAATAGATCAAGACGGGTGCCAGCACCAGGTTAGGTATCGAGATGCCGATCACGGCGATGAACGTCGCGATGTAATCCAGCGGCCGGGTATGGCGCAAGGCTGCCACGATCCCAGCTGGAACGCCGATGATTAAGCCGGTGAGGATCGACATCACGCCCAACTGCAGGCTCACAGGAAGTGCGGCGGCGATGACCTCATTCACGGATTGATGACGGGTGCGCAGAAGCGGGCCGAAATCCCCCTTGAGAATATTGCCCACGTAGATCAGGAACTGTTCCTGGAAAGGCCGGTGCAGCCCGTAGCGCGTCTCCATCATTAAGCGGACATTTTCGGGCAGGCTGTGTCCCCCTGCGGAACTCTCAAATGGACCCGTGGGCTGGAGACGGACCATAAGGAAGGCGAAGAATAGAATCGCAATCAACACCGGGATGGAGAGCAGGACCCTGCGAAAGATGTATCTTGACATCAACCCAACCTCGTTCTTCTAACTTCCTTACCTGTGCCTTAAGGCAGCGCGGCTCACATGCCAAACAATGAGCCGCCATATATGGCAAGCGTCAAAACCCCATCGATGAGTGCGTAAAGAATGAACAGGACCGTCGGAGAGGATTGCCCTCGTTTACGAACCATATTCATGGCGATTACCCCTGAGAGCAAGACGATTGCGATCGGGACAGTGATTTGCAGCGGCCGATACCAGCTGCCAGGGATAATCGGTAACCATTGGATAAAAGGGATCGAAGCGCGCAGGGATGGAAAAATCCCAAATTTCAAGTATTGGAATACGGCCAGTGCAACCAGAAGCGAGATCAGATGTCCGGGCCGCGTTAATCGGTCTTCATTTCTCCGGATCACGGAAAGCAGCGCCATCAAGAGCAGTGGTGGAATCATCCACAACAGGACGACCGGAAACAAAACCAGCCCCGAGAGCATGCCGAAGGTAAGATCCCCGATCATGTTCTGCCAGTCCTGCATCGTCAACGCATCGAACTCGGTTTTTAACCCCGGTTTTGTCGTCGCGAGATAGACCGAATACGTCCGCACATCGGTCACTTCAAGCCAGGAGAGAAAAACGTATCCGTCCTGAGAGACGAGGAGATTGGGCTGCTTGGAGCCGGTGCTGGTAAAAGAGATCAACTGGTAACCATCCGGCTTGCCCACCTGCATCGTCAGCAATCCAATCTGAGCCTGGGTTTGCCCTGACAGAGAGTCGACCCGCTCGTGAAAAGCGAGTGCCACCTCAGACCGACTGGTCCCCGTTGCGACGACCTCAACGATTTGATCCGTATTCAGGCTCAAGCCGTCCCAGTCCGCCCGGGGGCCAACCTGCAGGCCCGTCGGGGGCGAAGGCTCTGTGTAGAATATTTCGTAATCCATCGGCATGAACAAGCGCACCGGCACGCTGGCTGCCAGCGGATCCCATAGCGGAAAAGCCCGGTAACTGGTCTCAATCTGACCTTCGCGCAGCCCTGTCCTAATCATGGCGGTATCGCCCAGATAAACATGGGTGAGATCAACCCCGAGGAAAGGACCTTCGATGACATCCGATGTCCGGTAAAGGGTCACGAACTGAGTAATTTGCGGGTTTTCCTGAACGACCATCTCGGGGAAGACGGCGTAGCGCAGCTGGGCGTCTTGCAGAACGGCGGGTTGATAGATCCAGGCCGCATGCAAACTGGAGTATGCATCGATCACGAGCTGAGGCCGGACACCCTGCGGATCGATCAGAACCGGCGTGGTTAGATTTGACCCTTGCAGCAAGTAGATCCCCGGCTCGTCAGCCGACCCGCTGAATGCGATGACAAGTTTGTCTTCGTCAGAATCAGCAACCGAAATATCCTTGATCTGCAGATCCTCAACCAGAATGGAGAACGGACCCAATTCACCATTATCGGCCTGGATTGTGGCCGACAAAAGATCGCCCGAATCGATCCAGATGGCTAGCAACGATCCATTATGCCAGGCAAGCTCCAGGTTGCGGCCCGTGGCAAACCTGCTCTGACTCTCTGTCACACGCCAATCAAGCTCACCATCGGAGGTAAATTTCATGAGCGACATCCCGCCCGTCTCGCCCAGGGAGAAAAAACCTGCGTAGAGATTTCCTTCCGGATCAAGGGTCATCGGGACCCGGCGTGTGCTTTCCGTTATCCCCAGGAACTGCGCCCTGCTCCACCCGGGTGGGTCGAGCCAGAATCGTTCCCTGGATTGGATCAAACAAGCGCTGAGTAAAAATGACAACGCAAGGAGAACGAAGAGGGCGCGGTTGTGTCGTGATGGATGCAATGAAAACTTCCCTCCGCAGTGCGCGGGTGTCGATCCCTTTCGTTTGAGGATTTTCGTCTGAAGCTGTCGCCGGCCGGGGTGATTATAGTCCAGCCGGAAGGATGCCTGATTGTACGTTTATCGGTCCAATATTACTACGGAGACAACCACCATTGGGTTCACAATAGCAGGTAATAAATTTGAGTCCTGACACGGGCGATCGCCGCCGATCCCGGACCGTCCCTGCACCGCGATCGATAAGCTCAATCCTCCGGGAATTGAACCTCTTCCTTGCCGGCTAGCTTATCGTGGATGCGGTTGACCACGATATCGAGATGCTTCGGTTTATGCACAAAATCGAGGTCGTGTGTCGGGATGCTCAGAACCGGGCAGAGGTCGAAGCCGACCATCCACTGTGCGTACAAATCATCCAACAGCTGCAGGTATTCAGGGGTGATGCCTTTCTCCATTTCACGTCCACGCGCCTGGATCCGCTCCACGAGCACGCCCACAGGGGCGTTGAGCATGATCAGCAGATCGGGTCTGGGCAGCCCCCCGACAACGAGATCAAAAACCCGTCTGTAGGTCAGATAATCCCGATCATCGATCGTGCCCAGCTGAAGTGCAGCCCGGGCAAAGATTTCGGCATCTTCATAGATCGAACGATCGATGATCGCAGAGCCGCTCGAGTTGGCCAGCATCCGGTGTTGATTTGCACGATGACCCAGAAAAAAAACTTGCAGGTGAAAAGCCCAGGCGCCCATATCTTCATAGAAATCGGAAAGGTAGGGGTTGTCGACGACAGATTCGTACGCCGTCTGCCAACCGAGTCTGGCCCCTAACCTCTCGGTCAATGAGGTTTTTCCTGCACCGATGTTCCCCGCGACGAGCACAAAATGTTTCAATTGTGCGCCTCCTTATTGACTCTGTTTCATTTCCTGCTGATTTGCTTTCAATGCACCGACTGGTTACCAGGCCGACTGCCTGTGTTATTCGGAGCCGACCCGAACATGCCGGACGGTGTTCCGGATCACAGCCATGTGCAAGGCTCCCATTCATCGGCACCCTATGAACCTGCTGTCATCAATTGTCTTTGAAATATATAGAATTGTCGAATATCGGCAACACCGCGGGGAGGCTCGAAGAGCCGGGCAGCCGGCGATCAGTCCCGCTGGAGCAGGCGCGGGCCGATGCGATCCATAATCCAACCGAAGGTGAGCTCAATCAGCGGGATGATGCGCAGTATACGCGGGACATACACAACTCTGCGGGGTCGTTCGATCAACCCCAGAATCCGTCGGGCGACTGTTTCAGGTGAGATCGCAAACCGCTCAGCAGGCACCTGCTTGCCATTTGGCTGACGGGCGGCTCTTTCAAAGAACAGCGTCTTAACCGCCCCCACGCGCATCACGCTGAGGTGCACCCCCGATCCGGCGAGTTCACGGTGCAGAGCCGTGGAGAAAGCATCCAGGAAGGCTTTGGTCGCGCTGTAAAGCGCCACGCCCTGACTGGGAATGCTTCCGGCAATGGAGCCGATATTGATAATATGACCTTCTCGCCGATTTTTCATCATTGGTAAGGCAAGTGACGTCAGCCGGGTCACGGCCTCGACGTTGACCGCCAGCATCTCGCTCGCAACCGGCCAGGGGAGCTCCTCAGCGTATCCGTACCAGGCCAGTCCTGCACTGTTTATTAAAACAGAAAGGGGCTCCGCGCTCTGCGCAGCCCACTCATGAACCCTGACCCGTTGATCATCTTGCGCCAGGTCAGCGGCCATGTAATCCGCCATCCCCCCATCGTTCTGGATCTCCTCCTGCAGCTCTGCCAGGGCGGTCGTATTCCGGCCCACCAACTTGACACGATACCCGGCATGCCCGAGCATGCGAGCCGCCGCTGATCCTATTCCGCTTGAGGCACCGGAGATTAACACGGATCGTTGACCGGCTGTTCTCATCGAAGCTGCGGCTTCTGCTGCAGCCTGATGCGCGACTTGAGCATGATCCAGGCTCTGATCACCGGCCTGAAAACCTTGATCAAATGACGCCAACCTCCCAGTCGTTTGCGCAGTTCCTGGACGTAGTCATTTAACGTCCGGCGCTGGAATGACAGCACACGCTCACTCTCTTTTGTATCCAACCAGTCAACAGGATAAGGCGTCTGAGTAAAGACCTGCTCCGGAAGCATCCCCACCCCACCCGCTTCCAGGATTTGCTCCACGAGGTCGCGCTGGTAGAGCTGACATTTCGCCCCACCGCCGATATGCCACACGCGACCCCAGACTTCATCATTCGTGAGAGCATTGGCTATTGCAAGCCCCACATCTCGGGTATGGACAAATTCAATCCGGTTATCGAGCGGGACATCAAACATGCTCTCATCCAGAATCAACCTGACCGGGAGCGAGGCAGCTAACCGGAAAATGCTCCAGCGAAGCCCTGAAGTTCGAATGAGATGCTCGCACTCGACCTTGTGCTTTGCATAGTGCTCGATCGGATCCGGCGTGTCAGTGATTTTCCGTGGCGGTGAAACATGCTGCGTTCGTCCATAGATGTGGAGCGAGGAGGTAAAGAGAAGGCTTGGCGGACGCGCTTGCGCTTGCATCGCTTCGAGCAGGTTGCGTGTGCCCCCGACATTGACCCCGTACGCCCACCGGGGATCATCTTCGCTGCGTCTGCCGGTCACCGACAGCGCCGGGATGACAAATGCCAGGTGGACCACCACATCAACACCGGTCATCGCTGCCCGCAATGCTTGCTCATCGAGCAGATCTCCCCAGTGCAGTTGAGCGCGACCGGCATAAGCTGAAGCGGCGCGCAGATTTGCACGTGTAGGCAGATCAAAGCACCGCACCCAGTGCCCTCTAGCCAGCAGCTCATCCAGAGTGCTGCGGCCGATGTTGCCAAATGCTCCCGTCAACAACACGTTCATGACTTGTCCCCGCGATAGAGCCCCTCAAAGAGAAGATTCAGGCCAAAGGCAGTGGCTTCATTCCAATCTGCAGCGCCCGGCTCGAGCAGGCCCTGGAATAGGAGGCCGATGCCCAGCGCGATAATTACCCGGGCGGTCATCTCCGCATCACCGGACTTGATGGTTCCCCGCTCCATCCCGTCTTCCAACAAGCCCGAAAAGAAGGCGATAAAATCATCGAATGGCTGACTCAACGTACGATGGACATCCCGATCGCGGATCGCCTGGTTCCAGAACTCAAGATAGATAGAGAGCTGTGGTCCCCCCATCTGCAAGACATCACCGACAACATGCGCCATTGAAAACAGTTTTTCAGGCACATCCGCCTCACGGGCTTCGATCTCATGCAAGCGCTCTTCCAGATCGTCCAGCCACCGCTTCATCAACTCAAAGAACAGCGCCTGTTTGCTCTCAAAATGATGGTAGAAGGCGCCTTTGCTCACGCCAGCAGCCTCACAAATCGAGGCGACGCTGGCAGAGTCAAATCCGGATTTCGCAAAGATCACCTGCGCCGCGCCGAGCAATTTCTCTTTCGTCTGGAGGCTTTGTTCACGTTTCTTCATCATCGCCAACCCATATCAATACCGACCGGTCGGTATGTATTATACATTATAAAACCTGGGCTGCCAGGGCCCTTTCCTGCTGGACTATGGAGTCGATCCGAGGGAAGAAACAATTCAGCCGGCGACCGGCAGCATCTATGCCCGGTTTCCCGACTGTGGTGAGGTAATGCGAATGTGATTTTCGATGCTTCCCGGCTAATATGCCGTTCGCTCGGTTAACACTCGTCCGAGGTACACATAGGCTAGAGCCAGCACCGGCGTGAACAGGACGGCCATAAGGCTGTAGGTGAAGAGATGTTCGATCCACGCGCCGCTCAAGATCGTGCCGTATGCGTAAACCGCGGCCGAATAGATTGACCCGGTCAGGGCGATGCTGCCGTACACCACTGCGTTGCCTTTTGCACGTCGATATTGATAAACGAAAAGCAGCGAGGCAATCGCGATGAACACGTCCACCAACCCGGTCGCAACCAGGAAGTGTATCGCCTGCGTGGACCATCCCTCTTGAGGGGGTAATGCCAGCAACCCCAACCCACCCCGCTGCAGCCAGAAAATGCCGGATGCGATCAGGCCCATAAGATGGACGCTCTGGAGCAGCCCGTAATAATAAATTAGCCAACGCTCGAGTCGATTGGTCCGATCAGACATCCGGAATCCTCTATACACCGATTATCTTTACCAACACCCGTTTCCGGCGTCCACCATCAAATTCACCGTAGAAGATCTGTTCCCAGGGACCGAAATCAAGCTTGCCACCCGTGATGGCAACCACGACTTCACGACCCATGACCTGACGCTTGAGGTGAGCGTCTGCATTATCTTCGCCCGTGCGGTTGTGAAGATATTGAGAGGTCGGCTCGTGGGGCGCAATTTCCTCCAGCCATTTTTCGTAATCCTGGTGAAGTCCGGACTCATTATCGTTGATAAACACCGAAGCAGTGATGTGCATGGCGTTGACAAGCACAAGGCCTTCCTGCACGCCGCTCTCCTGGACGGTCTCTGCCACGTCGGGAGTGATATTTATGAACGCTCGCCGACCCGGCACGTTGAACCAGAGTTCCTTCCGGTAGCTATTCATGGACGATTGCTCCTTTCCAACTTGTGGTCAAATCGAGGCCAATCTAATCCAACATCCTCTCGCACGCGATCTACCCCCCGTAGAAAATCTCGCCCTCCAGATCATTTAACATGAGAATCATCTCATCCGGCCGGTCATCGCTGTCGAGTTCAGCATATGCTTCTTTCACTTCCCCGATAAACACGGTGTGATCGCCGGCGCTCAGCGAGCCAACGACTGCGCACTCAAGGTAAGCAGGCGCATCTGTGAGCAGCGGAGCTCCGCTTGCCCCGGGTATGAATGGGAACCCTCCCAGCCGATCGCCCGCGACTTCTGCGGGTTTAAAGAACCGTACCGCCATCGAAGCCTGTCCCTTGCCAACCGCGTTGAGGGCGAAGCTGCGCGCCCGGTCAATCACTGTATGCAGCGAGGAATCATTACGCACGCACACCACAACCTGCGGTGGATCGAAAGAAGATTGCGTCACCCAGTTGACAGACCCCGCCGCGATCTGTCCATCATCGCTGCGGGCCGTCAGGACAAACAGCCCGTAGGGGATCATCCTGAGCGCGGTTTTCTTCGCCTGAAGATCCATTTTCTTCCTCCACAATACCGGACTATCTTCATCTTACCATCGCAGGGGATCGCTGCTTTTATTTAATGAGTATCAGCGCCGGATGACCGGCGCTGACTTCAAAGACTATCGAGGAATTCCAGCCGGTGGTTAAGCTAGCACTCGCTAAAAGCGCATGCATAGCACTTTCGGCAGCCCTCTTCATTAACCACCGCCGCCGCTCCGCATTCCGGGCATAGATCCCCGATCTGCATCGCCAGTTGTGAATTCTCTTCCTGTTGTTCAACGGTTTCGATCGGGATGATCTCCGGCGTTTCCTCCAGATATGCAGCCAGTGCTCGTGCGAGCCCATCCGGCAGCGAAAGCACCCGGTTTGGACCGAAGCCTGTCGGTCGACCTCCGCCTATTCCAGCCAACTGACGCACGACCTCGGCCATACGGTCACGGGGCGGTACAGGTGACGCCACGCGCAGCAGATAAGAAGTCAATCGCCCGATTGCCTCTGAAACTGCAGCGGTCTCCGAACCGGCTTTCGCAGATGTGATGAACACCTCGAACGGTTGACCGGCGCCGCCGCCGTTTTCATTAACCGTCACAAAAGCTTTGCCGAGTGGCGTGGTTATCTGGTAGGTGCAGCCATCGAGGCGCTGCGGCCTCGGCTTCTTCCCTTGAAGCCAGAGATGAATTTGCCGGGGAGCGTCCTGCTTCTGAAGCTTGGATTCGGCCGTCTCGCGTGTCTCCAGCACGACTTTTTCCCGCGAGCCGGTGACATAGACAGTCAACCCCTTGCATCCCAGTTCCCAGGCAAGTTTGTAGGCTTCGGCCACCTCTTCTTCGGTCGCCTCACTCGGAAAATTGCACGTCTTGCTCAGGCTGTTGTCCACAAACGCCTGCAACGCGGCCTGCATGCGAACGTGTTCCTCAGCGGTGATATCCTGGGAGACAACGAAGACATCTCGAATCGCTTCAGGCACCGCTTCGATACGTTGAGCCGTGCCGAATTTCATAATCCCCTCGACGATCATCTCACGCGTGAGTTCGTCAACACCCTCTTCGATCAGCGCCTGTTCAAACATCGGGCTTGTATAGGTCAATCGAAGATCTTCACCGCCGTCATCTACATGCCGGTAGTAAGCCAGTGCGAAGGCCGGTTCACAACCATACGCCTCACACCCTGCTACGGTCGCGATCGTACCGGTTGGTGCGATCGTTGTCTGTGCGGCGTTCCGAATCCCATGCTGGCGCAATCCGGCCAACACCTGATCCCAGTCAACTTCCGGTCGCGAGAAATTACGTTCATATTCGGAAATCGGGGTTGGCGGCTCCCAGCTCACATCATCCGGGTCATAGATGCTGCCGTCAATTGCGGGAAATGCGCCTCGCTCGCGCGCCAGATCGATGCTGGTGAGCATACAGTGGAAGCGGATGTACTCCATGACCTGAGCGGCGAACTCCTGACCGGCTTCAGAACCATAGCGCACACCCACGTGATACATCAGATCACCCAAGCCCATGATCCCCAGACCAATCCGCCGTGCCCGCATTGCAGCCACACGCAGTTGAGGCACAGCCGGCACATAGGCATTGGCCGTGACGACATTGTCGAGAAAGCGGGTGGCCAACACGACACTCTGGCGAAGTTTCTCCCAGTCGACGCCGTGCTCTGCGCCGAAATGCTGCGCCAGGTTGATCGAGCCCAGACAGCAGTTCTCATACGGTCCCAACCATTGTTCACCACAGGGGTTGGTCGCTTCCAGCTCATACAGATGCGGCACCGGGTTGCTGCGGTTCGCCGCATCCAGGAAAAGCACGCCGGGTTCCCCATTGTGATGCGCCTGCCTGACGATCTGGCCGAAAAGTTCGCGTGCCCGCACACGTTTGTAGGATTTAAACGGCACGCCATGATCGCGCAGTTCCCCGAAAGCGCCTTTCACCTTGCGGTAACCAGGGTCGGACACATCCGGGAACTGCAGTTCCCACTCGCCGTCTTCCTTGACGGCACGCATAAAATCATCGGTGATACCGACCGAGATGTTGAAATTCGTGATCGAGTGCTCGGAGGTCTTGCAGCGGATAAATTCCTCAATGTCGGGGTGATCCACACGGAGCACGGCCATGTTCGCGCCGCGTCGGGTCCCTCCCTGAGCCACCTCACCAAACGCCTGATCGTAGACGCGCAGGAACCCGACCGGTCCGGTTGCCTTGCCGGCTGAGGAGACTACCAGGTCACCACCGGGACGCAACCGCGAGAACGAGAAGCCGTTCCCGCCACCGGTCTGCTGGATCAACGCGGCGTCACGCAGCGTCTGGAAGATACCGGCCGGGTCACGTCCCATATCATCCGCTATGGGAAGCACGAAACAGGCGGCGAGCTGGCCCAGGGGCGTGCCCGCTCCAGTGAATGTAGGTGAATTAGGGAAAAAACGTTTGCTGGTTAAAAGCGAATAGAACTCAGTGGCGACGGAGAGCACATCCTCATCAGTACCTTCTTCGACAGCCGCCACATGGTATGCGACCCGCCAGAACATCTCCTCAGGCGTCTCGGCAGGTTGTCCGTCCTCGCCCTTCCGGATGTAGCGCTTCATGAGCACCGTGCGGGAATTCTCGCTCAGCTCCACCTCCGGAAGGTCTTCCGGCATCGGGGCTGTGTTCAGCGTTTCTTGTTCTATCTGAACATCCACGTCGTGATTATCGGTCTCCAACATGCTCTCCCTCCGTACTTCAAAACCTCAAAAGATCCGTCTGTGCAAACCCGACCAGCTGTCTTGCTAGGAAACTTCTAAGAGTTGGTCGATTTCGTCACGGACAGCCTGCAAGTCTTCCAAGCCAAGGTAAACGATGGCATAACGTATGTACGCGACGTAGTCCAGTTCTTTCAGCCCGGCGATGACCATATCACCGACGATGCGCGAGGAAACCTCAGACTTTCCCAGCCCCTCGAGCCGGCTCTCCACTTCTCCCACAAGCCGCTCAACATCGGCGCTCGAGACTGGCCGCTTGGCACAGGCGATGCGGACACCGTGCAGCAATTTATCACGCTCGAATTCTTCCCGGCTTCCGTCCGATTTGATGATCAACGGCGCGGCCAGTATGGCGCGCTCATAAGTGCTGAAGCGCTGCACGCATTCGAGGCATTCCCGTCGACGACGGATCCCCCCTCGGGCATCATGCGTTGTGTCGATTACTTTGGAGCGGTCACCATGGCAGTGTGGGCAACGCATGCAACCCTCGGTTCGAATAATTGTTCTACGCCAGATCTTGCCGTTTGTAGGTTGGGAACCCCGACCCGTTGGGGCGTGGCGGATCATTCTAGCACATGGATAAACACCCGAACAAGGGAATAGACACCATCGCAACCTTAAAATTCTTAGTACTTTGGTCCCCCTTAAGAGAAACACAGCAGACCAACGCCGGGAGGAGGAGACCGGCGGTGGTCTGCGTGTTGTTCGCCCGCGGGGCAACCGGGCGGCAAACGGCGCCCCGGGGCTAAAGGTGATGAGTGGCGGTTGGCCTAACCGCAAACCACATCACGTTAGCGTCGTCGTAGAAACGCAGGGATGTCCAGATCGTTTACATCGAATGTCTGTGGTTGAAATTCCTCCGCCGTGGCGGGTGTCTCGATCCCCTCCCGCTTGCGGGCCTCAGTTCGACTGCGCGCGCGGGTCGTCGGGCGCCGGATGCCACCGGATCGCTCAAACCCTGTCGCGATCACGGTCACCCGCAGCTCTTCACCCATGCTGGGATCCAGGACCGCACCAAAGATAAGGTTGACATCCGGGTGCGCGGTTTCCTTGATGATCGCGGCGGCCTGATTGACCTCGAAGAGGCTCAGATCACTGCCTCCCGTAACGTTAAAGAGGATGCCCCGGGCGCCATCGATGGTGATATCGAGCAGATGGCTCGAGATGGCCTGCTCGGCTGCGGCACGCGCACGATCCTCGCCGGTCGCCCGACCGACAGCCATCAGCGCTGCACCACCTTCAGACATGATCGTGCGGACATCCGCGAAGTCCAGATTGATCAGGCCCGGTACGGTGATGAGCTCACTGATACCTTGAATGCCCTGGCGCAGCACGTCGTCGGCGATCTTGAAGGCATCATGCAGGCTGGCTTTCTTATCTGCGATCTGCAGCAGCCTGTCGTTGGGGATCACGATCAGCGTATCAACATGTTCTTTGAGAGTCGAGATGCCTGATTCGGCCGATTGGGCTCGCTTGGCGCCTTCGAAGTTGAACGGGCGTGTCACCACCCCGATCGTCAGCGCGCCGATCTCCTTGGCAATCTGGGCGATGACGGGCGCCGCGCCGGTGCCGGTGCCCCCGCCGATGCCGGCGGCGATGAAAACCATATCGCTGCCCTTGAGAACCTCGTAGAGGTCCTCGGCTGACTCCTCGGCCGCTTTCTGCCCGACCTCTGGATTCCCACCGGCGCCGAGCCCGCGGGTGAGCTTATCCCCGATGCGGACACGGGTCGGCGCATCCGACAGGAGCAGCGCCTGAGCGTCTGTATTGACGGCGACAAACTCGATCCCCGCCAATCCTTCTTCGATCATCCGGTTGACGGCGTTGCTGCCGCCGCCGCCGACGCCAACAACTTTTATCCTTGCAAACGATTCCGTGTTTGGTACTGGGTTCATCTTCTTCCTCCTCGATGAAAGTGTTTTCGTGCATCCAATCGCAATCGGATTAGTTCAAACATCGCTCTCACTATCCAGGCAGCAGCCGTCTGAAAAAATCAGCGGCGCGTTCCAGGTTGATTCTCGGCAATTGCAACCCACCATAGGCATACCCCTCATACGCAGCTTGCTCATCGAGCACTTTCGCCCAGTAAAGAAGCCCCAGGCTTGCCGATGAAGCCGGCGTCCGCAGGCGATCGACCAGTCCGGTCAGCCTATCCGGTTCAGCGGTGCGCACGGGTAGGCGCAGCACCTCGCTGGCGACCTCGCGGATCCCGGGCAGCATACTGGTCCCACCGGTCAGGACCACGCCCGCCGGGAGCAATCCGTCATAGCCGCTGCGCTTCGCTTCCTGTCGCACCAACCCGAACAGCTCCTCAACACGCGGCTCGATAATCGCCGCCAGATCGACGCGTTTAATCTGCAGCGGGTTCTCTTCTCCAAACGGCCGCACTGCGAACGCGTGGTTCGGATCGAGTGTGTCTTTGCGGGCGTGTCCATGCCGCCGTTTGGCAGATTCGGCCGTCTCCTGCGGCAGGTGCAGCACCTGCGCAATATCGTTGGTGATGTGTTCACCACCGACCGGGATCACAGCAGTATGCCAGACCGCGCCTTCGATATAAATCGCAAGGTCCGTCGTCCCCCCACCAATGTCGCAGAGCATGACGCCCATCTCTTGCTCTGTTTCGCTCAGCACCATTCCGGCTGAGGCGAGCGACCCTAATACCCAGCCATCGACTTCGATCTCGGCCGCCTCGATGCACTGCTCCAGATTCTGGAGGGCGGTATTGCTGGAAGTGACGATGTGCGACTCGACTTCGAGGCGGTAGCCGTGCATCCCGATCGGAGACTTAATCCCATCCTGCCCATCGACCCGATAACTGCGCGGGATCACATGGACGATCTTCCGGTTGTAAGGTACAACGATCGAGCGCGCCGCTTCGATTGCCCGGTTGACGTCATCCTGCCCGATGGTGCGCCCGGTAACACCCGCCATGCCCTTGCTGTTCAGCGAGGATATGTGGGCACCGGAGATGCTGACCAATGCCGACGTGATCTCATACCCGCTGGTGCGCTCTGCCTTGTCTTTCGCTTGACGCAGCGCCAGGGTGAGCGCCTCCAGGTTGACCACCCCGCCCTTGCGCATGCCGCGCGCAGGCACATCCCCGATACCGATCACCCGGATCTTTCCCTCCGGTGAATTCTGGCCTACCAGCATGCAGACCTTGCTGGTCCCAATATCGAGGCCTACGAAGATAGTCTCATCAGTTCCAAGAAACGCCGCCACTGTGTTTAATACTCCAAACTGTAATAGGGTGCATCATAATTAGCGACGTCGATCACCGTCGCATGAATTTGCTCGCTGTCGAGCTTCGCGGCGATCGCCAGGTAGGTCTCAGCCTTCTGGGCGACCATGCTGCCATCGCCGAAATAGACCTGCCGGCCCTGCGCATCCACAAAACCCAGTCCGCGGCTCTTGTCGTAATTCCAACTTGTGACCGCCGGCAGCTGGTCCTGCAACTGTGCTGCTCCTTGCAGAACGATCGGGTCAATCGCCGGAGCAAGATCACCCCGGGAGAGATCCAGTGCGCCGGCTTCGCTCGTAATCCGGACAAGATCGTTGCGTTCTCCGTGTTTGATATATGCGATGCCATCGTCGGACAACCACCAGATTCGCCCTCCGTCATCCCACGCCGCCACCGGAGGGCGCTCCTCCAGTTGGATGTTCACCCCGTTGGGCCACTTAAAACTCACTCTTGATGCTTTCACCTCTGCCGCCTCCTCCAACCGGTTCTCAATCTCCACAGGGTCCAAAAAGAAGACGGATTGACCTTCCACCTGAGCGAGAGATCGAACCTGGGCTGTGCTGAGCAAACCAGCACCTTCTATCTCCGGAAAATCCACCTTATAGCGCTCCGCTTCCATGAATTGAAACAAACTCAAGATACTGAATGCGATCAGCACGAACGAAAGCGAGCGCGTTCCAACGAATCCGGCGGGTACCACCCGCAGCTGCATCTCAGCGCCGCGTTCAGCTCCCAACGCGACGTCATACCGTCGTCGCGGTTGGCCCTGTTTACGGGCGCGTTTGGTCCTGATGCGCTCTGGACGTTCAATCTGTCGCGAGCGGCGCAGCCTGCGGGCACGAACTTGATCAGCCCGGTTTTGCGGAACCCCGATGGCGTTTTCGCTGACCGTCATTGGGCACCACCGTAGCTGCGTACCAACCGGGATTTCTGCGCGGCCCGCTCAAATGCAAGTTTAATCAAACTGTCAAGCAAATTTGAATAGGTCAACCCGCTCGCTTCCCAGAGTTTCGGGTACATGCTTATCTTGGTGAACCCGGGGATGGTGTTGATCTCATTCATGAAGAGTTCACCGCTCTCACGATCGAGCAAGAAATCGACGCGCGCCATCCCGGCACCATCGATGGCTTGATATGCTGCGAGCGCCATCGCGCGCGTGCGCTCGGTCAGTGCGACGTCCAGTTTCGCCGGGATGATCAATTCCGAAGTCTCATCAAAATATTTCGCCTTATAGGAATAAAATTGATCGCCAGGGACAATCTCTCCCGGGACGGATGCTTGTGCGTCCTCGTTGCCAAGGACGCTCACTTCAATCTCGCGGGCGTTGATGCCGCGCTCAACAATCACGCGCCGGTCGAATCGAGCCGCTTCCTGCAGGCCTTCAACCAGGTCAGAGCGCGAATCACAACGCATGATTCCGACTGATGACCCCATATTCGCCGGCTTGGTGAACAGGGGATAGGGCCCAACCTGTTCGGCGCGCTCAAGCGCAACGGACATATCGTTTTTGAGCTCTACCGAGGTCAGCACGACCCAATCGATGACCGGGATCCCGGTCGCGCGCATGACATTTTTAAAGACCGCCTTATCCATCGCCACGCTCGACGCCAGCACGCCAGCACCCACATAAGGCATTTCGGCGAGCTCGAAGTAGCCCTGCAGCGTCCCATCCTCTCCAAACGTTCCATGCAGCACGGGGAAGGCGACGTCCAGTCCAGCCAGCAGTGAGAACTCATTCTCGGCTGACCAACTATACAGTCCGGTTCTCCCAGGATCTGGCAGGAGGGTGACCTCCGTCAGGTTGGAAAGGTCGCCGCCCTCAAACGCTTTAAGCGCGTCCGGACCGCTCAACCAGCGCCCCTCTTTCGTGATCCCGATCTGGGTCACCTGGTATTTTTCTTGATCCAGTTCATTCAATACCGAACGCGCCGACATGAGCGAGACTTCATGCTCGCCTGATCGGCCTCCAAAAAATAGCCCGACCTTCAACTTACCGGTCACCTTGCTGCTCCGTTGTTCGACAATTCGCGCTCACGTGCCTCCGGCCATTCACCGACCAATTCGATTTCTAGCTCAAGCTCTGTGCCGAACGCTTTCTGCACCGCTTGTTGTGCGGTTGCGATCAACTTGTAAACGTCCGCCGCCTGTCCGCGGCCTTCGTTGATGAAGAAATTGGCGTGTTTCTCGCTGATCTTCACGCCACCAATCTCAAGCCCTTTTAACCCCGCAGCCTCGATTAATCGACCAGCATAATCGCCAGGCGGGTTCTTAAACATCGACCCCATGCTTGCACCGGCTGGCTGCGTGCGCTCGCGCTCTACAGAGAACGCATGCATCTTCTGCTTGCACGCCTCCGGTGTAGAAAGGTCAAATGTGAATGTAGCCGAGAGCACGACGAATCGCTCCTGTTTGCCCTTCAAAGCGCTGGTGCGATAGCCAAAATCAAGCCGTTTCAACGGCCACGACTCTACCTGTCCCTCATGTTGCAAGATCTCGGCCATGGTTATCGAGTGCGCCATATCTCCGCCGTGAGCGCCTGCGTTGCCCACCACGGCGCCCCCCACGGTTCCCGGGACCGTCGCAGCCCATTCAAGACCACCCCAGCCGCGTTCGGCGGCCAAACGCGCCACGGTTCCCAACACCGCTCCCGACTCGGTCACCGCGAAACGCTCCTTCCCCTCTTGAAGGAAGCGGACCTCCCGGGCACGGTTGAGCAGTACGACCCCCCGGATGCCTTCATCCGCGATCAAAATATTCGAGCCGCCGCCGATGATCCGAAAACCAAGCCCCAAACCCCAGAGTTCTCGTGCCGCATGCGCCAGCTCGTCCGCTGACCGCACGCTGATGAGCGCCTCGGCGGGACCACCGATACGCGCCGATGTGTAGCGCGCCAATGGTTCCTCGAACTGGAGCTTTGCTCCAAAGCGATCCCGCAGCTTATCGCGCAGCTCTGAAGTGAGGTTTGATAAGCTCAAAGTGCTTCCACCTTGTCGATCAGTCTCGAGACCGTGTCGATCTCCGGTATTTCGATCGCCAGCGGTTTGCGCTCGGTTTTAAGTTTGTCGTTTGCGGCGCGCTTGGCTGCCAACCGCAGCCGCAGCTCCATCCTTCGATCTGCTTCGAAGACGCCCTTTTGCTTCTCAGCCATGATCCGTCTCTCCCTCGCTTGCCTTGATTTTTTCGAGCAGGAGCCTGCCGACCTGGTTGCCGTCTCCTGCACTCAACGTGATGACAACATCGCCCGCCATTACCCCCCGCCCAAGGAGGTCAACGGTCTGAGCAATATCTCCGCTGTAACGCACGTTGGGGTGATCGATATTTGCTGCAATCATTTCGCCCGAAATGACCGAATTCGTCGTTTCGCGGGCTGCGAAGACATCCATCACAAGGACCCGGTCCGCACTCCCGAACGCTTCCCTGAACGCCTCTTCCAACGCTTTTAATCGCGAGTAAGTGTGCGGCTGGAATACGGCCCAGAGGTTGCCCTGGGGGTAACGTTCTCGAGCCGACTGCAGCGTCGCAACGATCTCCGTCGGATGATGGGCATAATCATCTACGACGGTAATTCCCGCTCGCTCGCCAATCACTTCAAATCGCCGGCGGACGCCCCGGTATTGTGTCAATGCCTCACGCGCCTCGTTAAACTCCAGATCCAGTACATCGACGGCGGCGAATGCCGCCAGCGCGTTCTGAACGTTGTGCCTCCCTAACAGCCTTGAGCGAACAAGACCCAGGGTTTCGCCGCTCCGGAGCACGAGGAAATCCGACCCGCCGGCAGAATTTGGCCGTATGTCGGCGGCAGACCAATCTGATGCACCTGTCAATCCGTAGCCAACCCGCTGCGCGTCTTGCACCGGCATTGCGGCGGCCACCGGATCATCCTCGCAGAGGATCACTGTGCCGGTTGCGCTTCGAGCGAACGTCTCAAAGGCCTGCTTGAAGCTGTCAAATGTGGGATAGCTGTCGGGATGATCGTGTTCGACATTCGTGATCACTGCAATCTCAGGATCCATGCCGTGGAAGGCCCGGTCATATTCATCCGCCTCGACGACAAAGACATCCCCTTCACCAGCGCGTGCATTCGTATCAAAATCCATCAACAAGCCGCCAACAATGAATGAAGGCTCCCGACCGGCATGGTCAAGCATCCAGGCAATCAAACCGGTCGTGGTTGTCTTTCCATGCGTCCCCGCCACCGCTACGGTGCGCTTTCCGGAAAGCAGCTCATGCCAGAATTCTCGCCGCCGCATGACCGGAATACCGCGCTTTCGCGCCTCCGTGAGTTCGACATTCCCATCCGGGACTGCGGATGATGCAAGCACGATCCCGGCATCCACCAGGTTGCTCTCGCGATGCCCGATCTGGACCTCAACACCGAGCGCTTCGAGGCTTTCGGTATAGATGGATTGGTTTTGATCGGACCCGGTCACCTTCTGACCTCTTCCCACGAGCACCTTTGCGATTGCAGACATCCCTGCCCCGCCGATCCCGACAATATGAACGCTGCCTTTCATACGAACACCACGATGATGAATACGAACACGACACCCACCGCGAAATAAAGCTGCGGAACCGGGAGCAGCTCAGGCGGCAGGAATGCGACCATGTTAACGATCTGGTTGTAGAGTTCGGTCCCTTCTTGCGGCATTTGCACCAGTTCCGTCGGATAGTTCAATGAGTCCAGGTAGAACCATAATGAACCGAATAATAGATAGCCGTTCAACGCCCCCATGACGAAACCCAGCAAAACATCCTGCAGCCGCTCACGAGCTAATTTCGGCTGAAGCGCCCTGATCTGTGGTGTTTGATAGCCAAAGAAGGTCAGCAGGACCAGGATCAAACTCCGGATGACAAACTGCGTTCCCGGTGGCTGCAGCATCAACGCCGTGTAATAAGGTGTGATATGCGTCTCAAGAATCTGGATGATGAAGAGGGCCAGCACGACCGCGCTCGTGACCAACAGCTCCTTTGCCCATCCCCGCATCGCGCCGATGACAGCAAAGAGCAGAACGAGCAGACCGAACAGCACGGTCAGGCTAACCATTATTCACTCCTCCAACTGGAGAGCGTCATAATCTCCTCTGCGATGCGATCGGCGGCTCCTGGCCGATCGAGCGATCCCATCGCCGACTGCATCCGCTCCAGTCGCTCCCGATCTCCAAACAGCCGGAGAACAAGGTCACAGAGCGAATCGCTCAACTGCTCATCGGGCAAGATCACCGCCCCGCCCGCTGCTTCGAGGTGCTGGGCGTTCATCTGCTGATAGCGCCAGGCGTGCGGATACGGGACCAGGACAGCCGGTAAGCCAAAGCGCGGGAATTCGCCGAGCGTGGCGGCACCCGCCCGTGAGACGGCTAGCTCTGCCGCCGACAGCGCGGCACCCATCTGCTCGTGAAGGTAGGCATGCGGATGGTAGCGGGTTGCGAGCTCAGGAGGCAGCGCCTCACTAACAGCCGCCACACGCGGCCAATCCAACTCGCCGGTGATGTGCAGCACCTGACAGCTGCCCAATAGAGCGGGCAAGCAGTTCCACAGCGCCTCATTAATCGACCGGGCTCCACGGCTCCCGCCGAAAACGAGCAAGACAGGCAGGTCTTGATCCAGACCCAGTTGACTCCGGGCCCGGGCAGAATGGCTCGGCTCCAATTCCGCTCGGGTTGGATAACCCGTCACCAGGACGCGTTTTCCCTCTGGGTAAGAATCCTTTGCCGCCTCGGTTGAGACGGTGATCAAATCGGCAAACCGGCTGATCAATCGCAGCGCCAGGCCCGGCTCGACATCCGGTACAAAAATCACCTGTGGGCGCTTTCTTCCCGCGATCGCGACCGGCACGGCCACATAACCTCCTGTGAAGAAGAGCACATCCGGGTCGAAACGGGCAAGGATACGCCGGGCAGCAGGAATTCCAGCTGCCAACTGCGCCAGGTTGCCGGGCAGCGATCGCCAGCCCACACCATGCAGTCCTGCGGCCGGGATCGCTTCAAAACGAACCCCTGCGCGCCGAACAAGCGCGGCTTCCATGCCACCCTGCCCTCCAACCCAAAGCACGTCAGCTCTCTCGCCGAGTGCGCTCAGGACGGCCAAGGCGGGATACACGCCGCCTCCGGTCCCGCCTGCCGACACTAAAAGACGCAATATAGCCTCGCTTCTCTCGTTCAACCCGCGCCATGCGGGACACATTTAAAAGGAACCCCACCCCGGTCAGCGTCGTCACCAGGCTCGATCCTCCATAGCTGAAGAACGGCAAAGCGTTCCCGGCAAAAGGCAGCAGACCGAGCAGCACGGACATATTGATCAGCGCCTCGGCACCGATCCAGAACGTCACACCGCTCGCCAGGAGCATCGCCAGGCGATCCTTGGTGCTCACCGAGACCTTGAAGCCACGCCACATGAACAGCGCGAACAAGGATAAGATCAGCAGCGCTCCGATCAAGCCGAGCTCCTCGCCGATCACCGCATAAACACTGTCCGTGTGCGGGGCGGGAAGAAACCCGAATTTTCCCCGACTGGCACCCAGCCCCCGGCCGAACAAACCGCCCGAATAAAACGACTGCAGCGATTGCTGGACGTGATAGTGGGCCTCTTCGATGTTCACAAGCCCATCTTTAAACTGCTCCCAGCGCGCCGCCCCCGTCTGGTGGATACGGATCAGCAAATACCCTAATAGGCTCCCACCCGTGATCATGCCTGCCGTCTGCAGGATGTGGGCGCCAGCCAGGTAAAACATCGTCAAGGAGACCAATCCGACGGTCAGCCCGGCGCTTAGATCCGGTTGGGCGACGATCAAACCTCCCACAAGACCTACGATGAACACGAGCGGCCAGAAACCGTAGCCCATCTCGCTCAGGCGATCACCCTTTGATTCCATCCATACCGCCAGGTAAATCACAAGCGCCAGCTTGGCCATCTCGGATGGCTGAACGGAAGCGCCCAGAAAGGCGCGCCGGTACTCGCCGCCAAGGTTGACCAACAGGACTGCAAAAAGGATCACAATCGTGACCCCGATGAGCGGTAATGCCAGCCGGCGCAGCCAATCAAGCGGAAAGACTGCCGCCACGGTCAAGGCAGCCAAACCCAGGACGGCATTCGTAATCTGCTTCCGGAAAATCGTGTTCGGGTCGCCGTAGAGACGCCATGAGACATCCCAGCTGGCCGAGTAAACCATGACAAGGCCGAAAACCAGCATGACCGCTGTGATCAACAGGACAAGCGGATCGAAGCCCATGGTGTATTTGCGCAGGATCGTCATCCTGGATTGCGGTGTCGTTTGCATCAAATTGCCTTTACCATGCGCCGGAACTGCTCTCCCCGCGCTTCGTAATTTTTGAATTCATCAAAGCTCGTCCCGCCCGGCGAAAGGAGTACGACATCCCCCTCCCGTGCTAGTTCCGCAGCAAGATCCACTGCGGACTGAAGGTCCGGCACTCGCCGGATTGCGGTTCTGCTCTCTGGAGCGCGGGCATCGTCAATCGATTGCTCGATCTTTCCGGCCGCCTCACCGAAGAGCACGACAAGCTTGACTCGCTTCTGCACGATCTCGGCGAAATCGCTCCAGTCGAGATTCTTGTCACGCCCCCCGGCCAGAAGGACCAGAGGCTGCTCGAAGGATTCGATCGCCGCGATCGACCGGTCCGGCGTCGTGGCAATCGAGTCGTTGTACCAGTCTGCCCCGCGGACCCTGCGCACAAGTTCGAGACGGTGCGGCACGCCCTTAAATGTGCACGCCACGTGGCGGATGGCATCGAGCGGCACGCCGGCCGTGAACGCCAGGACGCTGGCCGCCAGCACGTTCAACCGGTTATGCGGACCGCGCATTGAGACCTGCTCGGATGCGCAAATCACCTTCTCTTCATCAGCGATCCTCAACCTGAGCTCACCATCCTCGATCAGCCCCCCTTCATGACCTTCTGGTAGATCTCTGCCGAAGGCGAGCAAACGGCCTCGAACCAGAGAGCGTAATTCCCAGGTTGATGGATCCGAACAGCTCAGCAAGGCCGTATGATCCTTCTTCTGGAAACGGAGGATGCGCGCTTTCGCCCTGCGGTAGCTGGCCATTTCACCGTGACGGTCCAGATGGTCCGGGCGCAGATTCAAGACAGCTGCGATCTGGGGACTGCGCGTCATCAACTCTAGCTGGAACGAGGAGAGCTCCATCACGGCCAGGTCGCCGCGCTGCATGTCGTCCAGAGCGGCGATCAGCGGGTACCCGATGTTGCCACCAAGCCAGACACGCCGCCCGGGCTCCTCGAAACCAATCCGGCCCATCTCAGCCACCAGAGAAGTCGTCGTCGTTTTCCCGGCTGACCCGGTAATGCCAATCACGGTTGCCTGCGTCCGTTCCAGGAACAGCTGCGCGTCGTTCGCAACAGGGATGCCTGCTGCATGCGCTTGATTTACTAGCGGCAGATCTGCAGGCACGCCTCCAGATAGGAAGAGCATATCTGTCCCTTCGAGCATTTCTGCTGGATGGCCTCCAAGCGCATAGGTCAACTGCAAATCGGCTAACTCCTCCAGTTCAGATCGCAGCGCCTCCGCTGGCTTGATATCACTCAAGACCACTTCGGCGCCTTTTCCCGCGAGATAACGGGCGAGCGCTTTACCCTGCCGGGCAAGACCCAGAATGACGGCCTTACGCCCTCTCCAGTCATCCACACCGTGTGCCAATCTCTCACCTAGTCTAGGCTGCTCTACCCTGCGCGATATGCTCGGCGGAGCGACTTCGGCTGCGGCTGCTATTCGATTCGGCAGCAGCCTCCTCGATGCCGACCCAGTAATGATTGGGCATGACGTTGCGGGCCTTTCGGACGGTCACTCCCTCGACGTCACCCTCACCGCCGTTAAGCGTGTTCGGATGGACAAGGCAATGAGTCGGCTTTTCACCGAATTTCTGCTCATAGAAGGCGACAGCCTGGCTGACCTTATCTTTCAAAGACGTCGGTCCATCATCAAACCACAGCATTCCGATTTCCATCGTTCCCTCCTTAGATCAATGCGAGCGCTACACCGAACATGCCAGATAACAGCGCGACCAACCAGAAACGCTGTACGATCTGCGTTTCACTCCAACCACTTAACTCAAAGTGATGCTTTAGCGGCGCCATCTTGAAAAGACGGCGGCCCTTCGTGATCTTGAAATAAGCCACCTGCAGGATCACGCTCAATGTTTCACTGAACGGGATGATGGCGATAATCGGCAGAAGGATCCACTGCCCGGTCATCAGTGCTACGACCCCTAATGTGGCCCCCAGCGGGATCGATCCTGTGTCGCCCATAAACAGCTCGGCGGGGTGGGCGTTGTACCAGAGAAACGCGAACAAAGCGCCCACCACCGTAAAGCAGAAGCGCACGAGAAAGACCTGGCCCTGCAGCATCGCGATGGCACCGTAGGCTGCGAAGGCAGTCGCCGCGATCAACCCTGCGAGCCCGTCCAGACCATCGGTGATATTCACGGCGTTGCTCCATCCCACAATCCAGATCACTGCAATCGGGATGTACCAGATCCCGAGATCGATGACCTCCGGCACGTTCGGCAGGATGAGTTCCGGAGGCTTCAGGCCGTATTTCAAGATCAGAGCGATGCCGATCGCCAGAATCGTCTGAAGCAGGAACTTCCAACGCGCCCGCAATCCGCCGATGCCGTGCGGGCGTCGAATGCCAAGCCAATCGTCAAGCGCGCCCACCAATGCAAAAAGGATCATCGTCAGCAGCGGTAAAAGGATCGAATTGCCGAAGACGTTCAATTCACTCAGGATCGACACCAGATTAAGCACGCCTGTGATCAACAAGATCGGGATGATGAAGAGCCAGCCGCCCATCGTCGGCGTTCCCAGCTTGGTGAAGTGCCGCTGCGGCCCTTCAATCCGAATTTGCTCACCGATATTGAGCATCTTCAATACGCGAATCAACGGTCCGCCCCAGATGACGGTGAGCAGGAACGTGATCCCACCAAGCGAGAGCGCCATCGCCGTTTGTGTCATCCGGCACGCTCCATCTCAGAAACGACACGGTCCAGCTCCACCCCACGGGAACCCTTTACAAGCACGACGTCTCCACTGCCAATTTGTCCCTCCAGAAATTCGATCGCTTGGTCGCTCGACTCCAGTGCCTCAACCCGATCGGATGGGAGCCCCGAAGCGATAGCTTCAGCGGCGATCCAGCGGGCGCGCTCACCCACCGTGACCAGGTAATCGACCACCTCAGCGGCACGGGCGCCGACCCGTCGATGCCCGGTTTCCTCGTATGTACCAAGCTCGAGCATGTCCCCGAGCACAGCCCATTTACGCCCATCGAGGTCGTCCAGAAGGTTTAAGGCTGCCAAAACGGATGACGGCGCTGCGTTATAGGTATCGTCGAGGAGCAATGCTCCGCCGGGGCCATAGACTGTCATGAGTCTGAGTTGACTGCGCGGATTCTGTAATCCCCGCACGATTTCGCCCCAGTCGAGGCCCTCGATCAAGCCAACCGCCGCCGCGCGCAGCACAGTGTGTGCCGAGTGACGACCCAGGAGGGGTACGCGCACATGTATGCTCTCACCGCGGTAGTGAATCAGGCAGCGGATGCCTTCCAGACCTAAACCTTCCACATCGCTGACCCACAAATCGGCCTCCGGCGAGAGACCGTAATAGAAGACCCGCGCCTTCGTTCGGCTAACGAGAGCGCGCACACGCTCGTCGTCAAAATTCAAGATCGCAACCCCTTCTGGACCCGGAGGAAGCGCTTCAACCAATTCACCCTTGCCCTCGACAATCGCTTCGATACTTCCAGCTCGCTCGAGATGCACCTCGCTGATATTCGTCACCACCCCGATCTGAGGCGCGGCGATCTCACACAGCACGGCGATCTCGCCAGGGACATAAAAACCCATTTCCAGAACGGCCCGCTGGTGAGCCCCGGTCAAGCCCAGGAGGCTCAAAGGCAAGCCGATCTCGTTGTTCATATTTCCCGGGCTGCGGATGGTCTTGTAACGCTGGTTGAGCACGTCGGCGGCAAGTTCTTTCGTCGTCGATTTGCCCACACTGCCCGTGATGCCGATCACGCGCACATCGAACCGGGTGCGCCAGTGTTTTGCCACTGTTTGCAGCGCATTGAGCGAATCGTCTACACGCAGGCAGATCGGATGGGTGATTTCCGACGGGATGGCGTCGCCCTGCGAAGCGCGCAAATCGACTGTGGCGTAATCACCCTCGATATCACGTTCGATCATCGCCGCCACTGCACCGCGCTCGAACGCCTGCGCGACGTAGTCATGGCCATCGGCGTGTTCGCCCTTCATGGCGATGAACAGCGCCCCGGGCTTGACCAGGCGCGAATCGACGACCGCGTCGGAGATGACGATCTCCAACCCGGCTGCCATCCTGCCTGTTATCGCTTCGAAGATATCTTTTACAGCAAGCATTTCGTTACTAACTCTGTTCGCTTTCTTCTGCGACCAATTGCTCGTATATATGGTCGGGTGGTATCTCGAGCATCGTCACCAGTCGTTCTACGACATCCCGGAAGACCGGGGCTGCGACGACCGAACCCCAGGGTGAGGATTCGGGCTTGTCGATCCGCACCAGCACGATAAACTGGGGATCATAAACTGGTCCCCAACCGATGAATGATGCGATTGTCCAACGCTCGTCATACCCTTTCTCGGTGGGTATCTGGGCGGTTCCCGTCTTGCCTGCCAGCCGGTAACCGTTGACGCTGGCAAGATGTGTCTCACCGGCGATCGATTCGGCCAGCATCTCGTTGAGTTCATCGGCGGTCTCTTTCGAAATCGGCCGCCCGAGCACGGTCGGTTTTGGCCAGTATGCGCCTTCGGGCCCCACGACCGCCCGGACGATATGGGGCTGCATCATGATGCCATCGTTGGCGACCGCCCCGACAGACGCCAGCAGTTGCACCGGCGTCACCGAGACACCCTGTCCGAATGCGTTTGTGCCGAGATCCGCCTCAGTCCACTCCGGATGGCGCGGTGTGCGCAGCTGACCCGCCACTTCGCCGGCAACGTCAATGCCTGTCCCACGACCGATGCCGAACGCCGCCAGGTATTCGTAAAATGTGCTTGCGCCCAGCTTTTCGGAGGAGAGCCAGGCCAGACACACGTTCAATGAGTGCTCCATGCACCCTTCCATCGTCTGCGGCCCCCACGCTCCACCGTTCCAGTTGCGGATCCGGACACCGCCAACCTCGATCTGGCCTGTATCGATGAACTCGGTGTCTGGTTCGACAACCCCCGCATCGAGCGCAGCCGCCATGGTCAGCACCTTGAATGTCGAGCCGGGCTCAAACTGACCACCCACCGCCGGGTTGATGACTGCTTCGTCCTGGTCACCTTCCAGCTCCATCAGCTCCGCAGTGGTAACGCCGCGTTCTTCAAGCCAGGGTTCGTAATTGTTCGGATTCAGCCCGGGCTGGATCGCCAGACCCAATATCTCTCCGGTGCGCGGATCCATCACCAGGATTTGCCCGGATTCGGCGGAGGCGTTTTCAATCGCTTCCCTGAGGATCTCCTCGAGCATCTGCTGGATATCCAGGTCGATCGTCAGAACCAGATTCACGCCTGCCGGCGGGTCCGGTTCTAGCCGGGCTTCAAGCGGGATATAGCCACGCTCAATCGTGACCGGTTTTCCTGCCAACCAGTCATCATAGAACCCTTCAACGCCGAAATAGCCTTTCCCTTCCTGATTCACAAATCCCATGACATGTCCGGCCAGGTAACTCGCCGGATACTCCCGTTTGGGTGCCGGCACCAGCTTGAGACCGCTCAGATCGGGCGCTTCCGGATCGAGCAGGAAGGCTCTCAGCATGTCCGCTGCGACCTGATCGACCGTGATCGGCCAGCGATCCTCACCAGCGACTTCGCGCGTCAGCCGGATGCGGTACTGCCCTACTGACCCCCAGTCAATTGTGAGCTGCCGGTAGAGGTCTTCATACGGCAGGATCAGCGCCTGGGAGAGCACGGCTGCAATTTGTTTGCGGCTTGCGGGTGTGAGCTGAAAAACCTCGATCTCCAGGTAATACATCGGGACATTTGTGGCGAGCAGATCGCCGTCCCGGTCGTAGATCAGACCCCGATCGGGACTCACCTCGTCTTCGGTGTCCTGAGCCGCTTCAACCCACATCGCGAAGACCGGCGCATAGGTTCCGAATTGAACCCTGATCAACTGCACAACCATCGCCAGAACGGCGGCGGTCATCACGATTAAGAGGATGCGAACCCGCCGGAAAGGCAGAGATTCAGAGATCATCGTGCGCCCTCCCCAATCGGCCGGGCGACACGCGCGATCCAATCGCCCAGCGTTTCGGTATAGGCAGGCGAGAGCGATCCAGCATACTCGACCGATGAGTCCGGCGGC
The DNA here is from genome assembly GCA_029210945.1 of Anaerolineales bacterium. Taxonomy (GTDB): domain Bacteria; phylum Chloroflexota; class Anaerolineae; order Anaerolineales; family E44-bin32; genus E44-bin32. Next base: position 76,940 of record JARGGH010000003.1, read on the forward strand.
TCGGGGGCGACGAATGGTTCCGGATCGACATATCCTTCCACAACGACATACTGGATATCACCCATCTCCGCCGGCCGGTAGCCCAGTTCCCTGGCGCGCTCGATCATCCTGTCCGGCATGGTTAACTCCGCCAGCCGGGATTGAAGCTCCGCGGTCTGTCGTTCCAACTCCGCCTTCTCAATCTGCAGGTCAAGCACCTCTCGACCCAGGCGGGCGAGGCGCGCATTGACTGCCAGGTAAAGTCCACCAACGAGCAGCAGTGAAACCATCAGGAGCACCGATCTGCTGGTTATGCGCAGTGATTTGCGCCATGATCCCTTTTTTGAGGCTTGTTTTTGTCTTCCTATCACGCACCGATCCTCACATACAACGTCCGTAGGGAGGCCTGCAAGGACTATGCCACCGGCAGGCGTTCAGCCACACGCATTTTTGCGCTGCGCGAGCGTGGATTCACTTGAATCTCGGCTTTTTCAGGCCGGATCGGCCTGGGGGTGATAACCTTCAACGAAGCCTGGTGATCACAGACACACACTGGAGTTTCAGGCGGGCAGATGCAATCCTTGCTCGCCTGCCGGAAAAAGTGCTTCACGATACGATCTTCGAGTGAGTGGAAGCTGATCACAACCAGCCGTCCACCCGGCCCGAGCAGATCAGACCCTATCTCCAGGCCCCGTTCCAGCACCTCCAGTTCCTCGTTCACCGCGATCCGCAGCGCTTGAAACGTTTTGGTCGCCGGGTGCAGCCCCCGCTTCGAGCGCCCCACCGCCCGGGCGACCACCTCAGCCAGCTCGGTGGTCGTTTTCAGCGGCCGCGCCCTCTCAATCGCGCGAGCGATACGACGCGAGCGTGATTCCTCGCCATAGCGCCAGATGATGTCCGCCAGAGCCTCGACCTCCAGTTCATTGACGAGCCGGGAAGCGCTCGTCGGCGCGTCGGGGCCGAAACGCATATCCAGCGGCCCTTCCGCCTGGAACGAGAAGCCCCGCCCGGCCTCATCTAGCTGCATCGAGGAGAGCCCCAGGTCAAGCAGGATGCCATCCACCGATTGCCAGCCAAGCTCGCTTGCGTATTCATGCATCTGCGCGTACGAACCGCGCCGCAGGAAAACCCGCCCTTCGTAGGGGGCCAGCCGCTCGCCAGCGATTTCCAGCGCCCGGGGGTCACGATCCAATCCGAGCAGGAGGCCTTCCGGTGTCGAGCCCTCCAGGATCCCGGAGGCATGCCCGCCGGCGCCTACCGTGCCATCTATGTAGCGCCCTGCCGCGTGTAAAGGCAATGCGGCGAGCACGTTCTGGTAAAGTACCGGGGTGTGTTCCCCAGCGGAAGCTGCGTCATTGGACGCCGCCATCGCCTACCCCGCGGAAAGATCAAATTGGGAGAAACGTCTGGCATTGACCTCTGGATCGGTCACGCCTTCGAGTTCGCTCAACCAGGCGTTTGCGTTCCAGAGTTCGAAGTACTCACCAGCGCCAACGATCGTCGTATCGCCGTCGAGATTGGCGTAATCTCTTAGAAAGGGAGGCAGCAGAATGCGGCCTGACGAGTCCAATTGGACTTCGGTAGCGCCGCCGAAGATCACCCTGCGCACGGCACGAGCCTCTGGGTCGGTTGTCGTCAGCGTCGTGGCTCGCTGTGCTAGTCGTTCGAAACTTTCGATGGTATAAACAAGTAAGTTGCGCTCAAAACCCTGGGTGACGTAGGCACCCTCATCGAGCTCATCACGGAACTTAGCCGGGATCGTCAATCGCCCTTTGTCATCGATCGTATGGGTGTATTGGCCCAAGAACATGCGTTCTACTTGTCCTTCTAAAGGCGAGACGCCGGTGCTGCCGGCGTCCCACTATTCCCCACAAGTTCCCACAAGCGCCCACAGTATATACCACTTTGCCCCACCAACGCAACCCTTTCCGGGAAATTTTAAGGTCAGTACTTTGTTCCTATCATTGCGGGAAGAATGCCCCCTCCCGGATAGGATCAACCTTTTCCCGCACCGGGATCTGCGCGACGGATCTGTGAGGCTCGGCGATCGTCTTTAAATGAGAAAGACTCCCGCTGGGGATGCCATCGGGAGTCATCGGTCGCTGAGGTCGATCTGTAAGCCGCGTTCTGTCCGGTTCGGCGCACCTGTTCAGAACAGGCGCACTTCTCCTGGGCAACCATCTATCTAGACATCACGTCCCCGTGATGCTCAAGCAGCCTACCCGGAACTCAAAAGGGGCGAGCAACCTCTCGTCCGCGAACGGACTTCGTTCCTGCTTGGCTTTGCTCCCAGTGGGGGTTGCCTGGCCGCCGGCATTGCTGCCTGCGCCGGTGGTCTCTTACACCACCTTTTCACCCTTACCCTGAACATGCAGGGCGGTTTGTCTCTGTGGCCCTATCCACGGGTTTCCCCGCCCGGGAGTTACCCGGCACTGCGCTCTGGGGAGCGCGGACTTTCCTCGGACGGCGAACCGCCCGCGGTCGCCCGATCGACCTCTCACGACTGATTTCATCATACACGGCGTGTGTTAACGGGTCAATAACATCTGCAGATCCGCATTCGGTTCATTGCGCTAACGTTATTCTTACCTGAAGTCTCTTGAATCCACTTAACCGTAGGACTATAATGCGTGCTGTCATCGGAAGGACAAACATGCCCATCTATACCTACCGCTGCGATAACTGCGGCGTCCAGTTCGATCGTCAACAGCATTTCGACGATCCTCTATTAAAGAAGTGTCCGGAATGTGGGAAGCACAAGCTTCGCAAAGTCTTCCTCCCGGTGGGCATCGTCTTTAAAGGCTCGGGGTTCTACGCCACCGACCATCGCTCACCTTCCGGGCAATCGTCTTCGAGACACGATGACTCCAAACAAGAGGCAAAAGAAAGCAAAGACAGCAAGGAAAGCAAAGATAGCAAGAGCAAAGACGATTGAACTTCGACGTAGATAACAAAGAGCCATGGCAAACCCATGGCTCTTTTCATTTCCCCAAATTCGAAACAACTACAGTTGGAAACCACCTGTGGCGCGCACTACTTTTGAATTGAAATTGGTCACGTAATCAAATAATTTCGCTTTCAAACTATCCCACTCCTGGGTCTCAAGGGCTTCCTGCATGACCTCGTGGTTTTCCGCCACAAAGCCGGCGAGCATCTGGGGGCCATCACCGTAGGTCGTGTACCAGGCTTCCGTCGGCTGAACACCCAGCCGCTGCAGTCCCGGAACAAACTCGCGCACCAGAAACTCGAAATATTCTTGTTCGCGGCCGGGCACCATATCCCATGTCATCAGCAGCTTAAGCGCCATCGTCTCTTCCTTAATCTAACACCTCGAGCTTAAGCCTACCCCACCGCCGGTTGCAGCACAATCACCTGGGTCTCATCGCTCAAGGAACTCTTCGTGACTGACAGCGATTCCAGCGGTTGCGGCTTCTCGATACCCATCTCTTTCAGGAACCCCGAGACATCGCCGAGCTCGACGCGCTCGTTCCCGGTCTTGTAGTGCATCGGAATGACGATCGATGGTTCAATCAGGCTGATGACCTCTGCCGCCTCCGAAGGCGACAGCGCGCCCCCGCCCCCCACCGGCACCAGCGCTACGTCGACGGCTCCCAGATCCTCGATCTGTCCCTGGGACGGCACGGCGTCCAGGTCCCCTAGATGAGCGACCGAGACGCCGCCGTAATTGAAGACACACAGCATATTGCCAAGTGATTCTTTCTTCTTTTCGGACCTGGATTTCATGCGTATGGCGGTGATAAACACGCCTCCGATCTCGTATTCACCGGGGCCGTCAATCACTCGTTCGGCGATCTTCACCGCTTTGATGTTGTTATGTCCCGGAGCGTCATGACTCACCGTCACGACATCGGCACGCAGCTTTAATGCCGGCAAACCGACCTTCGCTTCGTATGGATCGGTCACGACGCTGATCATGCCGCGTTCGATAATCCGAAAACATGAGAGACCATACCAGGTAACTTCCATAAAACCTCCACTGCGATGACGCGGCGATTATACCTGATTGCCGTTGGGCCAGCCAAAATCTATAATCGCGGTATGCCATTATCTGACCCACCCACGATGAAAACTCTGACAGCCGGCGGCGGCGAAGTCACCGCCCTCGAGAATGACACCCACGCCCTTCAGATCGAGGCGATCCCACGCGGTTACGCCGTCGCACAACTCGACGATTATCATCATCTCGCTCGACGCGATCTCAAGTGGCGCCCGCCCCTGCATCTTCGCCTGCAAGCACGCACCTCAATCAGAGAACCGTCAGGGACGCTCGGTTTTGGCTTCTGGAACGACCCCTTCAGCCTCTCGATGGGATTAGCTGGCACGGCTCGACGCGTCCCGGCGAGCCCTCAAACCCTGTGGTTCTTCTACGGCTCACCGCCCAACGACATGGCTCTAGCCCCGCCCGTACCGGGACATGGCTGGAAAGCGGCCGTGCTGCGGGCAGCCTCCATCCCCGCCTGGGTGTTGGCGCCGGCTGCGCTTGCCGCGTTTTGCGCAGCCCGAATCCCGCTCATCCGTCGCCTGGTGATGAAGGCCGCCATCGGCACGGTGCGCGCCGACGAAGCGCTCATCGACGTGAGCCTGAGTGATTTTCACCAGTATGAGCTCGTCTGGCAGCGCGATGCGGTCCAATTCCTGGTCGATGGAAGGCTAATTCTGGAAAGCAGCGTCACGCCCCGGGCGCCGCTCGGTTTTGTCGCCTGGATCGATAACCAGTATGCCGTCGCCTCCCCGGAGGGTGGATTTCGCTTCGGCGTCATCCCGACCGATCAACCCCAGACGCTGCTGATTTCAGACCTGAGGATTGACGGCGAGCTACTAACCCTCGCGCCCGCCGGGGATGCTTGACTTGCCGGGATGCGGAGAGTACAATCTTGCGGCGTGCCGAGGTAGCTCAGTTGGTAGAGCACTTGACTGAAAATCAAGGTGTCACCAGTTCAAATCTGGTCCTCGGCACCATGGCCGGCTCAGGGATGAGCCGGCTTTGTTTCCAACTTCGGTTTAGAGACCCGTATTCAGCAATTCTGCTGCAAGAAATTCATCGAGCGCACAATCGAGCCCACCCACCCCTGCTAATGGAAGTTCTCCTAGGCGCCTGAACGCCTGAGTGACCGGGTGCCTGGGTGCCCTGATTCCACATCCCCACAATAAAAAACGTGGAGGTCGCCCCATGGCGCCCCTCCACGTATACCTCACCGGTCCTCGCTTGCATTATAGCCGCGAGATCAATGATCTCCACGTATTGTAAGCTGGTTGCAATGTGTCCTGCCCGCGGCGCTACTCCCCCCGCTCCTGCTCCTCCCAGCGCTTGCGCACCCGCTCGCGCAGCACGTCGACCGGCTGCATCTCGCCCTGCTTATCAATGAAATACCAGTGTTCCCAGCCGTTGCACGGGCTGCCGCCGGCCAGGCTTTTGCCCAGTTGATGGATCGAACCCTCCTCGCCGTCCAACACCAGTTGACCATCGGGCTTGACCCGCGCCTCACTTTGTTTGTCCTTGCGAAAATAGAGCGCCTGGCCAGGCTGCAGGTAACCTGATTCAAGCAGCAGCGCAAAAGGCACCCTGGGTGCGAGCCTCCGACGGTCGCGCACGTCCAGGACATGCGCATCGACCGGTTCCGGCTGGATCGCGTTGATGCGCTCTCTGGCGATCTCGATGTAGGTCGAATCGCGCTCGATGCCGATCCACTTGCGGTGCAGCTTCTTCGCTACAGCCCCGGTCGTCCCGGTGCCGAAAAATGGGTCGAGCACGATATCACCAGGGCTCGTCGAGGAGAGCAGCACGCGGTAGAGCAGCGCTTCTGGTTTCTGGGTCGGGTGCGCTTTATCCCCCCCGATCTTGATGCGCTCACGACCGGTGCACAAAGGTATCTCCCAGTCACTGCGCATCTGCTTTCCCTGGTTAAACGGCTTCATAGCATGATGGTTGAAGGTGTATTTTGATTCTTTCGTTTTCGCCGAAAAGATGAGCGTCTCGTGGGCGTTGGTAAAGCGAACCCCGCGGAAGTTCGGCATCGGGTTGCTCTTGATCCAGAGTACGTCATTCAGGATCCAGAAGCCGAGATCCTGGATGATCTTTCCAAGCCTGAAGATGTTGTGATAGGTCCCGATCACCCAGAGCGCGCCATCCGGTTTGAGGACTCTCCGGCAGGCCGAGAGCCACTCACGGCTGAAATGATCATAGGCTTCAAAACTTTCAAAATGATCCCAACTCGCTTCGACCGCCTTGACCTTCGTCAGGTTTGGCCGCCACAGATCGCCGGAGAGCTGGAGGTTGTAGGGAGGATCGGCGAAAATCAGATCGACGGATTCCTGCGGCAGGGCCGCCAATCGATCGACACAATCGCCTTCGAGAATTTGATCAAGGGGGAGTTTGTCGCTCTTCATCGTGCAGACATCTTACCAGTCGTTGATCGACATGCGCCAGTGAACTTCCAGCCGTCCGGGCCTGCGGCCCATGCTTCGCCGTCATCCGGCATCAACCCAGCGCATGAATGCGGTCTCGATCCGGGGAAAAATTTCGGTCAACCGCCTCTCCTGCTTGGACTTTCGGTGACATTTTGATAGCACGACACTCACGTAGGCTTGACTTTCAGGTAGCCTCACGGTATCCTTTCGAGCGCAACCTGCGGGTGTAGTTCAGTGGTAGAACGTCTCCTTGCCAAGGAGAAGGTCGTGGGTTCGAATCCCATCGCCCGCTCTAAGAAGCTTCGTTTTATGGCGACGTCGCCAAGTCCGGTAAGGCAAGGGTCTGCAAAACCCTCATTCGTGGGTTCAAATCCCACCGTCGCCTCCTTAATAATATTCTCGTCACCCGAAAAGCGCGTTGCGGAACCGTCATCAAGCCGATATCCCTTCGTGCGCTTTTTTTCCTGGCGGGTCTTGCCAGCGGCGAAGCGGTCAGGGTCTGGCATGCATTCCGCAGGCACCATCCCGAACACACGGAAGAACGTGATCCACACAAGGTCGTCGTAATTTCCCCTGCTATCACCAGGCATGCGCGCTCAGGATCGTCATCCAACGGTAGAGTTTTTATGGATCGTCCGCAGAGCAGCGGTCGTGGCTGTGCCCAAACCCGGCATAGCGAGGCCTACCGTAGGAGTACGATTACCGGGTGAAATGGTTATAATGGACATGTCGGCAACCATGAGAGCCGAGCTGGTGAACGAGATTCGATCCGGTCGCCAACCCGTATTCACTCTGCTCAAGAAGCCCGCAGATCACTGCGCAGCGCCCGCGGGCTCACATTAACAGTTCATGATGGACAGAGCGCGTTTGTGAGCAGTTATTGGATAATTGCTCATAAACCGATAATCATCACACGCACGGAGCCACATCGAAACACGTAAAGGCTGCCAAACAATGTCAGATGGTCACTCGTCAACTGGGGTCACTGTCCGCATCGTCGGTGTGGTTGTTGATGTCCATTTTTCCTCGGGAAACCTGCCTAGCATCTATAACGCCCTCGAGATCCAGCTCGAAAACAATCAGAATCTCATCCTCGAAGTTCAGGAACATGTCGACACGAACACCGTTCGCGCCGTCGCGCTGGGCGTTACCGAGGGATTGCGGCGGGGCTTGACCGTGACCGACACCGGCCAGCCTATTCGCGTTCCCGTTGGCCGCCAGACACTGGGCCGGATGTTCAACGTCCTCGGCGAACCAATCGACGGGAAGGGCGAGCTCGATGTAACCCAAAGACACCCGATCCACGCCCTTTCGCCCAGCTTATCCGAACAGCGTCTGACCACCGAGCCGTATGTGACCGGCATCAAAGCGATCGATCTGCTCACGCCGTATCCACGCGGCGGCAAAATTGGATTGTTCGGCGGCGCCGGGGTGGGAAAAACATTGCTCATGATTGAGTTGATGCACCACACTGTCGAGGAGCATGCAGGCATCTCAATCTTTTCGGGCGTGGGCGAGCGCATTCGGGAAGGCAATGAACTGTGGTTGGATATGCAGGAGACAAAGGTGCTCGAGAACGCCATTCTCGTGTTCGGTCAGATGAACGAGCCGCCGGGAGCCCGGCTGCGTGTCCCGCTGACGGCATTATCGATGGCGGAATACTTCAGGGACTACGAACGAAGACCGGTCTTACTGTTCATTGACAACATCTTCCGCTACATTCAGGCCGGCCAGGAAGTATCGGCCCTGCTCGGCCGCGTCCCCAGCGCGGTCGGATACCAACCCACACTGGACAGCGAAATGGGCGCGCTGCAGGAGCGCATCACGACCACCAGCCATGGATCGATCACATCCGTGCAGGCAGTCTACGTTCCCGCTGACGACCTCACCGATCCGGCGATCGTCGCGACATTCGCCCACCTGGACGCCTCCACCGTCCTCTCGAGACGCTATTCCAGTCAGGGACTTTACCCGGCGATCGACCCGCTCCAATCAGCAAGCTCACTGCTCAGTCCTGAATTAATCGGCGAAGAACATTTCGAGATCGCTTCCAAGGTGCGGGGCATGCTTGCGCGTTACGAGGAACTCCAGGACGTGATCGCCATTCTGGGCATGGAGGAGCTGAGCGAAACGGACTACCGGACGGTGACCCGCGCCCGGCGCATCCAGCGCTTTCTCACGCAACCATTCTTCGTCTCAGAACCATTTACCGGCATGGAAGGTCGCTATGTACCCCTCGAAGAGACGCTGCGGGGCTTTAAAGAGATCATCGAAGGTCAGCATGACGAACTTCCAGAACAGGCATTCTACATGATCGGCACGATCGACGAAGCCGTCGCCAAAGCTGAGGAAAGTATGCAGAATTGACCCCATGAGATTGCTTATTCTGACCCCTGATGGTGTGCTCATGGAACGAACGGAGGTAGGAAGAGCCCGCCTCAAGTTGACCGATGGAGGGGAAATTGGCATTCGCCCCGGACATCACCCGCTCGTGGCAGAGACCGATTCCGGCCGCTTGCGTTTCGGAGGCACACAATATGAGGAGACGATTGAACTGCAGGCTGGCATCCTGGAAATCGATCGCGACGGGATCGTGATTTTCACACGCGGCACGCTCGATAGTAAAGATAGCGAATCGGCGATTCAAGCTTTCCAGAAGGCCAGGAGCACGATCAAAGACCTGTTCTACGGGGCGACCGATCTGTCCGGTCGGTCGATTTCCCGTGACCGATAACGAGGACCGGGAGTTCTGGGCAATCCTGTGGCGCGAATCGCTGCGCGCGATGACGCTTGGCTGGGATCTGGCGATCCCGATCTTCGCAGGGGTCTTGCTCGGCCAGCTCCTTGACCGATGGCTGGGTACTGGTCACATATTCACGCTCGGTTTGCTGGTTCTCGGGGTAGTGGTCGCTTATTTCAATCTGGGTCGGGTCATTCGCCGCCTGGCAGCACACGACCGGCGGAGAAAGTTGCGCAAGGAGAACGAAGAAGAGGAGGAGGACGCTTCATGAACGCGATCATTTTCTTGATCGGCGCACTGCTCGGTGTGGGCTTCGGACTCAGCCAGAAGGGTTTCGTCATGCGCCTGCACCCAGGATTGGACGTTATGCCCAGAAGGGCGTTGATGTTATCAGCCGCAGCGCGTTTGCTGGCTGCAGCAGTCTTCCTCAGTTTTGCAGTGCGGATCAGTATTCCAGCACTCATTGCAGGTTTTTCCGGGCTTCTCGTCAGCCGCTGGGTTTTAGTGATCTACTACACAACCCGGAGGCTCGATCGACGGAAGCCCACCTACCCAGCACGAGAGGCCTGACAGATGCCAGGAGTCTTCCCCGATGTCGCCTTCATCTTGTTCGGGATTCCCGTCCGCAACACAGTAGTCAATACCTGGATCATCATGGCGATCTTAACCGGGTTGGCTGCCCTGATTGGACGCCGCTTGCCAACCGGGCTGGAGATGTTGGTCGATTTTCTCGATGACTTGATTTCAGAGATCATGGGCCGGCGCGCAGACCCGTACCTGCCGCTGCTCGGATCGCTCGCCATATTTATCGCCAGCGCGAACGTGATCGGGATCGTTCCTTTCCTGGAACCTCCAACGAGTGATGTCAATACACCGGTCGCCCTGGCATTGGTGGTGTTCTTCTCGGTGCATTTCTTTGGAATCCGATCGATGGGTCTGCTGCCTTATCTACGCAGCCTGGCAAGCCCGATCTTCTTACTGCCATTAGAAATCATCAGCCAGATCAGCCGCACGCTTTCACTGGCGATCCGTCTCTTTGGCAATATATTAAGCGCCGAAATCATCATCGCCGTGCTGTTCGCGTTGGCCCCTCTCTTCGTCCCACTGCCATTACAGGGCTTCAGCATCTTCACCGGCCTGCTTCAAGCTTACATTTTTACAGCGTTAGCCGCGGTCTACATTGGCGCTGCGCTGGCAGAACCCGATGAAACAGTCGACGCGTCTGATCGTCCACAAGTCAAGCGAAATGAGGTAACCAGACAATGAGTGACATGGATCCAGGAACGCTAATTACCGTCATCACCATCCTCGTCTCCGGCTTCGGCATGGTGCTCGGAGCGATCACACCGGCAATTGCCGAGGGCCGGGCTGTCGAGAAGGCTCTGGAAAGCATGGCTCGACAGCCGGATTCCGCCGGCGATCTACGCACAACGCTCCTCATCGCCATGGCCCTGCTGGAGTCGACCGCCATCTATGTGCTGTTGGTCATCCTGATCTTGCTGTTCGCTAATCCGTTACTCGATCGATTCTTCTCTTAAGCGAGGTTGAGTTCCCGTGGAACTTCACATCCCGACGATCGTCTTCGAAATCATCAACTTTCTCGCCCTCACCGCGCTGCTTTATTACGTTCTCTTCCGGCGTGTGCTGCGCCGGGTGCGTGCGCGCGCCGAAGAGAAGAAACGCCTGATGGAACAACTCGAAGCGGAGCGAGCGGAAGCCGAGGAAATTCGAGTCGAACTGGAGTCGCGCCTGGAACACGCCGATCAAGAGATCGCAGAGCTGGTCTCGGAGGCCCGCGACCGATTGAACGCGGAACACAAGAAGATCATGCAGGGAGCTCGCAAAGAGGCGAACCGCATCCTCTCTGAAGCCCGCTCCGAGGCCGAACAGCTGAAGCAGAAGGCGATGCGAGATTTTGAAGGGCAGATCCTGGACACCGTCTTCGAGTTGTCCCAGGATGTCGTCCAACGGATCACTCCGAAAGAAACACATGACTATCTCGTGGATAAAATCAATGAGCGAATCTGGGATATGGGTGCTGACGAGATGGAGGTCGTCGAGACGATCCGCCGTTCACTGGGCGATCGCTCGCCGACTGCGGTTGTTGAGACCGCTCACAAACTTTCACCCAAGCAACAGCAGCAGTTGATGAGAACCTTGAGCGCGCTGATCGATCGAGATGTGAACCTGGAGATCCAGAAAAATCCGGATCTGATCGCGGGGCTCAAGGTGATCGTTGGCGACACCGTGATCGATAATTCCGTCACCGCTCAACTCCAGAGCATCCGCGGCGAGACAGAGAACTCCTTCCAATCTAGAGCCCCCCATGCCTGAGCTGCGCGAAGAGACACCCCACCGGTTCGATTTATCCGAACTGCGCAGCCACATCGAGATGGTCCTGGACCAGGCAGCCCGGGAAAAAGAGGCGATCCTGGCGGAAGCCGGTGCGCCCTCCCTGGATGAAAAGAGCATCGAGAGCCATTTTGGAGAACTGCTTGATGTCGTCAGCGCGACGAGCATCCGATTCGAACCCGAGGTCTACTTCCGGGATATCGGGACGGTGCTTCATATCGGAGACGGCGTGGCGACATTGTCAGGATTGCCGCGCGGCCAGATTGAAGAGCTGATGGTTTTCCCGACGGGGGTGCTCGGCCTAATCTTCAGTCTCGATCGGGTTCACGTGAATGTAATTCTGCTCGGACCCGATCAAAGCATCCAGGGCGGTGACCAGGTCGACGCGACCGGAGAGCGCTTGCAGGTACCTGTAGGACCGAGTTTGCTTGGACGTGTCGTCAACGCCCTTGGGGAACCCCTGGATGATCGCGGCGCGCTGCAGCCATCGGGCTCCCGCTATCTGGATCAGGAAGCGCCAGGCATCATCGATCGGCAACCGGTGTCGGTCCCGCTGCACACCGGTTTAAAGGTCATTGACGCGCTGCTGCCGATCGGCAGGGGTCAGCGGGAGCTGATTCTCGGGGATCGGCAAACCGGCAAGACCACGATCGCCGTCGATGCAATCATGAACCAACGGGATGAAGACGTCCCCTGCATATACGTCTCGATCGGCCAGAAGAAATCTTCAGCCCTCAGGGTCATCGATCGGCTGCGGGAAACCGGGAGCCTCGCGCATACCACGATCGTGCTAGCCAGTCCGGACGATCCCCCTGCGCTGCGTTATCTCGCACCTTTCGCTGGCTGCACGATGGCAGAGTACTTCCTGGAACAGGGACGGGATGTCCTGATCATCTATGATGATTTGAAACGACACGCGGATGCGTACCGCGAGCTGAGCCTGCTGCTTCGCCGTCCGCCCGGCCGCGAGGCCTATCCCGGAGACATTTTCTATCTCCACTCACGGCTCCTGGAAAGGGCATGCAAGCTATCCGAGGAGAACGGCGGCGGATCGATCACCGCGCTGCCGATCATCGAAACCCAGCGCGGGAACATCGCCGCCTACATTCCCACCAATTTAATCTCCATCACTGATGGACAGATCGTGCTGGACACCGATTTATTCAACAAGGGGGTTAAGCCATCCGTCGATGTCGGCAAATCGGTCTCGCGTGTCGGCGGCAAGGCACAGACTGAAATCATGCGCATGCTGGCGGGCGAACTGCGCCTTCAGCTTGCGCAATATCACGAAGTCGAGCGCTTCGCACGATTTGGCACGGATATCGATGAAGCCACACAGAGACAGATCGAGCGGGGCGAGAGGCTCCAGGCCATCCTGACCCAACCGCCACACACTCCCATGAAGCTCTGGGAGCAGGCTGTCGTTCTCATGGCTGCCCGCGAAGAATTGCTCGAAGGCATCCCGATCCGGAGGCTTCCGGCGTTTGAGCGTAAGCTGCTCGTCGAAATCGAGCGACATCACCTGGAGCTTGTAGAGCAAATCCAATTGACCGGCGAATTGAATGATGAAGACCACCAGATACTGCTGCACACCATTGAAGAAGTTCACCGGCAGTGGATCGAAAGGACCACCCAGCAATGAAGATGATTATGGCTGTTATCCCCCACGATCATTCAAGGAAGGTGCTGGACGAGTTGGTCGATGCAGGGTTTTCGGCGACATTTGCTGAGAGCCGGGGGGGTATGCTGCGCCAGACACAGCACTCGATCTTCATCGCAGTGAACAAAGAAGAACACCAACAGGTGCTCTCGATCATTAAAGAGAACTGCCGCACTCCGAGCGAACCGCACGAGCGCGATGGGGACCCTGGCGAAACCGATAGTGCCCCGGTTTCAGCAGAACTTGGAGGCGCGGTCGTTTTCACCTGGGATATCGACACCGTCGAGGCATATTGACGAGCATGGTCGAAGAACTCGATCGAGCCGAAGACCGATTGGGGAATATCCGCAGCGTTGAGCCAATTCTCAGCGCGTTACGGACGATTTCACATGCCAGCTGGCAGAAAGCCCGCAGGAAAGTTGAGGACGTGCAGCGTATCCAGGCACGCATCCAGAACCTGATATCGAAACTACCCTCATCTGGAGAGATCGACCTCGACATGCGAGGGCGTCAGGGGTCCCGGCGCATCCTGCTCGCCATCGGGACCCAGCGCGGTCTCTGCGGCCAGTTTAATCAGCAGCTTCTCGAGCGAAGCCTCAAGATCGCCGCAGAGTGGGAAGCCGCCGGGAAGCGAGTATCCTTCTGGGTGGTTGGCTCACGGCTGACCCGCGCTTTCCGTTCCAGGGAAATTGAGATCGGGCGAGAATGGGCGCTTTCGAGCAGTTCGCTTCCTGACTACAAGCTAGCAGTGGATATTTTTCAAACCTGCCTGATGAGCTTCAAAAACACGGATGTCGCTTCGATCCAGGTGGTCTACAATCGCCTCGCGGAGGGAGCCGCGAGCGAAACCGTCACCGAGCGGATCCTGCCCCCGCGCCTCCCGGAACGTATCCAAGGCGCCGATCGAGATGCCTGGCCTCCTCCGATAATTGAAACCAATGCGACCGACCTCAAAGCCCATCTGCTCCTGGAAGGGCTTTCAATCGAACTATTGACGATCCTGCTCGAATCCGCAGCGGCCGAACATTCGACACGGTTCCATCTCATGGAGGATGCAACACAGAACGCGGATCGGTTGATCGATGAACTCAATGAACTGGTGCTCACCGCCCGACGGCATGCGATCACCAGCGAGATGTCTGAGTTGGCGGTTTCATCAGGCTTGCTGGGTCCCCGCGGCAGATCAGAATGAGCTTATCCTGAAAGTATTCCCGGGAGCCTGCTGTGATGGCGCTAATCCCCTCCTCTGCTTCAACCAGGCCTCGATCGACAGGCGATCCGGGTGCCATCTTCCCGGCGGGCCGGGACCCGTCGCAGCATGCCGTCCTTTTATGCAGCCCCGCAATAATCTTTCCAACGACAATGCGCCTCACTCAACTTACAAACCGCTTACATCGCTCTCTAAACATGATCGAATCCATGTACTCTAAATCCGTCAAAAGCACGCAAAACCATGAAAAAACTACCCAGATCTGATCAGGACATTCGGTCAGCTTGGATGCCTGATGACGTGAGGTGTTTGTGCGCATGGATCTAACATGAAAGAGAATTAACTTTGATGCATTCAGCCGGAAGACCGATTTTAAACTCCCGCCAGGCCGCAGACTATCTGGGCGTCAGTCTCAATACGCTCTACCGCATCGAGAAACAAGGGGATCTGCACCCCTTCCGGACGCCGGGCGGCCATCGGCGTTACGACCTCAAGATGCTCGATGATTACCTTGAAGGCAGCCGGTTTTTCATCAGCGAATCATCCCGGACGGAAACTTGACCATGCAGTTGGAAACCTTCTTTTTCACACAGAAGACCGCCTGGTCCGTCCCCGCGCTGCCGGAGCTTGACTCGGAGCGAACGCTGTTGCTGGTTTTCGCAGCTCCTGAATATCGGGACCAACAGAAACCGTTTGAAATGCTCCGGGACCGCTATCCCTCGTCCCACATCCTGGGCTGTTCCTCGGCAGGCGAGATCCTGGACAGCTCTGTTGCGGACGGTTCGGTCGTCGTTGCCGCGCTGAAATTCGAACGCACCGATCTGAAAGCCGCCTCCGCGCCGGTAGGCACCAATCAAGATTCTTACCAGGCGGGTGTAAAGCTTGCCGAGCAGTTGATCTCTGATGATCTCAAAGGTGTTTTCCTGCTCTCGCCGGGCACCGACGTGAACGGCAGCGAGTTGGTGAAGGGCCTTCACTCTCTACTGCCGTCCTCCATCCCGGTCACGGGAGGCCTCGCCGGTGATGGCGGGTGGTTTGAGCAAACCTGGACATTTCTGAACGGCGATCTAAACGAAGATAAGGTGACCGCGATCGGGTTCTATGGAAACCATATCCAGATCCGCTTTGGGACCGGAGGCGGTTGGAATATCTTCGGCCCCGAGCGCAGGGTGACGCATTCGGCCGGAAATGTGCTTTACGCATTAGATGATGAGCCGGCACTGGCGCTCTACAAACGCTACCTCGGCGAACGTGCCGACGGCCTGCCGACGACGGCGTTGTTGTTCCCGCTCTCCATTCGAAACGGAGCGGCCGGAGGGGGTGAAGTCGTCCGCACCGTCCTGGCCGTCGATGAGCAGCAGCAATCGATGACGTTCACAGGGGACATCCCGGATGGCGCCATGGCCCGACTGATGAAAGCCAACGTCGATCGTCTGGTTGACGGGGCAATGCTGGCGGCAGCAAAGGCGCGCCCGGATCCCGCCTGCGGGAAAGAGATGCTATCAATCGCGATCAGCTGTGTCGGTCGACGTTTCGTGATGAACGGTCGCACGGATGAGGAACTTGAAATCACGCTTGAAACAATGCCCCCCGGAACCAGGCAGATCGGTTTTTACTCATATGGCGAGATCGCACCGGCGGATGACTCGCCGGCCGACCTCCACAACCAGACGATGATGGTAACCACCATCTCAGAGGCATGAATCGATGACCCATCACTTGCTGGAACGCCAGCTCCGCAAACTTAATCTCAGGGTAGATCAGGCGCCCGACCGTGAAGCCTGGGAACGGTTCATTCAGCTCATTGATCGGACATACTCCGACGCAGATAGCGACCGCACTCTGCTTGAGCGTTCACTGGCGATCTCGACCGAGGAGATGCAGGATCTTTATCAAGACCTCAAGCACATCAGTGACGCTCGCTACCGGGCGATCGTCGAGGGTCAAACCGAGTATATCAACCGTTATTCCCTCGATGGAACGTTGACATTCGTAAATCAGCGCTACGCAGATCTCTTCGGTTCCAGGCCTGAAGACATGCTCGGGAAGAAGCACAGCGATTTTCTCTCCCCGGAGGAGTTGCGCGCGCTGGAGGCCGTTTGGGAACGCCTCTCGCCGGATAACCCGACCTCCACCACGGAGGTTTGCGCTGCATCACCGGATGGCAAGCAGATCTGGCTGCAGTGGCGTGACACCCTGATCACCAGCCAGGAAGGCGAGCCAATCGAGTATCAGGGTGTCGGGCGTGATATCACGGAACGCGTGCTGGCTGAAGAAGCGTTGAGGGAATCGGAAGAAAAATTCCGCACACTTGCCGATAAATCTCCGAACATGATCTTTATCAACCAGGATGGCAAGGTCGTTTATGCCAATGATGCGTGTGTGGAAGTAATGGGCTACACGCGTGATGAATTCTACGCGGATGATTTCGATTTCATGATTCTGATCGCTCCCGAAAACAAAGATAAAATCCGCGACCGTTTTCAACGGCACATGCGCGGGGAAGAAGTTCCACCATACGAATCCAGACTCGTCACAAAAGACGGTCAGCAGCTTCAAGCGATTCATGCCACGCGGATCATCCGTTTCGGCGGTCGTGATGCGATTCTCGGGATCGTGACAGATGTCACCGAACGCATGCGCACCGAAGATGCTCTGCGGAGACATGCGACCGAGATGGCCGTCCTGAACGAGGTCGGTGGGAAAATCGCCGCCGATCTCGAGCTCGACTCGGTCCTCCAGAGAAGCGTCCAGTTGATCGAGGAACATTTCGGCTACCATCACATTGGCCTCTTTTTAAAGGACAACGGGGGAGAGGCCTTTAAGCTCACCACTCTTTCTGGGCGGTTTACCGGACTTTTCCCCGAAGATCATGCGCTCAAGCTCGGCCAGGGCCTTGTGGGTTGGTCGGGAAAAACGGGTGAAACGGTCATGGTGAATGACGTTTCGTCCGATGAACGCTACGTCAACTTCTGCCCTGATCGCATCCCCACCCAATCCGAGTTGTGCATCCCAATCGTGGTAGGAGATCGCGTGCTCGGGATCCTTGATGTTCAAAGCGAACACAAGAACGCCTTCAACGAACAGGACAAACTGGTCCTTGAAACACTCGCCGATCAAATCGCCGCCGCGATCGAGAACGCCCGACTCTATGAAACCGTTCAGCGCGAGCTGCAAGAGCGCGCCCGCGCGGAAGCTCAGATGCGGCTGCAAACCCTCGCACTGGAGTCGGCTGCGAACGCGATCGTGATCACGGATCGAGACGGCGCGGTTCTCTGGTCGAACAAAGCATTTACACAACTCACCGGATATGCGACAGATGAAATAAAGGGTCAACAAATTGGCATCTTAAACTCCTCCACCGAGGACAGATCAACATTCAAGAAACTCTGGGATACGATTCTGAGCGGAGAGACCTGGCATGGAGAGCTGGTCAACCGGCGGCGCAAGGACGGGTCGCTCTATATCGAAGAACAGACGATCACACCCGTGCTTGATGACGACGGTGCCGTTTCACATTTCGTCGCCATCAAGCAGGACATTACCGCCCGTCGCGAGGCCGAAGAGAGAATCCGCCAGCAATCCGACGACCTCCGGCTGATCAACAGTTTAAACTCGCTCATCAATCAAGGCCGGGATGTCAGCGAGATCGTAGAATACCTCTCCGACGAGATAAAACACACTTTCGGAAGCCTCGGAATTACAGTGTACCTGTATAACGAACGGAAGGACCGTCTCGTCTCACAAAACCTGAGTCTCCCCGCAGATGCGATCCACCACCTCGTCGATCTCGTCGGGTTGGATCTCACGTTTCACGAGCTCCGCATCGAGAGTGAGAGTATTTTCGAGCAGGTGCTTCGAAACCGCGAACCTTTCCTGGCGAACAAGCGCCAGGATGTTCAGCGCGTCATTGACCAGTTCATCAAGGTCATCGACGTGCCGCTCCCCATGGTTGAACGACTGACGGAGTTGATCAAAGAGAAGCTCCTTGAACAGTTATCGATCCTGGCAGTTACCTTGATCCCGCTCGTCTCGGAGGGTGAACCGATAGGTGTGATCGCGGTTGGACGTCGAGAGCCTTTTTCGCAGCATGATCTCGAGCGCGTAAAGTCGTTTGCAAGCCAGCTCACCAATGCCATCAAACGAAAGCAGGCCCAGGAAGCCCTCCAACAATCCGAAGCAAATTACCGGGACATCTTCGAGGGCGTACAAGATGCGATCTTCGTGCAGAGCATGGATGGCCAGATCCTGGATGTCAACCGGCGCGCCTGCGAGATGTATGGATGGGATCGTGAGCAGCTGCTTCAGAAAAGCGTCCTGGATCTCGTGCCGGAAGGACAACCGGTCGTGCTCCCAGCCGATCTCGTTAATCGGGGGACTCCGGAAAATGTGCTCGAGGGCTTGAATATCCGCGCCTCGGGAGAGACCTTCCCGGTCGAGATCACGACCAGAATCCAGCAATTAGACGGCGAGCAGGTTATGTTGGTCGTCATTCGCGATGTCACTGAAGCGCGCCAGGCCCAGAAACGCGCTTTCCTTCAGGACCGGCTGGCCGCCGTCGGTCAATTGGCCGCCGGGATCGCGCATGATTTCAACAACATCCTCGGCACAATCATCCTCTACAGCGAGCTGATGATGGAAAGCGACGCGCTGGCTCCAAAGGAACGTGACCGGCTCTCAACGATCATCAAGCAAGCCCAGCGGGGATCGACGCTCACCGCCCAGATCCTCGATTTCAGCAGGCGCTCTGTGATGGAGATGCACCCGATCGACCTGGTGCCGTTCTTACAAGATATGGAAAAGCTGCTCTCACGAACCCTCCCCGAGAATGTCTCGCTCGAAATCGAGATCGCAGAAGACGCCAAATACATCATCAACGCCGACCCAGCGCGCATCCAGCAGGTCATCATGAACATGGCGGTGAACTCACGCGACGCGATGCCCGATGGAGGCGCGCTCACTTTTCAAATCGGTAGGATTAACGTCAACGGGATTAATCCCCCCTACCCTGGGATGAAGCCCGACGATTATGTCACGCTGCAGATCAAGGACACCGGTCACGGCATAAGCCCGGAGGATATCCCCCACATCTTCGAACCCTTCTTCACCACCAAACCGCAGGGTAAGGGAACCGGCCTGGGGTTGGCGCAGGTTTACGGCATCGTCAAGCAGCACGGCGGCTACATCGATGTTTCCAGTGAGCCGGGGGAGAGCACGACCTTCTATATTTACTTGCCGGCGATCGAGCTGCCGCCTAGAGCGACACCGATTGATATCAAAGCCTTCCCGGAACTCGGGGCGGGCGAACACATCCTGGTTGTCGAAGACGATCACGCCACACGAACCGCGCTTTGCGAAATCCTCGAATCTTTCGGGTACCGCGTCAGCAACGCCCGTGATGGCGTCGAAGCGATGGACATCATTGAAAAAGAAAGCGGACGGCTGGACCTGGTCGTCAGCGATCTGGTGATGCCGAACATGGGCGGCCGCGAATTGTATGACCACGTGTCGAGCACCTACCCACACATGAAGATGGTGCTCATCACAGGCTACCCGCTTGGCACGCACACCCGCGAGCTCCTCGACCGGGAGAAAGTTTCCTGGCTGCAGAAACCCCTCAGTTCCGAATTGGTCTTAAAGACCATTCACGATCTGCTAAAACCCTGATCGGGATGTGCAAGAAAAGGCCCTAAAAAAGAGTGTGCAGCTGCACACTCTTGGTTTCCGACCGGGCGAGGAAAAATCTCGCCTCGATAGGTTATTCGAGCGCCTTGGGCTTGGTCGGCTCGAGGATCGCTTTGCGCATGAAGGAATGGATCGGTGAGCTGCGTCGTTTGACCATCATCACCGTCATTTCAGCGTTGCGGGCCACGCGTTCGGGGCCGGTCCCGACCAGGAAGTTCCGGAAAAGAGGTTCCTCCGATGCGCCGATCACGATCAGATCATGGCCGGGACTTTCCTGCAGGATCGTGCTGTAGGCATCCTCCCCCTCAACCATGCGGGTTTCGATCGCCAGCTCCTCGAGACCGGCGATGCCTTCCATGCTCTCCTTGACGGCATGCGTGCCGCGGACGTGATCCGCCTCGGTATAGCCTGTCGGAAGGACGTGAAGCAGTGTCAAGGCAGCCGCCTCCGGCCTCTCCGCCCTTGCCATGCTGGCCGCAAGGCGAACCGCACGGCGGCTGTTCAGCCCGCCGGAAACGGGCACAAGCACTCGCTTTAACGGCCGCCATTCACGGTAGCGCACGATGACCACATCGGCGGGCGGGTTGTCCACAATCGGATCAGCCACCGAGCCGAATAATCGACCGGGCGAACTCGTATAACCCGGCCAGCCAAGCACAATCAAGTCCGAGGCGTTCTCAATTGCGGTCTGCCGGATCGCGTTAGTCACATTCCGGCTGAGCCGGATGATGGTATGAACGGGGACATCACACATCTTGGCTTGCTTTATTACCTCCTCAAGATAAGAGCGCCCGTCCTTGAGAAACAGCCGTCCCTCCGGGAGGCTCAATTGCTGAGGTACCTGAACAACGTGCAGGGCCAGAACTTCCCCCTCTTGATCGCATGCCAGTACAGAGGCGACCTTTCCAAGGATCCGAGCTTGTTTGTGATCCTCAACAGGCACAAGGACGGAATAATCCCGGCTGACGAGCACCTCCTCCAGCAGGATCTCCTTCGGCTTTTCCATCGCCTCAAGTTTGGAAAAGTAAAGTGAATGTGCCAGAGCGCCGAGGACGATCCACGCAATCGCTGCATACCAGGCAAGTGAGCTGTAGCGGAAGAGGTTAACGGCCAGAAAGAGATTGGAGAAGATCGCCAGTATTGGTATCGCCGGGAACCAGGGAACCCTGAAACCCCGGTCAAGATCGGGGCGCTGGTTGCGCAAATAGAGCACGGCCAGGTTGACCAGCAGAAAGAGCAGTAAAAACATGATGCTTGCCGATGAAGCCACATCCTCGATCGGCAGGGTCCATGCGAAAACAAGCATCAATCCGCCAGTGGCCAGGACGGCAAGGTGCGGTGTGTGCCTGGTTGGATGGATCTCTGCAAACATCTTCGGGAGGTTGTTGTCGCGGCCCATCGCGAACGAGACTCGCGATGATGAATATGTTGTCGCATTAAGCGCGGAGGTTGTGGACGCGAGGCCGCTCAACAAGAGCACGATGCCTCCAATACCAAACGGGAAGATATCCTTAGCGACCTGGACGATGGCTACCTCTCCGCGTTCGCCAAGGTATTCGTAAGCTCTCATACCCTCAGGCGGGCGAATGGCGCCAACGGCTACGATGCCCACCAGGACGTAAATGAGCACTGCGATCCCAATCGATACGAAAATCGCCCTTGGAATATTCCGCCGGGGGTCAATGACCTCCTCGCCGGACTGAGCGATGATCTCATAACCTTCAAACGCGATGAACGTCAAGCCCATTGCGATCAAGACACCCAAAAACCCGTTCGGCATAAATCCTTCTGAAAAACGATACTGCCAGACGTCTGTGCGAAGCATCGCCAGGATACCAAAGAAAACCAGAAGACCAAGAATGAAAATTTTCGAGACGGTCAGTAAGTTGCCCACCGTCCCAGTTTCAGAGGAGCCGATGTAATTAATTGCGGTAAAGATCAAAATGATAACCGTCATTAATCCCAGCGAGAGCTGGCCAACGGACAATCCGAAGGTCGTCAGGCCAGAAAGCAGCCACACTTCGGCCGCGAAACGTCCGAATGCGAGGGCGTATAAGCTCCCGGCGATCGCGTGTGCATACCACGATACCCAGCCTGAGAGGAAACCGGGTAGGTTCCCAAGCGCCTCCTTGATCCAGAGATATCCGCCACCCGCCTCCGGAAAAGCCGAACCGAGTTCTGCATAGGACATCGCCGTAAGCAAAGTCACCAGACCATTAAGCAGAAAAGCGAGAACCACTGCCGGGCCCGCGATGCCTGCAGCAATTCCTGTGAGCACAAAAATTCCCGCACCGATCATGCCCCCGACGCCAATCATAGTAATTGTGAATAGGGAGAGATCGCGGCTTAAAGTGACTTCTCCCGGGTTCTGGGAACGATTTGGCTGTTTTGCCATACTTGCTCCTCTACCGATCAAACATCGCAAACATTCCGATAAGCAACCGGCGCTCTGCGCAGTCCGAGCACGATCCAGACCTTTTTTTATACCTTTAAACTTTTCTTTTTGCGAATTGCCGCGAAACTTCTCTCACCAATCCTGGATGGAAGGAAGTCCCATCGGAAAAAGGTCCAATCGGGCATTGGTAGACCTGCCCTCGCCCTCTAATCGAGAAATGGGGGAATACCGCAAAGAGATGATTCTTCGGATAACGTCAATCCGCCTGAGGCCAGGGGATCTTGACCGGATCGGTGTAGCCGTGCTTCTCGACGGTGTACAAAACCCCGCTCGAAGGGCGTCCGCATCCAGGCTCGTCATACATCGTGAGGGAGAGGCCCATCGTGCTCGCCGCCACCGGCAGCAGGAAATCATTCTGGCACACCCAGGCCTCGATCATGTACCCGCGGTTATCGTCATCGGTCATCCAGACTTCGGACCAGGAGACGATGACATTATTGCCCTGCCGCTCGGCGCTGACTTTCGATGGTGGGCTGTAGAGCACAGATTTCGGAAGAGGAGAATCATATTCCACGACGGTGAAGATGTCCCCGACAACCTCGACAACCGAGGTGGAAACCCAGCAGTGATAATGCTGCTTATCCGGTAGGATCCACAGCCAGGTTCCATCCCAATTCCGGTTGTGGATGACGGCGCGGTCGCCGGGGTAAAGGTCGGCGGCGTGCAGATAAGCCTTCCCCGGTCCATAGCGGCAGTGCGCTTGCATGGCGACGGTCGCATCGGGAAAATCGAACGTTGGAGTCGGTGAGATCGTCGCGGTTGGCGTAATCGTCGGGGTCGCTGTGATCGTCGGCGTAAAGGTCACGGTGGGCGTTGCCGTCGAGGTCGGCGTCAGCGTCGCTGTGGAAGATGAGGTCGGCGTCGGGGTCGGCGTCATTGTCGGGGTCGGCGTTGCCAGGAAGGGGATCGACACATCACAGCCGCTCACAAAGAATGAGAGTACAACCAGCACAATCAACCGTCCCATCCGATTTTGACCTGCCAGTGACCGAGCAACGAGCCCGGTGAGCGCTCTTCTGATCATGATTGAGATTCTAGGCGAGCATGAAGGAGACAAGCAATGGCACCTTTGGACTGCCGTGGAGGATCTACTTGCGCTCGTCTCCGGGTGACGTCCGGCCGGTTGAAGACCTGGTATCACGCGGCTCAACCGAGACGAGCGCTTCGCCCATCTTGCCGGTTTCTTCGATCGAAATATCGACATCGAGAAATTTTCCAATGATTTCTGCATTTGTTGCGAAATGCGTCGTTCCCGTCTCGATCACCAATCTCGAACTCCCGGGCGCCAGTGCCAGAGGGATGAGTAATTGGTCGGCCAGGTACCTGTCGACGGCAGCGTTTGTGTTCAAGAAAGACAGCAGTTGGTCCAGCGCTTCATCGGCGACACGCTCGGCCGGTTTTCCCTTCGCCCCCAGAGCCGAAAAACCAAAGCGAGCCGCACCGTCCGACCCAGCCACCAAAACTGCGCTCCCAACCCCGGGTGATGGGACACGCTTGACCTCAATTTCAGCCGGCAGATCGAGATGATCCAGCCGCTTGATCATTTGATCGCGCTGGCGCTGCGCCACATGGTCGGGAAGATTCGAACTCAAGGATATCCCGCTCACACGCGTCAAAGGTCCCCTTTCCAGAATTTCCACAGCCTTCTGATCACCAACCGGTTGGACCCACGCTTCGATCCGCCCGCCACCCTTTGGGAAATAACCGGCCTGCTTCATTATTATTTCCGCTTGATAGCCAAGATTTTTAAGCGCCGGCATCCACACTTGCTGGATGTAATCAAATGTCGGGCTCCAGGGCACATGCGTCCCGCCCACGATCACCACGCTCGAGGGGGCCCGAGCATGTGCGAGCGGCAAGAGGATCGTTTGGAGAACCAGGCTGCTGGACCCCGCCGTCCCTATCTGAATGTGATAATTGCCGGGATTCAAACCCGCCGGCTCAAAGGTGAGTTCCTGGCTCCCGGGTTGGCACCCATCCACCTTCGACTGGCCGACCTCCCGGGCCGCCCGGACAGCAGCCATGTGCTGTGCTCTCAATCCGGGCTTCTTGCGCCGGCCGCGAATAGCGGTGATCCGGAACGGCTGCCGGGTGAGCAGCGACAGTGTCAATGCAGAGCGAAGTACCTGCCCCCCACCTTCCCCTTCAGAACCATCAATCTCGATCATGAAATCCGCCCGGAAAACTCAATCTAAACTCCCAATCTGGTCAAGTGAGATCTCAACGGTATAATCAGCATCTGTTCGAACCGGAGTGCCATGCCCAACAGCCTGCTTTATCTGATCACATTACTCATCTGGGGATCGACCTGGCTCGCCATAAAGTATCAGCTTGGCGTCGTCGCGCCTGAATGGTCAGTCGCATACCGATTCTCCCTCTCCGCGCTGTTGCTGATGATCATCGCCCTCGTGCGGCGATCGAAACTCCGCTTCCCACTTCGAGCGCACGCATTCATCGCGGCTCAAGGGTTCTTCCTCTTCTCATTAAACTACATCCTGATCTACTATGCTGAGCAGCACCTCAGCAGCGGACTCGTGGCGATCATCTTCTCGCTCATCGTGGTCACGAATACACTCTTCGGGGCGATCTTTCTGAAGAGCAGGATCCGCTGGCAGGTTTTGGCTGGAGGCGTGATCGGCATTCTGGGACTGGGGCTTGTCTTCTGGCCGGAGCTGAGGACATTTTCGCTCACAAGCAACCGTGCGCTGGGACTCAGCCTGGCGCTTGGCGGGACGGTCTCCGCTTCCCTCGGAAATATCATCTCGGCACGCAACCAGCAGCATGACCTGCCCATCATCCAGACGAATATGTATGGCATGGCTTATGGAGCAGCTTTCATGATTCTATTGGCTTTGATCCGGAGCGCCCCGCTCGAATTTGAGTGGAGTCCGGGTTACACGCTCTCACTGCTCTACCTCTCGCTTTTCGGCTCTGTCATCGCGTTCGGCAGCTATCTCACCTTGCTGGGTCGTATCGGACCGGATCGCTCGGCGTATGTCACCGTCCTGTTCCCCATTGTCGCCCTATCGTTATCGACGATCTTCGAAGGGCTCACATGGAACCTTCTGGCGGTTGCGGGCGTGATGCTGGTGATCGCCGGAAACGCATTGGCCCTCATGCGCAGACGAAAACCATCCAAAAAGCCTGAGCCGGCTGATAACCGGGCATAGTCAACCACTCGCAAGGGAGTAAGTTCATGCAATCGTCGATCACAAAACTCTTTCCGCCTGGGGGAGAATCGGTTGAGCACCAGGGACTTTACCTTCGCCAGGATCTGCGCTCGATCGTCAAGCCGGGTGGTTCGCCATTTGTCTATGCGAACTTTATCGTCAGTTTGGATGGGCGTATCGCCGTTCCCGATCCTGATAGCAAAGGTGTGGCACTGGCTACCCAGATTACGAACAAGCGCGACTGGCGTCTCTTTCAGGAATTAGCGGTCCAGGCGGATGTCTTGATCACCAGCGGGCGCTATCTGCGCGAATATGAAGAGGGCCCCAAACAAGAGCTCCTGCAGGTCTACGACGATCCAGCATTTAGAGATCTGGGAGAATGGCGTCGATCACGGGGGCTGAGCGATTATCCAGCCGTCGCGGTCCTCAGCCGAAGCCTGGATTTCAACGTCCCCCAACCGCTGCGTGACCCGCAGCGGGAGTTGTTTGTCTTCACGACGGAGCAATCGGACACCGGAAGGAAGACCGAGCTTGCCTCCCAGGGGGCGCAGGTGATCACGGCCGGGGAGAATGGCATCTCCGGGAAAACGCTGGTTGATGAGCTGCAGACGGCGGGATATCGTTTCATCTATTCCACCGCAGGACCGAGGATTCTCCACCTGCTCCTGACCGGCAAAGTGCTCGATCGACTGTACCTCACATTCGCGAGCCGGATCCTCGGAGGGGATCCCTTCTCCTCGATCGTCGAGGGACCACTACTGGGGTCGCCGGCTGACTTCAAGATCCACTCGCTTTACTTCGACCCGCAGGAACCAGACAATCTGGGACAGTTCTACGCGACCTTCGACCGACAGGAGCATACTCCAGAGTAAGCGCTATCGATCTGACGGATAGAAAATGATGATTGATCGTTTGCGCAAGTCCTACCACGAATTCCCACGCTCCTTCTGGGTCCTGGCTGGATCGGGATTCATCGACCGCCTGGGTGCGACGCTCATCTTCCCATTCTTCTCGCTCTACATCACCCAGAAATTCGACGTCGGGATGACCCAGGCCGGTGTTCTTCTGGCGATCTTCTCTGTAACCGGATTGGCCGGCAACATGATCGGCGGCGCGCTGACAGATCGCTTCGGGCGCCGTGCGCTGGTGCTTTTCGGTCTGGTGATCAGCGCCCTCAGCAGCGTCCTGATGGGTCTGGTCGATGACCTCTCAGTTTTCTACGTCCTGGCCGGATTCGTGGGCCTCCTTTCAGACCTGGGTGGCCCCGCCCGCCAGGCGATGGTCGCCGATCTGCTCCCGGAAGAACAAAGGTCGGAGGGGTTCGGGATCATGCGCGTCGCGGGCAACATGGCCTGGATCATCGGGCCAACGATCGGCGGTCTCCTGGCTGCACGTTCCTACCTGCTGCTCTTCGTGCTCGATGCGATCTCCAGCATCATCGTGGCCATCATCCTTTACCTCGCCGTTCCAGAGACGATGCCCGAGAGGGATGGCGAGGCGGAAGATCCGAACCTGCTCGAGACGGTGAGAGGGTATCGCCTGGTTGGGAGGGATCGGCTCTTCATCGTATTCGTGATGACTACGATGCTGATGAGCGTAGTCTATCTGCAGATGTACAGCACGCTCTCGGTCTATTTGCGCGATGTCCACGGCATCCCGGCGCGGGGTTTTGGCGCGCTTCTGAGCATGAACGCCGCGACGGTCGTGCTGCTGCAGTTCTGGGTGACCCGCAGGGTCCGACCCTACCCTCAAATGCTCGTCATGGCGCTGGGCACCGCCCTTTATCTTGTGGGCTTCACGGCCTACGGCTTCGTCTCCAGCTACCTGCTCTTTGCGATCGCCATGCTGGTGATCACTTTCGGCGAGATGCTCATCATCCCGGTCGGGCAAGCGCTGGCAGCCAGATTTGCGCCCGGGACGATGCGGGGGCGTTATATGGCAGTCTTCGCGCTCTCATGGGCGATCCCGAACACGGTCGGTCCCTACGCGGCCGGGTTGATCATGGATCATTACGACCCGCGCTGGGTCTGGTATGCCTCCGGCATCCTCTGCTCGCTGGCAGCGCTCGGCTACCTCCTCTTGCACCGCAGGACACGGGCGCGCTTCGAAGAAACCGAACCGGTCCGAGAGGCATTCGGTGAAAGTCAACCTTAGATTTCAAACCAGGGAGGTTTGTGAAACCAGATTACGCCCAGGCGCCCGTGCTCACCCACCCTGCCCAAGCGTTGAAGCTTCCAGCGGCGTCTCGACCTGCTGCGGGGGCGCTGGCAGTCCGACCCTCGCCAGCAAGCCGGTGAAGATGAAGATCGCTCCGGTGAGCAGGAATGTGGCCCGGATCCCGAAGCGGACCAGGACGGCGGTGACGATCAGCGGCGCAATGGCCCGCGCGCTCGCCCGGATGGCATTATCGATTCCGTAGACCGACCCCTCCCCGCCCGCTCTCGAGTAACTGGCCAGCAGCGCGCTGATCAGCGGGAGCACTCCCCCCATCGCGATCCCGACCAGGATTGAAAGCGCCAGCAGCTGCCAGGGTTCTTGCACGATGCTCTGCGGCAGGTAGAAAAGTCCGGCGGCGATTGCGCTGATCGCCACCAGCGTTCGAAAACCGATCCGGTCACCCAACCGCCCGAAGAATCCCGCAGTGAGCGTCGTGGCACCGGCGCCCAGGCCGATCACGAGCCCGGTGAAGCTGTTGACGCCACCGCCCCCCGACATCAGTTCTTCGACGAAAAACGGCGCCACCGGCACGAACATCATCCTGCCCAGCTGGCTTAGAAAACGCAGTGTGTATGACATCGCCACCCCGGGCGTCGCGATCACAAGCCGCCAAAGACTGAAGAAGCTTGTTGTGCGGCTCTCGACAGCCCTGGTCTCATCAAACTGCTCCCTGACGCCGAACAGGACCATCACGCCCGAAATAAACAGCAGCGCAGCCGTGATGTAAAACGCGGCGCGATACCCGAACGCATCCGCGATGGCGCCGCCGATGATCGGTCCGATTGCGACGCCGGCACCCAGCCCAACCTGCAGCATCCCCATGGCATAACCAAGACGGTCGCGCGGCGCCTGCGCAGCGAGCAGGGCGCTGTTCGCGGCGACCGTTCCGGTGACCAGGCCCTGCAGGGCGCGCAAAGCGACAAGCTCTTCACCCGATCGGACGAAGGCCATCAACAAGATCAGCAACGACCCGCCAAAGCTGGCTCGTACCACCATCAGTTTCCGACCGTATCGATCCGCAAGCGAACCCCACACCGGGGAGGCGAGCATCATCGTAAATGCCTGCGCGGAGAACACCAGCCCTGCCAGGAGCTCCACGCTCAGCCCGAGGCTTGAACCGAGGCTCTTAACGTATAGGGGCAGGAACGGGAAAATGCTCGAAAAACCAACCGCCGTCGTCAGCTGGCTGATGAATAAGATCGCTAGTATGCGCTGCCAGGTGTTAGGACGCACAATGGCTCCAAGATCGATCTAGACCTTCTTCGTGACTGCAGGATATCGCTCAAGAAGACATGCCTCGTACGCTCAAACCAATCCCTCCCGGTCAGGCCGGCAGATCCATTCTGATCCGGGTAACCGTTGGATTGCCGGGAAGATACTCCACCATCAGATCATCACCGACCTCCAGCCTCTGGAAATCACGATTCATCAAGCGCGCTCTGGCTCGCAGCTGCTCACCGTATTCGTACGCGATCCAATAGTCCTCAACCTCTGATCCCCGTTTGCGCCACTTATCGATCACCCGTGCTTTGGCGAGCTCACCCCCCTGATCCAGGCGCAGAGAGTTGAGGAAATTCTGGGTGGCGTAGATCAGCCGGACGAGCAGGAACAAGCCCAGACCGATCACAAGCAGCACGACGAGATCAGCCCCCCGGAATTGATAATCACCGTCTCCGCGCCCCAGGATATCCACCACCTGACGCCATGCCATGCGCCCCAGAAACGCAGCCGTGCCAGCGTACGCCAGCAGCGTGAGCCATGACTTCTTTGCCCCTTCGATGGCTGTCACGGCTGGTCGCTCCTCTGGGGTTCGAATTGAAGCCGCCATCAGTTTCTCCTCAGATACTGTGCGTGGACATCAGATGCCGGGGGCTCCACTAAGGCCGCCCCTCTTATCGATACGGGTTCGCCGGCGGGTCCCCGCCACCCACCGATCAATGCGCCTGGAGAGCGGTTGTGGGCTGCGGGTTGATCGCTCACCCGTCGAGCGTAACGACGGATGCGCCGCAACTTGATACTCCAAAAGACCCATTCCGAGCCCGGCGACACGGCCCCATTATATGTACTCATCAAGCCTGAACAAAAGCGGCCGGGTTGGCATTTAACGCAATGTTGAGGACAATGGGCCATTATCCATCACAGGAAGGTGAGCATGTCCGATCCGAAGATCGCTCAGTTCGCAAAAATTATCGTCCAACACTCCACCCGCGTGCAGCCAGGCGATAAGGTCGCCATCCGGGGTTTCCCGCTTACCGCCGCCGCCACCCCGCTGATTAACGCCGTGACAGAGCAGGTGCTGATCGCCGGCGGGCACCCGCATTTGCTGATGACGCCGCCTGAATACCGCGAGCTGCTCTACAATAATGCGGGCGAAGAACAGCTCAGCTACATCGACCCCTTCGTTCAAATGATCATGGAGGACTTCGACGTAGACATCCGCATCACCAGCACCGGGAACACGAAGGCACTTGCAGGGGTCGATCCAGACCGCTTGAACATCATCCGCAGCACTTACTACGATCTGCTGCAAACCTGGTTTCAGCGCTCTGCAGAGGGAAAATTGCGCTGGTTGACGACACGCTTTCCAACCTCAGCCTATGCACAGGAAGCCGAGATGAGCCTGGAGGAGTATGAGCACTTCTTCTATTCCAGCTGTTTTGCCGATTTAGATGACCCGATTGGCGCGTTCGAAAAAATGGCGGCTAAACAAGACGAGATCGTAAAGCGCTTTCAAGGCGGCGAAGAGCTTGTGTTTTCCGGACCCGATATCGATCTCAGCCTGTCGATTAAGGACCGCGCTTTCATCCCCTGCATCGGCGACAACAACCTGCCCGACGGAGAGATCTTCTGCGGACCCGTTGAAGAGAGCGCCGAAGGCTGGGTTCGCTTCTCGTTTCCC
Source organism: Anaerolineales bacterium (assembly GCA_029210945.1). Classification (GTDB taxonomy): domain Bacteria; phylum Chloroflexota; class Anaerolineae; order Anaerolineales; family E44-bin32; genus E44-bin32. Next base: position 107,736 of record JARGGH010000003.1, read on the forward strand.
TGCATCTATTTAGGCACGGAGGTCGAAGGAGTCGAGCTGGAATTTAAGTCCGGGAAGGTTGTCGGTGCACGAGCCACAAAAAATGAGGCTTACCTGCGCAAAACACTCGAGGTCGATGAGGGAGCCAGCCGGCTGGGAGAATTTGGCATCGGGCTGAACGCCGCGATCGACCGTTTTACCGGATCGATGCTCTTCGATGAAAAGATCGCCGGAACGATTCACTTCGCGCTGGGTGCCGGCTACCCTGAAAGCGGCTCAATCAATAAGAGTTCGATCCACTGGGACATGCTCGTCGACATGAGAGAGGACAGTCAGATTGAACTGGATGGGAACCTGATTTACGCCGATGGCCGATTCGTTCGATAAACCGGACCCTCGCGTGGAAGAGTATAAATCGACCAGTCCTTCAAGCCCGGACGTGCCAACTGCTTCCGGGGCCTCCCCGATCCGGGTTTTAACGATCCTCGGGCTGGGCACAGCCCTTTCTCTTCTGGGGGACAGCACGCTCTACACCGTCCTGCCCGACCCACCCAACGCCGCCATCGCCGGGGTCAGCCTGACTGCAGTCGGCTTTATATTGGGGGCAAACCGTCTGACGCGCATCTTCACCAATCCGCTTGCAGGGGCTCTTCTCGACCGCTTCCCCCGGCGCTGGCTCTTAATCCCGGCCATGCTGCTCGGATTCCTCTGTTCATTGATCTATGCCCTCGGATCCGGGCTCGCCGCCTTCCTCGTCGGGCGCATCCTCTGGGGATTCGCGTGGTCCGGGATCTGGATCGGCGGCAACTCGGTTGTTCTCGATGTCACCGGGGCGACGAACCGGGGTAAGTTGAGCGGGTTGTACCAGACCTGGTTTTTCATCGGCGTCGGGGGGTCCGCGCTGCTTGCCGGTATCTTCACCGATGTATTCGGATTCCGCGGCGGGCTGCTGGTGAGTTCGGGTTTGAACGCCCTGGCGGTTCTGTTGTGGCTCTTCCTTCTGCCCGAGACAGCCGACCCGGCTCGCCACGCGGCGCCCGAACGGGGTGAGGAGCCTCTCGAACCCGTCCATTGGCCGACGATCGTGTCCGCAGCCCTGCCGACCTTCGGCATGCGCTTCGTCTACGCCGGCGTAATCGCGTCGACCTCGATCCTCTGGTTGGGATCACTTTTCGCTCGCGGTTCAGGGTTATCGCCCCCGGATTTGCCGATCGCCACCCTGACCGGCATCTTCGTCGCGCTGAGGACAATCACGAGCATGTTCAGCGGGCCGTTATCTGGCGCCCTATCGGATCGCCTCGGGCGGCGCTGGGGAGTGCTCTCGGGTTTGCTGCTTATCGGAGGGCTCGGCACCTGGCTGATGGGCAACCAGGTCGCCGCAATCGCGCTGCTGGGTGGTTTCATCGCGGCGATCCCGGGAGGGGGTGTGCAAGCCCTGATCCCGGCGCTCGTCGGCGATCACGTCGGGACAAAGCACGAGAGCCAGGCACTGGGAATCATCTATACCTTCGGAGATCTGGGGAGCGCCCTGGGGCCTGTCGCCGCGCTTGGCTTGATCGGAACTCTCGGGCTGCCGGCGATTTACAAATTCTGTTCAGCGCTGTTGATCCTGCTGGCAATTCTCGCAACCTACAGATTTCGGAAAGAGCCCATCCTCGTCCACAAGACGGGTGAATGAAGAACCCTTTCTCTAAAGACTGCATCGACCGGGCGGACACGAGCGGCCGGACACGAGTCGCCGTTCAGAGGTGGTCGTGATCCGGGGCGGACGGCCGCGATTCGCCTTTGCCGAACTCAGGACCTGGCTGACGGGCGCTGTGCAATTTCGCCTGCACGCTCGCGGCCAACCGATCCGTCTCCTCGTATTTCTTACGCGCGTTTTCGAGATGGGTCCCCAGCACGCCAAAGGCTTCGTGAAACCGGCGGAAATCACCTTCCAAGCGACCCAGATACCCGAGGATCTGCTGGGCTTGCTCTTCAATTTGAAGGCCGCGCAGACCTAGCGCGATCGCCTGCAGATAGGCGTAGAAACTGTTCGGGGAGACCGGGATCACTTTGCGGTCCAGGGCATGCGACATCACGCCGTTGTTTTCACCCGCATCCTCATCCGAGATGATCGTCTCATAGTAGACGTTCTCTGCCGGGATGTACATCAGCGCGAAATCGAACGTGCCTTCATCGGGCCGGATGTATTTATCGGCGATGTCATCGATGTGCTTGCGGACTGCCCTGAGAAATGTCCGCCGCTCGCGCGCTTGCTGGTCCGCATCCTTCTCGCGCAGCAAACGCTGGAAACTCTCTAAGGGAAACTTTGAGTCGACCGGCACCATCCCGGCCGCCAGTTTCACGACCGCATCCACGCGTTCGCCGGATTGAAAAGTGTATTGAAGCTGATATTGTTCGGGAGCCAGCATCTGGGCGAGCAGGTCGCCAAGGAATAGCTCCCCGATCCCGCCGCGTAGTTTTGGCGCACGCAGCAAATCGCTCAGGCTGGCGATCTCTTTACCCACCTGCTCCATGTGCCTGCCGGCTTCGGTCAACCGGCCGATGTTCTGCTGGATTTGAGCGAATGATTCGCTGGTGCCGCGCTGGTATTGGCCTGCCTCAATCAGGCGTTCGTTGAGCGAGTCGATCCGCCGGTTTGTGCGCTCCCACACCCATAAGATCGCTGCGAATAAGGCGATCAAAAACAACAAGATGACACCCAGCAAGACCAGCGTCATGTTCTCCATCGATCATGTCCCTCAAATGCTACCGGGTCAATTGGACTACCAGTCTGTCAGCGAACGGGAATTTGAGCAAGGTGTTCACCCGGCTGAGCCGGACCCGGGGTTTCACCCGCCAGAACCCTCCTCATCTATCCCACCGGAAGCGGTGATCCGCTCTGCAGTGCGGTGGAGGTTCAAGAAGATGATCACAGCTGCGATCCCGATCGCGCCGGCTGACCACCACAAAATACGCGCATCGAGGTTGTCGAGGATCAAGCCAGCCATCAGGGGTCCGATCGCGAACGGGATCCCAAAGGAGAAACCGAAGACGGCCATATAGCGCCCGCGCATATCCGCCGGAGCGAACCGGGCGACGATCGCCTGTGAAACCGGCGCGACGAGCATCTCGCCGATCGTGATGATCACCATCGCAAACAGGAACAGGACATAAGCCGACACGAACCCGTACAACGCGAAACCGATCGCGTAGAGCAGTGTGCCGATCGCCATCATCAGCATCGGCGGGTAACCTTCGATCCGGCGGGTGATCCAGAACTGGAACAGGACGACCATGAAGGCGTTCAGGCTGAGGATGTAGCCATAACCCGACTCGGGGATGGCGTGGACATCCCGCAAGTAGACTCCCAGCGTGGTGCCCATGTTCATATAGACGAGCCCCATCAGAATGCTCGCAAAGAGGAAGATCATGAACGGTGAATCTCGAAGGACCGTGAAGTAGCCTTTGAACGTCCTCCCGATGCTCTCCTGGACTTCATCCACAGGGCGTTCGGGTTTTGTCTCCGGCAGCGATCTCCACACGATAAATGCGCTGATCAAGCTGATGACGGCGTCGGCGAGGAACAGGAGTAGGTACGAGCGCGAAGCGAGGAACCCGCCGATCGCCGGGCCGATTGTGGCTGAGAGATTGAACGCCACGCGGATGATGCCAAATCCCTGGGCGTGCTGCTCCCGGGGGAGCAAATCGGCGACCATCGCCTGACGTGCCGGCCCGCCCGTGTCGGTAAAAATACCGACGAGCAGCGCGAGCAGGTAAAAAGCCTCTAACGATTCAACCAGCCCCATCGCCACCGCGCTGAGCGAGGTCGAAACCAGGCTGAAGATGAGCATGCTGCGCCGGCCGATGCGATCCGCCAGCGCGCCGCCGATCGTCGCGCCGATGAAGCTGGAAAATGAGAATGCGGCGAAAAGCAGCCCCACCTGGGTCATGCCGACGTCAAACTTGCTCGTGATGTACAGGGCGAAGAAAGGGAACAGCAGCGCCCCACCGAGGTGGTCGATGAACGTAACGACGACCAGAGTGCGAAATGGCGAAGGATATTCTTCATAAAGCGCACGCGCGCGCTGGACAAGCTTATTCGTATTCATTCCGCTGGTTTTGTATAACCTCATAGAGAATGACGCCGTATCCGGGCCGACATTCAATGCCGGCAAATGCCCGAATTGTACCCTCTTCTCAGGCTGCGCTAGACGTAACAAAGGGCGCGGCGAAAACTCCTCACCGGAGCGGGTGGAGGATCTGCTGCAAATTACAAAGCTTGAGTGATCAGGGTTTCGCCGTCGTGATCCCGGGGAGTTTCGTTATGCGTGAGGCTCTCAACCTTCCGCCTCCGCGCAGGAAAGCTGATGCTTCAACTGCCGTTCATCTGTGAGGTCCATACGCAATGGCGTCAGCGACACCAGATCGTTCTCCAGCGCCCAGCGGTCGCTGCCCACTTCCGGCCCGGTCAGCGAGAGCGCTGGATCGTGATCGCCTGCCCCACGGCCGACTGTTCAACGTCGGGCGCCACGACCAGGACCCCGCCAAACGTCTCTGCCACCTCGGCCAGGGCGACCAGCCCGGGGCTGAAAATTCCATCATCGTTGGATACGAGTACTCTCATTAATGCCCTTTCATTCTTTCATGATCGATTTATTCTTGTCTATGTTTCAATCATCTCGCGCCCGATAAAAGCAAATGAGCGCCCAGTAATCAGGCGCATCGAATAAGCGATCTTCGAAATCGGCCGTGCTCACATAATGAAAAACCCCTGCCGGGGCAGGGGTTTTGGTCATCTGGAGATAGGCGCTAAACGATGGTTACGCTTGCCGCCTGCAGGCCCTTAGGACCCTGCTCAATGACGAATTCGACGCGCTGTCCTTCTTCCAGCGTGCGGAAGCCATCAGACTGGATCGCCGAATAGTGAACAAAGACATCATCGCCATCTTCGACCTCGATGAACCCGTAGCCCTTGCTCGCATTGAACCATTTGACCGTGCCAAGAACTCGTTCCGACATCTTTCTTTGCCTCCTTAGGGCATCTTGATTACTAAGGTGCTTGTCTCGTTCCCGGCGGTCGGATCTTGTTGGACCAAACCGACCTGAGCTGCGAACGCTCAGGTCTTGATCTTTCGACTTCCAGACAGAACGTGCATGCAACCTTCAAGCGAAAATATTAACACAATATGTCAAATTTGAATAGTAACTATTTGGTACCCTTTTCTAGCTCGCCAGAAACCATTCGGGTTGGTCCAAAACCGGCTTTAATGCCCGCCGGGAAACACCCGCGACGGGAGCGCTGCCCGTCGTGAGGAGAGTCTTCGAATGATTCAGCGCGCTCGCCAACGCCGCTCCACACACACAACCTCAATTTCACGGCTCCGCCTGCGGGGTCCGGACCTGGGTCGTGTACGGAGGCCAGGGGGCCGCAACCCAGCGTGTGTAGCCATGCTTCTCAGCCGCGTAAACGCGACCATGCGATTCTTCCCTGCAGCCGGGTTCATCCTCGACGATGACCAATGGGTAATCGGCATGGAACGGCCGGAATACGAACTTCCCATCCTGGCAGACCCACGTTTCGATCAAATAACCGCGGTCGTCATCTTCCGTCATCCAGATCGGATCCCAGGCGATCCAGACTTCCTCCCCGAGCCGGCTGGCGCGCACATTCGAGACCGGTCCGTAAAGCTTTGACCCGGGCAGTAAGCCGTAGTAAGGCTCCAGGCTCAGATAGTCTCCGTCAATCTCCAGCAGATCCGCTTTAACCCAGCAGTAATCCACGAAGTTCCATGGGTCCACATAGACCCAGGTCCCCTCTTCGTTTCGATTCAGGACCGTGACGCGATTGCCGGGATAGAGGCCCCATTCGTAGAGATACGCCGAACCCGGGCCATACCGGCAGTTTGATTGGACCAGGACGCGTCCACGAATCTCTGGGGTCGCTGTTACGGTCGGGGTGCGGGAAGGGGTCAGCGTGATCGTCGCGGTCTCGGTCACCGTAGGTGTCCGGGTGGGTGTCGGGGTTCTGGTCGGCGTGGGCGTCTCGGTGGGGGTTGCCGATTCGGTCGGCGTGAGCGTCGCGGTCGCGGTCCTGCTCGGCGTGATCGTCGCGGACGGGGACGCGGTAGACGTGGGTGATGCCAAAAAGTCGGCGATTGACGTGCTGCAGCTGCTGATCAGGAGCGCAAGCAGGATAGGCGGGACAAATCGACCCGTTGCCCGGGCCAGGCCAAACCAGACACTTCGATCCCTATTCCAGCCAACATTCACGAACGGATCCTCCCGTGCGCGCATTGTAGGCATCTCCATCCATGGTGACAAGGAGAAGAAGGTCCTACTGAATCGTGGCTATGCGCGCGGGACAGGTCTGCAAAGCAACCGGTCGACGCATTCCCCGGCATCCCGCATCTTGGAACTTGGCCGGAAGTATGTAACAATAAAACTACGATCCGGCGCCCGGCGATCTCTCCGCAAAGGGATCATGGAGGTACTCATGACCAAGGATCTTACCATCCTGCTGGACGACCAACCCGGCGCCCTCGCCGCGATGGGCGAGGCTCTCGGTGCCGCTCATGTCAATATTGAGGGGATCTGCGGTTTCCGCTGCGGCGAGGTAGGACAGATCCATATTCTGGTGGAAAACGCTGAATCCGCACAGCGGGCGTTGGACTCGGCCGGGTTCAAAGTTCAAGAGATACGCGAGGTTCTCGTCAAAGATATCGTCGACCGTCCGGGGGAATTGGGCGGGATCGCCCGCCGGCTAGCTCAGGCGAACATCAACCTCGAACTGCTCTACTTGACAGCCTCCATGGCCCTGGTCATCGGCGTCGACGACACGGAAAAAGCCCGCCGGGTCCTCGAAATATAAACTGAATGTCATTCGACAGGTGACTCATAAAAAAAAGCCCCCGTTGTGCGGAGGCCTGGTTTTTGTGGTGATGATTGTTTAAACAGGGACGACGTTCGCCGCCTGCAGCCCTTTCGGGCCCTGCTCGATCGTGAACTCAACACGCTGGCCTTCTTCTAGCGATTTGAAGCCAATTTGCTGAATCGCCGAATAATGTACGAACACATCGTCGCCGTCTTCCCGCTCGATGAATCCGTAGCCTTTTCCAGCGTTGAACCACTTAACCGTACCAAGAACACGTTCCGACATCTTTCCTTTGCCTCCTTGTAGGCACGCTGCTTGTAGGTGCGCATCTCGTTCTCGGCGGTCGTGCTAAAAAAAACACCCGGGCAACGTTCGCTCAGGCATTATCTTGCGACTTCCAGATAGAACGTGCATGCAACCTTCTACGTAAAGGTTACCATGTCCAGACAACTTTGCAAAGGGGGGGGGTTCCGACGGAGCGCAGAGCAGCATTATTGTGCCGCTCCACCCGGGAGTCATCCCCCGGATCGCTCACCTTTGCCGTTAATTAACGATCTAAAACCCCACATAATCAGCAGTGACCCCAGGATCGCGAAGCTTCCGTAGACGAATACCCACTTGGTGAGTGAGAGCCACGGAGCCAGATTGGCCGCAAACGAGGTTGCCGCCGGGTACCGGATCATCACGATCGAGGCAAAACTATTCTCCAGGAAATCAAAAACGGCTCCCAGGACAGGCACGAGATTGGCGAGCCGCCAGCTGCTTTTCTCCGGTAATACCCTCGCCCCCAGCCAGCTGATCGCCGTCACCAGAAAAAATCCGTAAACCAAGGGAAAAGCAACGTCAAAGGTGAACCGGACGCGGACGTATGCCGACCGCCCATCCGGACCGTAGATTTCCGCCAGATCATAAAGATCCTGTGCAGAATACAGCAGATTCGTGTCCGGCGAACCTGCCCCGCCGCTGATCTGTTCGGCGCGCGCCGCCTCGCGCGGGAGCACAAGTGCCCCGAATAATACAAAAACGATAACCCCCACCAGGGCGGCGTAACCCTGACTAACACGGTAAAACCAGGATGAAATCCGGGCCAGCATAAACACATCCTCCTGAGCCAGGAGCGATTCTATCAGCATTGCGGCTCAATGATTGAGCCCTCTCGGGTTGATGCATCCTTGAGCTCGATTTCGTTTAAACCCCACCTGGCAGTAGAGAAATGCAAACGGCCAATTTCCTGAATTCACCAGGCAAATGATATTTCCGGCGCTGCCCGCGTTCCACACGAGATGATTGAAACGCGAGCGCGCATGCTTACCGCCTGCAAACGCAAGGGGTCAAGCGTTGCTCACCCTTCAAAACAGTGCTAGTATCTGTTCCCGATTGTGAATTTATTTACAATACGAGCCGCACAACCCACGCATCAACGAGGCAACCCATGACCCTGCGCCGGCGCATTCCCATCCTCCTTACCCTGCTGATCACACCGCTGATCCCCTCGTCGCCTGGCTCTTCCGTCCATGCGCAAGAGAGCCCCCAGCCTGCAATGATGAATATCTCAGCCACGTTCGGCACCACGGTAAGCTCTACCTCGGTGTGCAACCTGTGCTACCCGCCCTCTTTTGCCGGCACTATCGAATTGACCGTCAATTTCGTGACCGGCAGCGTGTCCGGGAAAATTGAGGGAGCCGGATCCGGCACGGCCTCTGGCACTCTTTGCGACGGCAATGGACAGCCCATGGACCAGACCTGGTCGATCAGCGGGACGTCGGTCTTCGATGGGACCGTCACCGGAAGCGTGGATCCGTCCGGAGCGATTACCGCGACGGCCACTCTCCACCTGGTTGCAACGCCCGGCGCGGTCAGCGGCGCGGATGTGACCTTCGACACTCCCTTGACCGGCAGCGTGAGCGCTGACGGAAGCGCAAGCGGCGACTTCTCATGGGGAGGGCCTAACTGCACCAACGCTGGCGGTTGGTCCGGCTCGGCCACCTCGATTGAGTACGATCGCGACGGGGACGGCGTCTTTGATTCATCCGACGGCTGCCCCGATATCGCCGCCAACACCCCTGACGGATGCATGCCCGTCGAGCTCGACCTCGACCAGGACGGTGTCCTGAACGAAGCGGACGCCTGCCCGCAGGTCCCGGCGAACACACCGGATGGCTGCCCGGCGGATCGGGACGGCGATGGTCTCGCCGATGCCGGGGACGCCTGCCCGGACGAATATGCCCGGACGAGCGATGGCTGCCCGCTCCCCATCCCGGATGCGGACGACGATGGTTTCCCGGACGCGGAGAACGCGTGCCCATTTGAAAGCGCTCCGAACAGCATCGATGGATGTCCCCCTGATCAACCCGAGGAGCAAGCCGCCGGGGACCTCGAGAATGCCCTTGCGGTGGCGCTGCTCCTGGGCGACAGAGATGGCTTACGGCAGATGGAAGGCTGGGATGATCTCACGCCCACCCAGCAGGCGACGGTCTTCGAGCTGTTCGATGCCTTGCAGGATCTTTTCGATGAAACCTCGGCAGATAACACAGGATCATACGACCGACCGGCGATGGTTGAAAGCGGACTTCCGGGCACGGAGGAAACGGGTGCGACCGCCGGAAACCAGGCAGCCTCCGGCGACACAGGTGACATCGGCGGATCGGATGACGACGCGCTGGCTGACCGCGTGATGCAACAAATCCAGGAAGCGAGGAACCGCCGGGAGCAGCAAGAGGGGGCGGTTGTTCAAGCCCTTGCCGACCAACTGCACGACCGGCAGACGATTATCCGCCTGATCAACGATGAGAAATATCGCCAGAAATTTGGGCAGGCTTACGACCTGTACCGGGGCACCCGCGATTTGCTGGGCCCGTTGTACGAACGGGCTGGCGAGTACATCAGTTGGATTACCAACCCGGAAGAAACCGCCCGGCAAGCACTCCAGCAATGGCAGCAGGAGAAATTAACCGAAGGCGCGCAACAGCTTCTGCGTGACGAAGGCATCCTCTACGGCCCCGAAGCGAACGTGATGACGATGGAAGACGTCGCCAGGGAGGCCTATCAATTCATCGAGCATGCCTCGGCGGTGCCGTCGATCGTCCACTACGGATACTACCGTCAAGTCTACGACCAGGCCATCGCGGAAAATGATTCTCCCGAGGATGCCCACGAATGGGCAATGTCAAAGCTCAGCGAAGCGCTGAAAAATCCTCCCGAGGAGCTGCTGCTTGCCGATGGTCAGCGGCCGGTAGTCCAATGCTGGACCGACTCGTACAGCCACGATCCGGCCCTGCTCGAAAACTACAACAACACATTCCAACGACTGAACGGCGTCGTCGACCCACCGGGAGTCACGCAATGAACCCAGGCCGCCCGATCGAAACACGGACCAGACTCTTCACGATTCCTTCGGTGATTGCCCTGACGCTGCTGATGCTGTGCATGACGCTCACCACCCGATCTGAAGCAAGCCGATTCATGCAGACATCGCCTGAGGACGCGCTCCGGAAAAGCCTCGCTGCCGAGGGGATCGGGGTCACCAGAGTGCTCCTGGAAGGACAGCGCATCGGCATTGCTTACAAGCAATCCCCGGGTGTCGACATAGAGAGCATGTTTTTCACCTGGCTGACGGTGATGCAGGCCGCGGTCGAAGAGTTCCCGGAAGTGGAGGAAGTGCTGGTCATCGTCGAAAATTGGGAGACGCCGTTCTTGCTCATTTCCGCTGGAAGGCCGTCGATCGACGCTGCGCTTGCCGGCACACTTCCGCTGGCGGATTTCTTCGCCGGCCTCGGTGTGGAGGATGTGCGCAGCCCCGGAGATAAGATCGAGGATTCGCTGCTCAAAGCGGGGATTTTCGACGCCGATCTGGTCGTTGGGTCAGGGGAGATACGGGTCGAGCTGCAGCGCCCGCTCGTGGGGCCTCCGGATGAGATCATCTCCTTGCTCTCGACCGTGCTCTCGCGCGTCGTGCTTCACGCACCCGAAAATGCAGCCCTGCGCCTGCAGATGTGGACGCCCGCTGGAAACCCCGTCTCGTTCGTGACAAACACTTCCGCAGTGCGCGCCTATCTCTCGGGCCAATCATCGTCCGCAGAACTGTTCTCGAGTCTTGCAGTAGAGGGATTGAACCGCGAGGCAGACGCGCAGCCAGCAGTTGCAGCCTGGATCTGGGGAGGCGTTTATCTGTTGGGCGGTTCACTGGCGGGCATCGCCGGGCTGGGTTTTCGCCGGCGATTGCTGCGGAATCGGGCGCTCTTCTGGGTCATTTTGCTGGCTGCGATCGCAAGCGCGCTGCTCGGATTGCTAATCATGGTGATCGCCATAATCGCTTAAGCCACGACCCCGGCCGCCCGTTCAACAGGCGCCTCCAGGCGATCAACCCCAGCCGCGGCCGGCACTCGTTCGAAAGTCGCCCAAGACACCCGGCACACGACGGGCTCATTCGAGATCGAAAGCCCACTCCCCGGCACGCATTACTGCTTCGGTCGCACCGGTGGATGTGACCCCATCGATATCGAGGGCCGCAGAACCGATCATAAAATCGACGTGCACCCGGCTGCTGTTGCCCCCCTGTTCACTGAACGCCTCGTCGCTTAATGATGCGCCGTCCGCCATCGTAAATTTATAAGCCCGGCCGAGTGCGAGGTGCGAGGCTGCGTTCTCATCGTAGAGCGCATTGTAGTAAAGCAGCCCGGATTGCGAGATCGAGGAGCTATTCGGTACGAGGGCGACCTCGCCCAAATGTTGTGCGCCCTCATCAGTGTTAATGATATTCTGCAGCACATGCTCGCCCCTGGAAGCGTTGAAGCGCACCACTTTCCCGGCCTCAAATTCGAGTTCGAAATCTTCAATCAGGTTGCCAGCGTGCGAGAGTGGCTTTGTAGCCCTGACCTTGCCTTCGACTCGACTAAGGTGAGGGAGTGTAAATACCTCTTCGGTGGGCAGGTTTGCGGCAAATTCGATCCCCGCTTTACTTTTGGTCTTGCCGCCATGCCAGATATGACCTTCGGGGAGTCCCACGCTGAGTTCGGTTCCTGGCCCGGTGTATGTCAGGGAGCGATAAGCCTTCTGGTTAAGGTAATTACAAACGCCATGGAGCGCCGCCAGGCGTTTCTCCCAGACCGCGATTGGATCATCTTCGTCTAGTTGCAGAGTTTCGAAGATTTGCTCCCATAGTCGCTCGATGCGCTCCTCCGCCGGGACCTCCGGGAAAACCAGATCCGCCCAGCCTTGGACCGGTGCGCAGATCACATTCCAATTGATCGCGTTGGAAGTCACATATTCCAGCGCCGGCCCAAAATGTCTGTAAGCCGTCTGCATCGCCTGATCCACTTTTTCCGGATCCTGATCCGCCACCAGCTGTGGATCTTCGGCGTTAATAACCAATGTGGGGTCGCCGCGCTCTAAGTATTCATGCAGAGCGCTGACAAACCATTGAGGATACTCATCATAGGAATCATCCGGTGCCATCTCGAAACGGATCCGTTCGAGCTCTTGATCCGCCCAGATTACGTCCACATATCGCGCCCCTGCCCGGTAGGCAGCCCGGGCCAACTCACGCACGAATGGAGCCAGCTCGGGGGGCACGCCGCGGTTAAGCCATCTCCCCAGAATCAACAACCGCTGTCCGGGCTGCAGATTGTTCCCGACCCGAATGGCAAGTTCAGCATACTTCTCAAGATTCTTCTGGAATTCCGACATCAGAACGCTCCTTGTTTACATAATTAGACACGATCACATCTTTCGCTCCAGTTAGGGACAAGGCTTCCCGGGATTATTCCTTCCTGATCAAGTTCGGATACACTCTACGTGGCATTCGTCCTCCAGGAAAGGAAACTCCGGTGCGGCTCTTTGAAATCTTGACCCTCCTCCTGCTGAGCATCAACGTGATCTGGATCAGTCTCGATCGAAAGCGCCGGGCGCTTCACACCATTTTAGTTTGGATAGGCGCTCTCATGCCAGTTCTGCAGATAATCCTCGAAGGTCCCCGCTGGCAGATGATCCCGGCCTACGCGCTCACCGCGATTGTTCTGATTGCCTGGCTTATGGGCAGAGGATTGGACAGGTCTGAGAAGCGGCCTCCAGCGTTGCGATGGGGGATGCGGTCGCTGCTGTTCCTGATCCTGATCATCAGCATAAGCCTCCCTGTGATTTTGCCGGTCCCCGGGCTGCAGGCACCCGGCGGGGAGTATGCCGTGGGGACCACAACCCTGCATCTCATCGATCACGATCGGAACGATCCCTACGCTCCTGACCCGTCAATGGCGAGGGAACTGCTGGTCCAGGTCTGGTACCCGGCTGAAGCCGGCGGCTCAGCCGAGTATGCGCCCTGGATGGAATCCGCCGCCATAGTTGCGCCACGGATCGCCGCCTGGCTCGATCTCCCATCGTTTTTCCTGAACCATCTCCGCCTGGCCGAATCGAATGCGCTTCTCGATGCCAGAGCCCTCGATTCGGCAGCCCCATACCCTGTGCTGCTTTTCTCGCATGGATACGGGGGGTTCCGCGCCCAGAACACGAACCAGGCACAGGAACTTGCCAGTCACGGGTTCATCGTCTTTGCGGTCGAGCACACGTACGGCGCAGTCGTGACGGTATTTCCCGATGGCCGCGTCGCCGACCATAACCCGGATACGCTCCCGGATGGGTTGTCTGATCAGGAATCGCTCGAAGCCACCCGCGCCCTCGGCGAGCAATGGGCGCGTGATTTGGGGTTCGCCCTGCATACGATCGATGATTTGAACGATGGCCAACCCGTGGATATCTTCCATGGCCTGATCGACACCGCTTCGGTGGGCGTGTACGGACACTCAACCGGCGGCGGCGCGGCGATCGAATTCTGCACGCAGGACCAGCGCTGCGACGCGGTCCTGACGATGGACCCCTACATGAAACCGGTCTCCGCTCAATCTCTCGAAACAGGCTTGTCCGTCCCCGCCTTGCACATGTTCAGCGAGGGTTGGCCCAGCGAAGAGAACATGAGCCGGTTCGATGTCTTTGCACAGGCCTCGGCGGGACGCCTGATGAGCATAACCATCGCGGGCACGGAACATTACGATTTCAGCGACCTGCCGCTGCTCACGCCGCTCGCCCACACGATCGGTCTGAAAGGCCCGCTACCGGGGCCGCGCGTGATCGAAATCCTCAACACGCTTTCGGTTTCTTTTTTCGAACAGACACTGATGATCCCCGTCGGTCCAGGCTACACGCTTCCGCTGGAACACTTCCCGGAGGTCAGCCTGTTTCCATAAGGTCTGTCAGGCGTTCTCCACATGACGAGAGGCGCGGCCCTCCGGCGCTGCGGGGAAGGTGTGTAATATTTTCGCCTCTTGCGGCAATACGCTTGCTCACTTCAACCCGTAGAGATCCCCAAATTTCTTCTTAAGGTAGTCGATGTACGACTGTACCTGGATCGGGCCGCCGGTGGCGCGCTCGATGAGCTCGGATGGCGTGTATTTGCGGCCATGGCGGTAGATGTTCTCCTTCATCCACGAACCCAGCAGCTCGAACGAGCCTTCGCTCGTTTGCGCGCCGATTTCGGGCAGATCCTGAAGCGCGGCTTTATAGAACTGCGCGCTGAGCACATTCCCCAGGGTGTACCCCTGGAAGACGCCTCCGATTCGACCGGCATACCAGTGCACATCCTGAAGCACCCCATCACGGTCGTCCGGCGCACTCACACCCATATCCGACTCGTAACGGGCGTCCCAGGCTTCAGGCAGATCCGAAACAGGCAGTGTCCCATTCAATAGCTGCTTTTCGAGCTCAAAGCGGATCATGACGTGCAGGTTGTAGGTGACCTCATCCGCGTCCGTGCGGATCAGCGATGGTGTGACCTTGTTAATCGCCTTGTAAAAGGTCGCCAACGAGACTCGCCCCAATTGTTCAGAAAAGATGGATTGAAGCCGGGGATAGTAGTGCTCCCAGAACGCCAGGCTGCGGCCGACGATATTCTCCCAGAGCCGTGACTGGCTTTCATGCACACCGGAGGAGGCACCATCCGCCAGCGGTAGCCCTTCATAAGCCGGATCAATGCCCTGTTCGTACATTCCGTGACCCGCTTCGTGGAGCGTGCCAAAAAGGGCTTCGGTTATGTCATTCTCCTTGATGCGGGTCGTTATGCGCACGTCGCCGATCGAAAAGGCAGTCGTGAATGGGTGTGGGCTGAGATCCTCCCTCCCGCGATCAAAGTCATAGCCAAATTCGCGGATGACCGTCTTTCCGAATTCAAGTTGAGCCTCGGCAGGAAAATGCTGCTTCAAACAGCTGTCATCGACTTCAGTCGCTTCAGAGATTGACTGAACAAGCGGGACTAACGCCTCGCGCAGCTCCCTGAACAGTTCGCCCAGAAGGGCGACCGTCATCCCCTCGTCGGTGAGATCGATGAGCGGGTCTGCGACATGCTCAAACCCGGGGAAGAATCCAGAAAGCTGCGGGCTGAAATCCAGCGTCTTTTCCAGCATCGGCTCAAGCGCCTTGAAATCATCAGCGGGGCGCGCCGTAGTCCATGCTTGATAAGTCGTCGTTTGATGCTCGTTGAACGCCGACACGAAGTCTGCCGGTATGCGCGCGGCCCTTTCGTAGTCACGTCGCGTGACCCGGATCAACGCTGCCTCGTCGCCGTCATCAGGTAGATCTGCCGCATCACGTTCGAGTCGATCCAGCAAATGCCCGATCTCCGGATCTGTGAGCTTCTCATGCGCCAGGCGCGCGACGACCGCCATCTGCCTTCCGCGTGCCGCTGCGCCTCCCGGGGGCATATAAGTTGTCTGATCCCAACCGAGGACGGAGGAGACAGCATTAAGAGCCTGAACCTCCTGAAGGCGCCATTTCAACTCTTCCAGCCTTTTCTTCATGATCCCTTCCTGTCTCTTAGTTAGGTACTGAACGGGACTACTGACCTCAATAGATTGTAGACCTATTCACATTCTCGAGCGCCTGCCATAGTACCCTTCTAAACACACATTAGGTCCGCTCTTGACAGGCTGATCCTTTGAAGCGCGGGAACAAACATGCTGCCTTGAGCGTCTGAACAATAGATCCTGAGGCGTAAACGGGAGATCCGTTATGTTATCGATACGAATGAAAACAGCAGGTTTGCTCGTCGTACTCGTTGCCCTGAGTGCCTGCGGTACGGTGCTGAGAGGCGTGGACCCGCTGGAAGGAACCCGCTGGACCCTGGAATCGATCGGTTCAACGGTCGCGCCAGGGGATCGCGCCCCGACGTTGGAATTCTCCGGGGGGAAAGCGCGCGGTTCTGCGGGCTGCAACTCATTTCAGGGCGAATACTCATCTTCAAGCAATAAGCTCAATTTTTCCGACCTGATGATGACATTAATGGCCTGCCCCGACTCAGAAGGAGTGATGGAGTTGGAACAGGAGTACTTTGCCGCCCTCCAAACGGCGGGGCAGTTCGAGCTTTCTGAAGGCCGGCTTTCGATAACTGCCGTAGATGGCCGGACACTGATTTTCACCGCCCGGTAATCGTACCACTTACCGCCAGGTCGTTTGATAGCTCCCTGGTAATCGCCCGTTTCCACTGGAGCACGCCTTGCGTGCATTGAAAAGCAACCCGTCTCTGAAACCGCGCTCTCCTGGTTTCACAGGCGTTCTACTTTGTCGCCAGGATATAACCGGCTGCGTTCCCTGTTCATGCTGGCCATGTGAACGGCTCCGCAAACCACTAGAGGTCCAGCCGAAAACCGGCCCTCTGGTTCGGGACGGGTGAAGGCGCTCTGAGCGTGAACATGCTGTGGATCTGAGTGCAGAAGTCTCCGAGTGGATCCAGAATCATCTGATGAAAGGATTGGACAGCCCCTTGGAACAAATACTCGGCCAAAGATGTCCCCATCTCCCCGGTTTTGTTCGCCACCAGCGTCAGATTGGCCTCGGCCGCGGCCATCAGGACCTGGAAGCGCGTCTTGCGCCGGCCGAAGTAGCGGGCCTCCCACAGAGTGCGGGGACAATTGTGGCGGACGCCGAGCTGCACCAGGCGCGCCAGGCGATGTTCAGCGACCTGGCGCATGCGTTTGTAGCGGCCGAACCCGGGGCTGTTCTGCAACGCCCGCGCCTGCTGCAGCAGGCCTTCTTGGGGATGCAGGGAGATCGTGCGTCCGCGGCCCGGTTGGGCCCGGGTGCACTGCTCGCGCAGCGGACAGGGATCACAGACTGCGGCGTCAAATTGAAAGGCCTGCTCCTTGTGGGGCACGCCACGGCGGTCGGTCCACTGGCCCCTGCCGACGATCTTGCTCGTGGTCTGCCCCGCCGGGCAGGTGCAGGTCATGGCTTCCAGATCGATCTCGAAGGCCTCTTTGGGAAAAACCCCCGGTTGGTCCGTTTGGGCACCTTGGCCACGAGCTTGCGTCCCTCCTGCTCGAACGCCTCCCGGGTTGCCCCGTCACCAAAGGCGCAGTCCGCAACCGCTTCCTCGACCCTGAGGCCTGCGTTGGCTTCGCTTTGCTCAACCAATTCCAGCGCGCCCTGGCTGTCGGGTGCGTTGCCCGCAAGCACCTCCAGCCCTGTGATCAACTGGCTCTCAGGCTCGACCGCGATCGAGAGCTTATGCCCTTCGAAGCGGTTGCTGTGGCTCTTGTGGCCGTAGCGCATGTCCGGATCATGAACGGAGACGATGCGGTCCTTCGCGACCCCTCGCTTCAGGCGAGGACCGCCTGGACCCTCGTCTTCCTCGTCCTCTTCTGCCGGGTCCCGCTCGATGTCCTGGGCCAGAAGCTGGGTCAGCAGCTCGGCGGCGGCCCGAATTTGCCGTTCTTCCTCGCTGCCCTCCGGGACCGTGTTCAACCGCTCTCGGACAATCGCCAGCAGCCGGTCGGCGTCGGCGACGATGCTGACCAGGAACGCCCGGCGCGCCTCTTCGTCGTCCCAATCGATGTCCGCTTCCCCCTTGACGCTGGTGCCGAAATAGCGACCGAAGTTGTACTTGTCGGCCCATTTCTCAGGTCTGAGGCCCTCCAGCCGTTTGGCCAGGCCCCAGATCAGCTTTTTGATCCCGTCGGCCAGCAGGTTATAGGTGTCCTTGACCGCACCCCGGCCCAGAATCGGCGTGGTGTCCAGCGCGAGGCTGCCTTTGCCCCCGGTCAGATAGCCTTGCTCCCGCGCGAACTCCAGGCTGCGCAGGAAGATCGCCTGCGCTTTCTCGTGCAGGATCAGCTGCGAACGGAAGAGCTGCAAAGTGCTCTTTGCGAAAGGACGCTCGTCCAGTTCCACCCCCAGCGCGACCTTCCAGCGCATGTCGTAATCGGCGCGGGCCTTGGCTTCCTCATCGGAGACCCCGTCGTGGGCCTGCAGGAGCAGCGCAGCCGCCAACATGCTGGGCAGCACACTGGGCCGACCGTTGTCGTCACAGTACAGCTCGGCGAAGTCTTCGTCCCGGAACAGCTCGTACCCGTGTCGGGCCAGGAAGCCGTAGAAGGTGTCCTCACCGACGAAATCCAGATACTGCTGGTCGGCTTCGAACATCCCGCGTTGGGGCGAGCGTTTTCCGAGCATTGGCGGCCTCCTGTTGGTTCGGGAACCTACCCAAAACACGAACGAGAGGAGCTTAGCATGGGTCAAGAAATTTCGCGAACTTTTCGGCCGGGCTTCTAGGTCATAAGGGGACCGATGGGCAGCGTTAGTAAGGAAACTGTAATGACCCGCTAATACTTTCTCGATTATGCTGTGATAGCATTCCTCATTGATTAACATCTGGATAAGCCCCAGTTTCCGCGGTGAGATGCATCGACCGGGGTGCCCAGCACGACCACCTGAATTTGAAAGCGACAATTTCGACACACCATGCCACTAAAAAGTAAACTACCCCGCCGCAAGCGGCGGGGCTTTGAGCCCTTCACTGCGACGGTCCTAACTAAAGCAACCGAGCTTG
>JARGGH010000040.1 GCA_029210945.1 Anaerolineales bacterium
CCAGGGGACCGCCACAACCGCCGGTTCGAAAATCCTGGAAAACTTCATCTCTCCCTATGCTGCCACAGCGGTCGAGCATATTGGAGGCTGGCTTCGTAGGCAGCCTCGGCGATGCCGAGTGCCTGGGAGGCGATACCGATGCGGCCTGCATCAAGGGCGGACATGGCGATTTTAAAGCCTTCGCCTTCCTCGCCGAGACGATGCTCGACGGGGCAGCGGTAGTCTTCATAGAGGATCTCGCTGGTTGCTGAAGCGCGGATACCGAGCTTCGGCTCCGGCTTGCCGAGCTCAAACCCGGGTTCATCCGTCCTGGTCAGGAAAGCGGTGATCCCGCGGTGACCTTGCTCGGGATCGGTCATCATGAAGACCAGGACAAAGTCGGCTTTCGGGGCAGAGGAGACCCAGGATTTGCGCCCATTCAGGACGTATTCGTCGCCATCCCGAACGGCGCGCGAGCGCATCGTGGCGGCGTCCGAGCCGGACATGGGTTCGGTGAGCGAATAAGCGCCGATCGCTTCGCCGGAGGCGACCGGCTTGAGGAAGGTCTCTTTTAGCGTTTCGGAGCCGTAGCGCAGGATGCCGTAGCAGAAGAGCGAGTTGTTGACCGACATGACCGTGCCGTGGGCTGCGTCGGCCTTGCAGATCTCCTCCAGTGCGAGCACGTAGGAGAGCGTATCGAGCCCGGCTCCGCCGTACTCTTCCGGGATTTCGATCCCCATAAAACCCATTGCGCCCATCTTGCGGATGGTTTCAAGCGGGAATTCGCCGCTCTCATCGTGCTCACCGGCGACCGGGGCGATCTCGTTCTGTGCGAAATCGCGCGCCGCCTGGCGGATCATCTCGTGTTCCGGGGAAAGCTGAAGGCTTGGACCTGCTGGGATCGTGGGCATGAAGGACCTCCCTGAGACGAAGAGATGGATTCGATCGTGCTGAGATTATATAGCCTTCAATGCCAGGTTGACCAATGGTGAATTGTGATCAGGACAGAGCGGTCGATTCTGCAGGGGGCGCAAAAGTGGGCGGCACCGGGTTTGGTCTAGTTCATGGGGGATTTAGTTTTTCGATGTCGATCTTGGTTTCGCAGGAAGGATGGCCGCTGTCGGTGCCGGGTCCCCCGTTGCAGATATCCGTATCCTGACCACCCTTCAGGGAGTCATCACCCTCGCCGCCGAGCAAGATATCGTTGCCTTTTTGTCCGCCGTTGAGGTTGTCATTGCCACCGCCGCCAACGATGCAGTCAGCACCATTTCCACCGCTCAGGTCATCGTCTCCTGCAGATCCAAGGATCAGGTCGTTGCCGTTAGTACCGTTTCCACCAATGACAATATTGCTCAGATTTAGACTGCTGCATCCGGATGGCTTAAGGTCGTTGGCTGTGATGGGGAAGGAATCCTCGTCCAGCCGTGTAAATGGAACCGTATTGGAGGCCGCCACCGCGCCGACGACGCTCAACAAGATCATGATGAGCAGCAGTGTGGTCCCGGAACGGAGAACTCTTATGGCTCCCATCGACCGCCCTCGGGATTGACCGGGTCAGCGTCATCTGTGGGTGCATCGAGCCCATTTGGGTCCTCGAGCGTGAAGCGGTAGCCGGTGTCCCCGTCCTTTACAACGTACGTGTGCCGGCTGCCATCACGGTCGTGCAGGATAAGCCCACCGGTGGATTCGGAGAGCTTGACCAGGTCGTCGATTGAGGCAACATCGATCCACTCCAGATCGCCATCGAAGGGGATCTCATTGACGTCCAGCAAGCGCTCGGCGTGCACGAGTTTGATGCGCTCCGACTCGCTGCGCAAGGAGACCGCCAGTGCAGGCGTCATGATCAGCGCGATCAGTGCGAGGCTGACGCCGCCGGCGATCAGCGCGACCTGGCGCGCCTTGCTGACCGTCAGGTTCACACCGAGGATGTTGAGCGTGTTGGGGATCGTCTGTTCGTTGGGCAGGAAGGCGCTTGTCGCGGGCATGAATGGATCCCCGTTTTCACCGAGTGGATCCTGCCGGTTAACATACAATTCGATCTCATCCAACTGGAACGGCAGCGTGGCGGTGAATGTCTCCTTGAAGTCGAGACCGGCTATGGTGCCTACGATTTGTGCAGGCACGTCGATCTCCACATTGAAGTTCTGCCGTTTCAAGCCGGTGCGTGTTTTCACGCGCTCGACGATCGTGGTGATCTGCTGCAGGTCCAGCGCGGTGCTCGTTGTGAACGAGGTCCCCTCGAAATAGGTCTCGGGCTGCAGTTCGATCGTGCGCTGCCAGCCGCTCTGCTCGCTGATGCGCAGGAGCACGCTGTAGGTGCCCAGTAGATCGGTAGGGGCTTCTGTTTGGAACTCGTAGAAAAAGTTCAGTTCAAGATCGTGTACCAGGGCGTGGAAGATCGCCTGGCCGCTCTCAACCTCGCCCTGCGCGTACACGCTCGGGGAGCCGACCGCCTGGTAGGAGAATGAGCCCTGATGTGAGTAGGGGATGTCCGCCGGGATGGCCTGGAATTCAGGCCGGGTGAAGGCAAAGAATCCCAGCAGGATCGAGGCGAAGAGCACGATCCCGAGCGGGAAGACCCATTCGCCTAGTTTAAGAGACTGGGTTTGCTGGAGCCACTTCGAGAGCATGTCCGCGTCCTTTTTGCTGTGTCCTTTTTTGCGTTCGCCCTTTTTGGTGATCGTGATGAGAAACATAATGCCGATTGATAATGAAAGCAAGCCGAGTCCGGCCGGCGTGCGAAGCCAGAGCAGCTTCTCCGCTGCGCCAGGGACATGCAGCCATGACTTGCCGAGGATCTCCGTGTTGACCGGCTCGTACGAGTCGATCCAATCGTTGTTGTCGCCCTGCATAGTGTAGCGGGGCCCTTCGCGATCGATGATGCGGTGGATGACCGGCCCAACCCGGGGGTGGCGATATGTGACGACCTCCCCGATTTCATAGGTGGATGCTGGCCGGACGATGACGAGATCGCCCTGGTGCATCGTCGGCTCCATGCTGGCTCCGGCGATGATCACGTAAGAGGCGCCGCCGCCAAACTGGGCCGGCGCGAACAGCACCCAGATCGCCGCCATCAGGACGACGATCAGTGCGCTCTGGAGGGATCTCGAAAAGTTGCTGTTATGCATCATCAATTCTTATGGTTGTGGGGCACAGCATCGAACCAGGTCGATGCTGTGCCCCGGACAAACCAGGGTTAGTGAGGTTCGGAATTGAATCTATCTAGCCGCAACGATGGTCAGTTCCGCAGCAGGTAAGACTTTCACATTCAATCCGACGCAGCTAACACTCGTGCCACCACTTATAGTGCAGGATGTCCAGTTTAACCCAACATCAAAAGACACGTAGGCTGAACTAGCCGCGGCATCGAGTGTGAAGGTGACCTGGTCGATATCCGAAGGATCCAAATCTACAGTTGTGAGACCGTATGAAACATTAGTTACGGCGTATCCAAGGATCTTGGTTGATCCTTCACCTGCATAGGTATCCCCATCTGGGAATGTATTCGCAGCGGCAAAGCCGTACACTGTTGCGGCAAGGATGAGTGCGAGCACGATCATGCCAAAGCTGCGGGGTCGAAGTATCTTTTTCATCATATTCCTCCTAACTAGGTTTGCTTTATCTTCGACGTTGATTATCAACTGCATAATAATACTATATAAAACACCCCATTTCACCTTTCAGGGACCTAACGTAAGGCGTATGAAAGGTCATGACAAAATTGTCAGGGCTTCAGTCTTTCATGCAAGGTTCAGGCCAGAAAGACCCTGCCAGCAAGAAAACCGAATCCTGCTTTGACCGGCGAACTGCCAGCAGGTACAATGACTGCCCGGAAGGCGAGGAGGTCCTATTGCCGCAATATCCGTCCCGGCAGGACGATGAAATCACACCCGAGATCTTCGATCACCTCGTCGATCTGGCCGCGTTTCATCTCGAGCCGGAAGAGAGGGAATACCTGCGCAAGGAACTGAACGCGCAGTTGAAGGCGATCCGTGAACTCGAGGCGCTCGACGTCAGTCCGGAGGTGCCGATCACTTCGCACGGCGTGCCCTTCAAGGCGGCGATCTCGGCTCCACTTCGGGAAGATGTCATCGAAGCCTGCCCGGAAGCGGATGACATCGTGGCGGGGGCGCCGGAGACCGAACTGCGCTACATCGTCGTGCCGGATATCCCCCATGAGGAACTCGAATGAGCGCGCCGGTCGTCGATCTGCCGGCCTACGAACAGGCCCGGCGCATCCGAGACGGAGAGTTGACCGCCGTCGGGCTTCTCCAGGCGACACTCAAACGCACCGAAGCCGTCGAGGGCCAACAGCCGTCCTCCAGGCCCTACGCGCTCGATGCAGCAGACCTCGAAAAAGTGCACGCTTTCATCAACCGGACGGAGGCGCGCGCTCTGCAGCGCGCCGAGGCGATCGACGCCGCCCTCGCGGCCGGTGAACCGACCGGGCCGCTGGCTGGTGTGCCTCTGGCGGTCAAAGACAATTTCTGTGTCCAGGGGACCGCCACAACCGCCGGTTCGAAAATCCTGGAAAACTTCATCTCTCCCTATGCTGCCACAGCGGTCGAGCGGCTTGAGCAGGCTGGCGCCGTGGTGGTCGGCAAAGTGAACCTGGACGAATTCACATTTGGCTCCTCAAACGAGTCTTCCGCGTTCCTGCCGCCGGTCGGCAACCCTTGGAACCCGGCGCACGTGCCCGGCGGATCCTCCGGCGGCAGCACGGCTGCTGTCGCGGCCGGAGAAGCGTCGCTCTCCCTGGGTTCGGACACGGCCGGCTCGATCCGCCAGCCTGCGGCGTTCTGCGGTGTGGTCGGGATGAAACCCACCTATGGGCGCGTCTCCCGCTACGGGCTGATCGCGTTTGCGTCCTCGCTTGATTGCGTCGGTCCGGTCGCCCGCAATATTACCGACACGGCGCTGATGATGAACGTGATCGCCGGGCCGGACCGGCGTGACGCCACGGCTGCAAACCTGGCCGTTCCGGACTACCTGGCGCAATTGGACAGCGACCTCGAAGGGATGCGGATCGGCCTTTCCCCTGATTACTTCTGGTTGAAAATCTTCGATCCGACAACCGGCGTTCTGGAGGAACAGCCGATCTCGCCTGAGATCGAGAAGGCTGTTCTCGAAGCGGCCGAGCTGCTGGCGGGGCGGGGCGCCACGATCGTCGAAGATGTCCCGATGCCCAACACGCATATGGGCATTCCGGTCTACTTCGTGATCTCCCGGGTTGAGGCGGCCTCGAACCTCCACCGCTATGACGGTGTGAAATACGGTTTCCGGTATGGAGAAGATACCGGTGACCTGACCGAGTTGTACCGTAAATCACGCGGGGCCGGTTTCGGTCTGCAACCTAAGCTGCGCATTCTGATGGGGATGTACGTGTCGGCGGAGCAGTATGAGAAAGGCTATTACGAGCGCGCCCTGCAGGCGCGCACGCTCATCCGCCAGGATTTTGAGCGGGCGTTCGATCCGGAAGGTCAGTATGGGCTCGATTGCCTGCTGACGGCGACGACACCCACGACAGCCTTCAAGATCGGCGCAGTCTATGGCGACTCTGTGTTGATGCAGTACGCCGACATGCTCACCGTCGCCGCAAATCACGCCGGCGTCCCGGGGATCTCGATCCCGGCGGGATTGGATCGCGGCGGGCTGCCGATCGGCATCCAATTGCTTGGCCCCGATTTTTCTGAATCCCGGCTGCTGCAGATCGGCCGCGCCTATGAGCGGGCGACGGAGGATGCCAGTTGGAGATCGATCAGACCTATCGTCGTGCGCAATCTGCCTTGAGGAGGTCGCAAGACCCATGCACAAGAGCGTAGGCCCACAATTCCACCGATTACTGCGATGGTCCATGCCGGGGATCGCGCTTGCTTTACTGGCGGCTTGTGGGCGCAATCCGGTCGAGGCTGACGATCCGACGTTCACGCCGGAGGTCACCCCCACAGCCGGCGCGATCATCGAGATCCCGGAAGTATCCGAGGCACAGTTCGACGCCCCTCCGGCAATGGAACTCGATACGGAGGCCATTTACATCGCCACGATCAAGACGCTGAAAGGCGACATCGTCGTTGAGCTCTTCGCAGATCGAACACCGGTGACGGTCAATAACTTTGTGTTCCTCGCGGAGCAAGATTTCTATGATGGCTCTACCTTCCACCGCGTGATCCCGGATTTTATGGCGCAGGGCGGTGATCCTACGGGAACCGGTTCGGGTGGGCCGGGCTACCGGTTTGATGACGAGATTGTCCCCGGGCTGCGATTTGACCAGGGCGGCCTGCTGGCCATGGCCAATAGCGGCCCGGGCACGAACGGAAGCCAGTTTTTCATCACGTACGCGCCGGCTCCATGGCTCAACGGCTTGTATACGATCTTCGGAAAAGTGGTCCGCGGGATGGATGTCCTTGAGCAGCTTACACCCCGCGACCCGCAGGAATCTCCCGACTTTACCGGCGACATCATTCTGGATGTCTCGATTGAGAAGCGCGCTTCCAGCCTGCTTCCGACAGCGACCGCGCTGCTCGATCCCGTCGCTCCCGAGCCGAGGAGGGTCGCCCGCTTGCGGATATCCCGCCTGAGAACCGTGAGGGTCTCTACAACACAAGACCAGAGCTGGTGATCGAGGTCAGCGGCGATTACGTCGCTGCGATTGTGACCACAAAAGGGACGATCGTGGTTGATCTTGAACCCCTGTCGGCTCCGCAGAGCGTCAACAATTTCGTTGTGCTCGCTGAGCTGGGTTATTGGGATGGATTCCCGATCGGCAATGTGCAGCCGGGTACCTTTATCGTGAGCGGGGCGCCGGCGAATCGCCCGGACAGCGATATCGGTTATACATTGCCCTCCGAGGCGGGATTAGAGGCGACGACCGGCGCGATTGGCTTCTGGTTCAGGCAGGATCTGCTTGAATCGAGCGGCAGCCAGATCTTCATCCTTCTCAACGATCTGCCCGGTATGGAGTCGCTCTTCACGATCTTTGGCTACGTCACTCAGGGGCAGGGGGTCGCCGGCGCACTCACGCTGGAGGACAGCATCGAACGTATCACGATCAGCGGGCCGTGAGCAGACCAGATCGAGGTATAGGGTTGTACGGATGACAGACTACGAAGCTGTAATCGGGTTGGAAACTCATATCCAGCTCAACACGCATTCCAAAATATTCTGCGGGTGCAAGGTGGATTCGTGGGGGGACCCTCCCAACACCAATATCTGTCCGGTGTGCACGGGGCTCCCGGGAGTCCTGCCGGTTCTGAACCAGGCTGTCGTCGAAAAGGCGATGCGGCTCGCCGCGGCCATGCATGTCGACCGGATTCAGCCGACCTCCTACTTTGCTCGCAAGAATTATTTCTATCCGGACCTTCCTAAGGGCTACCAGATCAGCCAATATGATGAGCCGCTTGCTGTGGGCGGATCCCTCGATGTGCCTCTCGATGAGGGCGAATCGCGCACGGTTACGATCACGAAGCTGCACATCGAGGAGGACGCCGGGAAGACAGTGCGGGCCGACGGACGGCGTTTGATCGACTTCAACCGCTGCGGTGTCCCGCTGGTGGAGATGGTCACCGGGCCAGATCTGCGCACGGCCGATGAAGCGGCCGAGTACCTGATCCGCTTGCGGCAGCTGCTGCGTTGGCTGGAGATCTCAGAAGGGGATATGGAGAAGGGCCAATTGCGCTGCGATGCGAACATCTCCATCCGCGCCCGCGGCGAGACGGTGTTGAATCCCAAGACAGAGATCAAGAACGTGAATTCGATCGAGAACCTGCGCAACGCCATCCAGGCCGAAATCGACCGCCAGATCCGTGAGGTTGAAGCGGGACGCCGGATCGAGACCTGGACTCTGGACTGGGATGAAGACAGCGAGACGCTGCGCAAGATGCGCGCAAAAGAGACCGAGGCGGACTACCGCTATTTTCGTGAGCCGGATTTGCTGCCGATCGTGATTACTGACGAATGGGAGCGAGAGGTCATCGCCGCGCTCCCTGAGCTTCCGCTGGCACGCCGCAGCCGCTTTGTTGAAGAATACAACCTGCCTCTGTACGATGCTGAGATCTTGACCGAAGAGCGCAGCCTCGCCGATTACTTCGAACGCGCCGTTGCGCTGTATTCGGGTGACCCGAAGCATATCTCCAATTGGTTGATGAACGACGTACTGCGAATTATCCGCAGCGAGGGTATTTTAGCCAGCGATCTGCACATTAAACCGGAACATCTTGCCACGCTCGTTCAGATGGTGCAGGATCAGACCATAACCAACAACACCGCCAAGGAGCTTCTTGATCGCGTGCAGGGATCCGGAGAGGACCCCGCAGAGATCGTCGAGAGAGAGAACCTCGCCCAGGTTTCTGACGAATCGGAATTGCGCGATCTCGCAACCAGGATCCTCGACGCCAACCCGGAGCAAGTGACAACATACCGGGAGGGGAAGACGACGGTCATCGGCTGGTTTGTAGGTCAGGTCATGCAGGCCACGCAGGGCAAGGCCAATCCCCGGGTTGTCAAAGAGGTCCTGGAAACGCTTCTCGCCGAAGAATGATAAGACCCGGCAGAAGAATTCACACTTCGTCCGGGAGGTCGATCCATTGAAAGGTTCCGCGTCCGTTTTTAATCTGCGTCTGGCCATGAAAGAAGACCAGGCGGTTATCCGGTGCATGATCCTGGGTGCCCGCCTGAACCCACTGGGGCTGCACTGGAAGGGCTTCCTATTGGCAGAAGACGAGGATGGGAATGTGCTGGGATGCGGGCAGATCAAAGGGCACGCCGATGGGTCCAGAGAATTGGCGTCGATCTATGTCAAACCGGAGAAGCGTGGACGAGGGCTCGCGCGGGCGATCATCCAGGGGTTGTTGTCGGATCAGGCGCCACCGGTCTGGCTAACCTGCCAGCGTGCGTTGGTGGATTTTTACCGCCGTTACGGCTTCCAGGAGATCCGCGACGTAGATATGATGCCAGCCTACTTCCGGAGGGTGAGGCGACTGGTGGGCGCGCTCTCCTTCATGAGGGGTGGAAATCCCCTCGCGGTCATGCGCTGGGATGGTGATTAACGGGATCGGTTTAACCACAAACGGCGGGCCAAGCCCGCCGTTTGCTTTGGAAATGATCGTTTTAGAAGCGTCCCACAACCATGAACATCGAGACGAGCGACAGGAACGCCGCTACGAAAAACCCGATCGCAGAGGTTTGATGGTTTTTTTTGTTTCGAAAATTCTGCATTTCCAGGTAGTTGTTAAACTGCTCAATGGTTTCGCGGGTAAGTTCCTCGGATCCCGGCTCTTCGCCATCGCGGTCGCGGAACACAAAAGGCCGCAGCTCCTCCTGCGATAGACGCCACTGCATATACGCCAGGTAAGCGAAGATTGCGGCTAAGAGGAACCAGATCGGGAAAATTACATTCATGGCATATGCCTCCCAGAATCAATAAATACAAGCCTTGCGGCGGTTATGAAGATAGCGCAAGATGACCGACAATGCAATTGAGACCCTTCTCCTATCGCAGCGCCGCGTTCACCTGCGTCTTGATCGGGTGCAAAATTGGTGCCGGGATCCGCTCAGCTTAACGGACATCGTAAGTCAGCCAATCACTCGTCAGACGGACCAGCTCTTTTGTCGGGCCGTTGATCTGGCCCATGATCAGGGTCCAATCGCCGTGTTGTCCTGATTGTACCGTGTAGAGGCTGCCGGTCAACCAGCGCAATGAGCGCCCCTCGGTAAGCGGTTGGGGACTGCCGCCAGGGGTCCCCAGCGTGAGTGAGTTCTGATCACGAATGTAAGCAAAGTGGGCAGCGTCCGGCCCCCAACCGATCCACTGGAGATCGCCTTGATCGTACGTTCGGCTGTTTGAACCATCCACGTTGGCGAGCAAGAGCACCTGCGTCTGGTTCTGACTGTCCTCCCGCAGAAATGCGACGGTCTGTAGGTCGGGAGATAGCAGTGAGTTTCTATTTGATTGTGGGAAGAAGGCCTGTCCCTGAATCGGCGAAAACGATTGCGGGGTTCCACTTACGGGTACGATCCAGACGGTTCCGTTGGGATTCTCTGCAAGCGGGTCGGCAGACGGCAGGAAAACGCCGAAGCGTGAGGCATCATCGGCCCAGACCACCACCGGATACCATTGGTATTCGCTGTAGGTGACGATCGGCTGGAAGGTCACCAGATCAGGGCGCAGGTTGGTGCCGTCGATGTTGACCACGCCGATCGAATCTGCCTGTGAGATGGCAAGCCGCTGGCGATCCGGCGAAATTGTGAAGTCTCCTCCGCGCCCCCTCTCCAGGAGTTGAGTTCGCTCGCCGGTATCCACGTTCAATTGATGCAGGTCATCGTTCTTTGCAAGACCGGGGCCCTCAAATGTCGCCCGCGTATTGAACAAGAGTGTGTGTGTCCCCGGGATAAACTCGAGCTGAGAAGTGAGGTAGTGCAGGGCCCCGTTCAGAGGATAAAGCGCATCCAGCGTTTCCTGCGAGAGTAATTGCCGGTCGCCGCTTCCATCGGTGTTGATGGCGCGCAACTCGAAGACCTCTGGCTGGAACGCCTGCCGGACGTAAACAATTACCTGCCGGTCGTCCGAGATTAGCATCTCGACGACATCACCGGTCGTGGTTAGCTGTTGTGAGGAGCCGTCCGGAGATAATGTCCAGAGATTGCCATCACTGGTATATACCAGCAAGAAGCTCTCCAGCGTGGTTTCTGGAAGTGTGGTGGGCCCGGGGGTAGGTGTCGGCATGACCTTATCCGTGACGTCGGGATTGGTTGTCTCCGTCGAGTCGGCACCGGCTGATCCGGCCGCCAGAGTCGCAGCGACTGCTGTACCGAGTGCAGCCTGTTCATCCATTGTCGAGGGGATCTGATTGCAGGCGGAGATAGCCAGGGCGATCAGCAGAAAACCGGTCAATATTCGACCTCTCATGATGAAACCTCCTCATGGAGCGCAATGCTCTGATTATCAAGCTTCTCGCTCGATCGATCTGCGGTGACTAGAATAGGGAAGACCGCGCTTTCCGGGCGTAATAACCGCATGGCTGCAGCCATGCGCAGGAACGGAGTAGCGGGATCAATTATATGTGTAGAAGCCCCGGCCGCTCTTCCTGCCGAGGTAGCCTGCATCGACCATCTTGCGCAGCAGCGGGCAGGGCCGGTACTTGTCTTCGCCCAGATCACGATGGAGCACCTCCATCACGAAGAGCACGACATCCAGGCCGATTAAGTCGGCCAATGTGAGCGGTCCCATCGGGTGATTCATGCCGAGCTTCATCACGGTATCGATCGCTTCCGCGGTTCCAATACCCTCATGGTAGGCGTAAATCGCTTCATTGATCATCGGGCAGAGGATGCGGTTCGAAATGAAGCCAGGCGAATCCATCGCTTCAACCGGTTCCTTGCCCATCGTCCGCCCGACCTCCACGATGATCCCGGTGGTCTCATCCGAGGTGGCGAGTCCGCGAACGACCTCCAGCAATTTCATCAACGGGACCGGGTTGAAGAAATGCATGCCGATGACCTTATCCGGACGCTCCGTAGCGGCGCCGATTTTGGTCAGGGAGATCGAGGAGGTGTTCGAGGCCAGGATCGCCCTGGGCGGCGCCAGTGCGTCGAGGTCCGCGAAAAGACTGAGTTTGAGCTCCGGATTCTCTGTGGCGGCCTCGATCACAAGGTCAGCATCCTCGACGACCTTGAGGTCGGTGGAGGTCTCGATCTCGAGCGCGGCCTTTTTCTGGGCCGGGTCGATGACCTCTTTCTGGGCCAGTTTCTCAACTGACTTTGTGATCGTCGCGATGGCCTTTTCCAGGATCTCATCGTTCACGTCCGTCATCGTGACGTTGTAGCCTGACACGGCTGCCGTCTGTGCAATCCCATTGCCCATCGTTCCTGCCCCAACCACGACGATGTTTTTGATCTCCATGCTGTCCCTTTCTGTGTCCACTATGCTTCCAATCGCCGTCGCCGCCCCTCAGGGGAGCGTTAACCGGATAGGTGTGAGCGGTCGATCACTCCATCTCGACAGCCATCGCCACCGCTTCACCACCGCCGAGGCAGAGCGAAGCGAGCCCCCGCTTTCCACCGCGGTCGAGCAAGGCGTAGAGCAGGGTGGTCAAGACCCGCGCGCCGGAGGCGCCGATCGGGTGCCCGAGCGCAATGGCACCACCATGCACATTTACCTTGTCCCAGTCCCAGCCGCTTTCGGAGAGCATGCGTCCATCCGCCAGCACCTGAGCGGCAAAAGCTTCGTTCAGCTCGATCAGGTCGACATCCTCCGTGGACCAGCCGACTTTCTCCAAGAGCCTGGGGATCGCAATCCCTGGCGCGGAAAAGAGTTCTTTTGGAGGGACCGCTGCCTGTGCATATCCGACGACGCGCGCGATTGGTTTTGTGCCTAACGCCTCCGCCTTGCTGCGGCTTGCATAAACGATGGCTGAGCCGCCGTCGTTCAATCCGGGTGCGTTGCCGGCGGTCACCTTCCCGTTCGCCGTGAAGGCCGGACGCAGTTTGGCCAGCACTTCGATCGAGGTGTCGCGGCGCGGGGTTTCGTCCTCATCCATAACCGTGACGGAACCTTTACGCCCGGGCACTTCGACCGGGGTGATCTCGGCTTTGAACTTGCCGGCGTTGATCGCACCGACGGCCTTTTGATGGCTTTCATATGCCCACTCATCCATCTCTTCCCGGCTGACTCCATATTCGTCGGCGATCCATTCGGCAGCCATGCCCATCGCCCAGTCCTCGAAAGGATCCCAGAGCCCATCATGCAGGAGGGCGTCGATGAGCTGGGCATGTCCGTAGCGCAATTCACCGCTGCGGGCACGCAGAAGATAAGGGGCGTTGCTCATGCTCTCCATACCACCGGCCACGAACAAATCTCCGTCGCCCGCCTTGATAGCCTGGGCGGCAATCATGCCGGCTTTAAGGCCGGAGCCGCAAACCTTGTTGAGTGTCGAGGCGCCCACGGTAGGGGGAATGCCTGCATAGATCGCAGCCTGACGTGCCGGCGCCTGACCCAATCCGGCGGAGACGACGTTCCCCATGAGCACTTCATCAATCTCCTCAAGGTTCTGGATGCCGGCTCTCTCCACGGCGGCTTTGATCGATGCCGCGCCGAGCTGCGTCGCACTCAACGGACTCAGGCTCCCCTGGAAGCGGCCCATCGGCGTGCGCACGGCGCTGAGAATAACGGGTTCGCGATCATGATCGATGGTCATGGGACTCCTCTTTCGGTAACCGGGTCATTCGCAATGGATGCGGTGGGTTATGCTTGTCTGGGTGTCGACCATAATTTACGAAGGAGGGTGTAAGTTTCCTCCAGTGATTCAGGAATGACGCGTGTGTTGGCTGTTGTAGCCATGAAATTTGTATCGCCCTGCCAGCGTGGAACAAGATGCAGATGCACGTGATCTTCAACGCCGGCCCCGGCTGCCTCGCCGATATTGCCGCCGAGATTGAAGCCATCTGCAGCGTAGGCTTCACGGAGAATCTCAAGCCCACGCTGTGTCAGGCGGATCATCTCGTGCAGCGTCTCTTGATCCAGCCCGATGAGCGAGGGATGGTGGTCAAAAGGCACGACCATCGTGTGACCGTTGGTATAGGGATAGCGATTAAGGACGACAAATGCCCGTTCGCCGCGGTAGAGGATCAGGTTTTCCGAACTGTCCTCCATGGCGATGAGGGTGCAGAAGAGGCAATCCGGTCCTTGGTAACCTTTTTTGATATATTCCATCCGCCAGGGAGCCCATAAGTGTCTCATGTGGAGTCGCTCAAATTGTAGCAGAGATCGAAGTGGGCAGGAAATCCGCATGGCATGCATCATGCATATCTGGGTACAATGAAGGCATGTTGAACGAACAAAGGCTGCAATCCATACTGCCGGTCGGCGCGTTTGGCGAGGTGCTGCACTTTTTCAAACGAATCGGGTCAACCAACGCTGAAGCGCTGAAACTGGCGCGCGATCAAGCCGTTCACGGGACGTTAGTGGTTGCCGATGAACAGACTGAAGGGCGCGGCCGCTCCGGGCGCAGCTGGTCAACCCCGCCGGGGAGCGGCGTGGCGATGAGCCTGATCCTGCGTCCAGAGGAATTCTCTGTTCGCCAGATCGGGGAACTCACCGTGCTGGGGGCGCTGGCAACCGCCGAAGCTTTCGAACGCCTTGGAGTAGAGGCGCAGATTAAATGGCCGAATGATGTGCTGGTTGCACACGGAAAAGCCGCCGGCGTGCTCGTGGAAAGCGGGTGGATGGAAGATCAACTGCTCTATTCGGTCATGGGGATTGGCATCAATGTCCTTCACGCTTCGGTGGAGAAGGCGGACGAATTTGAATTCCCGGCGACCTGTCTTGAGGCTGAACTGGGGCGGCGCGTAGACCGGCTGGAGGTAATCCAGAAGGTGCTCGAGGCGTTATCGGAGCGATCTGCGCAGCTGGGCACGGGAGATCTGATCACAGCGTGGGAGGACAAGCTGGCCTATAAAGGGGAGATAGTGACGGTTCAAGGTGGTCCCATGGACAGCACCGGCAAGTTGGTCGGGATCACGGAACAAGGCCAGCTCCGATTGCAGTTATTTACTGGCGAGGTGCTCCAGATAGGGGTTGGCGGGCAGCAATTAAGACCCGTTGACAGGTCGTAGAATCTCAATACACTGATGGCGCAAGGAGCATATCCGCTGGACCTTGATTGTTGGAGGGTGAGCGGGCGCCATTTGATCGTCGCTTTGGAGGTGAACGATGTTTGATAATTTGCGCCAGATGTCAGATGGCGAACCGGCTTTTGAGGAACCCCAGGATAACCCCTTTGATATCGGAGAGCCGGTGGCGCGCCCGAGGCGCGGCTATTTCCTGGGGTTGAGGCCCTCCCAGCGATTGATCCTCTCACTGCTGCTCCTGGGAACCGTGATCGTGATGGGGTTGATGTGTCTGATGGTCACGGGGAGGGTCTTCGTTTTTTGAACTCGTTGTAAGCAGATCAGCAGATCGTGCAGGGGCTGTCCTGTTTCGGGACAGCCCCTGTCTGTTTGTACGCCCGGCATGGGCGATAGCTAGGAGGTGAGAGTCCTCTGCGGGCGTTGATCCGACGAACCGCTAGCCGAA
>JARGGH010000041.1:0-1459 GCA_029210945.1 Anaerolineales bacterium
CCCCTCATTCACTCAAGTGCCGCCGACCTCGTGCATCTCAATCAGCGCGACCTTGGCACCCAAGCGTGCGGCCATATGGGCCGCCGGCAGTCCACCTTGACCGGCGCCGACAACGACCAGCTCGTAACGGGAATCTTCAGATGAAGACATGGATTATTCGCCGAACCTTTCATGAAGGGATGCGATGAGCATCTCCTCTGTCGGCCAGCCACGCATGCCCTCCGGTGTCTGGTAAACTCGACAGCCGAGAGCATAATTTTCGTGATCCACCGGGAAGAGGTCCTTCCCATCCAGCCGGATGCTCGGTGAGCCTACAAAACGTTGTTCCTGCGCCTCCTCATCCGTTTCAACGCGAAGCAGGTCGATCCCGGCCGCCAGATCTAACATCTCGATCACCTCTTCGAGCAGACCTGCTGCCGTCTGCCACGAAGGACAGTCGTCGAAATACAGTATGTCGAACTGTGTGTCCTTATCCATCCAACATCTCCTTTGCTAATCTTTTTCTAGCAGGTACCGGTTATGCCTCCGCCTGAATGGCGTGGCAGACGCATGACTTCATGTCAACATCCTCCGGGAGGCTCTGCCCGCGTGCGTGCAATCGGCGCAGTTCGGCCCGCAATTGCTCAAGCTCGCGAATGCGCTGAGAGATCCCATCAATTTGGTCCTCCATCAGCGTCATCACATAGAGGCATGGAGGTTCGCCGCGATCGCGGAATGCCAGGATCTCTTCGATGTCTTCCAGGGGGAAAGCGAGCGCCCGGGCACTGCGGATGAAGCGCAGGCGATCCAGGTCCTCGTCACTGTAGATACGATAGCCATTTGGCTTTCGGTCTGCCGGCGGAATCAGCCCAGCCTCCTCGTAATAGCGGATGGTTTTCGCAGTCAAACCAGTTTGCTCGCTTGCTTCGCCAATTTGATACATGGGCTCCCTCCTTGAGCTATTCTAAACCCTCCAGTAACAGGAAGGTCAAGACTTCGGGAGACTGATGATTCTTCTGTTCATAGTTGGGGATGAGAGCGAGGGGACGACCTGTAGCCTGCTCTTCTGTCGCTCGATCCGAAAAGGTACGCTACCTGCATTATCGAAAACAGGCAAGCAGGTATGGATTCGAACCAAGGACTTAGAGGTTACGAGGCCGAATCCTGGTCAAGCACCCCGCCTCCACCGTTTTTTGAGAATTCTGAGAAACCTTAAAGAATTCGACTCTTCGGACTAATATCTCCCGGGTCCTTGGTTCGAATCCTGAAACATACCCCTTATCCGCTGTTCTTAAAGGAAAAAGCGCTCCTTCGAGCGCTTCGTTCTCAGGTAGCGGGGCTGGGATTCGAACCCAGGACCTTCGTGTTATGAGATGCTATGGGTAGCCTCGTCTTGAGCGCGCAAGCCGCTGCACTGTATCCTTCTGCTAAACCTTTTTCCCAAAGAGGAGGCAGCTATGGACACCGCAGCGACCTGCAG
>JARGGH010000041.1:1479-14702 GCA_029210945.1 Anaerolineales bacterium
GCGTGCTCTATATGGCCATCGAGCTGGACAACAACCGCTGGAAGCTGGGCTTCACTACGGGTTTCGGCCAGCGACCCCGCGAGCGGGATGTTGCCGCCCGTGACACCGAAGCGCTCCAACGCGAGATCCGAACCGCCAAGCGGCGCTTCCATCTCCCGGAGGATTGCCCGGTGCTCACCTGCTACGAAGCCGGTAGAGAAGGCTTTTGGCTCCACCGCTACCTGATTCACACCGGAACTCCTAACCTTGTCGTCGACGCCGGCAGCATGAAAGCCCGCAAGAAACGGCGCCGCGCCAAGACCGACCGCATCGACATGGAGAAGCTCCTGCGCATGCTCATCCGCTATCATGCTGGGGACGAGGCGGTCTGGAGCGTCGTCCGGGTGCCGGGTGCGGGAGCCGAAGATCGGCGGCAGCTGCACCGCGAACGCTGGGCGCTCTCCGGCGAACGCAACAAACACGTCAATCGGATTGGCGGATTGCTAGCCACTCAAGGCATCCGCCTGTCCATCAACGGTGATCTTCCCGAAGCACTCGACCAGGTACGCACCTGGGATGGAGCGCCGCTCTCGCCCCATCTCAAGAAACGCCTCCTGCGAGAGCACGTTCGCCTGCAGCTGGTGGAGCAGCAGATGAAGGCCATTGAGCAAGAACAGAGGGAGGCCATCAGGAATCCCGACCATCCCAGCGTTACCATGGTGCACGACCTGATGCGCCTGAAAAGCATCCACATCCACACCGCCTGGCCCCTCGCCATGGAGCTCTTCTCCTGGCGCCAGTTCCAGAACAGCCGTGAGATCGGTGCCCTGGTCGGGCTCGAGCCCGTCCCCTACCAGAGTGGAGAGACCTCTCGCAACAAGGGAATGAGTAAATGTGGCAACGCTCGCTTGCGCGCCCTGACGGTTGAATTCGCCTGGCAGTGGCTGATCCATCAACCAGACAGCGAGCTCAGCCTCTGGTACGAAGAGCGATTTGGAAAAGGCAGCCCCCGAGTACGCAAGATCGGCATCGTGGCGCTCGCCCGCAAGCTGCTCATCGCGCTGTGGCGCTACCTGGAAACCGGCGAGATCCCGAAAGGAGCTGCCCTGAAAACAGTCTCGGTATGAACTAGAGAAGGTCGGAAGATGGAGCTGCATGGTGTGAGCGGGCGGGACTCGAACGGGTTTCCGATGGGAAACCGATTATGAGATGGCTCCGCTCACACCTCCCTCCCCCATCGCCTGGCGGCGAAGGCAGCATAGGGTGACCGGTGAAACTCATCCGGCACGGATAGAAGTTGGTTCAAGGTAAAGAACGTTCTTAAATAAAGCAGCCCTGGATCCGATCTCCGCTTTGCAATGGATTAGTAGAGGATTGAGAAAGGAGAAGAGCAGAAGGTGCGTTGTGGTGGGCGGCTCAGGGAGGCCGAGGGTTCAAGCCGCTGGGTGTTGGCTGCCTGACAAATCCCTCATCATAGAAGTTCTAGTCCGAAAACAGGGACCTTGGACCGCCAGGCTGGGTTTCCAAGGGTAACTTTACGAATTTCGATTAATTGGAACCTGGCTGCCGTTACTCTTGATCCGATTCTACATCAAAGTCGTTTGACTGGTAAGAATGGCAAGCTTCCGCTCTTCACAGATATCTGAAATACAAATCCTTATGGAAAGATGATGACATTAGCAGAAGAAAGTCATTATATAAATTATGGCCTCGGGCTCATTGATTCACCATATTCAACTTCCCCAGAAGCCCAAGGTAATTGCTTATGACCGCCCGGAATGATGATGAAATCACCAGGCTCAATAGACAGATTATCCTCAATCAACTGATAACACTGCTGGTTTGCTTTGCAAGCCAATATTGCATTTGGACTCACCCTAAATTCCTCTGCTACTCGGTCAAGGGTATCGCCCAGTTTCCAGCGATAATATCCCCCGTCGATGGGCAGTATGACCAAGGTCATTCCTGGCCTTATATGGGGATTTGATTCAAACTGATCCAAGTTAGCAAGAATTACCGTCTCTTGGCTTATTCCAAATTTCCTAGAAACAGATCTCAGGTCCTCTCCCGGAGCCGTCGTATAGTATTCTATGCTCAACTGAGCGGAGGGGGTTTCGTCAAATCCTACTTGTGAGGGGGTGAGAGAATGAAGACCTCGCGGGTTGCGCGCGACGACGATCACGAGAGCGGTGAGTGTTGCAATAGAAATTATTGCCCCCCCCAAATATAGCCACATTTTACGAGTTGAGCCCTTGTCCATTCGGACCTCCCAATAAGCTGGCTGGCGAATGTTATTATGCCAATTTGCTCCCAGGTTAAATCATACCTCCATTCACCCCGAGAGGGGCGAATCAGGAGTGTTCTGCTATAAAGAGAGAACGGCAATCCTAGATATCGCTAGCGAATGCAGAACCAGTCGAGTGAAGTGGAACAATCTTGATAGATGCAATCTCGGGCCCAAAGACAGCCCTCCTCGTATGTACAGCAATGTCTGCCGTATGGACCATCATAGCAACAAAAATAACCTGGCTGGTTTGGACAACAAAACCAAGTCCAGAAGCATTCAGGGACACATCCGTCCGGTGTGTACCCACCTCCGGCTTTCGCGAACCCCGGGACTGTGGATAGTAAAGAGGCGGTAAGAAGGAAGAGAGATGCGACAAGCAACATGCGTCCGAAGAAGTATACGTGCTTAAGAGATTTCATCTGATTCCTCCCGTGAACATATGCACAGAACCTCGTCAACAGGGGAGTGATTATTGCTATTTTGTCTCTACGGCGTGAACCATCTCCCGCAATTGCTCAAGGGATCCGGCAAACCCAGCTTGACCTACAGCACCCTCCGAATTGACTACATAAAAGAAAGGAGTGCCTGGCACTTGATATGCAGCCGACACTTCATCGGTCCAAGTTAGAACAGGAAAACGAAACCCCTGTTCTGCCCTCATTTGTCGGTTTTCTTCCATTGAACCCTTGCTTATCATTAATACAATCGTGTCCGACTCCGATTCTGAAAATCGCCTTATTTCTGGATATATTTCCTCGCACGCCCCACATGTTGTAGATGTAAACGCGATTAGAATTCGATGCCCGAGGTACCCCGAAAGAGTTATTTTCTCTCCATTTGTGTTAGCCAACTCGAACTCAGGAGCCTTCGCGGCCACAGGTAGGCCCATATTCCTTTGAAATGGCTTGAGCGCTTCCAGCACCTCGCTCTGAAGTGTGTTAACCCTAATAAACAGTGTTACATTGGCCAGAAACAGAAGGAGAATAGCCGTCACAAGCACAAGCAATACCCTAAGAACTGCGCGGTCGCTCATGGTGCGCCTCTGCTCGCTATACCCATATTAATTTCAGGAATAGTCTCCCTGATACCCACAGTCCCTACCTTAGATAAGATCGAAGCAAAAACATGTCTTTCGTCAAGATTTCCATATACATAAATTCGGTTATACTCATCAAGAGTTCACTGGGACAGGTCATGATCCCCGCTCTCAGCGGTTGCCTTGGTTCCAGTAAGGCCCAGTCATATCATTGGCATAAATAATTTTCAGATAAAGGGATAGACCGAATCATTAAACGCTACCGTGGGGTTGTGCGATCGGCCTTCCCCTCGTTCCCAGTTTGGCCTATTGCCGAGTAATCGACGTATAGTCGTAGTCGGGCCCACCTTGTCCGCTGATCTTCCATGTCTGGTAGTAGATCCCATTGGAGACGTGGTCATAGTAGAACTGGTATTCGTAACAGGTATCAGCGGATAGCCCGACACGTCGCAGGTAGCTGCCTTCGCCAAACCAAACCTCAAGTGTATATGTGCCAACCCCCTCGTAGATACACACATCCCATTCGGCCCTGTACCCGTCGCTACTTGTCACCGACTGTGAAGATGGGGTTACATCAAGGTTAGGAGGGATCCAATCGGGTTGTGGCGGTGATGATCCTGCTAACACACGTCCTGCAGGGAGCATTAATACAACGAACAATATCATGAGAACCGACATTCGAACTTTGGACACCTCAATTATCTCCCCTGAACTAACCGTTCTTGAGCTAAAAATCGCTGCCTGGCCTATGACTAGGATTGGCGAGGAAGATGATTTGGGCAACTGTCAATTCCGGTGGGTACTACCTACGACTTCTGGCAGGTGACGAGAATCCCGGGCAAAGTGACACATTGCGCATCGGCCGAGCAACCCCAACTCGGTTCTGGATCGCGCATCGAGCTTCGAATACAAATTGGTAATGTGGAAAGACACAGTCCTTTCGGCGATGCCAAGGCGCACGGATAACTGTCGGTTCGTCAGCCCTTTTGCAAGTCCCTTTAGAACATCCCATTCCCGCTTAGTTAGATTTCCCAGGTAGCTCTCGTTTTGGCCGGCTCTAGCTGGCCCTATACCCGCAGCTGTATGACCAACTGCAAGTCTCCGCCCATGTTCCAATCCGAAATGTATCAAAGATTCCGAAACCACTCGTAAAAGCCCAGAGTCCCAGTGAGTTTCTCCTTCCTGCAGCCCCCGAAGTGCCATCCGAAGATCTTCAAGCGAACAGTTATAAGGAAGCAGAACATCCGGCCGCGAAGCGAAGGCTGCCAATAAGGCTTCCAAGTTGGCTGGGGTTACTAAGACGATAAATGCGCTGAGATGGAATAACCAGTGCAGCTGAGCCCATTCCCAAGTCTTGGTCAAGGTTGGCTTGGGCATGCTAAGAATGCAGTATTTAACTATCGAGCCCTTGCACAACCCGGTGAGCGCATTGCCCAGGTCTTCCCCGACAGATGCCACTTCAACAGGTAGCTCCTGCCAGATGAGCGAACGGAGTCCCAAAGCCCTCATCGGATCCGGTTCGATTATCAGGGCGGCAGCAGGTGGAAACCCACGGTGCCGAAGGCTGGGAGTAAC
The DNA here is from genome assembly GCA_029210945.1 of Anaerolineales bacterium. Taxonomy (GTDB): domain Bacteria; phylum Chloroflexota; class Anaerolineae; order Anaerolineales; family E44-bin32; genus E44-bin32. The sequence goes on from JARGGH010000041.1 coordinate 6,357, forward strand.
TGCCGATTTCTGGCGATCCATCGTGCCAAGTTGGGTCTCAACTAGATGTTTCATTTTGATCCTCCCTCAATGAGAAGGTAGAACGGTCCGGGGAAAGTCAGGTGAGGGTATCTGATGGCGGCCAAAACGCTGCCCTGCCCCATATCCGACCGTTCTCCATGGATCCAAATATCAATCGTGTGTAGACCCTTCCGAGGATCATGCGAACTCCCGGTTTGCTCAACCCGTCCATCTCCTTGGACCTCGGGCGTGAAGCTCGTGATCACCGGACCGCTCCCAGAAACGCTCTGAAAGCCAAGCACCCGCAGGATGATCGTTTTCCCTTCTCCTGGGAACGCCCGTGCCTGTTCGAAGGAGAGCTCGGCACTCTGCCACTGAACCCTTTCACTCAAGTCAACCCAGCCTTGATCTGGTGAGACCACCGGCACACTGAGTTGGCTCGTGATGGGGAGAGTTACTTCCACAGCGGGGATCTCCAGGCTGGCAACTCTACCAGATGGCTCAACCGGGAAGCAAAGCTGTTGAAGGAATGTCGCCTGCTCTCCCACAACACGAAGAGCGTTTGTCTGATAACCCGGTGGGACCGCAATTTCCACACCGCTTTCAGGAAACTGAATAGCTATGGTGGAATGAGGCTCCATGGGGCTGCCTACTAGCATGGCGAATCCATTGACCAGGTCAACGTCCTGGAGACTAATCTCGATTAGGGAGCACGTGGAATCGGCTTCGACGCTAAGAGCAACGGCACACAGCGAGATACCATTATGGCGATCGCATGTCCTAAACTCCCGCAGTGGAGCCAGCAGTTGCACAGCGGACTGTAGTGGTATCCGACGGGCTTGAGATCCATCCAATCGGATTTCTATCCATGGTGGTGATTCGAACTCGCCCCGGAATCGCCAATAGCTCTCGAGTTGGCCAAGCGACGTCTCCGTTGAATAGCCATCGATCAACGCAACCCTCTTGCCGTTTGGCATGCTTATCTCTGCAATGCTGGGCGAGCGACGATCTCCCTCTGAAGCGATCCAGAGTTCCAGTGTCGAACTCGTCACAACGATCTGCTCGATCTCCACGCCACCCCCCCCGGAGTCAAGGACAACAGCTCTGGGGAGAACCATTGTGCCATGCAGAGGGACAATCCCAGCCTTGGGTGCGTACCCATATCCGGTGAGCCGCTGCAGCGCCGCCCATACTGGAACCTGGAATATCTGGAGCAGGATGAGAAGTAGCATGGCCCCAACAGCTACCCGGGCGATCTTCCAGCGAAGGCCAGCCAGCGCATTGAGCAGCTTGGGAAAAAACCGCCCACCAGTCTCTTCTCGGATTGTGGAACCGACGGTTGGATTCAGGTATGTGCTCAATCGGGAGCGAATGTCCTCTTTAGCAAGCCCCTCCTCCGGAAATTCTCCCGGCCATACTGATAACGCGAACTCGACATCATCCAGGAGTCCGGGGAGTTCTAGATAGTCAATTTCATCTTCTTTGCCTTCTGGCACCAAGCCAAGCCTGGCGTCCAGAAGAAACGAGAACCGGATGGCGAGATCAATTGTGTCATTCATCTTCGGTTCCTTCTCGAATTAAGAGTGCCTTCAGCTTCTTGATTGTCCTGTGCAGAATCACGGCAGCATTGGCGATCGATATGCCACAGAGATCAGCGATCTCCTTGTTGGTGAGCGAAGCGCCGAATTTCAAAGCAAGGACCTCCCGCTCTCTCGGCTTCAGGAATTCCATGGCCTCCTTCACTTCGTTCAACCTTTCGACTCTCATCACCTTTAGCTCCGGCGGATTCTGGGACTCTTGGTATGGCATATCTGCGAGATGGCTCTTGGCTGTTCTCCTTGCGTCACGGCGGAAAGTGTCAGTAAGGAGGTTCCTTGCGATACCAAACAACCATGCCTCTAACCTCCCATATGTGTTATCAAAAGACGCAAAGTGTTGGAATGCTCTCAGAAATGTCTCAGATGTGAGGTTGTGAGCCACTTCATTGTCACCTACTCGAATATAGAAATAGCGGTAGATCCTCGAGAAATGTTTTTCAAAGATCTCCGTAAATTCGAGCGCCTGATCGTGCTTTGATGTACTTTCGTTTTTCCCTGAACTCAATGGAACGCCCCGATTCCCCGCTCGGTCTCATCTATTAATACGACCGGCGTGCCAAACCCTTACAAACGCGCTTTTCGTAGCTCGAGTGACCGGCTCTTTTAACGTATATCCTCCTGCTGTACACTCAGATTAATCTCTTTATGACTCCCATGTAAAGGCTAATCGATACCTAAGCCAACGAAAAGCCTCGAGGAGGTAGATTCGAAGCCTAAATGGGGACCCACGGACTGATAAGGGATTGTTTCTTCCCGGGGAACGACACTAGGCAGTATGGGGTTGGTAACACGTGGCAGATAAAATACATTCTTAAGAAGGGAAAGTGCGCTGCTATACGACGAGGAATTTCGTTACGCGGACGCTTTGTGGTGTCCAAGGAAACAAGGCCTGGATTCGAACTGGGGACCTGGAGGTTACGAGGTCGAATCCGTAACGAGCACCCTGCCCTCTTCATAATTCAGGAAGGTTGTGAAACCTTAAAGATTTCGACTCTTCGGACTAATATCTCCCGGGTCCTTGGTTCGAATCCTGAAACATACCCCTTATCCACTGTTCTTAAAGGAAAAAAGCGCTCCTTCGAGCGCTTCGTTCTCAGGTAGCGGGGCTGGGATTCGAACCCAGGACCTTCAGGTTATGAGATGCTATGGGTAGCCTCGTCTTGAGCGCGCAAGCCGCTGCACTGTATCCTTCTGCTAAACCTTTTTCCCAAAGAGGAGGCAGCTATGGACACCGCAGCGACCTGCAGCTTCGAGTATACCTTGGAATGCGTGCTCTATATGGCCATCGAGCTGGACAACAACCGCTGGAAGCTGGGCTTCACTACGGGTTTCGGCCAGCGACCCCGCGAGCGGGATGTTGCCGCCCGTGACACCGAAGCGCTCCAACGCGAGATCCGAACCGCCAAGCGGCGCTTCCATCTCCCGGAGGATTGCCCGGTGCTCACCTGCTACGAAGCCGGTAGAGAAGGCTTTTGGCTCCACCGCTACCTGATTCACACCGGAACTCCTAACCTTGTCGTCGACGCCGGCAGCATGGAAGCCCGCAAGAAACGGCGCCGCGCCAAGACCGACCGCATCGACATGGAGAAGCTCCTGCGCATGCTCATCCGCTACCACGCCGGTGATGAGGCGGTCTGGAGCGTCGTCCGGGTACCGGGTACGGGAGCCGAGGATCGGCGGCAGCTGCACCGAGAACGTTGGGCACTCTCCAGCGAACGCAACAAACACGTCAAGCGGAAGGATCTTCCGCTGATCCCGGAGTTCGATGAGATCCTAGGCGTGGTCACAATCTCCAATCAGGAGGGTCAGAGCCCGGTCGGGCCGTTTCGGTCCCGGGCAAAGCCGATGCGGGGTCGGCTACGGCTGGTCATCGTCGAGGAAGCCAACCGGGCTAAGATCAAGGTCACGTTGCTGACCTCGGTCGTGATCCTGCTGGCCAGCCTGATCGTGACGATCGTGCCGACGCTCATACTTCTCACGAGAGAGGGGGTGATAGAGAATGAATTGGGATCTCGACGATTAACCCTTCCGCTCACGTTCAGGGGCAGTTGGATTGCGCAGGGCCATATTGATGTGCGTCACAAAACAAAAGCATCAATGTCTTGCCATTCTCTGCTATGAATTCCGCCCTGCCGACACGATTGGTTAAACACCTAAGCAACGGGTGCATCCTCACAAAGAAGCTAGAATTCACCTTGTCTCCACTCAAGGGATTTCGGAAGATCGTCTCCGAGGTCTCGCTCTCAACCCTGGAGGATGCTTTATGAGATGGAGCATGGACCTAGCCTCATGAAAGCTAGAGAGTCTTGGACCATAGATATTCGGGGCTGGCAAATGTGACCAGCCCCGAATGCACTTTCTATCGACTCGAGAGGCCAAGTATCTCAAGTCAGCATATCAGCAGCTGCCCGCATATGTCTTGCAACCGCACGTGGTTTGTGTATACCAGCCTACCCCATCCGTGTAGCAGAGCCACTGATGATCATAGTAGATGTAGTAGGATCCAGACTCACATCTACTATCGCACACATTATTTGTACAGCCCTGATCGTAGATTCTGTTGTAGTTCAATGAATATGTCAGGGTCGAACAGTTCAGTGAAAATGTCACCTTATGGACAGACAAGAGGTGACATTGAGTCTCAAGGAACAGAAGCGACTGCATGTGCTCAACCAAATCGAAGCTGGCGAGATTACGGTGGAGAAAGGAGCTGAACTCCTGGGAGTGACGGAACGCCATCTATACCGCCTCAAAGCCAGCTACCGGGAGCATGGGGCGCAGGCCCTGGCTCACGGCAATCGGGGACGACCATCGCCGCGTCGGCTCCCGGAGGAGGTCAGCAAGCAAGTGGTGGAACTGGTGCACAGCACCTACCGCGCTTTCAACGACCATCACCTGACGGAGATGCTCAAAGAGCACCATGGCATCCAGATTTCACGTTCCTCCGTCCGGCGCCTGCGGCGGGAGGCTGGCGTGCCCAGTCCGCGCAAGCGCCGGGCACCCAAACACCGCAGCCGGCGGCCGCGCTATCCTCGCCCGGGGATGCTGCTGCAGATCGATGGCAGCGAGCATCCTTGGCTGGGAGACCGGGGCCCCTGGCTGACCCTGGTGGCGGCCATCGACGATGCCACCGGCGAAGTGCCGGAGGCGCTCTTCCGAGCGCAAGAAGACGCTGCCGGCTACTTCCTGCTCACACGCGGCATCGTGGAACGCCTGGGACTGCCGTTGGCCTATTATGCCGACCGGCACAGCATCTTCCGCAGCCCCAAACAAGCCAGTGTAGAGCAGCAGCTGGCAGGAGAAGCCCCCAGGAGCCAATTCGGGCGGCTGCTGGAGAATTGGGCATCGAGCTCATCCCCAGCTACTCTCCCCAGGGTCGGGGCCGCATCGAGCGCCTGTTTGGAACCTTCCAGGACCGCCTGGCCAACGAAATGGCTGTGGCCGAAGTCAGCACCATGGAGCAAGCCAATCGGTTTCTGGCCGATTTCCTGCTGCGCTTCAATGCCTCCTTCGCAAAGCCGCCGGAGGAGGTAAGGAGCGCCTATCTACCCTTACCGAGAGAACTGGATCTCGAGGCTGTGTTCTGCTTCAAACACAGTCGGAAGGTGCGCACTGACAACACGATCTCGTTCGCAGGCCATGTCCTGCAGATCCCGCCCGATCGGCACCGCAGCAACTATGCTCGCTGCCGGGTTGAGGTCCGCCAGCATATGGATGGGCGTTTGAGTGTCTGGTATCAAGGCCGCGAGCTGGTCGCCTTCGAACCGGCAGAGGCTGGACCGCCCCGGGTGGGCAAGTTCACACCCGCCGTGAAGGCGGTCGTCCGTGAATTGCCCAGCAACGGAAAGGAGAAGAAGCCAGAACCGCCAAAACAGAGAAAGCCCTGGAAGCCGCCTGCCGACCACCCGTGGAGGAAGCCGTTCAAGATCTCAGCCAAAGCCAAGGACTGACATTTTTACTGAACTATTAACCTGACATTCTTATTGAACTTTAACAGCCCTGATCGTAGATTCGGTCCATTGAGGAGTTGGGCCAGCCGCGATTGCGGACGACGACAACGCAAATGCCTCCTCTTATAGGTTCAGTAAGCGATTCAGTTAGATGCATGCCCCATGATAGGTTTGGGTTAATGCGGATTCTTGCTGTGTGAAAATTGATTGTTTGCGTAACGCAAATCGCACAATACCTGATGTGCCTGAACGCCTGAGATGAAACGAGATCAAAAGTTTCCAACTAAAGGAATAGATCCTCAATCCGCAAAGAGGTTTTCCCATTAGCAGGGCGCAAAGGAGATTAAACTCGGTATGCGCATCTTTCTGCTTCTACCGAAAAATCGAACTCGGCACACCTTAATCCTAGAGCTCCAAAAACATCAAACATTCCTCTTGCAGGGCTTTGCCGACTGCTTTGCAAACATCAATCTAGTCGATCTCATTTCAAACCCACCTCATATTTTGGTCACCAATTTCGATGAGCCGGAGGCGCATGAACTGCGTTTGTGGGCGGTATTGAAGAGTCTCCTGCCGAGGGAAACCCGTATCGTCGCACTCACTGGCGGTGCTGATTTCAATACACTGGAAGTCATTCTCGTCCTCGGAGTTCACGCGCTCCAACCGATTCGGATCAGCGCGAAACGGCTTATAGAGGCGATCGAGAAGGCAAGCGTCGGCCAAGTTGACTTTGACCCGGAGCTGGCCGATCGGGCTAAAGAATTGTTTCTCAATCCGCTCGGGGATAGCCTGGTCAATGCAGGCGGTTTGAACATCTCACTGCAGCGGCCGATCGTCTTGCGCTGGGGTCAGGAAATCGCGCTCAGCTCACTTGAAGCTCAAGTCCTGCAGTACCTAGCATCACATATTGATCGCTGGGTCAGTATCGACGAACTGCTCAACTCGGTCTGGAAGACAGACAAACAGTCAGGTGGTACCAAGGATCAAGTCAAGAGTTGTATCAAGCGGCTAAGAGCGAAAATCGAACCAGACAGATCGTATCCGCGCTACATTATTTCTTCGCGAAGTGAAGGTTATCGGCTCAACAACCCCTTCTAGTTACCTGCCTGAGTTGGCCAGCTCATGGTTCTATGTGCGCTAGCCGGAAAGTGATAGAACTGCCCGTTCGCAAACGAAAGTGTTCTCATCCGAGCAAGACCCTTACCGACCAACGGTTACATCCTGAACCGTGCGAGCTAGCTTGACACCCACCTGACACCAATATCGATAGAGATTCTGAGTATGATGGAATAAATCATTTCAACTAGCGGTGATGCCTCGTATTAGACGAGAGTTTCGCCATCTCAAACAGAGGCTGATAAGGTGAAGGATGATGATAAACCAGAAAATAGCTCTGAGATTCGCTCGTGTTGCAGTTGTAGTGCTACTGGCGTCATTGATCCCAGTAGCAAATCTGAGCGCGGCACCTCCGTATGATCCGCCCGAACCAATAGGACCACCAGAATTCGCACGCAAAGCCGTTGCGGCAGCCAGATTGACGGAGATAAATGGCGAGCGCAGCATCAGGCTGATACCCGCCTTGGTAGAAGCCGTTGAAGTTAGTCCGAATGCCTATCAACTAACATACGAAGTAGGAATACCGAAGAATCTGCTGGACCCTGAAGACTCTTCGCCACAAACATTTGAAGTATTTCCGTTCTCAGTCAGTGCAGGTTCTGACTCCCACAACGGATGCGATTCAACGGTTTCGGTATGCGCCTTGCTGACTCTGTACTACACAGACCTTGGCGATCATGGTTATTACCAAAAAACAACGAACCGATGGACGCGCTATGACTCGACTGTGACCTGGTCCGGAGCAATGCTACAAGCAGGTTGCTCTGCTAATTGGTATCAGAAATCTGGAACTTGCAATACTATAACCACGAGAAATATTGGCACTCCAACAAGTGGAACAACCTATTCATATACGCCGTGGTTTGCTGGATCAGCAAACCAAGTATATCTAAATGATTTGAATGGAATTGCGGCGTTTCAGAGTATTACGCTCAAGCGTGGAGCTTCTACATGGCAGTTCTCTTTTTGTGTAAACTATGAAGGTGATGAAAGGATTCTAGGGTGTTACTAGGGCAGATTTGGTTTAGCTATTCGCCTATACTGTCATGAAGAATGGTCTCTTGGCAAGATGGATCCTAATTGTAATGATATTGCTTGCGGTCGCAGCCCTTGGTGACGTCATTTATAACACGCTACTCACAGGGGCGGGCGAGTCGTTTAATCTCGAGACCTCTCGCGTCATTTTTGGGCTGCGCCCCTTAGTTCTGGTGATTGCATATACAACGTTTGTATTCTCAGGATATTTCTTGCTTGAGCCACTAACACACTATCGATATACCTCATTATCGCTTATTTTAGTTGGATTGGCCGTACTATACCTCACTACTTTCCCTCCTGGATACCAAGATCCGATAACACGTGATCTTTACAACCTACTTGTGCGTCTTTCTGCCTCGAAACTCGGCTTAACGCGGAATCTTGGAGCCTTCCTGGTATCTTTGGGCATTTTTTACATTTACTTCTCGTATAAACGCAGACAGCACTGATTTATTACCTGTTCTTGAACTCCTTGCTACGGTTCAAATTCTGTTGCTGTGTAGGCGGATTGGTGAATATTCCCTCTCTTGAGCCTGTTGCACAAACCTCCAACTTCGCGTTGAATCCGGTTTCATTATAGACTTGCACCCATTGGCGAGGGTAATTGAGGGAGCAATCAGGTGAGTGGCCACAATTTTAGACCG
>JARGGH010000042.1 GCA_029210945.1 Anaerolineales bacterium
CTAGCGGTTCGTCGGATCAACGCCCGCAGAGGACTCTCACCTCCTAGCTATCGCCCATGCCGGGCGTACAAGCAAACTGCGCGAACGTGATGCGTTCGCGCAGTTTGGAATAGATTCGCTCATTCTGCAAGCAGCAGAGCCGCTCAAGCCTCGTCCCCGTAGATCAGTCTGCTTCGGCACCCACCAGCTGTTTCCATTCGCTGTGAATGCCATCCTCCGTCACACCGAAATAGACCCGGATACCATCGGATGTCTTTTGGGCAAGATCATAACGCATGCGATTGCCGCGCTTCTGCTTCTGGATCACCCCCAGATCGCCTTGCCAGGCGATCGGAGCTTTCTTCAGATCATCGGGTAGCTTGGTGAACTCCGATATGGCGTAGTGCCACAGACGGCGTGCGGAGCGGATGGTGACATTCTTCACGGTATTGCCATTGCGCAGATCGCGCATCGTGTAGTATTTGGTCCCGTTGCGCTCTTCGACCTCGGCAATTTCTACACCGGTCTTCGGCGGCTCTACTCCTCCGGCAGTTTTCACTTTAGCTTCGGAGGCTTCTTCGACAACAGGTTTACTACCACGCTTCACAAGGCTTACGATTTCATCGCGGACCGCCAACCCGCTCTCCCCCTCATCGCGTACATAGATCTTGTTGTCATCCACGGCGTACGGCGGATCGTCACCGCGCGGCACCAGCACCCGGATCACGTTCGTACCGTTTGTCTCCATCGTATCAACTTCGCAATCTAATTGGGGGCTGATGCGTTTGCTGAGCTCACGCTGCAGCTTCTGGATCGAATCATTTGGTTTGCTGATCCCGACCGGGTCCTTACGCTGGTCAGAAGAGACCCCAATGTAAAGCGTACCCCCGTTGGCGTTTGCGAATGCGCACACGTCGGCGATGATCGCATACAGGCGTCCACCGCGCACGGTCATGCTCTCGTGAAAATCCTGGTTGATGGTCGGGCCTTCTTCGCGGGCTTGCTGGATAAAATCAAATCTGTCCTCTGCGGTCGGCCAGTGCGGTCGTGTGCGTGCGAAGTCATTGCTCATGAACAGTTCTTTAAGCGCGTCGAATGAAACTTCGGAAAGCATGACCCGCGTGGCCCGATCGCCAATGCCCAGATTCTTCTTATTTTCAGGATCGGTCCGCAAACGGTGCGCGTCAGAGCCCTGGATGCAGTGCATGCGGCGCGGATATTCTGGTTTGGTTCCACTGAAAAATGACGCCGTCGTACGGCGGCCTTGTTTGCCGAGATCGGTCACCTCCAGCGCGTGGAGGTGCGGGTCCTGGGTATAGGCGATTTTCGTCTGACCGCCAAAACCGAACCCGCGCATCGCGACCCCATGGGTTGAGTTCGCGTGAGCCGCGATGGCAAGTCCGCCCGCTTCGTCGATCAGCCGGTATGCGGTGAGCACATCGCTCGTTGCCCCGACCGTCGACGAACCTTTATCCAGTTCATCCGAAGGGATAGCAAGACTGAGTAGCAGGTGCTCGAGCTCTCGCAGGTTTTTATCTTTCGGGAAGATCGCCAGAATGTGGAAACCGAGCGTGGCGGTAAATTCAAATCCTGGCAGGACGAGGAGTTTGTCTAGCAGCCGGCGGTATTCTTTCAAACGGCTCGCTTCAGCTTCGGTCAGACGCTCCAACTTTTCGAGCAATGAAAGCTGTTCGATCTCCTCCATCATCTCGCTGTAACCGGCAATCGTATTGTGGTCGGTAAACGCGATGATGTCGAGACCGCGCGCCTCACTCCTGCGAAGGATGTCTAAGTAAGTTGCGTCCGGTTCCTGGTAATCGTTGGACGCCGGAGTATGTAAATGCAAATCCATTAAGCGCCATTGTTTTGAGGCGCCTTTTGATCGTCTCTTGGTCACGATGTATTTATCTCCTGAGTACCGGCGGAGGGGTGTTAATCTTCCCCATCGCCTCCAATATGTTCCCCTATCATGCTCAATAACTCTTCCGGGGGATACGGCTTCAGGAGAAAACCATTGGCACCCAACGCCTGACAACGGTATTCCATGTCCAATCCCGATGTCATGATGACTGCCGTCTGATCGAAGGCTGGTTGCGATCTGAGCTTGCCTAAAATGTCTATTCCGTCTGATTGAGGCAGGAAACAATCCATCAGGACCAGATCGGGCTGCTCTGCAGCCACAACATCGACGATCCCTTCCCACTCCTGCGAATCGATGACCTCGTATCCATCGAGCTCCAGCAATGTCCGGAGCAGAGATACCATCGTGTCATCGTCATCAACAAGCAATATCTTAGGCATCTGACTCTGTAATGTTTCCGCGATCGCTAATTGCCATTCTTCGTACCGGTTTTCTTCGCCTTGCGCGCCTTTTTTTCAGGCTTGTCAGGCGCCGTCTTCCCCTTGGAACGTGTCGTCGGCTTCTTATCTTCTAACGCCAGCTGGATGACCTCATCGACGGTGTCGACGAAATGGAATTCGATCTCCTTCTGCACCTCTTCCGGCACATCCTCGATGTCGAGTTCGTTCCGTTTGGGAAGCAGCACAGTCTTCAATCCAAATCGATGCGCAGCCAGCACTTTCTCTTTGACACCCCCGATCGGCATCACTTTACCCCGCAGCGTGATCTCTCCCGTCATCCCGACAGAGGATTTGACCGGTCGTCCGGTGGCAAGTGAGGCCAGTGCGACCGCCATGGTGATTCCCGCAGAGGGGCCGTCTTTAGGTTGAGCACCTGCAGGCACATGCAGATGGATGTCACGCTCTTTCCAGAAATCCTCTTCAATCCCGTATTTTTCAGACATCCCGCGCATATACGACAGGGCTGCCTGTGCCGATTCCTGCATCACCTGACCGAGCGAGCCGGTCAAATTGAACTTCATGCTTCCAGGCATCGAGCTCGCCTCGATAAAAAGGACATCTCCCCCGGTTGCCGTGTATGCCAGGCCGGTCGCCACACCCGGAATAGAGGTGCGCTCGATGAGCTCCTCAGATCCGAAATAGCGCGGTTTCTTGAGAAATTCGCGCACTTTCTTTTCGGTGATGCTCACCCGCTTGGCGGTGCCTTCGGCGATTTGTGTGGCAACCTTCCGGCAAACGCGGCCGATTTCGCGCTCGAGGTTCCGTACACCGGCCTCCCGTGTGTACGCTCGGACGATTTTACGCAAGGCCGCTTCCGTAAAGCTCACTTCCTTCGGTTTCAACCCGTTCTCGCGGATCTGCCTGGGGATCAAGTACCCCTGCGCAATACCTATTTTCTCCGACTCGGTATAGCCCGAGATCCTGATGACCTCCATACGATCGAGCAGCGGCTCCGGGATCGTCTCCAACCAGTTTGCGGTTGTGATGAACATCGTTTGCGAGAGGTCAAACGCCACCTCCAAATAGTGATCGCGGAATTCGCGATTCTGTTCGGGGTCCAACACCTCAAGCAATGCCGAGGCCGGATCGCCACGGAAGTCACGCCCCATTTTATCGACCTCATCGAGCATGAAGACCGGATTTTTTGATTCAACCCGCCGCAGTGCTTGCAGCACCCTCCCTGGCATCGCGCCGATATAGGTCCTGCGATGACCACGAATCTCGGCTTCGTCGTGGATGCCACCCAGCGAAATCCGGATAAACTCACGCCCCATCGCCCGGGCGATTGACCGTCCCAGCGAAGTCTTCCCAACACCTGGCGGGCCGACGAAGCACAGAATCACACCCTCCCGGGTCTTCCTGATCTCATCTACGTCCTCCTCGAAAACTCCTTCCTCCCCCCGCTCCGATTTCAGCTTGCGCACTGCAAGGTACTCGAGAATGCGCTCTTTTACGTCTTCCAGCCCGTAGTGATCCTCATCGAGGACATCCCGGGCGTGCTCGAGCTCCAGGTTATCTACCGTTGTGCGATCCCACGGCAACGAGACGATCCAATCCAGATAGGTCCGGATTACGCCGTATTCAGCCGCTGCGGTCGGAAGCTTGGCCAATCGATCGAGTTCTCGCCGCGCTTGTTTGTCAGGCTCTTCCGGCATATTTGCTTCTTCGATACGCTTGCGAAATTCTTCGATTTCGACCGTCTGCTCATCACCCTCACCGAGTTCGCGCTGGATCGCCTTTAACTGCTCGCGCAGGAAGTAATCGCGCTGAACTTTATCGATCTCTGTACGCGCTTCCTGCTGGATTTGCTGACCAAGTGAGAGTACTTCAACCTCATGGCTCAACAGTCCGTTGAGGATCTGGAACTTTTCGATCGTCGAATCAACTTCCAGAATGCGCTGCCCCTCCTCGAGGTCCATCCGCTGGTAATTTGCCACGGTGTAGGCGACATGCAGCGGGTCGTCCAGCAGCAGGACACCTCCAACGATCTCTTTAGGAAGCGAGGGCGCCAGATCGACGATCTGCTGGAAAAGGTCTTTAGCAGCCCGCATTTGCGCTTCGATTTCGACCCCCTCCTCAACGTCCTCCGGGGCGATCTGGGTTTTTGCTGAGAGGTAGGGTTCCAACGAGAAGAACTCGCCCAGTTTGAAACGCGCAATGCCGCGTGCGATGAGACGGATCGTGCCATCCGGTGCCCTGAGCAGGCGCTGGATCGAGGCGACGGTGCCGTATTGATAGAGGTCATCAGGACCCGGCAGCTCCAGTTCAGGTCGCCTCGAGGCGACCAGACCAATCAAGCGACGGCCGGTGGCGACATCATCGACGAGCCGGATGGAGCGCGGCTGACCGATTGTGAGCGGCATCGCCGTATGTGGGTAGACGACCACGCCGCGCAACGGCAGGATTGGCAGCTCGTCCGGGATCTCCAGTGCATCCAACTCGGGAGCCTCGCCGACGAGTTCTTCTTCGGCGACTTGATCGTCATGAACAAGGATCTTTGAGGTTGACTCTTCCATCACTCTTCTCGATCGTCGGTAAGCAGATTAAGCGCGTTTCTTCATCCACAATGGTCAATCAAGCCTCTGAATTCCAGGGCTTGTGCGCAATAAGGAGCCCCCATTTCTTGCTTACTCGGTAATCTCAATGCTCTTTGGACTGGTCTTTGGGAGCATAACACGTAGAAAACCATCGCTGTAGGTGGCTTCTATCGCCGCGGCGTCGATCTTGTGGGGCATCTGAATATCGGACGCGAAATCCCCGTAGTCGATTTCCATCTGGTGATATACCTTGCGCACGTTCGAATCAGTCCGGTTCCCACGGATGGAAAGGACCAGATCGTCGAAGGTAACCGAGAAGTCCATCCCCCGCATCCCTGCAACTTCAACGATGACGATAAACGCGTCGTCAGTTTCGAGCACATCTGTCGGTGGACGCCAGGCGTGTGAACGCTTCGATGATCGCCAACCAAGGCTGTGAATTGAACCTGCACCCCACGGATCATCGTCACTGCCTGAACGCAGCAGGATATGAACTCGATTTGATTTATCTTGGAGCATCCAGGGCAAACCTTACTGCACCATTTTTCTTAACATTTGCATTCTACCACAGGGGACATAAACGCAATATTAGCACCTGCTCCTAAAAAAGGTTGCGCTCTGCACCCCCGCTGCAGCTTGGATCCTGCACTGACCTGCTGTACAATGCTGCACAGAGTACGCTGGGCTGGCCCATTGAAATAGAATACGGCGCAGGAGCAGGTTATGGACCCGAAAGCCATTCTGAAGCACGTAGAGTTATTCGAAGGCTTGACCGCGGATGAACTCGACATGCTTGCCGAGGTCTGCGTTGAGCGCATCTACCCCACCGATGAGATCATTACCCAGCAAGGAGAGGTCGGGGAAGAGCTCTTCGTGGTCTACGAAGGCTTTGTGGAAGTTGTGCGTGCCGGTCTCGTACCCGAAAACGCGCCGCGAACGATCGTGCATCTGGGTGAAGGGCAGATTTTCGGGGAAATGGCGCTCGTCGACCGGGGGCCTAGGTCTGCGACGGTTAAAGCCGCCTCCGATCAAACCAGGATCCTGGTCATCAAACGCGACGATTTCGACCGGATCTGCGAGACCAACCACCATATCGGCTATGTGGTTATGCGAAACATCGCAGCTGACCTCTCGTTCAAACTTCGTCATCACCATCTCACGGGCCGCTGAGAGGATTTCCATGGCGACGATCTTCAAAGTAAGCTACGTCGTGGCCGGTGAACAGCATCCGGGCGCGATCCTCAACACCGAAACGCGACCCAGACGCGGTGATCACGTCCGCCTGGGGGCGCGTGATTTTGTTGTGGAAGAGGTGATCGACTTAATTCCCCCGAGAGGCGATTTCCATTACGTGCACGCTACCGTGCGACCTTCGAACGACGCCCATTGACCCAAAGTTTCTTGCCTAAATTATTAGCCGGTCAAAATCCTCCGCAACGACGACCTTTCCAGAAAAGCTCTGCCCGGCTCCATCGAGCAGTTCCCTCTTCGTCACACCAATCGTGGGATAATGGACCAGGTAAAGCGCCTGCACGCCAGATTGTGCCGCGATCTCACCTGCCTGTCGGGCAGAGGAATGACCGACCTCTTCCCCGGTCGCTTCGTGAATCAGAATTTCAGCGCCCTCTGCAAGGTGCACAACCTCGGGACAGGGCTCGCTATCACAGGAATATGCCAGAACTCTTTCGCCGTTGTTCACTTCGAAACGGAGACCTATCGTGGGAATCACGTGCCTTACAGTTGAGGCGTAGACCTTCAAGTCCCCCAACTCAAGAATCAGCCCGCGCTGGAGCTCGGGGAGCCTGTGAAACGCGACCGGAAAGAACTCTGGCCAATTTTCCCATTGATAAAAGCTCATCACGCTTTCAACCCGTTCGAGACAATGGTGCAAACCGTAGATCCGCAGCGTGTTCTGCCGCCCCACCAGCCACATGTTCATCAGCAGCAAAGGCAGGCTGCCAACATGGTCCGGGTGGAAGTGCGTCAGGATGATATCGCTGACCTCGTCAAGCCCTATCCCGGCTTCCTCCAGACGGATTGTCGGGGAACTACCACAGTCAACCAGCACAGCCCCCGAACGGTTGCGGAAAACAAGGTGCGTGTTGTGATGCTCTTTATCCGGAACAGCCGCGCCGGTTCCCAGGAAAATCAGCTCAGACATATCGCTACGAACCCGAGAGAACCCAGAGCGCGATGCGAGGCGTCACAAAGACCTCAAGCGCCGCAGCCGCAACTAACAACGGGATCACAAGCCCCAGCATGATCCTGACCCACTCAGCTGCCGCCTTGATCCAACCTTCGCCTAAAGAACTTCCCTTGGGCAGGCTGATTGCCGCCATCCCTAACTGGAGAATCGCTCCACCGGCCAGGAGCGCGGCGGGTATTTCCAGAATACCGTGCGGTGCCACAAGCCCGCTTAGCAGCAAAAGGGGATCCTGTCCGGCAAGGTAGATATTGCCCGCCAGATAGCCAATAATCGCGATCGGTGCCATCAGCAGAATCTCTCCAAGAACCCCAAGCGTGAACAAGCCCAGCAGGGTTGCAATCCCCACCGCACGCAGGTTAATCAGGAATATCTTGACCCAGCCGGCGGCGCTCAACATTCCAAATCGTCTCAGCGCCTCGGCGAACTCATCCCTGGAAGCCTGCCACTCGAACAGTTCTGGCGGCAGCGTGAACACGGAGGCATAGCGAAACCCGGCAAAGAAGCCAAGAACGAGCAGGCTGAACGTGATCCCGATCGGGATGCGAATGCTGCGCAGCGACCGTCCGAGAACGCCGCGATACCAATCGCCGATGGATCCCGCCCCACCCTTGAATGCATTCCAGAACGTCCGGCCGACCCACCGCACGTCGAAGACGTCCAGTTCGTTTCCGAGCAGCTCCTCACGGTTGAACAACCTCAACCCGATTCGGATCAGCACTATCGCGATCAACGACTGCGCGAGAACGATCCACCACAGGATGTAATAACGCCCCCAGAACATGATCAAACTCTCACCGATGATCAGCTGGGCTACCGGGATGATGATGAAGGATGCCAGGAGATTCGCGGCGCGCACCGAGGTGGTTTGTGACGAGATCACTACGGCGCCGCTGACCATCACCAGCGCCTGCACCGTTGTCAACGCGACCACCTGAAGCAGCAGTGAAACTGTCGGTGTCCAACCGATCCGAAAATACAAGCCGGTGAGGTAAACGACGATCCCCAGATAGGCGGCGGACAGCGGCGGCACCATCGAAGCGATTAATTTCCCGATGTAGAGCTGGGAGTCTGAAAGCGGCGTCGCCAGCAGCGGTTCGAGCGAGAGACGCTCGCGCTCTCCCGCAAAGCTCTCCAGGGCGATCACGAGTGAGATCGAGATCGGGAAGAAACCCACCACCATTAGCAGAAAAGGTATCAGCCGGTCCCCAATGACTGGTGCACCGTAACGTTCCACGAAGTCCACCGCCTGCCGTGCTGTGAAATTCATGAGGAGCGGGAAGAAAAGCGTGAGCAGGATGATCGGCGTCAGAATGCGCCAGTCACGCATCTGGTCGCGAATTTCTCGCCGCGCCAACGTCCAGGCTCCGGCGAACGTCGCCAGCCCGCTCGTAAACTGCTTGCTAGAGATCATCGCACGACCTCTCCCCGTCCATTTTCAACAACCCGCAGATACAAATCTTCCAGACTGCGTTCGACCTCCGCAAGCGTGACAATCGGTATCCCCGCTTCGATCATCGTACGGATCACAATTGGATTGATGCGGCCGGGATCCTCGACTTCGTAACGGATCCAGTTCACCCCGCTGGCGAGTGTGCGTACGCCCTCCGGCATCAAATCCAGGACTCCATCGAGCGCCGAAGCCACGCGCAGCTCCATGACGGGGTTGCCAAGCAATCTGCGCTTGAGCTGGTCGGTTGAATCCATGGCGATGATCTCACCCCGCCGGATGATCGCGATCCAGTCGGCGAGCGCTTCCGCCTCAAATAAATTATGCGTGCAGACGATGATCGCTCGATCAGATCGCCGGAGGTCATCAATGCTGTTGCGCACTAAGTGCGCGCTTGAGGGGTCCATCGCCGAAGTCGGTTCATCCAGCAGGAGCACGCTGGGATCGTGCAGCAGCGCCCGGACAAGCGCAAGTTTCTGCCGCATGCCCTTGCTGTATTGCCCGAGACGTAGATCAACAGCCTCACCCAGGCCGTAACGTTCCAGCAGCATCTCGGCGCGTGCGCGGATCTGATCAGCGCCCATCCCGTAGGACTGACCGAAGAAACGCAAATAATCGTGGGCTTTCATACGCGTGTAAAGGCCGTGATGCTCGGTGAGCAGCCCGGTCAGCCGGCGGATCTCCTGCGAATGGCTGACGGAATCATAGCCGGAGACAACCACCTGGCCGCTGGTCGGTTTGAGAATCGAAGCCAGCATACGGATGGTCGTCGTTTTCCCGGCACCGTTTGGGCCCAGGATCGCCAGGATTTCGCCCGCCTTGACTTTAATGTTCACGCGGTTGACGGCCGTGAAATCCCCGAATCTCTTCGTCAGGTCTCTGGTAATAATCATCGTGCTTGCATCCAATCGAGGCATTATAGCAAGTTCACGCTGGCGCGATCAATCAGACTTCTATCCCACGAAAAAGCCGCCCCTTCAGGCGGCTTCAAATCGGAGCGACTGCTTTTCGATTACGCAGCCTTAACCTGCTCTTTTCGCACCCGAAGAAAGAGCACTGCTCCACTCACGATCGCAACCGCGAGCATGATGATCTGGTTCAGGTTGATGCCAAACAGAGGTACATAATCCAACCGGATGAATTCCAACAGGAAGCGTCCGAGCGGATAAATAATTAAATAAACCAGGAACAGCTCGCCCGATCCCATGCGGTGCTCGAAGCGCCGCCACAGATAGAGCAAGATGGCCAGATTCATCAAGTTCCAGAGCGATTCGTAGAGGAAAAGTGGATGGAAGCGCTCGAATTCGGCAATTGGCAGCCCGTTCCAGGTCCCTGGAATTCGGAAACGCGGTTCAATATGGATTCCCCAGGGCAGATCGGTCGGCGGGCCGTACAATTCCTGATTAACAAAATTCCCCCAGCGGCCAATCGCCTGGGCCAGGGCAACCCCGGGCGCGGCGGCGTCCAACAACAAGCTGAAAGAAATCTTGTTTCGCCGGGCATAGATGTACAGTCCTAAAACCCCTCCAAGGATCGCGCCGGGCATACCCAGACCGCCCTCCCAGGTAGTCAGGATCGAGATCGGATTCCGCAGATAGTTGAGAGTTTGTGCCCACCCACCGGCCGAGATGGATGGTGTGAACACATGGTAAAGGCGAGCGCCGATGATGCCAAAGATCAGCGCCCAGATCAGCGCATCCCACACGATCTCCGGGTCCTTGTTCTTGCGTTTCAACAACCGCTGTGCAAGCATTGCCGCCAGGAAGGCACCCGTCATGATGATGATGCCGTAAAAGCGGACATACAGAGGACCGATATGAATCCCGTAGCGATCAATATCAAGGAGCATGCTTTGCCTCCGTTACCGGGCTAATCGACGGACAACAAGAATACGTTGAAGCGCAGTGAAGTTAGCGAGCAGGG
The DNA here is from genome assembly GCA_029210945.1 of Anaerolineales bacterium. GTDB lineage: Bacteria > Chloroflexota > Anaerolineae > Anaerolineales > E44-bin32 > E44-bin32. The sequence goes on from JARGGH010000042.1 coordinate 10,454, forward strand.
CGACGATCACGACCCCGAAGGATGGATACCCAAGAATGATGCTCGGGATTAAAACTACGAATCGTTCCGCCCGGGTGAGGACGCCCTGTTTGGCCTCGTAACCTAGACTTTGCGCCCGCGCTCGGACATATGAAACCAACACGGAACCAGCCGAGGCAGCAAACACGAGAATCGCCATCAGCGAGTTGCCGGCGCTCAGGTAGAAATACAGCAAGCCGGCAAAAATAATCAACTCCGAGTAGCGATCCGTGACCGAATCGATAAACGCTCCAAAATCTGTCGGCTCACCCCGCAATCGGGCCATCGTTCCATCGAGGGCATCCAGCGGCCCCATGAATAAGAGGATAAATCCGCCGACGACGAATTGCCCGCGTGCGACAAGCAGCGAGCCGATCAGATTGCCGATCAGGCCGGCCAGCGTCAACGTGTTCGGCGCGATGCCAATGCGGTTAAGAAATTCACCTGCTGGGTCCAGCAGGTGTTTAAATCGAATACGCAGGTAATCGGTCAAAGTTTTGCTCGAAGGTTGGAATGCGTTGTTCACTGAGATATCTTCCCCTCACGCTAGAAATCGCTGAATGCTAATCGTGATGTCCGGTCCAGTCAAGCTTACAGATTTATGAATCCTCTTCGTCGTCGGTCGCCGGGGAGAGTGGATCTTCATCTTCATCGATTAAAACCTCACGTGTCCTCCCCCCGCTTTGAGCCCGGCCGACAACGCCCAGCTCCTCCAGTTCATCCATCAGACGCGCGGCGCGCGGATAGCCAACCCGCAGAGCGCGCTGCAGCATCGAGGCGCTCGCTTCCCCGCGGCGCTTGACCAGATCGATCGCTTGCTCAAGAATTTCATCACGGTCTTCCAGCGCAGCCTCCCGCAGCAGCAATTCTTCCCACGGCGCTTCGTCTGGTTCGTCCTGCTCAAGGACTGATTCATCCGTCTGCACTTGCCAATATTGAATCAAGTTTTCAATTTCCTTATCCGAGACAAAGGCGCCCTGCAACCGCACCGGTGCGCTGGCTTCCGGAGAAAGATAGAGCATGTCACCCTGACCGAGCAGTGTCTCGGCACCCTGGGTGTCGAGAATAACGCGCGAGTCCACGCTCGAAGCCACTGCGAAGGAGATCCGTGCGGGGAAGTTTGCCTTGATCAATCCGGTGAGAACATCCGTGCTCGGACGCTGCGTGGCGACGACCAGATGGATACCGGTCGCACGCGCCATCTGCGCCAGGCGGACGAGGGTGTGTTCCGTCTGATCGGGCGCCATCATCATCAAATCCGCTAATTCATCCATCAGGATCACCAGACGGGGGAGCGGTTCGCCATCGCCATTTCTCCGCACTTTCTGATTGTAACTGTCGATATCGCGCGCCCGCGCCGTCTCAAGCAGCTTGTAGCGGCGGTCCATCTCAGCCGTACACCAACGCAGCACGGCGACGATGCGCTCAAGGTCAGTCTCCACCTTGCCCACCAGATGGGGTAAGCCGTTGAAGCGAATTAATTCAACCATCTTCGGATCAATCATCACCAAACGCAGATCTTCCGGCATATTGTTCATCGCCAGGCAGAGCGTGAGCGAGGCGATGCACACCGATTTACCCGACCCGGTTGTGCCGGCGATCAGCAAATGCGGCATGGCGCTCAGATCCGCGGCGACCGCCTCCCCGGCGACGTCTCGTCCGAGGGCGATCGCCAGGGGCGATCGGATCTTCTGAAAAGCTTCCGTCTCGAGGATCGGCCGCAAACGAACGAGGGAAGGTTTTCGGTTTGGAACCTCGATGCCCATGTATGGGTGTCCCGGAACCGGGGCTTCGATCCGCAGACGCGGTGCGGATAGCGCCAGGGCTAGATCGTTGGCTAACCCGCTGATCTGCGAAACCCGGACTTTGCTTTTGCGCACTCCGCCATCCGGTCCTGTCGATTCAACGTAGCCGGGCTCGAGCGCAAATTGAGTCACTGCAGGACCAGTCTTAAAATCGACTACACGGGCGGGTATTCCAAAGTCAGCAAGCGTCTTCTCGATCAGCCCGGCGGCCAGGTTAATCTCTTTAGATGAAACGCTGCTCATCCTGCCCGAGGCAAGCAGTTCAAGCGGAGGCAAGCGCGAGTCACGCTTGAGAGGCTGCTCAGGTGCCTCATCTCCCGGCTCGGTCACGTGAAATTGTTTTCGATACTCTCGCGGTAAATCGCGCAGCGAGCGGATGCGCGCTCGTTCCTGCCTCGCTTCTTCCGTCGCGGGAGCCTGGCCGGCGATCTCGAGCACCGGCGTTGGCTCCACATCATCGAAGACCTCCGATTCATCGGGCATGAGAGCCATCAGCAGCGGCTGCAGCCCGATCAGCAGTGCCAGCAGCAAGATGATCGAGAAAGCAATCACGCGCCCGAAGCCCCCCAACAGATCCCCAAAGAGGCGCGCTAAGCCCCACCCGACGATTCCACCTCCGAGACCGGCCTCTGCACGCGGCAGATCGACACCATCGATCGTGGCGAGCAAGCCCAGTACGCAGAAGACGGCGATTTCCAACGCAATGATGCGAATCCATGGGATCGTGATCGTATGGCCGCGGCGGTGCTGCACAAGCACGAATGATGCCAGGAAGAGCAGCACCGGAAAGAGGAAGGCGCCCAAGCCAAACCACCGGCTGAGCAGCTGCACAAATGGATCAACCAGACTTCCGCCGGTCAGTCCGAAAAGCCCGAGCAGAGCGACGATCCCGGCAGCGGTGAGCAGGATCGCACCGACATCATCCAGCAGGCCAACGCCGCGTTCGAAAAACACCTGCGGCAGCGGCATCTGAAAGGGTTGTTCTGCCTTCTGATCTGTTTGCTGCTTCTCTTCAGATCCCTTGCTCATCGGCCTGTTCCCTGAAACCGTTCAAAATCGGGATAGGGGAGGGCCTCACGGCCCTACCCCTCCCACACCACCGGACATGCGGGTCCGCATCCGGCGGTTCG
>JARGGH010000043.1 GCA_029210945.1 Anaerolineales bacterium
AGTCTGGAGACAAGTGCCCTGACGATCGCCGAGATTGTCTGGACGCTCGAATCCTATTACAAGCTCGAACCCATGGATGTGCAAGATCGAATCCTGGCCATCCTTAATACGCCGGGTTTACAGGTGGAGCATGCAGATGTTGTTGCCCGGGCGATGATTCTCTATGCGGATGCCAAGATCGACTTCGTGGATGCCTTCAACGGCCTCTGGATGCAGGAGAAAGGCATCACCTCAGCGCTGAGCTTCGACACCAAACATTTTGAACGTATTCCCAGGATCAGCGTCTATCTACCCCAGGATCTCAATTGACGGGAGCGAGTCAAACCTGTTTAATCGAGGCATGCGCTGCAAGATTCAGGGTCAATAAGCCATGACCTCTCACCGCGACGCAGATATCAGGTCAGAAACACATCTCTCTGCCAGGCAATCGTTGTATCATCCATTTCATGCAGGTTCCTGCATCACCATTCTGGGTGGCCACAAGATGAAAGCGCCGATGACCTTATGGGTATCCAATCCAGCATGCCCCAACATCTAAACCTGAACCAGGCGATCGACCTCGCCGAGGACCGGATTAACAAAGGCCACGCCGCACAGGCGATCGATCTCCTGCGTGAATTCCTCCCCCGTCATGGAGACGACGCAGACCTGCACCTCACCCTCGGGCGCGCCCATCATGAGGCCGGCGACAGCTGGCAGGCGCTCGCACATCGCCACAAAGCGCAGAAGCTGAGGCGGGATCCTGATTTCTGGATCCCACTGATGATAGATTGCCTCCATTTGGATCTCTCAGCGCTTGCCCTCGACGCCTCCCGCCGGGCAATCCAGGAAGACCTGATTCATGCCAAACAAGAGGTTGGCGATCTGCTTGCCTGGTCCGAGGAGAAAGTGCAAACCATCGCCGTCTTTATGGGTCTGGCACAGAAACGTGCCGAGGAAGGCCTGCGGTTCTTCGAAGAGGGTCAGATCGCGCTCCACACCGGGGACTATCCAGGATGCATCAAGCTTAACCGCAGAGCCCTGCAGATCCTGGGTCCCTTCACACCCTGCATCAACAATTTGTCAATGGCCCAGTTCTTCTACGGATATCCGCAGGAGGCGATCCGCTCCTCCAATCGGGTGCTTGAGCTGGACCCGGAGAACGTGCATGCGTTGGGGAACATGATCCGCTTCCTGTCCTGGACAGGATTAGCAGATCAGGCGCTTGTGCACTGGCAGGTGTTGAAGTCCGTCGATCCAGGCGACACTCAACTGCGCATGAAGATCATCGAAGCGGCGGCGATGATGGAGGAGGATGACTACGTCTGGGATTTGTTAGAAAATATGCCAGCCCGCCAGCAGGGCGGCCGGTCATTTGATCTGCAGCTTGAACTTATGCGCGCCGTATGTGCCGCCAATCTCGGGCTCCCCGAGGCTGCAGACCTGCTGGGCGATCTTTCCAAACACGTGCCCTATGCCGGGGTTTTGCTCGAGGCGTTCGTGAGCGGAAAACCCGGACCGGGATGGGCCGCGCGCTACCCTTATTTTCACAGTTCACAGCTGCTGCCGGATCAGCAAATCAATGCGTTTCTTGATCTGCTCAAGCGCGAACCGGATATGCCGCCTAAACGCTTCCGGAAAAAGGTTCAGCGTTTCACGGATCGTTTTCCCCAGCTTGTGCTCTTCGCTGAAAAGACCATCCTGGAGGATGGCGTGCCGGATGCCGGGATCCCTCTCCTGGCCACAATAGCGACCCCGGAGGCATACGAGGTGCTGCGCAGGATCGGCTTCGGACAGGTGGGGAGCGAGGAGCTACGCATGGATGCCTTGGTCGCACTTCAGCGTGCTGGAAAGATCCCGGCTGATGAACCGGTCAAGTTCTGGCTCGAAGATGAATGGCGGGAGATCAGGCTGCTCGATTATGAGATCGGTGGCGGGCGCGACCTGCCCTACCGCGAAGAGGTGAACCTGTTGCTCGAGCGGGCTGCGGAGGTCAACCTGGAGGGGGATGAAGATCGAGCTATCGAACTCTATGAGCAGGTCTTGCGAGAAGAGCCACGCGCTAAAGAAGCCTACAACAACCTGGCCTCGATCTACGCCTATCGGTCTGAGCATGAGAAAGCGCGGGAACTCTTCGAGAGGGCGCTGGATGTAGACCCCGCGTACATCATCGCGCGCTGCAACAAGGCGATCTATTTAATGGACGACGGCGAATTGGATCAGGCAGAAGCGTTGATCATGCCGGCATTCGAAAGGCACCACATGCATACGCAAGAGTATGCCTTTCTCTGTTTCACACGCGCCCGCATGCACTATCTGCGGGATGAGCTGAAGCAAGCGCTCCATCTCCTTGACCTCGCGCTGGAAGTCGATCCGGAGTACGAACCTGCACTCGATCTTATCGATGACATCGAGTGGGAGGTGGAGCGGAGCCTACGGAGCGAGCAGTGGAGGCAAGAGCAGGCTGAACGCGATCGCCGCAAGCGGCGAAAGCTGCAGTCAGCCATAGGGAGCGACGCGCCAGATCTGGAAAAAACGCTCGGTGTGCATACGAAGGATTCGCTCACCGAGATCGCCCGGACCGTGGATCTGGAGCCGGGCTGGTCGACGTTGAAGAAGGCTGAACTGATCCGGGGGATCGCTCACCATCTTTCTGATGCACGCTCGCTAGCCAATGTTATCGATGCGTTAAAGCCGGTTGAGAAGAAGGCCTTGGGTTTGGTCATGCAGCGGGAAGGCGTCATGGCATGGGGGGACTTCGACGCAGAGTTCGGGAACGATCTGGAAGAATCGCAGTACTGGCGCTTCAACCCACCCGATTCGGTCATGGGTCGCCTGCGATTGCACGGCCTGATCGCCGAAGCGACAGTTGCGGGCGAATTGCTCATCGTGATCCCGCTCGAATTGCGCAGCATGCTGCCTGATCTCTGATCAAAGATCCCTGGCTCTCTCACCCCTCAAGGGCGGGGAGGTCTACTTCCTTACGTTTGGTGATCCTGAGCGCCCGGGTGCCAGGTGCCTGATCCCAAATCCCTTTACCAAATCCCATTTACGCTCGTATTTCCCTCTTGATCTTTGCCTCTAAGCCGTATATATTTTGTATACAAATGACTACAAAAAGTATACGGAAAAATACTATCCTGGAGGCGCTTTTCACTTCTGGAGCACGCGTGGAGGTGCTGAAGCTTTTCTTCCTGCGTTCGAGCGGCCGTCATTATGTGCGCGAGATTGCCTCGCTCACCGACCAGCCGGTGCGGGCGGTACAGCGTGAGCTTGCACGCCTGGAGGAGGGAGGGCTGCTCGTATCAGAACTCGACGGGAACCGGAAATACTACCAAGCCAACCGAAACTCCCCGGTATTTTCTGACCTGCGCGCAATACTGGTCAAGACGGTGGGATTGACCGAAGAAGTTAGAAATCAGCTCAAGGATCGCTCGGATGAGATCGACATGGCATTCGTCTTCGGATCCTTTGCCAGAGGCGAGGAAGGATCTCAGAGCGACGTGGATATTCTCGTGATCGGTTCGATTTCGTCTCGAGCACTCTCTGGTCTGCTCTCGCCGCTCAAGGAAGAACTCGGTCGGGAGATGAACCCCGTCGTCCTTCCCAGGGCGGAATTCCAGCAAAAAATTGAAAATTCGGATGCTTTCATTCTTTCGGTAATGCGGGAACCCAAATTCTTCTTAATAGGGGGCGAAGATGAGCTTGAAGCGCTGGCTGGCTGAAAACCGCTTGAGAGCCCACAAAACAAACAAGGATGAAATTCGCGACCTGTTGGCGATCGTTGAACGCGATCTCGAAGATGCATCCTTCCGTGATCTATAAACCGATCGGAGGTTCATGATCGCATACGACGGCGCCTTGACGCTTGCAACGATCCCTTTGTATTGTGCCGGGTATGAGACATATGGAAAAGGGCATCATTGGATGACCTTCAAACTGCTCCCAGAGCTAATCGGTGAGGAATATTCTGGTTTGGCTGATTATCTGGATCTCTGTCGGATAAAACGCAACGTGGGCACTTACGATCGCGGTGGTCAGATTTCAAAGGCTGAGGTTGAAGAATTGATTGCAGAGGCTTCAAAGTTCCGTGATGCAGTTCTGGATTGGGTGAGGGAAAACCACGCAGAATTGATCTAGGGTCGCGGTCCGAGTTCGTCTCAAGAAGACAATTCCTTGCTGAGTTAATGCCGGGGTGTGCGACCTGCCAGTCTCGAATTTCAGATTCCCGATCACTGATCCCGAATTCTCTCTCCCTCACTCTGAACCCTCTCCCCTCAAGGGCGAGGGAGTCTGCTCCCTTACGTTTGGTGATCCTGGGCGCCCGGGTGCCTGAGTGCCTGATCCCAAATCACGATACGGGTCATTCCGAAGCCGGAGGCTGAGGAATCCTCCATTCGATTCTCTTTATGGAACGCCTGCTGGCCAAAGACCTTCCTCTCCCCGGGATCGGGGAGAGGATCAGAGGTGAGGGGCTGCCTGGAGGGGGGCATCGTTCAATGGCTTCGCCAGTGCCGATAATAAGCTGACGAATCTCACTTGTCTTCAGACCTGCGCTTCGATCGAAATAAGGAATCATCATCGTGGGCACAACACGTTGTGCCCCTACACGTTGGATGTCATCGTGAGGGACACAGGCCTACACCTGCTGATCCTGAGTGACGAGGTTCCCCTGTCACCTGATCCCTGATTCCTGATCGCTGATTCCAAATTCTTTCACCCTCACCCCGGACCCTCTCCCCTCAAGGGCGAGGGGGTCTACTTGCTTGCGGTCGGTGTTCCTGATTGGCCGGGTGCCCGGGTGCCTGGTCCCAAATCACGATATAGGTCAAACCGAAACCGGAGGCTGAGGAATCCCCCTTTCGATTCTTTTTGTAGAACGTTTGCTCGCCTAAAACCTTCCTCTCCCCGGGATCGGATAGAGGATCAGAGGTGAGGGGCTGCCTGGAGGGGGAATCGTTCAATGGCTTCGCGATTGCCGTCAGCACGCTGACGGACTCCACATGAATTGGTGCCAGTGATTCATCCCGAAGAGGGGATCATCATCGTGGGCAAAACACATTGTGCCCCTACACGTTGGGCGTTATCGTGAGGGGCGCAAGCGACGACGCGATCTAATTCGTAACAGGGAGATCGCCCGGCCAAGAACGCTGGATCATGGACCACGCCGCCTATGACAGCTCGCGATAAGCCCCGGGTGCTCAAGAGGCCAGATGCCCCCTGATCCCGGTTCCTGATCACAGATCCCTGGCTCTCTCACTCTCACCCCGAACCCTCTCCTCTCAAGGGCGAGGGGTCTCTCTTCTTCCGCCTGACGTACTCCGGGATACCCGGGTGCCTTTTCGCTGATCCCGATTACCTACTCCTCAAGGGCTGATCTTTAAAACTTGTTCGGCCATCAGCATGTCGGGATCGTTCCACCCTTTTTGATCCATCATCTCGATAAAGGCCCGGCGCAGGTACAGGCGAACACGCACCTCTGCGCCGCCATCTGCGGGCATCCGGAAACGATAGCGGCTGAAATCCTCTTCATACGGATCGAGGCGCGTGTCGGCCACCACCCGCGTCGGGTTCCAGTAGGCGCCGCTGGGCGAGATCTCGGTCCAGAGCTCTTCGAGGATCAGGGCATAAGCCTTCCCTGGTAAGCCAGCGTAGCGGCCCTCCGACGGTTCACCTTCGCCCGCCCAGTCGGGCAGGGTCGGCCCTTCGACAAAGTCGACCGGCATACCCTGCATGTCATAGACCTCGACGACCAGCAGCATGTGGCGCAGCGGGCTGTCGGTGGGGATTTTGTGACCGGTGTTGTCGTTATGGAGCCCAACCGTCACGAGCAGATCTTCGCCGTCGCGATCGGCGAGCACACTCATCTCGAGGGCATCCTGCAGCAGTTCCTCGTCCAGGGCGCCGGGCATCTGGTGGGAGAAGATCGTCGAGGGGTCGCGGGTCAGGCCGCCGGCTTCATCCGTGGCGAACTGCGTGGCGCCGGAGGGTGGCATGTGGCAATCCTGGCAGGTCTGGCCGGTTTCGGGGTCGCTGTACGGACTGGCGAGCCACTCGCCGTAGGAGTTGTAGACCGTCACGCCCCAGAAGACGCCGAAATGGCAGGGCGCGCAGAAGGCGCTCTGCGTCTGCAGCTCCGAGTAGGTGTCCTCCCCGGGGGCGACGTCGTCGTAAGGGCCGGCGAAGAATTGGTGCCCTTCGTGCGGCCGCAGGAATTCAAAAGAGAGCACGCCGGGCATGTTCTCATAGGGCAGCCCGGTCTCTGGATTGAGATTCACGTCCCAGACCTTATGGCAGAAATCGCACGGCATGCCCTCCGCTTCGACCCCGGACAGATCGTTGGGGTCCGTCAGGTAGGGTTCGTTGACGGCGGCGGCGGGCGTGTGGCAGGCGGCGCAGTTGCCGTCCGAATCGGGGAAATCGAGCTTGTAGCCCGGGCCGTAATACGGTCGGGAGGGGTCGGGCGGGAGCGGGAAGGTGCCGTAGTCGCGGCTGGCGCCGCGCTGCGTGAGCGGGCTGCGGTTGCCGTCCAGGTCGGTGCCGTTGTACATCGTCAGGAAGCGCAGGTTGGTGGCGGATCGGGCGTGGGCATCGAGCAGCCACTCATCGACGGGCAGGGAGAAGGGCAGGGAGATGCCCTCCCGCGAGTGGCACTCAGCGCAGCCCTGGCCCTCGCCCCCGCCGGGGTGGTAGAGCGAGGGGAGCCAGGCGTAATCGGGGTTGTCCTCAACTGCGTGAGGGACGAGTTCGACGCGCACCTCTACTTCGCCGGGGACAGCCTCGAACGGGCCCGAGCAGAAATACCCAGGAGCCCAGCCGGTGAGATTGAGTGGACCAACGCCCGGGTCCTCCAGTGTGAGGGTAAACCGGCCGTCCACGCCGCTGATAGCGTGGATTTCGGTCGTCTGGAGGCGCACGACTGCACCGGCAACGGGACCCTCTTCGTCGACGACGAAGCCGGAGATCTCCATCGGCAGGCTGGCCGCTGCGCTCGACGTTGCAGGCACGGCGGTGGTCTGATCGGGCTCGCTGGTTGTAGGGGTCGGCGCCCCGCCTGCGCGGCATGCTGCGAGCGCCAGCACGACAACCAGCAGTCCCCTTCGCTTCAATGATGCGGTCACGATTTGCGCCTCCCCCTTTTATAGTGAAGGGCGATCCCCGTGACGCCCAGGAACAGGAACGGCAGCGACCCACCGAGGCAGGGCAGTGAGAAACCATTCTCTGCCTGCTGCTCTTGCTCCGGTTCTTCAGCCGCAGGTTTCCCGGTCTGGCTGCCCTCAATTTCCTTCTCCGTCTCCCCGGGCTCAGAGCCAGCCGTTTTTTCGAACAGTGTTACACCGGTTGACACGGGCGGCTTGCCGTTCAGGTCCAGGCGGAAGACGCCCCCGCCGCTCGTCCCGGCGTAGAGGTGGTTGCCATCGGCCGAGAGTGATAGCCCGGTCGCGGCCCGGTTGGTCAGGCCGGCGTTAATCTTCTGCCAGATCTGGCCGCCGTCCTCGGAACGGAATACCCCGCTGAGGATGTCGCTGGTGTAAACCACGCCCGGGTGGACGGGGTCGAAGACGATGTCGCGATGATTGCCGTTCGGCTCGAGCCCGGCGCTCACCTGGCGCCAGCTCGCCCCACCATTCTCGCTGCGGAAGAGTCCCCGGTTGGGGAGACCGGCGAGCATGTTTTCAGGATCGGCAGGGTCGATGCCGATCGTCCGCACTGATTTGTTCCCTGTCAGGACGGGAACGCGGCTCCAGCTGGTGCCGTAATCACGCGTGACGAACAAGCCGTCGTGTGTGGCGGCGTAGAGCACGGCTGCATCGCGCGGGTCGACGGCGAGGTCGGTGACCATCGCCTTCTCGAATGCATCGCCAGTGATCAGCTTCCAGGATGCGCCGCCATCCCTCGATCGCAGCACGCCGAATCCGGCCTCGTAGGAGTCGGCATGGATCATTGTGTTGTGGTTAGCCGAGGCGGCGTAGACGGTTGCGGGGTCGGAAGGGGCGAAGACGATCACGCTCGTCTCGCCACCATATTCAAGATGGTAATTGGTGTGCGGCTCCCAACGAGCCTGCGTTGGGTTCCATTCGAGGATGTATTCGCCCGTCCCGATGAGGACATGGTTTGGTTGGGAGGGGTCGATGGCGACGCCGGCGACTTCTCCGCCGGCGAGCGCCTTCATCTCTCCGGGGTCGTGGATGCCGCTCCAGGTCAGGCCGCCGTCTTCAGAGACCCAACCGCCGCTGCGCCCGCCGGCGAAGACGCGGGTGGGGTTGAACGGATCGACAGCGACCTGGATGATCTGAGCGCCGGAGTAGCCGGAGCTGGCGTTCACCCAGGTTACCCCGCCATCTTCGCTGAGGAAATTCCCCCCGCTGTAGTTATTTGCGAATACACGTTCGGTATCCTGCGGGTCGCACTGCATGTCGATCGGCCAACCGGCGTGCACGCCGGTTGGGCCCCATCCGGCGGCTCCGCCGGAGACCCGCTCCCAGGTCAACCCGGCGTCCTCACTCCGGTAGACGGAGTTGTTGCTGCCGGCGTAGACGATCTGCGGATTAGACGGGCACATCTCCACGGCGGTGAAGACCTCCCAGATCGTCACCGGCGGGGCTTCCAGCACCTGGGTCCAGGTTTCCCCGCCGTCGGCGCTGCGGTACACGCCCATCGGGCTGTGTCCTGTCTTCTCCCATTGTTGAGCGGCTCGTTCGGGAGGGATATGCCCTGCTGCCGCCAGGAGCAGATCGGGATCTTCGGGGTGCATGTACAGGCTGCCAACATACAGAAAATCGAGGCCGCTCTCCTTGCCGATCGTATTCCAGGTCTGCCCGCCGTCGGTCGATTTGAGGATCCCAAGCCCTCCCCAGGGGTCGACGTCGGTGCCAGGGTCCGTCTCGCCGACCGCGCCGCGATCGAAGATGCCGGTCGAGACGTAGAGGATCTGCGGGTTCTCAGGATGGATCCACATGTAGCGCGCCAGGCTGGAGGGGATTGGTCCATGCCAGATGCGGGTCCAGGAATCGCCGCCGTTGGTGGTCTTATAAACAACACCGCCGACGCCGAGCCCCCAGACGTTGTTGCCCGGTCTCTGGAGTTCCCCCATGGCATAGACGATGTCTGAGTTGCGCGGATCGACGGTGAACCCGCGGAAGCTGAGCAGGACCTCATGTTCATGGATCACGCCCCGGTCTTTGGATTCCCAGGTCGCCCCGCCGTCGGTCGATTTGTAGATGCGGCCGTTCATGTCGGTGCCGGCCCAGATGATGCGCGGGTCGTGCGGGTCGACGGTCAGGCTGAAGATCGGGATCGAATCGCCCGCCGCTCCGCCGGCCGTGTCGATCCCTGTATTGCTCTGGCGCCAGGTGAGGCCGTCGTCCGTGCTGATATGCACCCCGGCGTTGGCGTCGGTCACATACCAGATGTCGGGATTATCGAAGTTGTAGCGGATATCGTAGCCGAGGCCGCCGGGGGGACCTCCCAGCCGGATCCAGGCCAATTCGGAGGATGAGAGCGTGAGGTCTTCACCCGATTCGATGGAAGGGCTGGCCTGTTCCTCGATGGGAGCTTCACTAGTTGGCGGCCCTGCTTCTGGAAAGAGTTCGACGAAATCGACCTCGAGCTCAGCGTCACCGATGCTTTCAATCAGGAATCCGCTCGGCGAGGGCGCCCCTTCGAGTGGTCTTGAGAGGACCAGTTCATCCTCGAGCCAAACCTGCTGTTCGCTGTCGTTCAACACGAGCTTCAGGTGAAACCAACCGCCGACCGGCGAAGGCAAGAAGGCAGCCTCGCCGAGGGCAGTCAATTGTTCACCGCGCTCGCGCTGCAATTGGAAGCGTGCGCCGTTGAAGATCAGAATCGAGGTCCCATCTTCGCTCATGTTATACATCAGCGCCAGCTCACCCGTGCCGTGGATGCGGGCGCGCATGACCCACCGGAAAGCGGTCCAGGATCCATGCCGCCGGACATGCCCGCCAGGATTAATCCGTAAGATACCGTCCTTGACGGTGGCGTTCGGCGAGTGGTCCCATCCGGACAGACCGGGGTCGTCGAAATGCTCTTCGAACGGGCCGTCCTGGGCCGCAGCGGGGAAGGGGGACGAAAGCAGCATAAGCAAGAACAGGAACAGGCTGAGGAAGGGCTTTAAGGTGTGCTTCATGTGGACCTCCACGGGACGTGCCAGGCGGTTATGAAATGCAAAATGCATCGATTGTGCAGAAGGTGGAGAGGGTCGTTGTGCTCAGTGGCGGCGTGCTTCAAGTGAACTGCCTTGTGGGCGAACCGCCTTATAGTAGGCAAAAACGGCGCCCAACGCAACTTGAGGGGTGCTGCTGGCCAGGCTAGGGTCCTGGAGTGGCTTTTCATCCTGGATCCCCGGTCTATACACCCTAAAGGGCGAGAGGGTCTATTTGCTTCTACCTGGTGACCCGGAGTTCTGGGTGACCGGATACCCAGGTGCCCATCAAACCCGTCATCGTGAGGGGCCTCAGCGACGAAGCGATCCCCTCTTGGGCCGCGGAGATTGCGAGCCGCCGTAGTCGGCTCGCAATGACGCTTGGGAGCCCATCTTCCACCCGATCCCTGATTCCTGATCACTGATCCCAAATTCCTTCAACTTCACCCCTCACAGGAGCGAGGACAATCAGCGCAATCTAATCGCTCAGTGTTATCAGCGGTTCCGGCCTCGAGTGAGGTAGCGTAAACCGCGGCATCATCATTCCTGCAAAGGATCGGGCTTTCATATATGTGCAGCTTGGGCAGTTGTCCGGAAAAGCCAATTAGCAGCAGCAAATTCATTGGATCTGGTGCATTAGTAGTCTATGTTTTCTAAACATGTCTAATTACCAACTCGAGTAATGGCTTCCCTAAAAACTTGACTCCCAGTTTCATCGCCCCATTATTTATCCAATCACAATCCTTTATTCTCATGTTATCCACGGACCTGACCAATTAACTCATACGGCTTGGCTGTAAGTTTCATCTTAGGTGGGTACTATCCAATCAATAATAGTTAAGACATCCATTTCATACAGGAATTCCCCATACTCAGCTATTGACAGGGATGATATCCGTGGTATCTTCATTGTAGATACTGCTTTATTGAGGTGCCGTGATGCGAACCAAGGTACAGAAGTGGGGCAACAGCCTCGCCGTGCGAATTCCAAAGCCCTTTGCCGATGAGATCGGTCTCGAGGCCGATACGGCCGTCGAAGTTTCCCTCGAGGAGGGGAAGCTCGTGGTTGGTAGGCCCGAGGATTACGCGGTCTCACTCGAGGAACTACTGGAAGGCGTGACACCGAATAACATCCACCGGGAGATCGAGAGCGGGCCAGCGGTTGGGGATGA
>JARGGH010000044.1 GCA_029210945.1 Anaerolineales bacterium
AGCGTCGCGTGTAGCGGGAATACGGGGCCGCGAACCCCAGATCCTCGACCCGCACACCACAGGTGGGGCAATGAACGCGCCACTTGTCCAGAACCAGGTAGGTGTGCAGCTCAAAGGCGTTCAGATCGCGGATGCGTTGACGGGTGCGGTCATACCGATTGAAGCTCAGCTGCCCACAGCGCGAGCATGTCAGCGACGGGGGCGTTCGAGTGAGCAGCACATCGGTATGCGCCTCGCTCATGATGACATCCTGGACGACAACGTGTGGAAGATTCAACCATTGGGTTATACCATGCCGGCACGGTGCAATGTTGGTGGACACTTGTCGGATCCTTTCGTGATAGCTGGAATTGGCCTTTGCTGAGACCTTTTCAAGCCTATCACAGCCGACAGGTGTCTGTTTATTTCAACTTATGTAACCTTTCCATAGAATTTGGAGGAGAACCTGAATAGATTGTCAAGAACAACACAATGACTTCACAATTCCTTTACAGTTCTCAAGTACAATCCTGTGCAACTGGAGAAACTTGAGGATTGAGTTCATGGCGAAAACGATCTTGGTTGTCGATGATGAGAAACGATTGGTCTCTGTCGTCGAGGCCTACCTCGAGCAGGAAGGTTACCATGTGATCAAGGCTTATAACGGGCGCGAGGCGCTGCACATAGCCAGGGATGAAAAGCCAGATCTGATCATCCTCGACGTGATGATGCCCGAGATGGACGGGCTGGAATTTATGCAGCACCACCGCAAGGAAAGCGACACTCCGATCATCCTGCTCACCGCAAAGGTTGAGAGCGACGACCGCGTGATCGGGCTCGAGTTGGGCGCCGATGATTATGTCATCAAGCCGTTCCGTCCGCGCGAGCTGCTCGCCCGGATACGCGCCGTGCTGCGGCGCGCCGGGGAGACTCGTCCGGTGGCCAGCAAACTGCAGAGCGGCGATATCACCCTCGACCGGGATGGGCACACCGTCGAAGTCTCCGGTGAATACGTCGACCTTACGCCATCCGAATTTGACATCCTCTCTGCGCTGATGTCCTCTCCGGGCCGGGTGTTCAGCCGGCTGGAGCTGCTTGACCGCATCCAGGGCACGGCCTACGAAGGCTACGAGCGCACGATCGACGTGCACATTAAAAACCTGCGTGCCAAGATCGAGCACGACAGCCGTGATCCTCAGTACATCAAGACCGTGTACGGTGTCGGTTACCGTTTCGCGAGAGAGTGAATTTATATGCGATTGGGCACTAAACTCGTCCTGGCTTTTTTATCGGTCGCGCTTGCAGCAGTGCTGCTCGTCGCCGTGTTCGCGACGGTCAGCACCCGCAGCGAATTCGGACGTTTCATCTTCGACCAATATCAAACCGCGATCATCGATGAACTCGAAGCTTATTATTCAAGGAACGGCACATTCGCTGGGTTCCAGCTTCCGATGGGATCCATGATGCGCGGCCAGATGGGTATGGGCGGTCCGCCCGAACGCCGTGGTGATCCGATCACGGTCGCCGACGCGCGCGGGGTGGTCTTCATTCCCGGCAACCGCTTTAAGATCGGCGAGATCCTCCCCCCCTCTGCGCTCAAAGATTCATTTGAGATGCAGGTCGAGGGCGAGACGATTGGCTATGTGCTCGCCAGCCAGGAGGCCTTCCGGCAAAGCCAGGCAGAGCAGCATCTAGTTGAGCGCGTTAACCGTACCGTCATTTTCGCCTCCCTGGCAGCCGCCGGTCTTGCGCTGGGGTTGGGCTTATTGCTCTCGCGCACGCTGACACAGCCAATCCGCGAACTGACCGCGGCTACAAAGGCTGTCGCCCAGGGCGATCTCGACCAGCAAGTGGAGGTGCGTTCTCAGGATGAACTGGGGGAACTGGCGCGTTCATTCAATCAGATGAGCTCTGATCTGGCGAATGCGCAGATGCTCCGCCAGCAAATGACTGCCGATATCGCCCACGAGCTGCGCACTCCATTGAGCGTGATCCTTGGCCACGTCGACGCCATCGAGGAGGGCGTGCTGCCCCCTACCCCCGAGACGCTGCACATAATCCGTGAAGAGACCGCCCAACTGAGCCGCCTGGTTGAGGACCTGCGCGTGCTCTCACGCGCCGACGCCGGTGAGTTGTCGCTTACGCTGTCCCCGACTGCACCAGAAGAGCTGCTCGAGAAGGCGGTCCTTGCGCACCGCCCGCTTGCGGCCGAGAAGAGTATTGAATTGCAGATCGATGCTGAAGACAATTTACCGCCCTTGAGTGTCGATCCAGATCGGATAAGCCAGGTGCTCGACAACCTGTTGAGCAACGCGCTGCGCCACACCCCGGAGGGCGGCTCGATCAGGCTATTCGCCCGGAATGCGGATCGAGGGGTCGAAATGGGGGTGGTCGATTCAGGGCCGGGCATATCTCCTGAGGTGCTCCCACACGTCTTTGATCGATTCTATCGGGCAGACACCTCCCGGGGTCGCGAACTGGGAGGCTCAGGGCTCGGGCTTGCGATCGCCCGCTCGATCGTTGAGAGCCATGCTGGACGGATACGCGTCGAAAGCCAACCCGGTCAGGGCGCGGCCTTTATCGTCTGGCTGCCGCGAGTAATAAAGAAACAAGTTCCCATATCAGAGAACCGAGGCGACTCGCCGGCGCCATGATCACGGAATGGAATTCCATTAACACGGCTGGATGCCGGCTGCCTGATCCCGGCGCTGGATGAAGATCAAGCCGTCACAATTTCCCTGGCGCCGTTCGCCGCCAATTGCACACGGGCGCTGATTAATCGACGGCGCAATACGCGGGCGATCTCGGTCATCAATCTCATTCCGAGAACTGGATTCTCCTCGCAGATCCTCTCCAGACTGGCCCGATCGCACCCGAAAAGCACACAGTCCTTGCTTGCGACGGCTGTGGCGCTCAGTATGTGAGGCGGCAGCGCGGCTGACCAGGAGAATGTCTCGCCCGGGACGATCGTATCGACGACAATGCGGCGCTCATCCCCCAACCTATAAATGATGTCGACCTCACCTTCCTCGAGGAACAGCAAGGCTTTGGCCGGGTTTCCCTCGATAAAGATCGTGTCGCCGCGGCGACAGCGTTCATCACGGCTGTTCATGGCGATGAATTTCAGGATCTCGTCAGGGGCTTCAGCGAAATGAGGGAAGCGACGAAGACGCTCAGGAGAAATCATACCCGCCTCCTTTGTGGGGCATTTGCCCCATCAACTTCGTTGAAGTGGGGCAAATTGCCGATGGTAGATGAGGTGAATTGCCTATAGAGTAGCACAAACCGGAGGGGGATTGCAACAATTTTCACGAAAACAGCCCCCCTGCAGCATGCAGCACCCGATCGTTGAAGCATCGGTAGCGGCCGACGCACAAGAAAGCCAGCAAACCCTCACGTCATATGAGCGTCTTATTACGGCGCATGCTGCGATTGTGACAACCGCCTACGATTCGTCAGCAGGACGCCCCCGACGATGATGATGCCACCGAGAAGCGAGGCGGGCACTATCCGTTCACCCAGTATGAGCGCGCTCAGCAAGACCCCCCATGCCGGTACGAGGTTGATAAAAACACCTGCGCGGGTGGGGCCCAGCTGCTGCACGCCCTCGTAATACCAGACAAATGCGAGGCTCGTGCCAAATATCCCCAGGAACAGCACCGCCACGACCGCCCAGGGATCGGCATCGATGCCGCCACGCAGCCGGAGTACCGCCGGGATCATGAGCCCCAGACAACCGGCGATGCTCGAATAGGTCGTGACGACCAGCGGGGAAAGCCCCTGGACCAAGACTCGGCCGAGGATCGTATATGTGACCCAGGAAAGGACACATCCGAGGATCAATACTTCACCTTTTCCCAGTCCGGCCGCAATATTTGAGTAATCCCCGCTCGTGAGCACGATCGATACACCGAAGAGGGCCAGCGGGATCCCAAGCAATCGTTCGCGTGTGAATTTCTCCATACCCAGCAACCCGGCCGCGACCATGATCAGGGCAGGGTTCAGCGCGACAATCAAAGAAGCACGATTCGCCTCGATGAGCTTCAGCCCGTTGAAGAATAGCAGGTTATAAGCCACGATGCCTGTCATCCCAGCGGCGGTCAAGAGAATCGTTTGTCTGAGATCTGGCACCACCCAGCCGTAATCCCGTGCAGTGAGATAGAAGCTCAAAAACACCGACGCCACCAGGAATCGGGAAAAGGCGATCGTAAGCGGGTCCATGCTGCGCGTGGCCACCCGCCCGGCGATGAATGTGCCACCCCAGAAGACGGATACCAGGATCAGTTTGATGTAGAGTATTGGTTCTGACTTCATTGGGACCTTCATCAATCAGGCCGGTGCTTGCCCGCGAGCACCTTTTCGAGCGCTGGGATATTTTCACCGACAGGATCGATCCAGCCACTCATTCGCAGGTGAGATCACAAAACCCTGAACTCAGGAACTCCTTTTCGCCCCCTTTCATCTGCTATCCGGATCGCGTCCGACGAGCGCGCATCTACTTCGCATGCAAACTTGATCTGGTTTTCCGGGTATGAAAGTCGGCGCAACCTGCAAACCCTGTCGTCAGGAGCGCGCTAAGGGATGTAGAAATAGCCGATCTTGGTGACGCAATCACCTCCCTGATGATCCGCGCTGCAGAGCGTGATCTCTGCGTAACCACTGCTCCCGGGAGGGGACGGGTCCAGCGGAGTATGAATGTACAAGACTTCCCCGGGGTAGAGCTCATTTCCATGGCCGGGCGGGCAGGCCGGGTCGCTCTCCGCAAAAGGATGACGCTCACGAGCCGGGCCATATAAACGTTCTCCGGTTCCGACCTCATACACCGTCACATAGCCCGACCACAATCGTTGTGCGCCTGCGTTCCTGATGGCGAAGATTGCGACGTCTCCATAAGAGCAATTCGCGATCCCATGGAACCACACATCAAAACCCACCTGCGGCGTTGGGGTTGGCTCAGGGGTGTACACCGGCAGAGAGGCCGTGTCTCCATCAGTTTCTGCAAACTCTCCCCACAGCCAGCAGTATCCTTGATCGTCATCCGGATTGACGATGTACCAATAACCCGGCACTTCGCTTCTCCCGGCAATCTCGGCTTGTTCCCCCACACCCAACACACCGAGAAAAGCAAAATTTGTGCCCGGGCCACTGCGGCAGTTCGTGTTCACCGAAACGCTGATGCGCGGCGGAACAGGTGTGGACGTCGACGTGATTGTCGGGCTCGGGAGCGGGGACGCTGTTGAGGTGGGTGACCTCGTTTCCGTGGGCTCAACGGATTCCTCAGCAACCTCCCCTGCCATTTCCACAGAATCCGTCTGCTCTGCGCCTGCGCTATCTGAGACGGTAGCCGGCGGAACCGGATCTGATTGACCGCAGGCCGTAAGTGCCAGACTTATCAGCACGACTGCCGCTGCTACCCTGATGGATTGTCTCATCGCTTCCCTCGTAATTGAAATCCCGGGCTAATCATCGCACTAGCCAACATTCGAAACATTCGTACCGCGCATCGCACAGCGCGTCGTCGAAGAGACCGTCATTCTAGCATAACAACCTTCACGGAAACATCAGCTTGATCTGAAGGTTAATCGACAGCGCACACAGAATACCATCCTGGTGACCAGGTGCGAAACAGGTAATCTTGCTAGCCCATAACGGAGCGCCAGTGACTAAATTAGGGACTACAACCAATCTGTTTTCCATCGAGCAAGGAGCCCCCCATGCTGCACTTCCTCTACGGAATCTTCGTTATCCTGCACGGCCTGGTCCACCTGTGGTACGTCACGCTGAGCCAGAGCTGGGTACCGTTCAAGCCTGATATGGGCTGGACAGGAAAATCATGGCTGATTACAAACGCAATTGGCGACTCAGCAACAAGGAGCCTGGCAGCGCTCATCTACACTCTGATCACTATCGCGTTTGTCGGCGGCGGGATCGGCCTCCTGGTTCGATCCGACTGGTGGACAAGCGCCATCATCGGGGCGGCGACCGCTTCAACGATCGCGATTCTGGTCTTCTGGGACGGCTCGCCCGCCATGCTCGTTCAGAAAGGGCTGCTCGGCTTGCTCATCAATCTTGCATTGCTCGCATCAATCCTGCTCTTCGATTGACATATAATTACAAACCCATTGCGGACGCAGACAGCGCATTCGACAAGGCCGATTTGCGCGCACCTGCAAGGAGAGCTCAGATGTCTGGATCCGAAAACCCCTGGAAGATATTTTTCGACCAACACGCCCCTGAATATATGCAGGAAGTGTTCACTAAAAACACCACTGAAGAGATCGAATTTTTATTGGAAGAGCTTTCCCTCCCTGTAGGCAGCCACATCCTTGACGTCGGCTGCGGAACGGGCCGCCATGCCGTCGAGCTCGCCAGGCACGGCTTTCGCGTCACCGGCGTGGACCTCTCCAGCGGGATGCTTGAAGAAGCCAGAAAAGCGGCCGAACTGGCGGGCGTGTCGGTGAATTGGATCCAAAGCGATGCGACCATGATGCAGCTCGAAGAACCAGCCGATGGCGTCATCTGCCTGTGTGAAGGCGCCTTCGGCTTGATCGGCACGCCGGGAGAGGTCCTCACCCACGAGCGCGCAATCTTGCAAGCAATCCACCGCTCAATGAAACCCGGTGCAAAACTGATCTTGAACGCTCCGAACGGCCTCGCAATAATCCGTGCAGCGACAACCGAACAGTTGAAGCGGGAACATTCGATCCCCAGACGCTGACGAAGACGTTCGAGCTTGAGATCGCGGGCCCCGAAGACCCTCGCCGGCTGCGCGTTCAAGAGCGTGGGCTTGTGCCCTCTGAACTGCACCTGCTCCTGGAAATGATCGGCTTTCATGTCGAAGCGATTTACGGAGGAACAGCAGGTTCCTGGAATCGGGGTCCGGTCGCTCTAGATGAGATCGAGATCATGGCGATCGCACATAAAACCTGACCATCATTAAGAACGCTGATCTGGAAAGATTTCAGGGAGCGGTCATTGGATTGTCAGCCTCGATCGTGGATCGGGCTGGATGGGTCTGGTAGACTTAACCTGAGACATTTGCAGTGACGAAAAGGAGCCTATCGATGGGTAAAGAGATACGACTCTTTAAGAGTGAGGAGCGCCGGTCGCGCGCTGATGTAAGCGCTTTCCTCCGTGAACTTGCGGATAAAGTTGAAGCGGGGCAGATCGTCCTGCGTCAGGGCCAGGAGGAACTCACGCTTGAAGTCCCCTCCAGTGTTATCCTTGAAATCCAGGTGGAGGACGAGGACAAGGGTGCCAAGGGGGTCGAGCACAGCCTGGAGGTTGAACTCGCCTGGTACGATGGTGATGAGCAAGGTGGACCGCTCGAGCTGGGATAACCAACCTGGTCAGCAGCTTTTGAACGCAGCCTGGAAACTCGGCTGCGTTTTTATTTTCTCTACAACGAAATAGAATTAGTCATCGACACCCAACCGTAAGCAACGTGTTTAAATAGATGGCGGCTGATTGTCAGCCGGCCGTTTAATCCAGCTGGAGATCGAGGGATGCATATCGAAATGGACACCAGAACTTGTTTCAACATAACGGATGGTCTTTCTGATGACACGCTATAAAATCATCGTCAATCCCACTTCCGGCCGCGGCGCAGGGGGCGCGGTGATCCCGGTGCTTGAGGCTGAACTTGGCCGCCTCCGGATAGATTACGATCTTGTGCAAACGCAGGCTCCACGTCATGCTATCGACATCGCTCGCCAGGCCGCTTCCGATGGGTATGATGTCGTCGTCTCCGTCGGTGGTGATGGAACCGCCAACGAGGTGCTTAACGGGCTAATGCAGGCGAAACAGGCCGGTGAAGGAAAATCCAGGATGGGTCTCATTCCGATTGGCCGTGGCAACGACTTCGCATTCGGGGTGATGATCCCGGTCGAACTAGAACAGGCCTGTAAGACACTGCTCGATGGCCACGGTCAATGGATTGACGTGGGCTTCGTCAAAGGCGGCGATTTTCCCGAAGGCCGCTACTTCGGGAACGGGATTGGGATAGGATTTGACGCGGTGGTTGGTTTCGAAGCTCTGAAGATGAAACGCCTGCATGGGTTTCCATCCTATCTCGTGGCAGCCATCAAAACCATTTACCTATATTACAAAGCCCCTGCAGTCCGGATCGAGTACGACGGGGAATCCTTTGAACTGCCGGCTTTGATGGTCTCAATCATGAACGGCCGGCGCATGGGCGGCGGGTTTATGATGGCTCCCGAGGCTGAGACAGCCGATGGTTATTTAGATATCTGCATCGCCAGAGAGGTCAGCAAGGCCGGGATCTTTGCGCTCATACCCCGATTCATGGCTGGATCGCAGGCGAACCACCCTGCCATTTCAACTCTCAGGACTCGCAGCATCGAGGTCACTGCACTTGCAGGCAGCCTTCCGGCACACGCCGATGGCGAGACGTTATGCTTCGCCGGTGAGGCACTTGCGATAGAAATTATTCCACGGCAGATTTTTATACTCTCTGCTCCCGTAGAGGTCGTCGCATGACGCTTGTCCGCCAGGCGGTTAACACCTCATTGCGAGCCTTGACCAACACCCTCTGCAGAGTCGATGATCGGCAGATGGCAAAAATCCCGGCTCGTGGGCCTCTGCTGCTGGTCACAAATCATGTGAACTTCCTCGAAGCCCCGGTAATAATAACCCGCATCCAGCCGCGCCCTCTGACAGGGTTTGTTAAAGTGGAAACCTGGGCGAACCCGTTTATTGGAGCATTATTTAGCATCTGGGGGGGCATCCCGGTCCACCGCGGGGCAGCCGACAGGCAGGCGCTCCGCAGCGGCCTGCAAGCCCTCGAAAAGGGCTTCATTCTCGGGGTTACTCCAGAAGGCACCCGCAGCGGTGATGGCGTACTCAGCAAAGGCCACCCCGGTATCGTCATGCTTGCGTTGAAGAGCGGTGCACCGATCCTGCCGCTTGCATTTCATGGTGGCGAACTCTTCTGGGATAACCTGCGCAGGCTCAGGCGCACGGATTTTAAAATTGTGGTGGGGGAACCGTTCGAACTGATCCCTAATGTTTCAAACGCTTCGCGTGAAGTACGCAATGAAATCCTGGATGAAATCATGTACCAATTAGCTGCTCTGCTGCCAGCGCAGTATCGCGGTGCCTACGCCAATCTCGATTCGGCGACGAGTAGATATCTGGTATTCAGCGATCCTGTCAGGAATAACCTTGCACTGCCCGCAGACGGCAGATAAACCGATCTAACGAATTGCACCGCGCCCCATAGGATGAGCGCTTATTCCTCTCTCGACCTCGAGCGCGGTTCCATGAATGCGTACGCCATGATCTGGTCCGGCGATTGGAGACCTGATGCGATTTCACCAGCCAGAAGTTAATGTGTCTGAAGAAATGTACGAAGGAAGTTTCTTGCTGCGCCCTCTCCAATCTGCGCATGTTGAACTCGATTACGATGCGGTGATGGAAGATCCAGCGTACCTGCGGACCTGGAGCCAGAGCAGTTGGCCGGCGAACGATTTCACGCTTTCTGAGAACTTGAAGGATCTCGAGCGCCACGAGCGTGAACATCGTGAAGGCATCGCATTCACCTACACCGTGCTCTCGCCAGGAAGTGAGCGCTGCCTGGGATGTGTCTATATCACTCCGTTCGACGTCCGTATCGCCGCCACCCGGATTCCGGCCGCGAAGCGACCCGATCCGGAGACGTTCTCGGCGGATGTATGCTTCTGGGTGCGACCATCCCAGGTCCCACTGGATCTGGATTACAGACTTCTGCTTTCCATCAAGGCATGGCTCGCCGGCGAATGGCGCTTCGATTCGATCTTCATCCACACGAGTGCAGCCGACGAACGCCAGTCGAGCATATTCAAGCGAGCCGGCCTGGAGCGCATTGCCCGCTTCCGAGCTGAGAAACCCCGCCCCGGGAATTGGGCTCTCTATCAAATCAAAGAAGCGGCGGGAAGGGACCCCGCCGCTTCTCATCGATCACAATCCAAGATCTAGGGAGTGAAATTCACGCTCTTCGTCACACATGTCCCCGTCAGGCCTGCGCCGGTACAGAGCTTCACGCTGGCCTGCATCGCGTTGCCTGCCGGATTATAGGGGAAGCTGTAAGCATAGACCCAACCGTTCATCCCAGGATCCAACTGCGGGATCGCCTGGGCGATCGGGCAGCCGCCGGTTTTGTCGAAGTCATCCGAAGTATGGTCCTGGGACATCGTCGTTACCGTATCCGTCACCTTCACGAAGTATGAATTAAAGGTCACATTACCGGTATTGGTAACCTTCAACGACGGATCCCAGCCGACACAACTGTCGACATAGTCAAACGAGACGGAAAAATCTACCACAGGCGTCGGCGTCGGAGGCGGCGTTTTCACCGGCAGCTGGGAACGATCTCCCAGGAGATCCACGTACTGCGTCCAGAGCTAGCAGGTCTGACCGGGCTTACCGGGGATTTCGACGACCACGTAATCCGGCAGCGTCGTGGTGGCGGTAATCTTCAGTTCATCACCCACAAGCGCAATATAGAGGATCTTGAAGATCGTCCCGTTGCCCGCTCGGCAGTTGGTATTCTGGTTGACGCGCGCGATCGGCTCAGAGGGCGTCGCCGTTGCTGTCGGCATGTCGGTTGCTGTCGGCATGTCGGTTGCCGCCGGTTCTGTTTCCGCCGGAGGAGCTGCAGGCTCCTCCGTTTCCGCGGGCGGCAGAGGGGTCGCCTCGATCGCATCTTGC
Source organism: Anaerolineales bacterium (assembly GCA_029210945.1). GTDB lineage: Bacteria > Chloroflexota > Anaerolineae > Anaerolineales > E44-bin32 > E44-bin32. Next base: position 10,687 of record JARGGH010000044.1, read on the forward strand.
GCAGCGTCACGTGTGGCCTGCACTTCTGTCGCCAGGGCAACCATGGTGAGAGTTGCTTCAACCGCCGATTCGGCCGGTCCGCCCTGCTGAATGCAGCCGGAAACAATCAGTGTCAGGAAAATTAATCCAAAGCTTACTCGTCTGACAACCATCCCGATTACTCCTTCACCCGCTTGAATAGTTCGTTCTGAGGGAATTTCTTATTTCCGCCACCTGGAATTCTCGCATAAATGCGAGAATGACACAACGTAATAATATAAGGTTCTCCTCCGAAAAGTGTGGATATCTAACATAAGTATTGGTCATGGAGAACGGCTTCTTGGGGATGCCTGCTTG
>JARGGH010000045.1 GCA_029210945.1 Anaerolineales bacterium
TCGACAAGCTCAGGACAGGCTGTGGTGAGTTAGCTTTATTAATGGTCTCCTACTCCTACTCCAGGAACTGTCAAACTTCTCGGGTCCCCCGGCAAAGCCGGGGGGGGGTCCCGAAGTACTAACATTGGAAGTGGACCTGATTAGTACTTAGGGAAACCCCCCGGCTTTGCCGGGGGTACATGACATATACAGGTCATCGGTTTAAACCGATGGGAATAAATTCAGGGGCGACTACGCATAGTCATGAGCCTTAATTCCTGCACCAAAATGGGGATCTCAATCTTCCGGCTCCGATTCTCCCATGCGAACGAGGACCCGATGCTTGACCAGTTCCCGATCCAGCATGATCATACCATCCTCAACACGCTGTCCATCCAGTTCCACGATGGCGACGCCCCGCTGGCGGTGTTCCGTGTTCTCGACCTGGATCTCGTAGATCGCCTCACCATGGCGGTAGCTTAACTGAAAGCCATCCCACCAACCAGGGATGATCGGATCGATTTGCATGGTTTCGCCGCGCACTTTCAGACCCAGGATCTCTTCGATCCAGGCCCGGTACATCCACGCCGCGGAACCCGTGTACCATGACCACCCGCCATGACCGGTCCGCCCCGTTAAGCGGTAGACGTCCGCCGCGATAACATAAGGCTCAACACCGTAACGCCAGACCGTTTCCGGATCGCAGGCGCTCTCGATCGGGTTGAGCATGCGCAGTAACTTCGTCGCCCTGTCGCCATCGCCACTTCGCGCCATGGCAATGGCCAGCCACAGCGCGGCATGGGTGTACTGGCCTCCGTTCTCTCGCACCCCCGGCGGATAGCCCTTGATGTATCCCGGAGATGATTCCGCCTGGTCAAACGGAGGTTCAAAAAGCAAGACCAGCCCCTCATCCTCAAGAACGAGATGCCGCCACGCCGATTCCAGGGATTGAACTGCCCGATCCCGGTCGCCGCCGCCGCCCAACCAGGCCCAGGATTGCGGAAGCGAGTCGATCCTCGCTTCAAGATTCGCCTTGGAGCCCAAGGGAGAGCCATCGTCAAAAGTCCCTCGAAGATACCACTCGCCATCCCAGGCGGACTGTTCCACTCGCCGGATCAGAGCTTTACGGTCTTGTTCATACGCCTGGCGCAGATCGGGACGGCCCAGGCGTTCGGACATCTCCGACATCCCCTGCAGAACCTCCGCCAGGAACCACGCCAGCCAAACGCTCTCTCCCTTACCCCCGGCGCCTACAAGGTTCATCCCGTCGTTCCAATCCCCGGTTCCCATCAGGGGCAGTCCATGAACTCCAAAGGTCTGGCTTCGTGTGACCGCGCGTTGACAGTGCTCGAAGAGGGAGGCCTGTTCCGGTGAGACCGTCGGTGACTGATAGCTCTCGACCTCATCGTCCCTGAGGGTGGGCGCCTCGAGAAAGGGGACCATTTCGTGCAGGATCTCCACATCGCCGGTAACCCTCATGTATTGCGCGACCACGAAAGGCAGCCAAAGGAGATCATCGGAGATTCGTGAGCGGATTCCCTCGCCGCGCGGCGGGTGCCACCAGTGCTGGACATCGCCCTCTGTAAACTGACGGCTGGCCGCGAGCAGGATGTGTTCGCGCCCTCGGGCGGGATGGGCGTAAAGCAGAGCCATCACGTCCTGCAATTGATCGCGGAAGCCAAAGGCACCGCCGGACTGGTAAAAGGCGGAACGACCCCAGATGCGGCAGACCAGGTTTTGATAGGGCAGCCAGCGGTTGATCATGAAGTCCGCGGCAAGTTCGGGGGTGTTTACCCGGATCGAGCCGAGCCAGTCATCCCACCACGCCTGGGTCTGCCGGAGGGCGGTCTCTACCGCCTGCTTGTCGCGGTAGGCCAGCACAAGGGCATGAACCTGCTCCAGGGAGGGAGCCTGGCCGAGCATACAGGTGATTTCAGCGCGCTCGCCCGGAGCCAGTTTAAGGATGACCTGCAACCCGGCGCAGGGGTCCAGGCCCGCTCCCGTCCGGCGTGAAAGCCCCCTTCGCTCCATCGCCACCGGGTTGACCATCGAGCGGTTGCGCCCCATGAAGGCGGTGCGGTCTCCGGTGTAATCCTCCGTTGGAGTGCTTAATGCCGCGAACGCTACTTGATCCGCATTATCTTCATTGTAGTGGTTTCGGGCGATCATGGCCTGGACTTCGTCATCCCATTCGGTCACGACGTGCATCTGGGAGGATTCCCGCGACTCGCCCAGGGTCCATTCCGCATAATAAGTAACCGAAAGTTTGCGCGGTCGAGCGGAGTCGTTTCGGAGTAACAGCCTTTGTAGTTTTATCGGTGCGCCCCCCTGATCATCCACGGGAACGAAAACAGTCAACTCCTGTTCGATGCCATGGCTGTTGTGCTCGAATGCCGTGTACCCGGCACCGTGTCTGGCCCGGTAGGCGATTCTCTCACGGATCGGCGATGCGGTCGGGGTCCAATAGGCCCCGGTTTCCTCGTCCCGGATATAGATCGCCTCTGATGGTGGGTCCATTACGGGGTCGTTCGACCATGACGTGAGGCGATTGCGCTGGCTGTTGCCCTGCCAGGTGAAACCGGCCCCTGTTTCGCTGATAACCGCACCGAAACCGGGGTTGGCGATGACGTTGACCCAGGGCGCGGGCGTATTCATGTCCGGTCCGAGATAGATGGCGTATTCGCGGCCGTCAGGAGTAAACCCGCCCAGGCTGTTGAAGTAGGCGAGTTCCAGAAAGGGGAGCGCGGCCGAAGTATCCCGGGGGTCGCTTTTACGAACCATCGTTACGGGCAAATCGGGAATTTCCGGCGGCACGCCCAATTGTTGGGGCAAGGCGCCGCGGGCCGCCACCGTCACCACGCTCGCTACCGCCCGCAAAAGCGTCAGGTCATCGGCGGGGATAAGATCGGATCTGAGCAAATAGATTCCTCCTGAACGATCCACCCCGCTATTGGACGAATAAGATTGGATCAATTGTTCCAGTTCTTTATTCAAGGGCTGATCATAGCCGCTGGCTTCCTCGTTCAAGATCACCAGGTCGGCCATCAGACCGTGCCTGTGCCAATAAGTATGCGCCAGGAGCATTTGGCGGACCAGGCTCAGATCCCTGGTTTCCCTGATGGCGACCAGGGCGATGGGCAAGTCCCCGGAGATGGCATAAGTCCACAAGCCGGTTTGACCCTTGTGGTTTTCCGCAATGCGATTCGCAGTCGAGCGCAGGAGGGGATTGGGATATAAAAGATGGCTTCCCAGTTGCTGGAAACGGCGCGCGTCGTCGGGCTGGATCCGCAGCAGGCGTAACATCAACTGGGCCGAATCCCAGGCAAAATCCATGGCCTGATCGATCGCACCGGGATCGCCATATTTGTTCATCAGAACGATGACCTGTTCCCTGGTCTCGCCGGCGGCCAGAACCAGAGAGACCTGAACCCGTTCACCGGGCTCCAGGGTCAGGTCCTGACGCAGGCTCAGGATGGGGTCGAGGACGAATCCATGGCTGTTGCCTGGTTCCTGCAACGCTCCCATGGGGCGGGCGAGCGTTCGACCGCGACCGATGAAGCGGCGCCGGTCAGACTCGAAACGCAAGCCTTTATCCGGTGCCTGCGCCAGCGTAAAACGGTGTGCGACATAGATGGGCGGATCGTCGGTGCCGCGCGGCCGGCGGTGGGCCAGGAGTGCCCGCTGTTCCGGCAGCGCTTCGGTCTGTATGAAAAGCTTGTTGAACGCCGGATGCTGACGATCCGCATTATGCGGCGCCAGCGCCAGTTCAATGTAACTCGTCAGCTCGAGCCGGCGGGTGCTCGGGGACCGATTGATCAGCGTCATCCGTCGAATCTCCACATCATCCTCCGGGGCGACGATCACCTCGGTTTCACTCTCAATACCATGATCAATGCGCTGGAACACGGCCCGGTCGAGGGTGAAGTTGGTCAGAAACTCCTCGACCTGGCCGCCGGTCGGTTGATAGGTGTTGCACCACAACCGGTCCGAATCGGCCTCGCGGATGTAGCAAAAAGTTCCCCACGAATCACGGGTCCGATCCGATCGCCAACGCGTGATCTCGAAGTCTCCCCAGCGGCTGTATCCACCACCGGCGTTGGTCAGCATCAGGGAATAGCGGCCATTGGACAGGAGCTGGGTCCTGGGCGTAGAGGTATGGGGCGTTTCGAACTGGCTGAATGAAGGCGTAACCTCGCCGCGGCCCGCTACTGACGAGACTCGCTCACGTGTGGAGATATGGTGCAATGGGGGATGGATTGGAATACGTTCATGAAGCAAGGGTTCGAGCGCACGCACGCGCGGGTCGGCGTGGAAATGGCGCTGAAATGAATTGTCATGAAGGAAATTAGTCAGCGCTAAAAAACTCATGCCCTGGTGATGCGCCATATAGGCTCGTATGATTACACAGTGCTCGCTCTTGCGGCTTGATTGCCGACTGTAGTCCAGGGCTTCGTAATACCCATAATCGTCCAGCAACCCCAGCCTGGCCAATCGTTTCAAATTCCGTAACGATTCTCGCGGCGCGAGGCTCACCGCCAGCAGGGTCGCATAAGGCGCTACTACGATCTTGTCCGCCAGACCGCGCTTGAGTCCAAGTTCCGGAACACCAAAAGCCTGGTATTGATAGGTATTGTGAAGGTCCAGGTCCCCGAAGGCGCATTCGGATATCCCCCACGGCGCTCGATGTTTTGCGCCGTAGGAGATCTGGATCGCCACGGCTTCCCGGGCGGATTGATCGAGCAGCGAGTTCTCATAGGAGCGCTGGAAAAGCAGCGGCATCAGATATTCGAACATCGTCCCGGTCCAACTGAGCAGCGCCCGGCGTCGGCCGATAGCTCCGTAGGGCCGGCCCATGGCAAACCAATGCTCGACAGGAATGTCTCCACGGGCGATGGCAACAAAACTTCCCAACCGGGCTTCGCTGGCCAGCAGATCGTAAAAGGAGTGGTCCAGTCGTCCTTCCGACACATTGTAGCCGATGGAAAACAGCCGGTTTTTGGCGTTGTAAAGAAAGCCCATGTCCATGGAAGCTGAGATCTCGCGCACCGAATGTCGGAGCTGGTCGACCTGCGCCAGTGTCTCACCGGCCAGCCATCTCGACTTTTCGAAGGCTTCCAGGACGCGATCGATCCAATCCCGGAGTGCGACCTCGTCATCGGGTGTTTTTTCCCGGATCTCCCGGAGGGACGCTATGCAGGCAACATGCCCGTGGGCAAGGTCAAAAAGCGAGGGCGCGTTCTGAAGGGCCTCCTGATAAGCCGGCAGGGCTTCCGGGTCCAGCCCGGCGACCTCATCCGCAGTCTTCTCCACCAGAATTTCGATCCAGACGAGATAACGATCCGCAAGGCCTTGCCAGGCCGTGAACTGGCTCTGCATCAGCCTGATCCAGTCAGCCGTACCCTTTTGTACGGCCGCGGATGGAACGGCTGCGGCGGATAACTTCCGGATGTGGGTCTCCAACCGTCGCAACCGGCCAAGTGTTTGGAAGATCCGGTCCGGTGAGGTGTCCAACGCTCGCAGCAGTTCACCCAGGGCTCGAACATCAAAACCAACGGCCGCCTCATCCAGGACAACCTGCCGCAGGACTTCACCGGCGTCGCGCAGTCCGGCAAAGGCTTTTCCGTCCAAAAGAGGCGCCCGCACCAGCGCCTCCAGCCCCGAGTCCAGCGCCCACAAGGACCCCAGCAGATTTCCGCTGTCCACGGTGGAAACGTAGCGCGGCTGCAGGGGTGCCAGGTTCTGAACGTCGTACCAGTTAAGCAGATGGCCCTCATACCGCTCAAGTTTTTCAATCGTCTCCATCGTCAGCGTTAACTTGTGAGCAACCTCATCCAGGGTTAAATATCCGAAATCATGGGCACTGAGCACGCTGACAAGATAGAGCCCGATATTGGTTGGGCTGGTCCGCATGGCCAGCTGATTCCCATGAGAGACCTGATAATTATCGGGCGGCAGCCAGGAGGTCTCTTGAGTCACGAAGTCAGTGAAATAGCGCCAGGTCCGCCTGGCGACATTCCTCATGAATTGCCGATCCTTGGCTGAAAGCGTGAATTGCGGTGTTTTCGCTTTTGGGTGCCGATTGAGGAGCCAGGCGATCATCGGGGACAGGAACCACAGCATCAGCCAGGGACCGGCCACCCAGAAATTTGCCGGCCGAAGGTATTCCACCGTACAACCAAGAATCACACTGAACAGGCTCGCCAGGCCCATTGAAAGATGAAATATGGGTAATTTTGCCTGGGCACCGCCATGGGTCAACTGGGCCGAAGTCCACTCCAGGAGTCTCTTATGCGAGACGTGCTTTCGATAGAAGACCCGCCCCGCGGCGTCCAGGCCCACCCAGGCAAGGTAGGGAAGCAGCGCCGCTTCAACCACCACCTGCAGCAGATCCTGGGCTTTTTGGGCGATGGAGACGCCCCTGATACTCTGACCGCTTGTCGCCCAGGTGAGAGGTTTCAAAAGGGATTGAAAAAACAATTGGGTGACGACCAAAGCGGTGACGATCAACCCGGCCTGAGCGGAGATCAGCCAGGAGAATATCAGCAAAACCAGGTTAGCCGCCGGCAGCAGGCTGCGCCGCAGATTGTCCAGGATCTTCCAGCGACCGAACACGGAAACCGGGTTGGGAGTTCGCCCTCCTCCGGTTTTTGGAACCCGCGGCATGACCCAACCCGCGATTTGCCAGTCACCGCGAATCCAGCGGTGCTGCCGCTTAATGTAGCTCATGTAATCTTGCGGGAACTCATCAAAAAGCTCGATGTCACTAGCCAGGCCCACCCGAACGTGCGCGCCTTCAATCAAATCATGACTCAGCAGCGTCGCCTCGGGAAACCTGCCCGAAAGCACCCTGTCAAAAGCACGCACATCATAAATGCCTTTGCCGTGATAGGACCCTTCTCCGGCCAGGTCCTGGTATACATCGGAAACGACGCTGGTATAGGGGTCGATGCCTGTTGGATCAGAAAAGAGCCGGCTGAACACCGAAGCGTTCGCGCTGGGCAGGGAAGGACTCACACGCGGCTGGATGATGGTGTAGCCGGACTGAACCTGACCGTTGGCATCGAAGCGAGCCCGATTCAGGGGGTGCGACAACGTCTCGATCATCCTGCGGGCGGTGTCGTGCGGCAATTGCGTGTCGCTGTCCAGAGTGATGATGAACCGGACGTTGGATAGCTGGTCCGTGTCTCCAACGTAAACCAGGCGCTCGGCGGAATCTGGCCTCGTTCCGGCAATCAGGCTGTTGAGCTCTTCCAGCTTCCCCCGCTTGCGTTCCCAACCGATATACCTCTGTTCGGATTCGCTCCATTTCCGCTTCCGGTGAAACAGGAAAAACCGCTCGCCGCCATAGCGATGATTAAGATCCTGGATGCGCCGCGTCATAGCCTTCAGCAGAGGGGCGTCCGCTTCACTATGAACCTGCGCCGCGTCCTTGAAATCCGAGAACAGGCCAAAGAGCAGATTGGCCTCTTTATTGGCGAGATAACGGATCTCCAGCTTTTCCACCTCGGCCTTGATCGTCTCCTGATCCACAAGCATCATCGGCACGATCACCAGCGTCCGGCAGGCGTCGGGAATCCCTGAAATCCGAAAATCCATCTTGGGCAGGGTGCGCGGCGGCAAGAGCCGCATCACCAGGTAATTCATCCCCTCCAGCGCGAGTTGGCTCCCGGGGATGAACAGGAGAACGGCAATGATGATCTGAATCCCGCAGGTATGGGTGCGCAGGCCAAACCCCAGACCCAGGAAAACAAAAGCGGTTGATAAAAAAGTCAGCCCGGTTAAGTACACCGCCGTGTGATGGCGATATGCCCATCGCAAAGCTCTGAAGCGCAAGGTCTCATGACACTTGATGAGTAGGGATAGATCCTTTCTTTTTTCGCCGATCAAATAAGTTCCGACGTGATTTGGCACCTCATCCTGGCCGGAATCCCGGTCGGCCTGTGCTGCCATCTTGAGGGCGACCTGGGCGACATGGTCCTCGGATCTTCCGGAACCGCGGTGGAGGTTCTCAATCGCCCGGCGGTAACGGTCGCGCGTGGTAAAATCCATCTGGGGATAAATACCGGCGGGATCTTGCCGCAGCGTCTGCTCCACCCCACTGAGTTTCTCGAAGCATTCCTTCCAATCGAGCAGAGCGAGATAGCGCAAGCTGTTAAAGGCGTTCCCAATCGAAATCTGGTTCCTGTTCTGGCGGGCGTTCTCGCGCAAGCTGAGTTCGTTCGGGGATTTGTGGAAGGTGCGCTCCAGCCAGGCCTGTACCGGTACCAGTGCGGACTCTTCGTCATAGAGGTAGTCGATGAGTTGCACGCCGAAATAAGGGCTTGGGCTGGGTTGGGTTCCGGTCAGCCCCGCCAGGATCGAGAAGAGCTGGTTGGGATCTCGCCGGCTGACGGTAATGAGCCGGTTCGCCCAGAAATTGGCGATCTCGCCCTCATGCAGTTCCGAAAGGGCCCGTCGGGCAAGGTGCTGCAGGTTTTCGATCAGAGCGGCGCGTAACATCTGGGGAGCGGCCCAGAGTTCACCGATCGAAAGCGGCCTTACCGATTGGTAGGCCTGGATATAGGCCAGGAGGTTCTCCTGATCCAGGTGCAGGTTGGTGTTAGAAACAAGTTCCCGAGCCAGACCATAGATGCGCGGCAGATCCTGGTCGAGGCCGCTTGTGAGGGCCGGTAATTGCCGGTAAAAGCGCCAGGGCAGGTTCAGCCGGACATCACGGGCGTTGCTCTCGAAGAGATATTCGTTGTCGAGGAGCCATTCACTGGCCGGAGGAGCGGAATGCTCTATGCGATAAGCTTCGGAGAGCTCCAGGCACGCATGCTGGAACCGCCTGAGATCCTGTTCGAGCCGCTTGAGCAATTTGGCGTCCCGGAGGGGTTTGGGGTTTACCTCATGCTCTGCTGCAAGACGTTGAGCATGGTCCTGCAACTGCACCGGGTTTAGTGGCGCTCCTCCAAGGCTCCAGTCCTCTCCGACCACACTCTTGTGATGGGGGTCTAAAATGAAGACAGCCGGCGGGGTTTCGCCGCTTTTCAGCAACAGGTCAGAGGCGAGATACAAGGTTTCGAACGGCCCCTGGAGAATAATTGCGGATTCCGCGGGAACCAGCCAGCGCGCGTGATTTTCCAGCAAAGCTCGCTCGACGCCAAACCTCGATCGCCGCATCCAGACCGCGTTGACCAAAAATCCGAGGAATCCACCTACCAGAAACGGGAGCAGGACTTCCGGGAAACGACCAGGCATCGGCGCCAGTAAGACGAGCCGCGTTGAAACCGCTTCGGCCAGTGTCCCGAACAGAACAATTGCCAGGACGGTACTAAAAACCCGGCGCAGGCGGAAGGGATCCCGTGTCCGGATCTTTCCCGCGGACTTCTTGCTCACCCACGCGACGCGGCGGTGACCCTTTCGATTCAATTTTCTGAAGGCTTCGCGAGCTTCATCTCGTTCGGCGAAGTAACTGATGAGGATGCCCGTTTTCATCATGACCCTATGGTGATCCCTTCCTCAGGTTCCCTATGCTCTTAATTTCCTTGAACGACGACCTGTGCACCTGATATGTCCTCCTAAAACACTCACCAGTATGAAGGAAATAAGTGGTTTCAGGTGGCACTTTTTTGCGGGAGGCTTACCCGGAGATCGGGATCACGCCTTAGCGTGTCAAACTCCATCGAACCGCCTGGGTAAGAACACGGCTATGCTCATCCGTCCCGAGGTTAATATGCTCGCCGTCGCTAACGCCTGCCGTCAGGCTTCCGTCTACGCTTTCAGCTTCGCCGTGGCATGATGGCGGGACAGCTGTTCATGCCCGTCTTCGCTCTTCGAGCTTCGCCGTGGCACTCCAAAAACTAAAAGGCTCCCTCATGATGAGCGGGAGCCTTAAGTTTTTGGGTGGTGCCGAGGGACCACGCCTCAGCTTTCGCTTTCGCGTGGTAAACTTCATCGAACCGCGTGTGTCGGCGGTTCGGACATCAATTCCAGGCACCAAATGAAAACGGCCCCGGCCGAGGGATCACGCCGTTGGCGTGGTAAACTTCATCGAACCGCGTGTG
>JARGGH010000046.1 GCA_029210945.1 Anaerolineales bacterium
ACCGCCGGATGCGGACCCGCATGTCCGGTGGTGTGGGAGGGGTAGGGCCGTGAGGCCCTCCCCTATCCCGATAACCAAACGCCGCCCGGAATTCCTCTACCGCCTTCGGCCCGTTGCGTTCAAGGCCCTTGTAGAAAGCCTCCCGGTCCTGCGTCCGAAAATCGAGTCGTTCGACGGAGAACGGGACCACGCGCTCTCCGGATTTGCGGCGTTCAACGCCGGCCAGGAAATGCTCCAGCGCATTTTCGACGCTGGAGGCGTCGGTCCAATCCGATTTGTAGATCGGCACGCCGGCGCGTGCGAAGATCCAGGTCATGTTGGGCATCGACCCGTATGCCCGGTGGCAGGCCCCGTCAAGAGCGTCGACGAGGATCGGTCTTGTCACGCCGAGTTTGTCGCGCAGGTCGCGGGCGTGGCTGAATTTCTGCTCCATGGAGGTCAGATGGGGGTAGTGCTCACCCGGGTGGGCTTCGTGCGTGTAGAGGAAAATAGAACCGACGCCCTGGTCGGCAAAGCGGTTAGCGACCGCATTCATGGATGGCGACGCCATCCCGCAATACGGTCAGGTGAAGCTGCCGAACTCCACGACGGTGTAAACGTTCTCTATCCAGATCGCGCTCAGGGTTGTTTCCTGCTCGTCGAGCGTCCAGAGCGGGAAATCCGGACCCGATTCGCCCAATGCAGGGCTCTTGTCAAAACGCATCCACGGGACAAAGTTGTCCGGGATGAACGCGTCGTAGTTATAGCGTCGAACCAGATCTTGATCGGTCATCGCAGATACCTCCTTGGGGTCAGGATTATATGGGAAGGAGGGGGATGAGAGCAATAGGGAGGGTAGGGATCAGGAATTTGGGATTGGGTCACTCAGGCACTTGGTCACTCAGGCACCCGGGCACCCAGGGCACCTGATCCCCGGTCCCCAATTCCCAGTCGCTAAGTCCCTATCTCCAAATCTCGTTGACCCACCCTATCCGCCCGACTATAATGCCAGCGGGGGCGGATAGCTCAGTTGGTTAGAGCGCTTCCCTTACAAGGAAGAGGTCGCAGGTTCGAGTCCTGTTCCGCCCACTGGCAGGGCGTCCCCGGGACGCCCTTTTTGCTCCCATCTGGAGGTTGGGCTTCAATGAAATCCCCGGCACGATGGCTTCTCATGATCGGTGCGCTCCTCCTGAGCGCATGTGCACCGTTTGTCACAGTTACCCTGCATTCAACCCAGCCCCCTGAGACGCCCCTTGAGACACCCTTCGCGGCGAGCACACTGCCGCCCGAGCACACGACTATCCCGGCGCCGGAACCCAGCCCCACGCCGCCTCCCGGCCGGGAGCTGCCCGAACTTGACGTGCAGATCGGTCTGCTCGAGAGCGTGAACGTTTCCAATATCGACCCGGAAACACTGACCCGCTATTGGATCGAAATTGAAATCCAGTTTGAACCCGGGTCGAATGAAGCGCTCATCGACGGCACTGCGCACATCGAATACACCAACACGACCGGCGGGCCGCTCTATGACCTCGCTCTGCGGCTCTGGCCAAACGATCCCCAGTACCAATCTCAAATGCTTGCAGGACCGGTCATGCGTGATGGACGCACTCTGGAAAGTGATCTGGAGGGAGATGGAACCGTCATGCGGATCCCCTTTGCGCTGCCGATCGAAGATGGCGATACGATCTCGCTGGTGGTGCCGTTTGAAGTGAAGATCGGTACATTTCAAGGCCAGGACCCGCGACGGCTGGGCATCACCGAAGGCGTGCTGATCGCCCCGACTTTCTATCCGTTGATCCCCCGTTGGCTGGGGGAGGATTGGGAGGTGGAAACGGCACCTCCCGGCGGAGATACGACCAATTCTGAGACGGCGCTCTATCACCTCGTGATCACCGCGCCCGCAGATTTGGGGCTGGCCGTATCGGGGATAGAGATCGATCGAACTTCGATCGGTGACCAGCAGGAGGCGACATTTGTGACCGGACCCATGCGGGATGTCGCCTTCGCACTGGGCCCCTTCGAGGAGAACGTCCGTGCAGTTGGCGGCGTGTCGCTGCGGCTGTGGACGCTGGCCGACCACGGTGATGATGTGGACACTGTGCTCGACTCGGCGGAAGCGCAGTTTCGACTGCTTTCCGATCTGGTCGGACCTTACCCCTATCCCGAACTCGATATCGTCGACGCGCCCGGCGCATTCGGTGGGATCGAGTACCCGGGTCTGGTGTACATCGGCACGCTCGGCACGCCGTGGGTCATCGAGCCAACCGTTCACGAGGTCGCTCACCAGTGGTTTTACGCCCTGATCGGAGATGACCAGGTCGACGAACCGTGGCTGGATGAAGCCGCGGCGACATTTGCAACCGCGCTTTATTACGAGATCTCACAGGGCACCGGGCGTGGTGCAGGGTACCTCAGCGAGCTTCGGGCGGTAGTCCGCAACAACCGCAACGCCGAGCTGCCGATCGGGCTGCCGGTCGGTGAATACGCCAGCGTCAACGAGTACGCGGTGATGGTTTACTTCAAGGGAGCGTTGTTCTTTGACGCGCTGCGCCAGCAGTTGGGCGATCGGGGTTTTGAGAGCTTCCTCCAGGCGTACTATGATCAATACCACTTCGGATTTGCAAACGCAGCCGCGTTTCAGGATGTCGCCGAGCATACCTGCGGATGTGAGCTGGATCCTCTTTTCGAGCTGTGGGTCTATGAAGGTGGCGAGATCCCGGGCGTGACCGATTGAGATCTCGCTGGATCTGGCTTGATGGTGGATCGAGTGGGTATCAGAGAATCGTGAGCAGCCAGCGCAGACCATAGGCGCTGATCAAGCCAAACAGGAAGCTGTACAGCGTCCCGATGATGATGTACTCTGCCTCCATGCGGCGCGAGCTGTCCGAGAGTTCGCCGAACCGGAAGATGGACTTCGCTGCGATCAGAAATCCCACCCCGGCAGGTTGGTTGACCAGGATAAATAGTAATATCAGCGCCCGTTCAAGGTAGCCGATGATTCGGCCGCCTTCCTCGAAGCCGCGCTCGAGCGGGCTGATGACATTCTCCCCGCGTGCTTCCTCCGCTTGTTCTTCCAGTTCCTCCAGAAGCGGCCGCACGGCGTAGCCCACGGTGATCCCACCGACCTTCACGCTGATGATGATCCCGGAGATAAGCGCACAGAGGACAAAGAACGGTCTGCCGAGTAGATTTCCCAATGCGTACGCGTGCATCTGCAGATCCATCGAGTCAAGCACCAGCACGGTCGCGATGATGACCGTAAGATGGGCCGCCTGATCGATGACGAAGAAGAGCAGGCGATCCTGGGCGTAGCGGGTCTTGATGAAATCGAAGATGGCGTGCGAGAGCGCAAGGACGAGGATCAGCGGCCAGGCGCGAGGCACTCCTAAGAGCAGGTAGCTCAAGACCCCCACGATCAAGACGTGCTTGAGCAGCACGCGCGGTCTCGTCTTCCAGCGCACATCAAGATCGGTCTGCAGGAGAAAATCGGCGAGGATGTGAGCTGTGAAGAGCGGCAGAAACAGGTATAAGAACCGGTGCATCATCTGGCGCCTAACCGCCTTCAAAGACGAACTGCAGAGATTGGTCGGACGCTTGCAAAGCCATACGATATTTTATCCGCGCTTCCCCGGCTCTGATAGTGCCGCCGGCAGGCTGTTCTCGAAGAACCGCAGGCCGGTCTCGATCGCTGCCCAGCCGGCGCGCTCGAGGTGCTGTGCGACGGCTTGCTGGGTGATATCTCGCTGGACCCATCCGGACGCGATCGACTGCTGGGTGAGGCCGAGCAGTGCACCTGAGACCGATTCGGCTTGCGCTTCGGTCCATTTTCCGACCTCCCGGTCGATCAACCTGACGATCACGTCGAGCGAGCCAGCGAGCAGTGATTGAAACCGGTCAGGGAAGAATAACCCCATGCGGAAAGGCTTTTGCAGGCTCTCCAGCCCCTCTCCGGAAAGCCGGTAGGCCTGTCCGTCGCCGCTTGAGATCTCCCCGCCGGGCAGAAAATCAATCGAACCGAATCCGACCGCGATGCGCGTGTCGACCTGCGCCCCGGGCAGGCTGATCTGGATCAGCGCCCTGAAAAAGAGGGCGATCTTCAATGACTTTTCGGGCTGATCGATGGCGAACTGCCAGCTGTCGCCGCGCACGATTTCGGGACGGTGCAGGATTTGATCGCCGAACGAGTCATGCAGCCGGTCGGCGTTTTCCGCGAAACGGGCGTGCAGCCTGCGGCGCTCGTCGGTGGACAGGCGCGACGAGCCGACGATGTCGCCGGTCAGGACTGCATGGAGGGTCGAAGCTTCGGTCATTTGATCATAGGATAAGGGAAGGTGGGGAACAAGTCAAGAGACTTGTAAGTGTGGAATACAAGGGATCAGGCATGTAGATGAGCGGATCAGGGACCGGGGATTAGGGTGGAATGGCACCCGGGCAATCAGTCACCCAGGCACCCCGTGCACCGAAGGCAAGCCTTCGGACTCCACGGGAGGAGCCGAGGAAAGCTTTCGGATTCGGACAGATGGATTCGGGGAAAAGAGCCATCGCGGAGTCCGTCAGCTTGCTGACGGCTGCGGAGCAGAGCTGAGATCTTACGGTTGAGGGGGACCTGCGCAGGCCATCGGGCTTTGTCGCTTGCCAGCTGACGCCGGCACCGAAGGCAAGCCTTCGGACTCCGTATGAGGTTTCTCCCGGGATATGGCTGGACTGAGCCGCCTGCGGGCGGGGTCGATCGGCGCAGGGATCGCGGCGCTGAGTTTCGCGTTCTGGGCGCTGGCGGGAGAGCTGCTGTGGGTCTGGATCGATTTTCCGGCGTCAAACCCGGCAGATGTCGGCGTGATCGATTTCCTAGCCGTGCTGGGGTACGGGCTGATGGGGTTGGTGTTCGTGGTGGTGATGTTGGGCGGAGTGGCTGGCGCCGGGCTGAGTGCCTGGTGGCGAAGATAAGTCCCCGGCACTCCCGGGGTGCCGGGGACTTGTAAACAAGTATTACAAATCAGCGGGAAGGTCAGTCTCCGGGGAGCACGAAAGTTCCCGTTACGAAGTCATCTTGATTAATCGGCAGTGCTTTTATTTCACCCGTTCGATCAGAAAATAGTTGATATTTTGGGTCGCGATCGCCCCAATAGATGACGACGCCCGATCCATCGGGCAACCATATCGCCTGGCCATTCGATTTTACGTACTGCAAACATGCCGGGAAAGTTGCGATGACTTCGCTCTGGTCTGCCTCAAGGTCATACATCCAGAACGTTGAGTTGTAACTCTCCTGACAACCATCCTCAATATAGATTATTCTGCTGCCATCCGGGTGCCAGGTCGCATAAGTGAAGAATAGATTACTTCTTTCAGATGGTGGATCCTCAATCCAGGAAGGTTCACAATCCGAGTTTCTATCCTTCAAGCAACTGGTGGGGACAAGACCGTATCTGTGCTCTCCCTCCGTCATCACCTGGATTTCCATCCACTGACCATCTGGACTTAGGTAAGCGGATGAATTAGAGGCAAGGATGTCCAAGCAAAAATCGACGGCTTGCAGGGAGGGATCGAGGCTGCAAATGGAACTTATTCCAAGTTCATAATCTCCTCGCAGGATGTAAGGACCCAAACTTTGGTTCCAATGCACTGAGATCCACTCTTCCTGGCTGGTTTCAAGGTACCTGCGTGAAAATTCCAACTCCCATGAATCGCGAGAGATGAAATGCCAAACTGACCGGTCGTCGGAGCAGTTGAAGGCGAGATAATCCGGGAGAAGCGCTGACCTGGATTCATTACAGCCGAGGTTGAATCCTACGAGGTTCCGGTTGTAAAAGTCCAATATATAGATCCCATCGTGAATTTGATCGTCTTCATAGCTGCTGACAAATTGCATCCGCTGGCCATCAAACAGGGTATTCCCAGCCATGATCGTTTCGGAATCGCCAGAAACCGAGACTAGCGGAATACGGTTCAGTCCTTTCAAATCCAGCGCTTCTCGACGTATCGCTTGTCGATTTCCGTTTCCGATAAGGAAATAATCTCCAGGGGGTAGATTTGACAAGTCTGAAGAAAATGAAACATCGAGATCCGGCTGAATCCGTCCCGAACCCGCCGGGGGGGCTAAAGCTGCCGTTGCAGTCAGAGCATCCGAGGTATCAGTGGGTGAGACTGTAGATGCTGCTACCGCTAGGGTTGGCGAGGGGGGCACAGGAGTATTGGTAGCTGCTCCTGTGGTAAGCAATGGGGAGCACGAGGAAACAAGACAAGAACCGTAGACAACAGTCATCGCTGCCGTCACTATGTGGAGTCGATTCTTGATCTCCTGTTTATTCTTCGTCTGACGCAACAATTCCATATGAATGATTGTTCCCCGTGTCTGCCCATGAGGTTTGAAACGCATCCCATGAATAGAGTTCTTCCCGATTTTGATAGGGATTGTAGACCCGCACGACCGGTGCTCCGTTGTGTGTGGGCATCACAGCAAGGATTGTTACCCAATGGGCACGATGTGATCCGGGTGTATCTCGATCGCTCAAATGACCGTCCTCAGCTAGGTCGATATTAACTAAGGCGAGGGGAGGAGTCACTTGTTCAACCACCTTCGCGAGTTCTTCGACAGTGTAGGGCGGCTTATTGTAACTGCCGTATTTATAGCTGGCCTCACTTGCGCCACCCATTCTCAAGAAGGCCTGCAACTGCCAACCATCAGTTCCCTCTCCAGAGTCACCTAGAATCTGCGCTCCGGCTACCGGTTCATACATCCAATTACCTTGCTCGTCCTTCATCATCCTTCCATTTTCATCCAGTACAGGTCGGCTTGTCTGGAGTTGCTCAAATAATCGAATTCCCTCTACGATATCCAGGCCCATCGTTGCGATAGCCGCTAACTCGCCACACAGATTATTATGTACGAAGGGATAGTCTTCGCCTAATATACTATCCAGGAATAGGTATTGTGCGGCTGTTGGGATCCCATCCCAAAAAACATTCCAAGCGGTTTGACCTGCTCCAAATGAATGTGGCAGACTCTGAGCAACTTCGATGCCGTTGGATTCGGGCGAGAAGCCATTAAAGTAGAGATCGAGTGCCAATTGATAAAGGTTGGCCTGCGATTGGGGATCCCTTGCTTGAAACTGGCCAAGTGCGTCCTTGAACTGCTCGAACAGAGCCAACTGCTCTTTATAGCTCAGCGCCGGATCAACCATCTGGAAGAACTCGTCCGCTACCCAGGCAGGTAGATCTCCGGCATCCACATAGACTTCGTCCCAGCGTGTCACCTGTTGGGTGATCGGGATTTTCTCTTCAACCCACACTTTCTTTGGAACGTAGTGGCCAGGGATGTAGCGCTTAACCGGATCCGTCCACACCTCAACCTTTTCAGTCCGGTAGGCGGTGTAAGGCTCCATGATCGTCTCCCTGACGAGCCTGGTAACAGGCTCGACGATCCTGCGTTTCACAAACCGGGTGACAGGCTCAACGACCTTCTTGGTCACCCACTTCTTCACCGGCTTCCAGACCGTCTTTTTGACCCAGCTGACTTTCTTCTCCACCCAGCTGCGGGTCTTGCGGATCCACCTGCCAAGCCATGTGCGCTGGAACCATGTTTTCGTGCGCCGGACCCATTTTGTAACCGGTTTCCATACGGATTTTTTCACCCATTGAGTCACCGGCTTAGCGACGGTTTTTTCCACCCAGGTGGTGACCTTCTCTGTCACCTCCCGGACGACGTTCACCACTTTCTCGATCAGGATGGATTTGGGCCGGTAGGCTGTATACGGGACGAGGCGCTCCTGCCATTCCCAGTGACCCGGGCTGACCGTCTCCCAGCGCGGCTCGACATATTTCTCGCGGTCCTCCCAGTGGCCGCCGATCACTTTCTCGCCGATAACGATGTTCTCAACGTACGGTGTTGTGACCCGGACCGGATTCTTGGGCGGTGGAGGTTCGCTCGGGCCCTGATCAGGAATAACTGGATCGCCGGCGGTCATACTGATCCGGATGCTTCCGCCTGCTCCCTTCCGGCGTAGATCTTCAAGCACCCCCGGGCCGAGGGCGAGCGTGGCCATCATCGCCGCGGCGAGCGCCGTCCAGGGGGCGTAGTCGGGGCTGCCTGCGGCGGGCGGCGCAGCCGCAACCGCTACGCCGCTGTTGCCCTGCAGGTCCCACAAGCGCATGAACTCCGCCAGCGGGACGACCCGCTCGTCCAGAATCGGGTCGCTGTAGGCCACCCGGCTCCAGTCCGCGGCGATGCCGGTCAGCGTGACGAAGTGGCCGGGCTGGTCCGGTCCGTTGGCGCCCAGGTCGACGACGACCGGGCGGCCGGCTTCGAACTCGGCGTGCAGGTCTTCCAGCGTCCAGCCGTGGAACGCGACCGAGCCGGCGTAACCCAGCGACTGTGCCGCCATGGCGAGCTCCTCAGCGCCGGTGCCGAAGTCGTAGAGATAATCGTTCGCCAGGAGGAAATCAAGGATCGCAGCGGAGGAGGGCGCGGCGCCTTCCAGCGGTTCGAGGGCCATGCCGAGAGCCTGGACCCCGCAGGAGACATCGGAAGGATCCTGACGGCGTAGACTAACTTCGATTGTTTTGAGGTCGGGATGGGTGTCGGAGTTATCTTCAGGCTTTCTCCCGGTTGGCTCAAGTCTGGCTGGAAGAGGCATCGAGAGGGGCGCGGGTTGGATTGGGAGGCTGTATGAATCCGTGCGGATGACTTGCCTGCCGGAGGTGGTGGAAACTGCGACTTGACGAGATTGCGGCGGGATTAATGGACAATCAGGCTCGCCCTCGCCGCAGTCTGCCTGAGCACTGCCTGCGAATAGAGCGAGCGCGATGATCGTCAGGACCGTCCCTTGGAAAACGCGTGCTGTGGCTTTCATACAGACCCCCTGTGGCTGCACGAAGCGATAGGACTTAAGTCCTATGATGATTGGAGCCATCGTACAATAATCAACAGGGGGAGTCAACAGATTTGAGGCCGGATCGTGAGAAACAGGAGGTTTGGGTTTGCGGATGAATAAACAACCTCCCCGGAGCCCTGGGGGGGCGGGGACGTGGTCAGACTTTTGTCGCGACGACCCAGTAATTGTGCCCTTCCCGGGCGATCTCAACTGAAACATCCAT
>JARGGH010000047.1 GCA_029210945.1 Anaerolineales bacterium
TGCCTGTTCGTCCTCATAAATGGACATCCAGCCCGACTGCAGTAATTTATGACGAAGTGGTGCCTCAGGTTCGACGAAAACAATCTTGATCCCCCATTGATCAAGAAACTCTTCCCAACCAGATTCACCCCTCCATGCAGATAGATACGCTAGCAAGATTTCATCATTAAAAAGGTCCGTCCGCCCATCAACGAAGCTTCGATATTCCGGATAAAGCTCCCAGATGATAAAGGCGCCCCAGTTATAGGAGTTGAACATCGGACCTTCGGGCTCTGTGCTTTTGATGAACTCAACAGCTCCATACGGAAACTGCTCGCCTAATGCCTCGCGATTGACTTCTGGGTTGAGCGGATATGAAATCTTGATTAAAGCTGGAAATAGACACAGAAATAGAAGGGCTAGATTCAAGCGCCCCGCCAGAGTTGGATCGAACTCATCCCTGTTCTGAAAACGTACGGCGAGTGGCTCGAGCGAGGAGGATAGATGCCGTGACAGCACCGGTGATACGACCAGGGCGTAGAGGGCGATGTTGCGGCCCGCCGTCAATGCAAGCACCAAGAATGTCGCCGTTGCCAAATACTCGTGAGCAGCCACTCGTTTCTTCGTCGCTGCAAACACCAGGAGCAGGAGCAACAACGAGAAGAGAAATGGGTAAACTTGTGGTTCATGGAAATTTGGTGACTGCCACTCCTGGATGTAATCACGTAGGCTCTCAATTCCGATCGTCGTGAAAGGGTAAAGGATCATCCTCGGCCCATGAGGGTTAATCGAGAGCGCAATGGCGCTTAGAAGCCCGAAGCCCGCGTAGTTCACGGTGGCGCGCTGGTGAGAACGCAGCGCCTCGCCCAGGTTCATCCTCGCTTTGATAATTTCGATCCCCGCTTCGAGAATCTCTCCAACGAGGTAGAGCAAGATGAGAATAAACCCTGCGGCGAATCCCCCATGCAGGTTCCCCCAGAGGGCCATACCCAACGGCAGAATCCAGAGACGATTTCGCTCTCTATTACGATAGTCCTCAAGCACGTATAGGACAAGTCCTGTGAGCGCAAAGGTCATGATGTGTGGTCGCGCGGACCAATAGACAGCTGATGTAATCGCAGCCAGGAGCAAAACGGTCACACGCGCAAAATCGCTGCCCTTCATCGCACGCCAGGTGAAAGCAAGACCGATTAAAACGAACACGGTGGTGAAAATGTTCAACCCCGGAAAACCCAGGAGGCGGTAAGACGAAATCATGAGAACCTGTGCCAGCCATCCGGGGTACCGCCAGGTTTCACCAAAGCGGGTTAATGAAAATGGATCCTCGCGCAATATTTGTCCATGCTCGACAATCCAATCCCCCGCGCGTAGATGCCAGAAAGTATCGCTGGCGACCGACACGCGGGTCGCCATCACAACGATCGATAAAAATGTGAGGAGATAGAGTAGTTTCTGGAATTTCATCGCTGCCTTAGTCGCCTGTTCCCCAGATCCGTGCATGGCACGTGCCAGTAAAGCCCGCAGTCCGTCTATGCGAAGTTCCGTGATTATCAGCGGTCACCGTTGAAACCGCGTGTCAATATCTTCTGGCAGCACCGGCCTGGACAGATCATAGAAGATCTGGAAATCACCGATCCGCTCCTCCCGCCAGGTTACGTCCAACGCAGAAAAACGCATGCGGATTAACTCATCCATTTCTGGATGCTTGGTTGTGATGTAGGCCTGCCGGCCACTTTGATCGACCAATGAATTGTAAGGATCATAACGATTATCCCGTGATGTATATCGAAAATCCAGGTGATAGGGCAATCGCGGTATAAAGATCAACTGCTCGTTCGATTTGAAAGCCAGCGGATATGCAACCCAATAGTTTGTGTATCCGCGCGTTTCTCCCTGCTCCTCTAAAAATTCGATCAGCGCTTCATCGGCTCCGTGATCGATGCGGGCGATCGGATCGAATTGCGTCGAAAACCCAGATGGAGAGTGTAGTGCAACCTGGAAATTCGCCGCCAGCTGATAAGTAAAGGCCATGGCAAAGAGCGCCCAGGCTACCCAGCGCGGAAACCATTCATTGCTGTGGCTGAACAGCAGCCCAGCGGAGATTGCCGCCATGATCGTTAAGGGTAGAAAATATCGCCCGGAGGGATCCCCACCAAATGGTGTCAGAATGAAGCCCACAATAAGCACCAGAACCGCCCCGCCGAGAAGACGCGCAACTGCCGGTGACCCACTCTTCCCGCGCAGCGAACGTACGAATTGAATAAATACTGCGGCCCAGAAAAAGGCAAGCCCGATCGCCAGAGGTTCGAAAAAAATCTCCGTGCTCCAAGGAGCCCGGAGGCCGAAGGCTGCCGTCAGACCAAAGATAACGAAACTGAACAGATGGTTGGAAACTGTGGACCAATAGCCTGATGCGGAGGTCCCCGCGACCGCAGAGCCGAGAAGCTCGGCCACGAGCGTAGAAGGGTCGTGCATGCTCATCCAGTACCAAATGGGCGCTGCACCCACCAACACCCCCAGGACCATCCAGGTGAGCCCTTTTTTAAGCGATCGCCGGCTGCCCTCCGCCTTTCGACTGTAGATCACGAAAATGCCTGCGGGAATGATGTAAATGAGCGTCAAACCAAACGCCCAGAAACCAACCCCGGCACTTAAGCCCCACAGAAAATGGAGCCAGCAGCTATGTCCGCGTTCCCGGATCGCCATGCTCAGCAGCAAGATCAAGTTGCCAAGCAGCAGCGCTTCGCCGTAGCCGCCCAACGATACGGTTGTGTAAAGGTTTAAATTAACCGTTGGAACTGCGAGCAGCAACCCTGTGATCAAGCTGGGAATTGAGCCCTTTGATAACTTCGTGCTCAAGCGCATCGATGTGAGCAACACACCCACGAAGAGCACCGACTGAACCAGACGGATCACCCATATCTGTTGGCCGAAGAGCTTGAAACCTGCTGCGACCAAGGTGGCATCCAGGCTGCCCATATAGGCCTGTCCGTAAAAGAAAATTGGCCATTCCCCGTTCAGTGTATGACGAGCCATCAGGGCAACGATCGCTTCATCAGCGTTGAACGGGTACACGTCCAGGCACAGCAGCGCAAACTTAAATATTAACGCTAACGCGACGACACCTGCAGCTGCCCAATTCCGTGCGATCGCGTGCTCCCTGAACTTTCCTGTCTGTGCCACCATCTGTATAATGCGCGTGTGCGCAGACGTCTCCTTCACCTTCAGCACATACTGATACCGTTATTAGCGATGACTATGCGGCTGCTGCCTGGCCCCCGCACGGTTGACGATGCCTTCATCACCTTTCGTTACGCCCGAAACCTTCTGGCTGGCAACGGCCTGGTCTACAACCCAGGCGAGTGGGTGCTCGGCACGACCACCCCGCTCTACGCATTGCTGCTCTCCGGACTTGGCCTGGTCAGCGGCGGAGCAGATGCAGATTTCCCATTGATCGCTCTCGTCGTCAACGGCTTGTTTGACGCGCTTACATGTTACATTCTCATCCGCTTCGGTGAAAGTCTGGCAAGACCGCGTGCGGGCACTGCTGCTGCCTTGATCTGGGCGATAACCCCGATGTCCGTCTCATTTGCGATCGGCGGCATGGAAACAAGCCTGTTAATCTTGCTCATGAGTGCCACCTTCTACTTTCATCTGAAACACAGGTCGGTATTGGCCGCACTTTTCGCCGGGTTGAGCGTGCTAACCCGTCCAGATGCGCTCCTGTTTGTTGTTCTAATCGGCGTGGACCGTCTGATCCACTGGGTCAAAAAGACCGGCAGCAAGCCAAACGCTGCTGAAATCCTTTCATTTTCGGTTCCACTCGCGATCTGGATAATGATCAGCTCCACAGCATATGGCACACCGGTACCCCACTCGATCGCCGCGAAAACATCCGCCTACATCCTCCCCGGTGATGCTGCCCTGATCCGCCTGCTGCAGCATTTCGCGACACCATTTTTTGGCCAGAATTTCTTCGGCAATTGGTGGATCGGTCTGGGGATAATCATCTTCCCAAGTCTATTCATCACCGGCTGGCGACATGCTCTCCAGGACTTCAGACACGCCTGGCCAATGGCTCTTTACCCGGCGTTCTATTTCTCAGTGTTCACGCTCGCAAACCCGTTGATCTTTCGATGGTACCTTACGCCACCTTTGCCGATGTATTTCATCGGGATCTTCCTTGGTCTTACAGATATTGGGCGACAGACGCGCAAGACCTGGATCTCGACGGCTGCAATCGCAATCGCATTTGCGCTAACAGTCAACGCCTGGACGCTGCGCCCGGACCATGGTCTGGACCGGCCTGCCCCCGAAATGGCGTATATCAAACTCGAAAACTCCTACCACGAAGCAGCCTCAATCGTCGCGCCGCTCCTGGATCCCGGGGACACAATAGCCGCCGGGGATATCGGAGTGTTAGGTTACAAAACCGGGGCACATATCCTGGACACGGTCGGGCTGATCTCACCCCAATCGACCCAGTATTACCCGATCTCTGAGGAGAAATATGTCATCAACTACGCGATCCCATCGGAGTTGATCCTGATAGAAGCGCCCGATTACATCGTTGTGCTGGAGGTCTACGGCCGGGAGACCTTCATGAAGGAAGTCAATTTTATTGCGCATTATGCACTGGTTGCCACGATCGAGACCGACATTTACGGTACGGATGGTATGCTGATCTTCGAGCGGAAGTGAGCTTAAGTTCCAGAGAATCAAAATGACTGCCCGCGGGCAGTCATTTTTGATCCGTGAAGCCGGGTTGCGCTAATTCTCGTGGAGGTAATCAATCAGCTGACGGCGGTGAGTTGGATGCCGCAGCCGGGTGAGAGCCTGTGCCTCTATCTGGCGGACACGTTCGCGTGTGACCCCCATCTTCTTCCCAACCTCTTCCAATGTGTAGCTCTGCCCGTCAAGCAAACCGTAGCGGAGTTGGAGAATCCGAACCTCCCGGGGAGGTAATGTTGCCAGAGCATCTTCGAGATGCTCTTTAAGCAAATTCTGCGTGACGATTTCAGCGGGTGCAGGAGCATCCTCGTCGGGCACGAAATCCCCCAGAAAAGAATCTTCTTCATCATCGGTAGGCGTCTCGAGCGAAAGCGGTCGACGAGCGACCTGGATCATGGTTTCAACTTTCTTTGGAGTCACATCGAGCGCGACGGCCAACTCTTCTGAACTCGGGTCCCTGCCAAGCTCCTGGGTCAGACGATGGGACACACGCAGCAAACGGTTGATCTGATCTCCCATGTGAACCGGGACGCGGATCGTCCGGCCCTGATCAGCGATCGCACGCGTCACAGCCTGGCGGATCCACCATGTTGCATAGGTCGAGAACTTGTGCCCGCGCCGGTAATCGAACTTCTTCGCGGCCCGGATCAATCCAATGTTGCCTTCCTGAATCAAGTCTAGAAACGGCACGCCGCGCCCCATATATTTCTTGGCCACGCTGATAACCAGTCGTGAGTTAGCAGTGATCAAATGCTCGCGTGCCGCCCAACCATCTTCAATATGGTGGCGCAGCTCAGATTTCCTCTTCGTTGAGAGCGTGCCGATCACCATCGACTCCCGGGCCTCACGCCCCCGCTCGATTCGTTTCGCGAGATCCACCTCTTGTTCAGCTGTAAGCAAAGGCACCCTGCCGACTTCCTTCAAATAGATACCTACACCGTCGTCGATATCCACCGTGGAAAGTAAGCTTTCCTCAAACTCAGTCTCGGTTTGCTCATTATCGCCGTTCCGGGGATCAACCTGGCCGTCGGTGCCATCGTCGAGTATCTTGATGCCAACCTGGGTGAGTGCCGCGTATGCTTCATCCAGCTGCTCGAGGTCCTCTTCCGCCTCTGGAAAAGCTGCCAGAATATCGTCAAGCACGAGATACCCTTGCTCTTTACCCAAATCGATGAGTTGCTCGACAATCGGATTCTCAAGTTCGCCTGACAGGTGTTCAGGGTATTCACTCACCTGCTGAATTTCAAGCAGCTTACCCTGGACCAATTCGGGCTTTTTACCATCAACCAACTTGCCGTTCTTACGAATTCTCTTCATTTACCTCTCAACATGTCGCGCTCAAAGCCGGATAATCCTGGTGGGACATCCCGGGATATGACAATCTTCGTATCTAGACTTCGATCACTTGCGGAAGATCGGGAGGAGATGGTTCGTATCGGTCTTACACTTTGCGAGTCCGAATACGTACATTATGGAATGCTGCCTGCAATGCTAATCTTCCTTCAATCGTCTCTGCCAAATTGATGCAATTCAGACGTAGAAAAAGCACTGCGCCTGTTGGATTGGAGGCAACATGTGCTCGTGGCATCTTGGTCTGGTTTGTCATCGACCTCGCTGAACACTATACAAAAAGCTGCGGGCGAAGTCAATAACCAATTCTCGACTGTCATTTGGAATTGAAAAGTGGACTGCAACGACCGTGAAAAATCATACTGAAAGGATGGCTTGACGTGGCTAGTTTCGGAAAGTACAATCGGCGAGTTCTCCAAAACAGATAGCTATTAAAAAGGAGGAGAGAACTTCCATCATGCTTTCAATGGAGGGACTATCATCATTTGAGCAGATTGCGATCTGGTCGGTACTGGGGATTGCCATTCTCGGTCTCCTGTATGCGGTCTACCTTCGCAATCAAATCTTGAAAGAGGATAAGGGCACTGCGAAAATGCAGGAGGTCTGGGGAGCCATCCGCGCGGGTGCCGACGCTTATCTAAAAAGACAGCTGAAGAGCATCCTCCCTCTCATCGGGATTCTGACTCTGGCATTATTTTTCTCCGTCTATATTGTCGAACCTACTCCAGAAGCAATCGAGCGATTCAGTGATTTTGACCGGAGCAGCGTACGATTGATCGTCGGGTTCGGTCGCGCGATTGCATTCGTTATGGGTGCTGGTTTCAGCTTGATCGTCGGCCAGATCGGCATGCGCATGGCCGTCCAGGCTAACGTACGTGTTGCCTCGGCAGCACGTCGCTCCTTCTCGGATTCGCTTCGCATCGCCTATCGAGCCGGCACGATCACCGGTATGTTGACGGACGGGCTCGGCCTTTTCGGCGGCACGATCATTTTCATCATTTTTGGAATAGCTGCACCCGACGCGCTGCTGGGTTTCGGCTTCGGAGGCACGCTGCTGGCGCTCTTTATGCGTGTCGGTGGTGGGATTTACACAAAGGCGGCTGATGTCGGCGCGGATCTGGTCGGTAAGATCGAGGCCGGCATTCCTGAAGACGACCCGCGCAACCCGGCGGTCATCGCTGATCTCGTCGGCGATAATGTTGGTGACTGCGCCGGTATGGCGGCAGATATTTTCGAATCATACGAAGTTACGATCGTTTCCGGGTTGATCCTCGGTCTCGCCTTGTGGCATATCACCGGCGACCTGGATTGGATCATCTACCCACTGCTCGTACGCGGGATCGGTGTGCTCTCATCGATCATCGGAACCTATGCGGTTCGCAGCGATGAGGAAGAACGCGGAGATGCCATGAAGGCAATCTTCCGTGGCTATCTCTCGTCGGCAAGCATCTCCATCGTGCTGTTCGGCCTGACCGCCTTCTTCTACATGGGCAATGACATCCCAGGCACATGGTGGCGTCCGTTCATGGCGACCACCGTCGGTGTGCTGCTCGCAATTGGTATCGATCGTCTCACCGAGTACTTCACTGGCAGCCACAGCCCACCGGTGAACGAGATTAAGAAAGCAACCAACACCGGGCCGGCGACGACCATCCTCTCCGGCATCGCCGTGGGCTACGAATCAAGCGTCTGGTCGATCCTGGTCATTTCGATCACGATCCTGTCTTCTGTGTTCATCTTCAGCGGTATCCCCGGTTACAGCACCGCTGAAATCACAACCTTTGTGCTGTATGGTGTCGCCATGGCGGGTATCGGCATGCTGACGCTGACCGGCAACAATGTGGCGATGGACTCCTATGGTCCAATTGCCGACAACGCTGCCGGTATCGGTGAGATGGCCTGGTCCGGGGACCCTGATGAAGGCACAGAGAAGGCCCAACAGATCATGGCGGATCTCGACGCGGTTGGAAACACGACAAAAGCAATCACAAAAGGTGTGGCGATCGGTTCGGCGGTGATCGCGGCGGTGGCGTTATTTGGCTCGTTCATGGTCGATGTCAGTCGGGCCCAGGCCTCACTTGGCATCCCGCTTGAAGGCCAGATCCAATCCATCGGCATCCGTGTCGACCTACCACAGGTCTTCGTGGGTATGCTGATCGGCGGGGCGCTGCCCTGGTTATTCTCATCATTCACAATAAACGCTGTTTCAAGAGCAGCGGCGCTGATCATCGAAGAAGTTCGGCGGCAGTTCAAGCTCGGAGTTCTTTCCGGAGAGGTTGAACCGGATTACGCGACCCCGGTAGCGATCTCCACTACCGCAGCGCAGAAGGAACTCGTCTCGCTCGCCCTGCTTGGTGTTATCACGCCGATCGTGGTCGGGATGGTGTTGAGGATTGAAGCGCTGGGCGGTTTCTTAGCAGGGGCGATCCTCTCTGGCCAGCTACTTGCGGTCTACATGAACAACGCCGGTGGAGCCTGGGACAACGCCAAGAAGCTCATCGAGGATGAACCATCCGATCCTGAAAATAATCTCGGCAAAGGATCCGAGCGCCATATGGCAGCGATCGTCGGCGACACGGTTGGGGACCCGATGAAGGATACAGCCGGCCCCGCCCTGAACCCGATGATCAAGGTGGTCAATCTGGTCTCGGTGATCATCGCACCAATCGTCGTCCAATATACAGAATTAGGCGTTGTAGGTTGGGCAGTGATCCTTGTGTTGGTCGCGATCTTGATATGGGCTGTCAGGCAGAGCAAGCGCCCCACCCCGGACGTGCTGGCTAGATAATCTATCAGTAATTTTCAAATGCGAAACTGAGCCTGAGACCACTCGGGCTCA
The DNA here is from genome assembly GCA_029210945.1 of Anaerolineales bacterium. Taxonomy (GTDB): domain Bacteria; phylum Chloroflexota; class Anaerolineae; order Anaerolineales; family E44-bin32; genus E44-bin32. Next base: position 8,900 of record JARGGH010000047.1, read on the forward strand.
GTTTTTTTTAATAGCCAGAGGATTCCTCAGGATCAGGTGAATTCAAATCTTTTACCTAATGATTTGCTATTGAAGCTAGTCAATCCCACTATCATAATATAAACTACCCGCACCAATACCGATCGGCTCCTTTCCAGCAATCAGATTATGCAGGAATTAACGTAGCATG
>JARGGH010000048.1 GCA_029210945.1 Anaerolineales bacterium
TTCGGTTACAGGCCGGAGAGCGCATGCCTGAAGGGGACTTTCACCCCTCTGTTCGTGCACGCTCACAGGCGCACTAGCCGCAGGCTTTAGCCTGCGCATCGATGACTTGTAGGAAAAGAACGTCCGTTGAAACAGAGGCATGATCCCCCTAACTCCTGCACGGGCTGAAGCCCATGGCTACAACCGCTGGTTTACAGGGACGCCATCGCTCCGTTCCTGGCGATGACGCCGTGAGAACGCACGCGGTCATCCAGGCATATCCTTCGGCAGGCTTTGGGGCGGACGCGTGTGTCCGCCTGAATGATGGTTTTGGGTGGCTAAATTCCTGCATATGTGCACCATAATGATCACTTGAGGGCGCTTCAACAGGACGTAAGCCTGGCCGGTCGGCCGCCCCGTCGCAAGAATGATCGATTAGGGAGTAAATCTGGCTGACAGCAGCATCCATGCGTGGGGGCGGGGTTACCCCGCCTCTACGCTTTTTAGATAGGCTTCCGCCTTCTGGATGCGATCGCGTAGCGGCGGGTGGCTGGAGAGCAGCAGCACCACCCAGCGTGGAGGGTCGATCTGCGCGAGGTTCTGATTTGCGAGGCGTGTCATCGCACTGGCGAACGCTCTCGGGTTCGCGGTTTGACGCAGTGCGAAGTCATCCGCCATCGATTCTCGCCAGCGTGAATAGTGATTCGTTATGGGCATGCTGACCAAGCCGACGATGCTTAACACCAGGGTCAGCGCCGGCAGCCCGGCCGGGTCGCCCACCCCCTGAAGCCCGAAAGTTCCGACAGCCCGGTCCAGCACAAGCGCTCCAATATAAAACGAGACGAAATTAAACACGGTCTGGGCAGCGATCCCCAGCGGGATATCGCGGTGGACATGGTGCCCGAGTTCGTGGGCCAGGATCGTCTCAATTTCATCCGGCGTAAAATTCTCCAGGAGCGTATCGCCCAACAAGATCCGGCGCGTGCGGCCCAACCCGGCGAGCGCGGCGTTGGCTGCCTTCGTACGCCGGCTCATATCGATCTTGTAAACGCCCTCGACGCGGGTGCCCACTTGTTGGGCCAGATCGATGAGACGTTCAGCCAGGTCCTGGCGGTCATCGGCCAGCGGCTTCAGCTCGTAAAAGATGGGCATCAACAGGACCGGCGCCAGGCTGGTGAGCACGACGCCGAAGAATGTGTACCCAGCCGCAGCCCACAACCACCAGGCGTCACCTGAAGTCCGCAGCAGCGCGTACAGGCCGAGCAGCAGAGGCATGCCGATCACCAACGAGATCAGCGTGCTTTTTACACCATCCCAGATCCACTCACGCAGCGTCTGCGTGGATTGGTCGTAGCGGTGGGGGAGCACAAAACCCGAATAGTAGCTCAACGGCAGGGTTGTGATCGACCACGGCAGGCCAAAGCCCAGCGTAAAGAGCACGACCTGGAGCGTCCAATGGGGCTCAAAAGGCAACAGGCCGCCGCTGGCTCCGCTCGTGAGCAGCGCCCGCAGGTCTGTTGCCCAACCCAACAGAATCCAGAGCAGGACATACGCAGCCCCGCCGAGGAGCTGCAGCAGCATCAACCGCCGGCGGATGCGGGCATACTCACGCGCCCGGTCCTGTCGTTCCTGATCGATGGTGGGGGTTTGCTCGCTTTGCATGGCGGCATTGTACCGCGCCGGGATGCTTTCAACCCGCCAGCAACTGATGTTGCATTCGCATACAATACTCTAAAGCCTTCCCGGTGGCGGCTCGTGCCCCGGAATTGGAGCATTCGATTTGTTCGTGATTAAGATTGCGCTCTCGCTGCCCGTGGATCCAAGAACTCTGACGCATGGCGCGCGCATGGTTTGCGATGAGTTCATCACTGCATTGGCCCGACAGGAACACGGTTTTGAACTCGAGCTGATCGGGCCAGAGCAGGTAACCCGATCGTTTGGATCGATCCCAACGTTCACTGTCCCTGAGTCCGCGAGCGCCTGGCGGACTCTGAAGTTTGAGCAATATGACCTTCCCGGGATAGTCAAAGCATCCGGGGCGGATGTCTTGCTCATGCCCTATAGCGCTGCCCCGCTGGGATCCCCGGTTCCGGTGGTGCTGTTCGAGGTGCTGGGCAGGGCAGCAGCTGTACGGGGGTTCGCCGGGCGCTTGTTGCACGCCGCCCGCAGAGCCGGGGCGCAGGGCGCTGCGCGGCGCTTGATTTACAGCGATCTCCCGATAGAGGCGGCTAACGACCCCAATATCCTCACTGTCAGGCCCCGGGTGCACACAAGCTTCAGAACGCTGCCTGATCCGGATGATCGCTCGAGCGCCTCACGTCGCGAGCTCCCGCCGGGCTACGTGCTCGCTCACGGCGTTTCACTCGAAGACGTGCCGCTCCTGCTGGCGGCGTGGACCTGGGTGGACGGCTCGGTTGGGGATACGGTTCCTCTGGCGGCGCTCGTCTCTGAGGGGATTGAGAGTCGGGTCTGGGAGGATCAGGTTCACCGGATGGGATTGGCGCACTCCGTTCACCTGCTGAAGGAGGTCGAATTTGATGAACTGCCCGCGCTCTATCGACAGGCAGGAGCGCTTCTGCAGGGCGGGCGAAGTCTGGAACACCAGATCATGCGCTGGGCGATGGCTTGTGGGGTCCCCGTGACGGGTTTCGATACGCCTGCGGCTGCGGATGTGCTGGGCCCCGCAGGCTATCTTGTGGCGCCAGGGGATACGCGCGCGCTGGGAGCAGCCTGCCTGACCGTGATCGTCGAACCGGAGGTCAAAGTCCGTCTGCGCAAGGATGCTCTGATGCGGGCGAGCGCGTTTCACAAAGGCAGCGATCCGGCGGAAACCATCAATGAACTGTTAGAACGCCTGGTGGGTTGAAGTGACCCTCGCCTTGCTACATAGCCCGCTCCAGGATCAGCGCCATCTCGGCGTTGGAGAGTTCGACCGGGTTGCCCTTCATCGAGCTGGATACGGAGGCTTTTTCGATCAGGATCTCGAAATCCCCACGCTCAAAACCGTAGGTCCCTAAGGGAGGGATTTCGAGCGTATCTGCCAGGGACTCCAGCCACCGCACGCCGTCCTCAGCAGCTGCATGCGGCGCGCCTGTCAGGAAGCCAGCGACATCGTCGAACCGTTTCAGCAGCTCTTGGTTGTCCCGGCGCTCCTGCGCCCTCAGTAAATTGACATGCATGACGTGCGGCAGCAGCGCGGCGCAAATCGCGCCATGGGGGGCGTCGTACATGCCTCCAAAAGGCCCTGCGAACCCGTGAACGGCGCCCAATCCGGCATTCGCCAGCGCGAGCCCGCCCATCAGGCTGGTGAAAGCCATCTGCCTGCGGGCTTCACGGTCCTTGCCATCCTGGTAGGCCGGCACTAACGTTCCCGCCCCGCGCAGCATGCCTTCCCGTGCCAGCGTATCCGTGAACGGATTCCGATTGCGCGTCAGGTAGGGTTCGATCACCTGGGTGAGCGCATCCATGCCGGTGTATGCGGTCACTGCAGGGGGAACGCTGTAGGTCAGGAGCGGGTCGATTAGCGCGACGTCCGGGATCATCTTCGCGCTGCGCAGGCTGACTTTTACCCGGTATTCCCTGGATGCGAGCACGGCGTTGCGGGTGACCTCCGAGCCGGTGCCGGCGGTTGTCGGGATGGCGATGTAGGGCAGGGGGTCGTTGACCAGAGGCTTGCCTTCGCCGATCACCTCAAGAAATTCGAGCGGGTCATCGCCGTTTGTGGCCAGGGCTGCGATCGCCTTACCGGCATCGATCGCGCTTCCGCCGCCGAAACCGAGCACTAGCTGCGCTCGCATCGATTTTACGAGTGCAAGCCCTTCCTTAGCCAACACGACGGTGGGTTCACCGGGGACCGGGAAGGTGGCTGCCTCGAGCCCTTCACTTTCAAGCAGCTCGATCAATTGGCGGGCGCGTTCGACTGTGGATCCGGTCACGATGAGCGCACGACGACCTCGCTCGGCGGCGAGGGCTCCAGCTTGTTCCAGAACCCCCTCGCCAAAAATAATCCGGTTCGCAGTAGTGAAATCGAATTTCATACCGACCACCAGGCTTGTTCTTCGGGATGGACGACGTCATAGCGAACGCCTTTACGCGGCTGCGCCATCATCGGGGCGACGGTCTCGCGCCAGATCTTGTAGTGATCGGTTTCTTTGTGTGCGAGGACATCTCCCTCAGTCCCGTAGACCTCGATGAACATGAACCTGGCGGGGTCTTCCTGTCCCTGAATGAAGTCAAAGCGGGCGATGCCGGGTTCATCAAGACTATTCCGAGCGTTGATGATGGATGCTTCTTTGAAAGCCTCTATCGCATCGGGCTTTACATCCATGGATACCAGGTATGCGATCATGATGACCTCCTGACTAGTGATTTTCTAGTTTTGACAGTCCGACCTGAAAGGGTCGGAAGAGCGTTTCAAGCGGGGGCAGATCTTCATGGCTGGATGTTTCATCGACGATCGATCGTAATCGATCGACGGTTTCCCGCAGATCCTGGATATCGACACCCCGGCAGGTGCCGGGAAGTGGATCGAGCCATTGCCGCAAGCGCAGAAGCATCTTCGCGGCACCGCGCAGGTTTTCGCGTTCCAGGTGGAGATAGGTGACGGAGGTCTGCAGCAGGGCGCGATACAGATAACCTTCGTGTTCCTCAGCCTCCATCCAAGCCAGCTCGAGCTTCTCATGTGCCTGATAGAATTCCATCTTATTATGTAGCCTGATGCCCAGTAGTGCTTGCTCGGAAAGTTCACCCCGGCAGGCGGACCTGAGATCTTCCACAAGGGACGGTCGCGCCCACATTTCGATCAACTCACTGAGATCCCTCGTAAATTTGCCCCGGCTGACGACGGTATCGGCGCCGGCCGCTCTCGCAGCCGCCAGGTTTTCTTTGTGGATGTGCAGTCCAAATGCAAGGATGGGGATCCTGCGGGTCGCAGCGGAAGTCTTGATCACCTGGATCCATCGCGCCCACGGGATCGCGTCACAGGTCAGGTCGACGAGGATCAAGGCCGGCCGCGTTTCGGTGAGGTGGCGGACGAGTTGACTATCTGGTCCCTCAAGCGGTTCGGTGAGCGGAATCCGACGGGCCGTGACCTCTTCGCTTGAAGCACCGATATCGGCTGGTCCCTGGATGACAACCAGAGCATGGCCGGTGGCGCGGACTGCATCCTGGATGCGGGGGAGCCAGAAGACATCATCGCTCCAGAGATGGATGCTCGATCTTTCGGCAGTGATGATTCACGATCCTTTCTTCGCTTATGTACATTGTAGTTTAAAGTCTGATCTACGGACCGGCTGCGTCTTGATAATCCCGTTCGGTATTGCACGCTACATCGATGCCCGGCGCGGGCGGATATACTTTGCACTGATGCGTGCAATCACCTGGATTTTTTCGCTTTCAATCTTTTTGAGCGCCTGTGAGGGCGTTGCCCCGGGGGACGTCGGGCCCATCCCGGAGATGACACCGTCCCCAACAGAACCCGTGAACTCATTGGATGATGAAATCGATCCTGGAGCTTCCCGCAACAAGCGTGTCGATGATGAGACCGACTACCGTGTCGGGCGGCACTTACCACTCGACGCGATCCCTCCGATCTACAATCCTGTCTTTGTGCCCGCCGAACAATCGCCGCTGGTTGCGGATGAATTGATCCTCGGCGTCGCGTGGGATGGCGAGGCCAAGGCCTACCCGATCTCCGTGCTGCGGATTCGTGAAATGGTGAACGACGAACTGGCAGGCATACCCACACTCGTCACCTGGTGACCGCTTTGCTACACCGGTCTCGTGCACGACCGGCGCATCGATGGTCGCACAGAAGTGTTTGGGAACGCCAGCACGCTGTTCATGACCGCCATGACCTGGTACGACCATCGCACAGAATCGATCTGGTCCCAGCCATGGGGTCGCGCCATCCAGGGCGAGTTGAAGGGGATCGAACTCTGCCTGCTGCCTTCGCAGATCGCGACCTGGGAGAGTTGGGTGTCCGCTCATCCGGAGACGCTCGTGATGACCAACGGGACCGAGACACTGGGGCTATTCAGGGAACGTTTTGACCCTGACTTTGTCATCGGGCTGCTCTGGGATGGTCAAGCGAGCGCGTATTATTACCAGGATGTCGAAGCGGCTGGCGTGGTGAACGACGCAGTCGGTGAAGAGCCCGTGCTGGTCTGGGCAGGTGATGAGCGCTTCCACGCGTATCTTCGCACGCTAAATGGTCGCGTGCTCACGTTTGAGCTGAGCGCTGGCGAATTGATCGATGAGCAGACCGGTTCCGTGTGGGATCCTGCGCTCGGTCTGGCGTTGGAAGGGCCGCTGCAGGGGGAGGCGCTACGCCCGGTGCCCGGCTCGACGGCTTTCGATTGGGCCTGGCTGGATTTTTATCCTGATACGGATTTTTATTCGCCATAGATTTTTAGCGATAGGCACCCGGCGATCAGGCATCCGGTCAATCAGGAACAACATGCGGGAGGTGAAGGGATGCGTTGCAGGATGCCCTTCTTTAGCGAACCGCCCCAGCGCGGGCTAAACTCCGCGGATACAATCTTGGGCGACCGGCCGATCGCCCAAGCGAATGATGGAGTAAGTATTCCCGGGAGTCCCTGAATACCAAATCTCCAATTTCGAATTCCTGATCGCCATCCCGATTCCCTATCATCCCAACTGCCCCCATGCTATAGTTGCCCAGATTCCTGAGTGAATGGATCGCGCGTGCTTGTCTACATCATCCTGATCATCTTCTTTATCGTGGCAATCATCTTCTGGGAGCTGATCGTCAGCGAGGGCACACATCTCGGAAAACGATTCGTGGTATGGCTTTATGACCTGGCTGCCAGCCAATACGAACGCATTAAACAGTTTGATAACCAGTGGGAGCAGCAGTTCCTCGCAAGGCCGGTTGCGTCCGTGCTCGGTTCGCTGGAGGATCCGCTCGTGCTTGACGTGGGGGCGGGGACCGGACGGTTGGCGAAAGGCCTATTCCAGCTTGAGAATATCCGGGCGAAGGTAATCTGCCTGGAGCCGTCCGTCAAGATGAGCAAGATTGGACGCAACCAGACCCCGGATAACGACGCCGAGTGGGTGCGAGCCTGGGCAGTCCCCCTGCCTTTCCTGGAAAGCAGCTTCGACCTTGTCGCCAGCCTCGAGATTCTCGAATTCACACCGGATCCGCGCCAGACGCTGGCCGAGATGGCCAGGGTTCTCAGGCCGGATGGCTACCTGCTGATGACGAACCGGGTCGGCAGGGAAGCGCGCTGGATCCTTGGCAAGACGTTCTCGCGCAAAGAATTCCCTGATGTTCTCGAGGAAGCGGGCTTTGATACTGTCGAGGTTTTCCCATGGCAGGTCACATACGATTTAATCTGGGCTCGCAGAAAGAGCGATTCATCACGTGGGAACACGGGCTGAATGATGTGCGCGCGATCGGCGCGCAAGTATAATGGTTGGCTGGCTTCATTCGGGCTGCAGCGCTCTGGTTCGCCTGAGTTCACACAAACGGCGGGGTAAAACGGCAAATGCGGATCGTTCGATATAAACCTGGCGGTGGAAAGAATATCCTCTGGGGTTGGGTCTCGGAAGGCAAAGTCGGATCGTTGGAAGGCGATCCTTTCGGCGCGTTCCGGCGCAAAAAGGGCTACATCTCATTAGAGCGAGTCGAGCTGTTCCCACCCGTCCAGCCGGGCAAGATTGTCTGTGTGGGGCGCAATTACGTTGCCCACGCCGAGGAACACGACGCTGAGGTACCCGAGATCCCGCTGATCTTCCTCAAGCCGCCGAGCAGCGTCATCGGCGATGGGGGGACGATCCTGCTGCCGCCGCAGTCCGAGAGGGTGGAGCATGAGGCTGAATTGGCGGTCGTCATCGGCCTGGGCGGACGCTGGATAAAACGCGCCAACGCTCTGGAGCACGTACTCGGCTACACGATCGCCAACGACATCACGGCGCGTGATCTCCAGCGAGGGGATGGCCAATGGACGCGCGGCAAAGGCTTCGACACATTCTGCCCGGTCGGTCCCTGGATCGAAACCGATCTCGACCCGTCCGATCTGATCATCAAGTGCAGCGTCAACGACCAGCTCCGTCAGATGGGCACGACGCGGGACATGGTTTTCCCGGTGCCGACGCTGGTGGCGTTTGTCTCCTCGGTCATGACGCTGAACCCGGGTGACCTCATCCTGACGGGTACGCCCTCTGGTGTTGGACCGCTCGTAGATGGAAATGATGTCGAGGTCGAAATCGAAGGTATTGGAACACTTCATAACCGCGTAAAGAGCGACCAGCGGTCGGCGGAGTAGGTACATTAACTGTAGCGGAGGTCTTCTATGGGCTTAAAATCGGATACCTGGATTGTACGCATGGCGAAAGAGGAGCGCATGATCGAGCCGTTTGAGGAGGGGCAGGTGCGTGATGGTGTCATCTCCTACGGCGTTTCTTCCTACGGCTATGACATCAGGGTGGCGGATGAGTTCAAGATTTTCACCAACGTATTCTCTGCCGTCGTGGATCCGAAGGAATTCGACAGCGATTCGATGGTCGATTTTAAGGGCGATGTTTGCATCATCCCGCCGAACTCGTTCGCGCTGGCCCGCACGCTGGAATATTTTCGCATCCCGCGCAGTGTGCTTACGATTTGTGTCGGTAAATCCACTTATGCCCGCTGCGGAATTATCATCAACGTGACGCCGTTCGAGCCGGAGTGGGAGGGCTATGTCACGCTCGAGATTTCTAACACGACCCCTCTGCCGGCCAAGATCTACGCCAACGAAGGCATCGCTCAGGTGCTGTTCTTCGAAGGGGATGAGGAGTGCCGCGTGTCGTATGCAGATAAAAAGGGCAAGTACCAGAAACAGGAGAAGATCGAGCTGCCGCGGTTGTAGTTCTCCTGAGGACGATGACAAAGGGGCGGGATTAGACCGCCCCTTTTTGTTTGTACGCCCGGCATGGGCGATAGCTAGGAGGTGAGAGTCCTCTGCGGGCGTTGATCCGACGAACCGCTAGCCG
>JARGGH010000049.1 GCA_029210945.1 Anaerolineales bacterium
AGCAGGCATCCCCAAGAAGCCGTTCTCCATGACCAATACTTATGTTAGATATCCACACTTTTCGGAGGAGAACCTTAATGGATTGGGACGCATCGGACGGGCAGCGTTAAAGCAGCTCATGGAGATGCCCGAACTCGAGCTCGTAGCGGTCAACGATTTGATCCCATTGGACAACCTGGTCTACCTGTTGAAATTCGATACCGTCTATGGGCGTTACGAGAAGACAGTGGAAATCCAGGAAGGCAAGATGGTGGTTGCGGGGAAAGAGATCCAATTCACCGGTGAGCGGAACCCCGAGAACCTCCCCTGGGAGGAGCTGGAGGTCGATCTGGTTTTCGAGAGCACCGGCGTATTTAAAAAACGCGAGGACCTTGAGAAACACCTTGAGGCTGGCGCCAAGCATGTAATCCTATCTGCACCGGCAAAAGACGAGATCCTGACCGTCGTACACGGCGTGAATGCGCCTGCGAAAGAGGAAGCGCTGATGCTTTCCTGCGCGAGCTGCACGACGAACAGCATCACACCCGTCATGGAGGTCATGGACCGCCGCCTGGGTGTCAAAAAAGCCACGCTGACGACGATCCACGCCTACACATCATCGCAGCAAATCGTCGACGGTCCCGCGGACAAATGGCGCCGGGGTCGCGCCGGCGCGGCGAACTTCGTGCCTACGACCACGGGTGCTGCCCTGGCGACGGCGAAAGCCCTGCCGCAGCTCGAAGGTCGTTTCGACGGCGTCGCTGTGCGAGGGCCGATTCCGGTGGGCTCGATCTCCGACATCGTGATCCTGGTCGAGAAAGAGACAACCTCCGAAGAGGTGAACCAGATTTTCCGGGAGGAAGCGGAGTCAGAACGCTACCAGGGCATCATGGGGGTGAGCGATGACCACCTGGTTTCGAGCGACATCATCAAAGACCCGCGTGCTTCGATCGTTGATCTCACCATGACGAAAGTGATCGATGGCGATCTGGTGAAAATCATGAGCTGGTACGACAACGAGTGGGGCTACACAGCGCAGATGCTGCGGGAAGCACGCCGGCTGGTTGCCGACTAGGCATGTGAACCGACAGCAAAAAGCCGCGGTGATCGCCACCCGGCCTCCGCGGGTAGGTAGAGCGCATCGTCATTTCAGGGCGGGGTGGCTATTTCTGCCCCGCCTGTCAGCAGAGGCGATGAGGGTCGTCCGACTTTGTGCAGCGCCAACTGAAACCGGTGCTTACAGAGTCAAATTTCTCCATTCAGGCATCGGTTATCACGTGTGAAAAGAACAAGCCCCTCGCTCTGCCGTTGGGCGAGGGGCTTGCCATTTAAGCCGGAATCTCGGGCTAGATTACTGGTTTGCGGGCAAGTATTCCAGAATTTTTGGCCCGACCGCGAGGCGGATTTCATCCTCGTGGATTTCCGAAACCCATTCGATGGGGACGCGTTTTTCTTCTTTCAACACGAGACCCTTTGCGATAACAAACTGTGTGATCTGGTGTGAGTTGGGATCGGTCAACACCTCTTCGATTTCCCCGACTTTCTCATCGTTGAGAGCGGCGACGTCGGCCCCTTTCTGCACGGCGACGCTTTCATCCGGAATGTGGCGTTCTTGCTCCTCGATCATGGGTTCGATATCGCGGTCGGAGACCGGTGTCCCGGGCTTCCAGGTGGGCATTGGAGCGATAGGATAGAATGGGGCTGCCTGTCCGGCAGCTGAGACAATCCGTTCTTCCTCTGGAACCTGAATGTAGTTCGTCTCCACAAACTCAGGTAGGTCTTTGAGTTCCTCTGCGTTGAGCCGCAAGCGAATGTGCTCTTCGAGGGCGGACTCGACCAGATTAATCGGCACGACGCGATCTTCAGGGAAGAGCAAGCCCCGTTCGACGATGATATGGGATACGGTCTGCGTGCGCGGATCCAGGACAACGCGCCGCAATTTTCCGACCTGTTTGTCATCTGCGCTGTCAATCGTGGCTCCTTGCTTGAAAATCATGTTGTCTGCCTCCCGTTGCTTGCTGGTTCTATTTCGATACCATTCTCATACAGGGTCGTAGAAAAATTCTCTCGTGAGGCACGAAATTCTTGAGATAGTCTTACGCGCGCATGCTATCTGCTGGCGAGGTGCTTGGCTTCTGGCATCGAGAAACTGACCGCAGCCCCGCTGAGCGCTAGAAGGATCAGGATCGCCAGGAGGATCCGGATGCCGGCTTCTTGAGCGATAAAACCCAACCCTCCGCCGGCCAGCGTGATGACTCCGATAATCGTGTTGCTTGAAGCGAAGTACAGTGGACGTTCGATTTCGGGAGCACCGTCAATCAGGTAAGTCTGACGACCGAGGCGCACGCCGGCCCGCGCGAAGCCGATGATCGTTACGGCGATGCCCAGCAGGTAGATATTGATGCCATTTGATGAGAGCCAGCTCAGCAACAGGGTATAAACACCTGTCAGCGCGGCCAGGATCCCGCTGCTCACCATGACCCAGCGGCTGGTCCGGTCGGACAGCCGTCCCCAGACCGGGCTGCTGATCACCTGCGCCAAACTGGCGGCGATGATGAACACCCCCAGGTCGCCTGTACTGCCATCAGAGAAGCGTCGGGCATAGAGCGCATAGTAAGGCAGTGATAGTTCGATGCTTAACAAGAACGCTCTTGCCAGGATGTAGCGCCGGAAGCCGCTCTCCTTGCGCAGCAAGGCGAGCCCGGCGCGGGCCTCCTCGAGCGCATTTTGGGCCCCTTCGGTTGCACCGGGCTCCTCGGAGATGAAAAATATGACCGCTGCCCCCAGAAGCCAGAGAACGCCTGCTGACCCTACGAGGAAAACGACCGTCCGGATGTCGCCGCTTGCCTGAAACTTTGTCCGCAGGATGAGCCCCGCGCCGAGCGCCAGCAGTCCGCCCACGGTGGCCCGGATGGCGAGCAGTGTGCCGCGTCGGCCCTGCGGGATCGTTTTGGCGAGCACATCTTTGAAAGCGACCGAGCTGACCCCCCGGGACAGGCTTCCGAACGCGAGCAGCGCAAGGATCACCAGGCCGGCGGCGGCACCCGTCAGGGTTAATGCGGCCGGCACCATCAGCAAGTAGGCCAATCCGAAAAAGAACCCGCCGCCAAGCCAAAACCCTTTGCGAAATGCAAATTCTCGAATCCGGCCGGAGACTGCCAGCTGTGGCAGAAGTGCTCCGGCATTGCGGACAGGGGATAAGAACCCGGTGATCGAAGCAGGTGCGCCAAGCGTGTCCAACAACCATGGGAGCACAAGATCTGGACTGCCCAGTTGATCGCCTAATTTGGTGAACGCGCCGTTCAGTGCGTTTAAAAAGAAATTATTGGGCGCCGCCGAACAAGCCTCCTCGGGCAAATCGGCGCAAACGTCGCCTTGCTCATCTTCCGTGATAAAAGCGTAAAGGCGCTTGACTGATGACCGCGTCTTCGGTCTGGCCATCCACCGCCTCCTCCTGTGTCTCTATGCGTCTCCAACCGGGTTGGATTGTGGGTGAGTTAATTAGAAGCGGAGCAACGCCGCGATGGGAGTATCACCAACAGGCATTTCATCGCCGGGCAGGGCAAACACCTCCCCGCCATGCTGCAGTGTGTAGGCTGCGCACAGATCCAGCAAGTCTACGCGACCGGGATCGGCAGTGTCGTTCTGCTGCATCTGCAGTGTGTCCGGATCGAATTGGCCCCAGACGTGGTCGTCGACAGCAACGAAAAGGTAGGCGATCCGGGCCTGAAAAGCGTGGATCAAGACTTCCTCAAGATCTTGAGACACCTGGTCAGTCCCGCGATGGTTGTTAAAGCGCTCCAAAGCTCTCGTTTTTCCTCGTTCGAAGTAGTCCTGCATATGTTTGTCTGCTTCACGGTGTAAGTCGCCTGCCTCCTTGACATCCGGGTTGCCATGAAGCGCTACCTCAAACAGGTGCGGAAAGCTATTGACCTCGCGGTACAGCGCGATGTTTTCCTCGACACCATAGAGCATCAGCGGCGCCTTTTCGCCCCCGAGAATGTTTTCGACACCCGTGGCGACGGCATGCAGATACCTCTTCAAGTTTGCCTCCTGGTCGTCTTGGCCCACACCGTGGCCGTGGAACATAGCGGGGTCTCCAGCTCCCTTCAGTCCCTGCTTCTCAGTCGTATGCATAGTCAATCGCGTTTCCGGATCGTCGTAGTGCAGAGCTTCCTGGATGCTCGTCGGCGTTGAGCCTAGATCGACATTCACGCAGCTCTCGGGACTGCACTTGAACAGCCTGACGTTGTTCTGGCTCAGCGCGAGCAAGTAGTAAGGTCCGTTCCTGGTCAGCCATGGCAGGATCGGTTTGATGTGGAAGCGTCTGCCAATGACGACCAGGGGCTCAACAGTGAAGGGTACTTGGTATTTGAACTGCCGGTCGGTTGAAGAGAAAATCGCGAGCCCTTCACGCATCTGTTTCCAGGTCTCGTCATCCAACAAGAACCGTTGGGCAGGTTCAAGCAACTGCTCGATCTGGGCTTTCGGGGTCTCCAGATCATTGAGCTGTTTCTGAGCTTCCTGGATCAGGTTCTTCAGGTGGATGCGATCACCCTGCCACTCGCCGCCGACCTCATGCGTGGGGGTGAAGAATGAAACACAGAGCGGCCCTTCGGCCCCGATAATTTCGTCGAGATCCTGAACAAAGTCTGTTTTTGTCGTTGCCATCAATCGATTCCTCCGCCGCTGATTAATGAATCCGGTACCATTTCCAGTACGAAATTAGATTCGGACCTTCCAGTTGCTTTCTGAAAGCCGGGGCGGGTCCAATAAAGAGGATCATCTCAGAATAGCATCGAGGATTTCTTTCATAGCTGCGCATTTCTTGCCGTTTTCTATCAATGGTTGCGTTGAAAGGCTGCTTGTAGGAGGTAGTTCCGGCACATCTTGATCTGTCCGGCCTTATCCGTTCCGTGAAGGGGTTTATGATGGCTCTCCGGTCTGTTATAGTTGTGCTACAGGCGTATGATCTCATTTAGTGACTGAACAGAAGGAGTGTGAGCAGATTATGGCATTAAGAGAAAAAGACCGCGACCGCGCACGCCGCCAGCGACGCAAGGAGAAGCTGGCAAAATGGAAGACGCGATATGAAGATGCAAAGACTTTGAAAGAGAAGCAAGAGATTGAAGCGAGGATCCGTAAGCACCAACCCTGGTGGGAGCCAAAAAAAGAAGATTGATCTGACTCCGCGACTTCAACGAAAGACTGTTAAGGGAATATACCAATGGACGGACACAATCACGTTCCCGAACGACTGATCGTCGTTTCCAACCGTCTTCCCGTCACCGTAAAGCGTGCAGGCGGCGGCTTTGAATATACGCCCAGCGTCGGGGGGTTGGCGACAACGCTCAATGCGCTGCGCGAAGATATGGAAATGATCTGGATCGGGACTCCGGGGATCAATGTCGGTTCAGCGGATGAATTCCAGCGCATCGAGACCGATCTGCGAGAGCGATTCGACAGCGTACCCTTGCAACTTTCTGCCGAGCAATTCGACAAGTACTATCTCGGGTTCAGCAACGGCTGCATCTGGCCTCTATTTCATTACTTTCCTCAATTCGCACATTACGATCACGAAGAATGGGAAGCGTATCGTGATGTAAACGCCCGTTTCTGTGAGAAGGTGCTCGAGCATGCAGGCCCAAACGACACGATCTGGGTGCACGACTATCACTTGATGCTCCTGCCGGCGATGATCCGAGAAGCGCTACCCGATGCGATCATCGGCTACTTCTTACACATCCCGTTTCCGTCATACGAGATTTTCCGGACGCTGCCGTGGCGTGAAGAGATACTGCGCGGGCTGATCGGCTCGGATCTTGTCGGCTTTCACAGCTATGGATACGCCCGTCACTTCCTGAGCAGTTTGCTGCGCATTCTGGGCCTGGATCAGGATTTTGGCCGCGTGAACCTCGGCGACCGGACAATACGGGTCGACACGTTTCCGCTGGGGGTGGATGTCGAACGCTTCGCAGGTGCCAGGGAGCTTCCGGAGGTGCAGGATGAACTGGAAAATCTGCGTGAGCAGGTCGCGGGAAAGAAAGTCATTCTCTCGGTAGATCGTCTGGATTTCACCAAAGGTATTCTCGAGCGCATGGAGGCGTTTGAGCGCTTCCTGGCGACGCGTCCGGAGTGGTTGGGAAAGGTCTCGTTGATCACTCTGTTGGTTCCCTCGCGGACGCAGGTTCCTGAATACCAGCAATTGAAGAAGCAAGTCGATGAGACGATCGGGCGCATCAACGGAGAGTTTGGTCTGCCGGGATGGACGCCGATCACTTACCTGTACCGGTTCCTGCCCTTTGAAAAGCTGGCGCCTCTGTACTTGCTGGCCGATGTGGGATTGGTTACACCGCTGCGGGACGGCATGAACCTCGTGGCCAAGGAGTATATCGCAACCCGGACCGATGATACGGGTGTGTTGATCCTGAGTGAGACGGCGGGTGCTGCAGCGGAGATGGGCGAAGCGATCATCGTGAACCCGCACGATGAAGAGATGATTGTCGAGGCGCTCGAGCAAGCGCTAAATTTATCTCTGGAGGACCAGGTCGAACGCAACCGGGTCATGCGCGCACGATTGAAGCGCTATGATACGAATCGCTGGGCGGCCGATTTCATCACTCAAATGGAGGCGCTGCGCGACATTCGACGGTCGAACCTGCCGCGTCGATTGAGAGATGATCTGCGACAATCGCTGCTCAATGCGTATCGAGAAGCGGATCGAAGGCTGCTGCTCCTTGATTATGATGGCACGCTGGTTAAATTCGCGCCCACTCCGGAAGGCGCACGACCCGATGCTGAGTTGATCAAAATTCTGAGTGAACTTGAGCAGCCAGAAAACAATCAAGTTGTGGTCATCTCCGGGCGTGATGCAGAGACGCTGGAGGGTTGGCTGGGGCAGGCGGGTATCGATCTGGTCGCCGAACACGGCGCCCGCTTCCGCAAAGATGGCGGAGGTGGGTGGAAAGAGGCCGAGGAGATTACGGTCGGAAACTGGAAAGAGGAACTGCGGCCGGTGTTTGATGTCTTCGTGGACCGCACTCCGGGCGCCTTGTTGGAGGAAAAAGGGCATGCCCTCGTCTGGCATTACCGCCGGGCGGAGCCGGGGCTGGGTTTGCAGCGCGCCGCCGAGCTCACCGAGACGCTCGAAGGCTATGTCGCCAACACGTCGCTGCACATCCTGCAGGGACACAAAGTTGTAGAGGTCAAGCCTAGCATGGTGAGTAAAGGTCGAGCAGCACAGCCGTGGCTGCACGAGAAGCCAGAGTACGACTTCATTCTCGCCATCGGAGACGACGTGACCGATGAGGCCCTATTCGAGGCTCTCCCTGAGGACGGATGGTCGGTGAAAGTCGGGATCCCCGAGCGATCGAAAGCGCGCTTCTTTGTCTCCGATTCGGCAGAAGTGCGCCGGCTGCTGAAAGACCTTCAAGACACGGATTGAGCCGCTCCCGGTGCCTGCAGGTGGAGCGGTCGGATTTCCGCACCGATCCGGGTCCTGAACGAACGTGCCGGCAAGAGCGAGCGACTGCATCATCCTTATCCCCGATAGACAGGGCGCCACCGGGCCCTCAATCCCGAACCGCATTAACGTATTTTCAATCTCCGTCTTATGAAATATTAATACCTGCTTTTTATACATTTAAATGACTAACCAAACTTGTCGAGGAGGTGAAATTATGACAATGCTGACTCGATGGGAGCCGTTCCGTGAGATGCGCAGGATGCACGATATGCTTGATCAAATCATGGATGATGCGTATCTGGGCAAGAGCGGCAGTCGAGAGGTGCTCGAAGGTCTGGCACCCGTCGATCTGTATGAGACGGACGACGAGGTCGTCATCAAGGCGATGATGCCGGGCATGACGGCCGATGACATCCAGATCTCGGTCGACCGCGATGTGCTCACGCTGCGTGGTGAGGCCAAGCATGAGGAGAGGACTGAGGAGGGCAACGGTCGTGTGTACCATCACCGTGAACTCCGCTACCAGCGATTTTCACGCTCGATCCGCCTCCCGATCATGGTCAATGCAGACAAGGCGGACGCGCACTTCGAAAATGGCATTTTGACCCTCACGCTGCCGAAGGCAGAGGAGGTCAAACCGAAGCAAATCACGGTCAAGGCTAAGTGAGAACAAATTCAAGAAGAAAGGCGCCCGATCCCCGGGCGCCTTTCTTCGCGTACGCCCGGTGTGGGCGATATCAGCAGGTCAAACCCCTCTTCAATCGTTGACACCCGGCGAATCGCTTGCCGGGAACTGAAGCGTTACCGCAGAGCGAGTTCCGATGGGGCCGGGGGCAGGATAGTGATCCGAGAAGACCAGCACACTACCGGAAACTGGTGCATCCCACGTGGGAATGCAGGCGTCGGGGAAAATCCGTTGAGGGAAGAGTGGGATCTCTCCTATCAAGCCTTATGTGACCATGAGGGGCATCCTTAAGGGGTGATCTTCTGCACCGAAGGCGCACCGGGCACTTGATTGCGATGCGGGGGCAGGCATACAATCATGTCGGGCAGAATAGTCC